>DATIYF010000106.1:0-2551 GCA_035517775.1 Terriglobales bacterium
TGATGATCATCATCGCGGTCTACGGCTGCCTGTTCGGATTGCTGGCGCTTTGGCGCCGGAGCCTGCGCCCGGGTATGATGGGGCACTTCCTGCAAGATGGCATCACCGGAGTCTTGGGCCGCCATTTCATGCGATAACTCGCGCTCCCGATTCCGCATCGTTGCCGATTCGGTATGTGAGGCCCGCACCTTTGGACGAGACCTGCAACCTTGCTGATCGCCCTTCCTCCGGCTGGGTCCTAACATGGCTGGAACGTCACCGGGAGCAAGACATGGCTTCACCCTCGCAGGCCGGCGGCAAAGCCCTGCCCATCATGCCAGCCAGCAACTGGCCGTCGGCGTTGGGCGATGCCGCCAGAGAAGTATTCTCTATGATGGTCGGCTCGGAGATTACTCTCGCCACCGGGCAAAAGTTACCCGTCCATGCCGATGTGACCGGAGTGATCGGGATTGGGGGCGCGTTCAGCGGCGTCTTTTCGTTACGCTGCAGCAAAGGAGCGGCCGCAAAAATCGCCTCCCAGATGCTTGGGGTCTCGGCGGAAGAGGCATCTTCTCAGTCCCCTGACGCGATCGGCGAAATATGCAACATGGTTGCCGGATTGTTCAAAGCCAAGATCGGGTATGAGGCCACGTGCATGCTCTCCATCCCCACGGTCATTACGGGCAAGGACTATTCCGTGCATTCTTCCCGCTGCGCGGAAATCGAAATGCCTCTGCTCTATGACAGCGAGGCGGTATGGATCGCGCTGGATATCCGAAAATGACGGTGCAGCGTCGGTCGCCAACCAGCTCACTTTCGCAGGCGAAGTGGTTGTGTCAGGGCACGGCTTCAGCCGTGCCGTCACGGTTTGTCAGATGTCGTTGTCGCGCCCGACTGGCGCAACTAAGTGACTCCCCGGAGAGGCGCGTGGGTAGTTGCGCCTGTCCGGCGCGAATCGTGTTAGGCGTGTTCAGGCGGCACGGCTGAAGCCATGCCCTGATACGAACCTTCTCACAGGAGGAAACTTGTGAGCACTGCCGCCGCGCGAGCTAATCAGAGAACACTTCCTTTGCCGCCACGACGGTGTTGCAGTGGATCGTCACGGTATCTTCCACCCGTTGCGCGTATCCTCCCGCGTAGGTCACCATCACCGGAATGTCCCGTGTTTTGGCCACGCGAAATACGAGCTCATCGCGCTTTTTCAATCCCTCAATTGTAAGCTCCAGCCCGCCCAGCTGGTCTTCGCGGTACGGGTCGGCGCCGGCGAGATAGCAGATCAAATCCGGCTCGAACTGCCGCAATCCGGAAGAAAGCGCATTGTAGAGCCAGGCTAGGTAATCGTCATCGCCCATACCGTCGGGCAAGTCAACGTCAATGGACGATGCCGGCTTCCATGCCGGGTAGTTGTTTTTCTGATGCAGAGAAATGGTGAACACGTCGCCAGCATGCGCGCCCCGCATCTTGCCCGCCGGGTTAAGGGTGGAAGCTGCAACCGACGGCAGCGGCTCGCTCCCGGTGCGCGTGCCCGCGAAGATCGCCGCCGTGCCGTTGCCGTGGTGGACGTCGCAATCCACCGTCATCGCTTTGCGGATTTTGTCGTCGCGCTGCATGCGGCGGATGGCGATAGCCACATCGTGAATCATGCAGAAACCCTCGCCGTGGTCGGGGAAGGCGTGGTGGAATCCGCCGCCAAGGTTGAAAGCCACGCGGTGTTTGAGGGCCTGTTCCGCCGCCAGGATCGATCCGCCGGCCGACAGCCAGAAGGCATGTACCAGCTCCTGCGAGTAGGGAATCTCCATCTGCATGGCTTCGATGGCGGAGAGCGTTCCCTTGGTCAACTTCTCCACGTATTGCGGGGTGTGCACCAGTAACACGTCGCGGTCCGAGGCGGGTTGGGGAGCGAGGAAATCTCCGCGCTGTGCCACATTGGTTTCAAGCAGCCGCTGGTGGACCAGGCGATATTTTTCGGCAGGAAAAACGTGCTCGCCGATAGGCAGATAATAGTCGTCGCTGTAGATGAGCTTGAAAGGCAGCATTGGCGCTCGTGCCAGCCCCCATGATACTCGCGGGCCGGGAGCGCAGGTGCGTCGGCAGCATCCCTCCCATATACTTAACTTCTCGCCGTCTTAGAAAGTCGCACTCAGGAGGCCACCGTGTACGTCGCCAATCCCCAACGTTATGACGCGATGCCGTACCGCCGTTGCGGCCGCAGCGGTATTGACCTGCCGCCGATTTCGCTCGGGTTGTGGCACAACTTCGGCGGAGTGGACGTGTTCGAGAACGGCCGCGCCATGCTACGACGCGCCTTCGACCTCGGCATCACCCATTTCGATCTGGCCAACAACTATGGCCCGCCCTACGGCTCAGCCGAAGAAAATTTCGGGCGTATTCTTAAACTCGACTTCACGCCCTATCGCGACGAACTGATCATCAGCACCAAGGCTGGCTGGGACATGTGGCCCGGCCCCTACGGCGACTTCGGCTCTCGCAAGTATCTTCTTGCCAGCCTCGACCAGAGCCTAAAGCGCATGGGCCTGGAGTATGTCGATATCTTCTATTCCCATCGCCCCGA
>DATIYF010000107.1:0-2378 GCA_035517775.1 Terriglobales bacterium
CGCTTGGCGACCTGCGTAACGTCCCGGCTCTCCGAGACGGCGATGGTCAGTCCATCGAGACCGTTCACGTGCAGCATGGCATGGAGATCGGAGCTGCCGTCGCCGGCATAAATAATGTGGTCGGGGCCGATCTGCAGGTCGGCCTGCAGTTGGTCGAGGCGCGCAACCTTGCCGTACCCGGCCGTGACGCGAGTGATGGCCTCGATCTCACCGCCAGAGTTGTACTTGAACTCGGTGCCAAAGATGTGATCCGCGGGCAGAAGGCCCTCGAGCGCGGACTGCACCAGTTCTACCGGCGCCGCCGAGAGCACGTAGAAATCGAAGTGGTATCCTTCGATGCCGCTGCCGAGGATTTTGTAGAGCAGATCAATATTCTGCTTCAGGGGAATCTTCTTCCCGGCTGCCAGCAGATGCTCGCGGCGAACGCTCCGGAATTGTGGATCATGCAGCAGCAGGTACGCCAGCTCAGCGCCCTGCTGCACCAGGTTCATCAGGGCCATGCCGGTGGCCTTGCGCTTGAATTCCTCCACCGGGATCCCAAGCAGCTCGCTGAGGATAAAACCGGAGTCATTGAAGCTGAGGGTCTGGTCGAAATCACTGGCAAAAAGATAGCGTTTAAGAAATCTATCGGTCATCTTCATATTAGATAACAAACTCCTGTGAAAAGACTGCAAAACTGCCACCGAAATTAACGATTCAGATCAATTGTTTTCCTGATGGCTTGCTGTATTGCAACTCAATGAAAACATTGCGGTTGTATGGCCGCCTCAGAGTGGAATTCTTCCCCGAAAAGTGGCGACTAAAGTGAGTAAACGGCTCCGGGGTTGTCGATGGTCTCCGCGTTGGAGTTAGACAGCCAAACTCTGCGCCTGGCTGGCGATCGGCGTGAAGAATTCTTCCACGCGGCTGAGGATCTCCCGCTCCGTGCGCGCCTCGTAAATGGCCTTGCGCAGATGGCCGCCGTTGGCTACCCCATGGGTAAACCACGAGGCGAACTGCCTCATCTTGCCGGCGGCGCCCGGCATCTGCTCTTCGACCAGCATGCGGAAATAGGTGCGGATCATGCGATAGCGGTCGGCCTCGGCCGGCTGCTGGTATCCGCCGCCGGCTTCGAACTGCTCGATCTGGCGGAAGATCCACGGGTTCGAGGCCGCCGTGCGGCCAACCATCACGGCATCGCAGCCGGTCTGCGCGACCATGGCGGCCGCGTCTTCGGGCGTGCGGATATCGCCGTTGCCGATCACCGGGATGCTGATGGCCTGCTTGACCGCCGCGATCCACTCCCAGCGAGCCGTGCCGGAGTATCCCTGCTCGCGCGTGCGGGCGTGCAGCGCGACCGCCTGCAAACCGCAGGATTCGGCCAGCCGCGCCAGCTCGACGCAGACGATCTCCTGATCATTCCACCCGGCGCGGAACTTCACCGTGAAGGGAATCTTCACCGCCGCGCGTACCGTCTCGAAAATCTTGCCGATGCGCGGCAGGTCGCGCAGCAGGCCTGAGCCGCCGTTGCACTTGACGACTTTTTTCGCCGGGCAGCCGAGGTTCAGGTCGACCAGGTCGAAGCCCAGGTCTTCGACCATGCGCGCGGCATCGGCCAGCACCTTGGGATCGCTGCCGAAAAGCTGCGCCGAAATGGGATGCTCGTCGTCATAGAAGTGCAGGTAACGGCCGAGCACGCGCCGGTCGCGCAACAGGCCGTCGGCCGAGGTGAACTCGGTCATGATCAGCCCGCAGCCGCCCATCTCGCGGATGAACCGGCGGAAGACCGTGTCCGTGACGCCGGACATGGGCGCCAGCACCGTCGCCGGACGTATCTCGACCCCGCCGATGCGCACACACTCCGGCACCCGCGCCCCACGGGGCGGCTCGGCAGGCGTGGCCGGGCCAGGCCAGTGCTTGTTCACGAGCGTATTGTATCGGTTTTACTCCAGCAACTTGCGGCTCACAAAGGCGCGAGAGCGCCGACAGGCAATCGGCCCGGACCGTCAGGTCTGGGTAACCTGAAACCTATATCGGTCAGCCCCGTCGGGGGCGATTACCTCCTACACCTTCTTTTCCGCTTTGGCGTACTTGCGGCGGAAGCGCTCCACGCGGCCGGCGGTGTCCATCAGCTTCTGCTTGCCGGTGAAGAAAGGATGGCAGTTGGAACAGATCTCCAGGTGGATGTCGCTCTTGTGGGTTGAGCGCGTGGTGAACGTGTTGCCGCAGGCGCAAGTTACCCGCACTTCGTGGTAATGAGGATGAATGGCGGCCTTCATGGCTTGTCCTGACCTCTTTTCCGGAAATATTGATTCTACAGGACTGCCCAAGGATGCAGCAAACCAGGAAGTGCCCAAAACTTCGCGGCTTAAGGCTTCAGCCCGCCTTCTTTTCGATCT
>DATIYF010000108.1:0-6241 GCA_035517775.1 Terriglobales bacterium
ATCTCCATCCTGCTATACCACAATGAGGGCAACGGCAAATTCAAGGATGTGACCCGGCAGGCTCACGTGGATAAGCCCATCAAGGGCCTGGGAATCGCGATCGCCGACTACGACCACGATGGCTGGACCGATATTCTGGTCGCCAACGACTCCATTCCCGAGTCCCTTTTTCACAACAAGGGCGATGGGACCTTTGAAGAGGTCGGCCTGGTTTCCGGCGTCGGCCTGGATGGCAGCGGCGCTTCCTTCGCCGGCATGGGCGTGGATTTCGCGGACTACAATAATGACGGCTGGCCGGACGTGATCATCACTGATCTAGCCAACCAGCGTTACGCACTTTACGAAAACGCCGGAGACGGCACTTTCAACTACACCACCAACAGTTCCGGCCTGGGCGCGATCAGCCTGCTGCATTCCGGCTGGGGCGTGCGCTTTGTGGACTACGACAACGACGGCTGGAAGGACCTGTTCATCGTTCAGTCACACGTGATGGATACCATCGAAATCAATGAGCCCCACCTTCGCTACCGCGAGCCGCCCGTGCTGCTGCATAACGAAAAGGGCAAGAAATTTGTGGATGTTTCCGGCGCCTCGGGTCAGATTTTCAGTGAGCGATGGGCCTCGCGCGGCATGGCCGAGGGCGATCTCGACAATGACGGCAAAGTGGATTTCGTCGTGACCTCCAACAACGGCTCGGCCTGGGTGCTGAGGAATGAAACCCCGACCCCGAACCATTGGATCGAGTTGAAGCTGACGGGCGTGAAGAGTAACCGCGACGCGATCGGGGCGCGGGTGGAGATTGAAACCAGCGGCGGCCCGCAATATGCCACCGTGACAACCAGCGGCAGTTATGAATCCTCGAGTGACTCGCGGCTGCACTTCGGCCTGGGGGCGGCAGAGTCCCTGCGGCAGATTCAAATTCACTGGCCCAGCGGTGTGGTGCAGACAATGAAAGATATCAAGGCGGACCAGATTCTCCGCATTACGGAGTCCATTTCACAGCCCTGAGATGCGACGTGCCTTGACCATGGCGTGGGTGATAAGCGCGGCTTGCGCGCTGCTGCTCTCGGCCTGTGCCGCCCAGACAGCCGGTATAGATACTGCGCGAGAGTTATTCCAGCAGCGCCGCTGGCAGCAGGCCGCCAGCGCCTTTGCCGCGATCGAGAAAGCGCAACCCAACCAGACCGAGGCCCGGCTCTATCTGGCAAAGTGCTCCATCAATCTCGGCCGCTACGACGAGGCCGGGCGCGAGCTTGAGGCGTATCTGGCCCTTCATCCCCAGTCCGATGATGCCGCCTACCTGATCGCTTACGTGCGCTTCCGGCAGGACAAGCCGGCCGACTCGCTGCATCTTTATACCGCGGCGGCCCGGCTCAAGCCCCCTGGCGCCGACGATCTCAAGATTGTGGCTCTCGACTATGTTCTTCTGAACGACTACGACGATGCCTCTCGCTATCTGGAAATGGCGCTGCGCATGGACCCCGACAACCTCGAGGCGCGTTATCACCTGGGGCGGGTGCGCTATCAGCAGAACCGGTTTGATGAAGCGATTGCCGCCTTCAATGAGGTGCTCAAGCACGACCCCACCAGCGCACGCGCACAAGACAACCTTGGTCTTTGCCTCGAGGCTGAAAACAAGGTTGAGCCGGCCATCGCCGCCTACCGCAAGGCCATCGCGCTCGATGAAGTGAGCGGCGTGCACAATGCTGAGCCGTATCTGGACCTGGGAATTCTGCTGGTGAAATCAGGTACGCCTGAGGAGGGCGTCACACTACTGGAGAAGGCCGTCGGGATTGATCCTAAATCCGCCAAGGCGCATTACCAACTGGCGAAGGCGTATTTCGATCTCGAAAAACTTGCCGAGGCGGAACATGAGGCCCAACGGGCGGTCGCGCTCGATGCCAATAACTCCTCGGCGCACTATCTGCTGGGGCGTATTTATCATCGCGTCGGCCGCTCTGATCTGGAAGCCAAAGAATTCCAGATCACTCAGCGATTGCTGGCTACTTCCCACCACACCGGCGGCATGGCAACGGGAACGGTTCCACAATGAGGGTTCAGCCCGGCTACGTTCTTGGTAGCCGAACGCGCGCACCGGCGCTGGCGCTTTGCCTCGTTATGCTGCTTATCTTGCCGCGCGTGTCTTCGGGCCAGAGCTCCTCCAAACCGCCCGAAGCTAATTTCGGCCTTCTGCGCGACGCGGCGGAGTTAATCGCCAGGGGCGACCTCTCACGGGCCGAAACCGAAATTCAGTTTGTGCTGCGGCAGACCCCGAACAGCTCACGCGCGCTTAACCTGCTGGGCATCGTGCGGGCACAGCAGCATCGCAACTCGGAAGCCGAAGCCCTGTTCAAGAAGGCCCTGCAGATTGATCCGGGGTTTGCCAGCGCCTGCGTGGATCTCGGCCTGCTGTACGCTCAATCGGATCGGGGCGATGACGCCATTGCTCAATTCCGGCAGGCGTTGAAGTTAGACCCGCAGCGCCACGACGCCGCCAACGCCCTGCTCGGCGTGTACAGAACGCAGGCGCGAGCGGCGGTGCAGGCGGGCAATGATGAAAAAGCCCTCTCTCTTCTGATCGAAGCGCGCAAGATCGCGCCCCAGGATCCAGATACGCTTTTCGATTTCGGCATGGTGGCTCTGCGCATGTCGCTGTTGCAAGATGCCGTTCAGGCCCTGCAGCAGGAATTGACCCTCCGCAAAGACGATGCGCCGGCGATTTATGCTCTGGGGCGGGCCGAGATTGGCATGTCGAACTTTGAGGATGCCCGGGTGCAGTTTCAGCGCTACGTGCAGCTGCGGCCCCAGGATGCCAGCGGCCACTACGCGTTAGGTCTCACGCTTGCCAGCCTGCAACAAGACCCCGCGGCGCGGCGCGAGTTTGAAGAGTCGGTAAAGCTCGACCCGGCCCAAACCGAATCTTATTTTCGCCTGGGCCTGCTGGACCTGGATCAGAACGAGCTCGATCGCGCCGCCGCCAGGTTCCATTTCGTCCTGCAGCGCAACCCCCGCCATGCGGGCGCTCTCACCGGAATGGGCCGCGTGGATTTGAATCTTAAGCAATATCAGGCGGCCGCCAACCTGTTGCAGCAGGCGGCGGATATTGATCCGGGTTTGCGTGAGGCGCACTATTATCTGGGCCTGACCTATGCCCGGCTCGGCCGCACTAAGGAGTCAGAACAGGAGTTGCAGATCGCCACGCGCATTAATCAGGAGGAAGTGAAAAAACATCAGTTTGGGCTCCGCCTCATGCCCCCCGACGCTGGGAGCGGAAATGCCGGTCCGCCCTGATGTGCTCGCCTCGGGCGGTTCGCTTAATATCAGCAACGGGAGGCATCATGAGGATGCTCATGAAATTCGCGTTTTCGGTTTCTGTGGCCGTCGCCGTCGCCCTTACCCTTACCAGCTGGGCCCAATCCGCTCCCGCCGTGCCCCAGGCACTTTCCCTCGCGGGCGACGTCGAGGGCGCGCATGACCCCTCGATTATTAAAGAAGGCAATACCTGGTACCTGTTTGGCACAGCCACCGAGCATCCGCGTGAGGGCGAACTTCCCATTCGCTGCTCTAGGGATTTGCATGAATGGAAGCGCTGTGGCTATGTCTTGCCCGGCGTCCCGGAGTGGATCAAGAAAAAAAGCCCGCAGACCCGCGAGCTTTGGGCGCCCGACATTTCCTTTTTCGATGGCCAATATCACCTCTACTACGCGTTTTCAGTCTTCGGTAAAAACACCTCCGGCATTGCTCTGCTGACCAACAAAACCCTCGACCCGCACAGCCCCGGCTTTCATTGGGAGGATCGCGGCCTGGTGCTTCGCTCTACGGAGCAGGATGATTTCAACGCCATTGATCCCAACCTGGTAATAGACGCTCAGGGCACGACCTGGCTGGCCTTCGGCAGCTTTTGGAGCGGCATTAAAATGCGGCGCATTGACCGCAAGACCGGCCTGTTATCGAAGCAAGACACCAAACTCTATTCGCTCGCCACGCGGTCCAAGCCGGCCAACGCCCCTCCGCCGCCACCGAACCTTCCGCCGGATTGGGAGGCCATCGAGGCGCCCTTCATCGTTCACCACGATAGCTATTACTACCTCTTCGTCTCCTGGGACTTGTGCTGCCGCGGAACGCACAGCAACTACAAAACGATGGTCGGCCGTTCACGCGCCGTTACCGGCCCCTACGTGGATGCAAGCGGCGTTCCCATGATGCAGGGCGGTGGAACTCCGCTGCTGGCAGGCAACGGCCGCTGGCTCGGTCCAGGCGGAGAGTCGGTGCTTTTGGGAAAACCGGAAGACGTCATCGTTTTTCACGCATATGACGCTCATTCCGGAAAGCCTTCGTTGCAGATTTCGACCCTTGCCTGGGTGAACGGCTGGCCGAAAGCCGCTCTGCAAGAAGGCCATTAGCAGGCTGTGGAAAAGGCTGCCTGAGCGCAAGAAACGGCTGAAGATGTTAAACCCCCAAAGCGGACAAGATTCAGCGGCTTGGCGGCATGAGTGCTTCTTGTCAAGGTTGCCCGCTCTCAAGTGCTCCATGGTTACTCGTTGATTTTAATTTTCTTCTGCGGGTGGGCACTTTCGCCAAGAACAGATTCAGAGCGCCTCGGGATGGCGGCGCCTGTCTATTCAACTTAGGCTGTCGGGGTGCGGCGACCGGCGGACTCCACCGCCTGGGGGAAGGCTTCTGAGACTGTCTTAAGCGGGCTAAGGGAAGTCGCAGCCGGAGGGGGTCCGGAAGCTGTGCGAGGAGGAAGCTGGCTCAAGGCTGTAGGCTGCGGGGCTTTGCGCGGGTGGCTTGTGGCGTAGAGAACAAGCTCCACACGATTGGAGACCCCGAGCTTGTCGAAGATCTTGAACAGATAGTTACGGACCGTATGCTCGCTGAGGTTGAGTTGCTGCGCAATTTCACGGTTGCCCAGGCCTTCCACCACCAGTCCCACCACTTCCTCCTCACGGTGGCTGAGCAGTTTCAGGCCGTGAGCATCCACCACTCGCAGCTGCGGCGTGCGGCTCCAGGCGGAAAGCACATATCCCAATTCCTGCGTATTGAGCCAGATCTGTCCCTGATGGACGCAGCGAATGCACTTGAAAAGCGCGGCCGGCTGAAAATCGGAGCGTGAAAAGACCCCGCGGCTCCCACCCCGCATGGCATCCAGAACCAGGTGGGGTTCGGAGTGGTTCAGTAGAAGGACGACGCGTAGTTGCGGATCTAACTCCCGCCCCGTCTTTAAGGCCATCAGGCCGGTCAGAGGACCGTCGGCAAGATCCACGCCGACCAGCGCCACATCCACGCCCCCGTGGCGCACCCGGCTGAGAAGCGAGTCCTGGCTTGCGCACGTGGCCAGCACCCGGAAATCTGGCTGTCCGTTCAGCAGGGCGGCCAAAAGCGCGCAACTCAGCGGGTCAGCGTCGGCCACGATCAGTGACAGCGCCTCTGGTGCCGGGGAACGTTGCTCTTCCACGATAGCTCCTGGGACGAACCTGCTAGAGAGACTGACGTGAAACCGCTGCTCGAACCGCCAGACAGTATAGGCAGCTGCGTGCTACTCAAGTATGACCACCAGATTAAAATTCCGGTACAAGAACTCGGCGACAGCGAGTGTGCACGCCTTACCGCCGGCATGCGTACATGCCCCGTCCTACGCCCCAAGTGCTGGGGATACTTACGCCGACACGGCTGGGTGTTTGACTGCAGATTCTGCAGTTCCGCAGCAGAGCTGTCAATCCTAATTTTTTAATTCCCTCCATAAGGGCAAGAAATGGTTGCATAGTTTTGCATCTTTGCGGGTCCTGACCCTGCAATTTGACACTCCAATCTCTGGATCACGCCAGCCCGACCGGGACAAACGTACCTTCGCCCGGTGAGCGGAATGTTCACTTGCCTCCTGGAAATTCGTCAGCTGACCGGAAGAAAACCAGAGGTGGCAGTCACGCACACAATCCTTCTCTTGTCCATCCGCTGGGAAAACCCCATTCTCATTTTCAACTATTCCAATGCCCAGCCTCTTAACAGCCGAGCCAGTAGGAGGAATGGTGGAACTCAGACGAGCGAGACGCTTTCGGCTGTCGGCTCCCGTCTTTTTCTGCTGGGTTGACCGGGACGGCGCGCTGCAGGAGCGCTCGGGGACGACGCGCGACGTCTGTATGTCCGGTGCCTTCATCGTGTCGGACATGGTGCCCCACCCCAGCGCGCCCGTTGGCGTTGACATTTACCTGCCGGGCGACGTAGCGGGCAGAGTCGTTGA
>DATIYF010000109.1:0-2824 GCA_035517775.1 Terriglobales bacterium
ACCTCCGAAGCATTGGCTGCCGTCGCCGCCGGTGAACGTACTGCCGTAGACATTGCCTGATGCGTCGAAAAGGAGGTCGGCGTCTTCCGGCATGTTGCCATCGCCGCTGTCATTGAAACGGTAGATCACGGTTTCCAACCATCCGCCGAGAATATTTCCCGTCGCATGTTGCGGCGGCTGCAGTTGATAAACGGTGCCGCAGCCCATACCGAAACATCCCACCCCGCCTTCGGTCGTGGTGCCCCACAGGCTCCCGTCGGGTGCGAAGACCGGCCGCGCGCTGGGATTGCCGCCATCGGTGCCGCCGACGAAGCTGTGCAAAGGAGTGAACACCCAGCCGGAGCCGTGGCGAGATAGCTTGAACACCGTGCCGCACCCCTCGTAGCAATTTGTTCCCGGGCCACCGATCTGGGTGGTGCCGTAAAGATTGCCGGCGCGGTCGACGGTCACACCGCTGACAGGATAAAGACCGGTTGACGGGCCGCTGAAGCTGAACACAACGGAGTAAGTCTGCGCCTGCGCCGCCGGCGTTCCAGCTATCGCCAGCGTACACAACCCCAGCGCCACGCCTGCCTTGCGGAAATTCCTCAGGTGTCCCAGCAAGTTCATCATTGGCGATCTCCTCGGCCGAGCGGAATGACCGATCATATTTTGCGGCTTGTACTTTACCACTGAAACGGTATGCCTGGAGCCTCACAAATCATCCCGTATTGTTCTAAACCTGCGGTGAAAGGGCACGCGCTGCGGCTCTCAGGGCAGGCTTTCCGGCGTGCCGCAAAATGTTTATCCAGAGACCCGGCTTTATCGCCGCTGCGGGAAAGATCCCTCGGCGCCTGAAGGCGTACCATCGGGCACACAGGGGTACGGCTGAAGCCATGCTCTTCAAGGCGAGCTCAGGACACCACGAATCGTCCAGGGAAGGGGGGTGGGCCTTGTGTGCCGGCCACATCAGCTTTCCGGATGATGCCGCTCCGTTGAGGCACTGGCCAGCGCTCGACGCAGCAGACATGTCAGATACTGGAGTTCGTCGGCGGGTAGTCCTTCCCCGAAGGTCAGCAGCTCGTTCCGCGATTTCACGATGATGCCTCTGGCGGGCAGCCAGCGTTTCAGAAACTCGGCCCAGCGCTGCAGGTCGGGACTCGGAACTTCAGCCAGTCTTATCGACGAGCTTCTTACCGATTTCACCGCCGCTTCCGCGGTGCTGCAGTCCAGGTCTACCAGGTCGGCAATAGAAACCACGGTAGTGCGTGTGCGTCGTCCGCTGCGCTGGCTGATTTCTATGCCTGCAGGCGAAGCCGTGACCGACACTCGTTTTCGTTTGCTCGCGACCATCAGGTTGACGCTGAAAAAGATCAAAGGAAGAATCACCAGCAGAACGAGGAGCAGCAGCACCGCGAAATACAAAAGCGGCGAGCCGCCTCGGGTGAGGAATCGCAGCAGGGCGGGCATCACAATCAGCAGCACGAAGAGAGGGAACGCGATGCTGAAGGCTCCCGCCGGCCATGAGCCTCCGCCGGGAATGACGATTGTTGTCTTCCCCGCAGACTCACTGATCTGGCACCGCATTTTGAGCGGCCGCGCGGGTTGGGACTGCTCGTTGTCGCCGGCCTGAAGGCGCTGCTGCAAGCTATGGTCGAGCTGCCCGGGAGCGAGGATGGTTTCATGGTCGGTGGTCGTGTCGACCAAAGGCAGGCGCAGAAACGCCGACAGGTACTGTGCCAGGCTCCGCGATTCGCCAAACGTTGCCGGCGAGCGCATCACGAAGTCTGGCCCGGTGACGCAGCGCAAGCGCACGGGATAGCGCTCCGGTGAATCGGAATCGCCCGCATCATAGGCGACGACCACGGCATTGAATTCGCTCAACAGCCGCTCCTGGGTGTGCAGCGGCACGAGCAGCCCGTAGCTGCGGAGCAGCGCTCCCCGGCTGACGTCCAGAGTCAGCCATCGCCGTCCAAGTATCATGACCGCGCCAACGCCGATGAAAGCGGCGCCCATAGCGGCAAACGCCAGAAAAGGCCATATACTTTGCGGCTCGGGATCGATTTTGATGCGCACTAGCCGCAGCACGCTGAGCGCGATCAGCACACCCGCCAAGAAGAATGGCAGCCCCAACACCGCCATGCCTCCGCCGCCTTCGCGCAACTCCAGAGTGTCGTGAGAGATTTGCCGAAACGGCGCCGGAGGTTCGGTCAGCCTTCCTGTATGCGAGGCCGCCATCATGTTTCAGCTCTCCGGCTTGTACCACTCCGGCGAAGCGCCAGCCACCGCTTCGACCTCGGGGACGAAGGTGCGCTCCAACTCCGCCACCAGTGCGCCCAGGTTCTCCACAATCTTCTCCCAACGTTCGGCGTCGCCGATCGGGTATTGGCCTCCGGCTACGGCTTTTCGGGTGGGCGGAAGGATGACGGTTGCCTTAAATCCCAAGCCGTAAACGCAGAACATGGCCAGCACGGCAGGGAACCACGTGCCGGTATCCAAGCTGAGCTCCAGGGTGGAGTTCGCCGCGGTCCGGCGGCGAATGTGATAGCTACCCGTAGCGCCGCCGGTTCCGCCGCTGACGCTGTAGCCCATGGGCTTGAAGACCCGCTCCAGGGCGGGCTTCCTGGGTCCGGAAGTGACGCCCTTCGCCAGGTCTGACATCTCCGCATTGCCGGGAAGATCATGCGGCAGCCCCGCGCGGGCGACGATCTCCGCTATAGAGTCGCGGTATTTCACCGAGATCGCTTTCAGTGCAGGCAAAAGTTCGGGCCTGGCACTGGGTACGGCCGCTCCGGTTGGCAGGCGTACACCGGGAACCGGACCCGGTCCCAACGTTCCCGGCAAC
>DATIYF010000110.1:0-5528 GCA_035517775.1 Terriglobales bacterium
CGCTCCGGCGCGGGCGGTACGGCGCAGAGCGGCCCGCACCCGCGCCAGAAGCTCGCGCGGGCTGAAGGGTTTGGTGACGTAGTCATCGGCCCCTAACTCCAGCAGCAGAACCTTATCGGAAACGTCGCTGGTGGCGCTCAGGACGATGATGGGCAGCCACGGCATCTGCTGTTTTATGGCGCGGCAGACATCGCGCCCCGAGAGGGCGGGAAGGCGAAGGTCCAGCACCACCGCCGCGGGAGTCGCTCGGCGGAAAGCTTCAAGCGCAGCCTGGCCATCTGGCGCGATCTCTACGGCAAACTTTTCGCCTTCGAATAACCGCTTCAACGCTTTCTGGACGGCGCGGTCATCCTCCACCACCAGGATCAACTCCCTGCGGGCGGGCTGCTCCGCCATAGGAAGCTCTCCCCCGGGCGCCTCCGCCCGCTCCCAAGGGGATGCGGAAACCCGGATAGTTTCAGTTCGCATCATTCTCGAACCCTCATGCTCAATCTATGATGGGGCGACTTCCGGCGGCTATTACCAGCCGGCGGTATTTCCCGTAAAGCAGGCTCAAGACTGCAAAAACAAGGAACCTGCGCTCCATTCCTTCGGGCGTAGGTAACCCGCCCACAACCGCTATAGATTACTACTGCGAGAGGTAGTTACAATGCCGGCCCTATTTGTTGACATTTTTTTTACAAGTCATATTTCTGCACTCAGGGTGCCGCCAGCGGGGTTCTGGATCACTACGCAGATGGAAAAGCGGTGTCACGGAGTGGTCATAGCTCTCGTAAAAGCGGTTGGATAGGCGCGCCCTCGATACAAACGTATCCATTTCGCGTGACTGCGAGACTTCATGTCGTGACCACCAGAAGACTGGTCACGCGGAAGCTAGAAACCCGCGGCGGCCTCCGCCGTAGTCGGGTAAAGTGAAGGAGCCTGGTGCTTCACTTCGGTCTCTAACATAACGCCTCTTCCTGCTGCGAGAAGTCTCTAACGAAAACCGGTGAACATTACCACATCGGTGTCGTTGAACCGCTTGCGGGAGATGGCGATCTTTTTGCCGTCGCGCGACCAGCCGTAGGCGACAATATACGCCGGTTCGGTCGTGAAGTGGGTAAGCTGAAACGGTGCGCCGCCGGCCAGAGGCTGCACATAGAGATTGCGCGTCGATCCGATCATCTGCACAAAAGTCAGGCCTTTGCCGTCCGGAGTCCATCCCACAGTGTCGGCGTAAGGCGAGGCATCGATCTCACGCACCGGCGGGCCACCCTCCATCTTCTGCACCACGAACTTCTGTTTCGCATTCTGCCCTTCGCCGTCGGTCCGCAAATACGCGATGAAGGCCCCATCCGGCGAAATCTGCACCGTGCTTGAAATCACCCCATGCGCCAGGTCCACTGGGTCGCCGCCGTCGGTGGACACCTTAAAAATATGCAGCGTGGAGTCGCCTTCCTTATATCCGGTGTATACCAGCCACTTTCCGTCCGGAGTGCATGGTGCGGCGCCTTCGTCATCCTTGCCGTGAGTGAGTTGCTTGAGTTCGCCTGAGGCCGTATCCAGCCGCCACAGCGCTACGCGGTTCTCATCGCTGTTGAGCCGCGAGACCACGGCCAGAGTTCCTGGTCCGCAGGCGCTGGCAGAAAAGTCCGCCTGATCGCTTTCCAGCAGCCGGGTACGATTGCTCCCATCGGCCGCCGATTCATAGAGTCGGAACGAGGCGTCGATCTGCAGCAGGTGGCCGTCGGCAGTCCAGGAAAAACCGTTGCCTGTGGCCTGCTGCTCCAGGGTAATCGGGGTCAGCTTCCAATCGATTTTGTCGCTGAGTTGCGCCGGCGAGTCGCCTACATAAATCGCCTGCGAGATGCGCGTCTGCGTGGTCACCAGGGCTTTGCCGTCGGCGGTCACGCTCAGTGAGTTATAGGGATTCAGGTCGTTGGTGATCTTGTACGCCTCGCCGGCCGGATAAGGCTGAAACCAGATTTCAAGTCGGAAACCGGTGGATTTTGCCGCTCCAATGAAGAACAGCCCGGAACCATCCGGCATCCAGGCAACAGCGTTGATCAAAAGCGGAGAGGGAAACTGCCCGACCAGCTTGCCATCCGTGGAGAGGATCAGAATATTTGTGATGCTGTTCTTCTCCAGTTGAATCACAGGTATGGCAATCAGATCCAGCTTGCCCAGCCACGCGGGCCGGCCGTTGAATCCGCTGAGGCCGCTGGGACGGCGCAGAATCACCCGTTCCCCGGTGCCGTCGCTGTTCGCCATAACCAACCTCTGCTCGCTCCCGTCTTCCGACGAACGCAGATAGAGAATCCTGCTGCCGTCGGCGGATAGCGTCGGCCCTGCCGAGATGTCCATCGCCACCCGCCGCGAAGCCCCGCCCAGGGAAGGCACAACATACAAGTTGTTGATATTGGCGTTGGAAGGGTCGGAGTGCTCGTAGTAGAGAAAGTTGCCGTCCGGCGCAAACACCAGACTGTTGTAGAAACCGGGCTGCGGTGGAACCACGGTGACTTCACTGCCGGTGAGCACTTGCTTTACGCGCAGGCTGCGTTCGCCCTCGCGCTTCACATAAGCTACCCACTTGCCATCTCCGGAGACCGCGGCCTCTCCCGTAACTGCCTGGCTGTGATCGGTAAGCTGGCGGATGCTCAGATTGCGCGTGTCGAGGGCGGGGCTGCCGCGCACCAGGAGCTTATAGACCCCGAATCCAGCCGCCGCCAGCAGCGCTACAAGAATCACAGCCAGCGCCGAAGTCGCCGATTTGTGACTGCGGGCGGCCGAGAGCAGCACCCGGCCCGAAGAAGGGGAAGCCGCTGCAACCGGAGTCGCGCCGGAACTGACTGCTGCCGCCAAGCTGCCCGAATCGCTCGCTGGCTGGCCGGAAGCTACTTTCCCTGAACTTGTGTCGCGCCGCAGCCGCTTCAGGTCGCCACGAATTTCCGCCGCACTCTGATAACGGAGGTCGGAGTCCTTCTCCAGCATCTTGAGGATGATTTCATCCAGCTTGGGCGGCAGCCCTGGGTTGAGCTGCAACGGGGGAATCGGAGGCTTTTCCAGGATGGCATGAAAGATGACAGCCGAGGTCGCCCCGTCGAAAGGCAGGCGGCCGGCAGCCATCTGGTAGAGTACAGCGCCGAAGCTGAATAGGTCGGAGCGGCCGTCGAGTTCCTCGCCCCGCGCCTGCTCGGGAGACATGTAGGCAATCGTGCCCACGGTCGACCCCGGACTGGTCAGCAGCGCCGCGCGAGGTTCATCGACTGTAGCCCCCGCCAGACTGGTAGCAGCCTGTTGCGCGCGGGCCAGCTTGGCCAGGCCGAAATCCAGCACCTTGGCCCGGCCGCGGTTGGTGATAAAGATGTTGGCGGGTTTGATGTCGCGGTGAATGAAGCCGGCGCGGTGCGCGGCATCAAGCGCGTCGGCGACCTGCACTCCGATGTCCAGCAGTGTGTCGAGCGGCATGGGCCGCGCCAGTCGCTCGGAAAGCGGCTGCCCTTCCAGCAACTCCATCGCCAGCAGCGGCTGGCCCTCGAACTCATCGATTTCATAAATCGTGCAGATGCTTTCGTGGTTCAGCGCCGAAGCTGCGCGCGCTTCGAATCGAAACCGCTCCAGCGCCTGCGGATTGCTGGCCATCTCCGCCGGCAAAAACTTTAGCGCCACCTTGCGGCCCAGTTTCAGGTCTTCGGCCTGATACACGACCCCCATGCCTCCCGCGCCAAGGGGCCCTGTTATCCGGTAATGCGAGATAGTCTGGCCAATCTTTGGAGAACTCATCGGAGGCAGACAATGTTAGGGTTGGAGAATGTGGAAGTCAACGGATGGAAATGGCGTGGGAGAACGCCGCCTGAGAGTCTGAGGGCAGCCCGCTAGCGCACCAGCCCGAAAGCGACAATGGTTTCACCGCCAGTTCCGGTGGCAGCCTCGTGCTCCTTGCGCAGCGTGGCTTCGAGATTCTGCGGGTCAGGAATCATCTCACAAGCGGCGATTTCTTCCTCGGTAGCGCCTTCAAAGCACAAATCGCAAACGCCGAGTTCGCCCTCTGACTTCACTGGCGGCCCGAAGGTGCGGCAAAGAATCGGGCGATGTTCGTAAAGGTCACAGGTCTTGGTTTCCGGATCGAGCACCGGGCAGGGCTCGTCGTTGGCGAAGGCGTTCCACTTATCGACATACTCGTCGGACTCAGAGAGCACGCCCGTGGCGGGATCGCCGGGAAATTCAGGAGATAACCGGGCCACAACTTCCAGAGTACGGCTGCGCACCCGAGCCGCGCGCGCGGGGTCCTTCAATTCAAGTTCGGCCAAACCCTTGCGGAGGCGGGCAGCGTCGAGCTGGCTGATGGCAAATACACCGACGCAGCATTGCGCACAACCCGGTTTGCAGGCGAGCCACTTTCCCCCGCGCTGAAAAGCGTCGGCCAGGGCGGCATTCACGATCTGCACCAGTTGCTGATCTCCGGGTGGCACTGAAGCACAAGGCATGGCAGTAAGGATAACCTGCGAGACCAAAGAGAGCCGCGACTTTTTTGAAATGCGCCAACCAGCGCCGGGCCTCGGGGCAGAAAAAGCGTACTACTGGATCTGGATTACGCCCTCAGGGGCGCTGGCCTTAATTTCTTCTACCCTGGACGCTACTTTCCTGGCGAAATCGTACAGCGACTTGGCATGGGGAGAGTCTTCGCCCTCCAGGACGGCAGGCTTGCCGGTGTCTCCAGCTTTGCGGATCTCGGGATCGAGTTGAATATTGCCGAGAAACGGGACCCCGAACTCGCTGGCGGTTCTTTCGGCGCCGCCGCGGGAGAAGATATCGATTTCGTGATTGCAGTGGGGGCAGACGAAATAGCTCATATTCTCGACGACCCCCACCAGGTCCACCTTCATCTGGCGAAACATTTCGATGGCCTTGCGGGCGTCCTGCAGGGAAACATCGGAGGGGGTTGAGACTACGATGGCCCCGGTGAGAGGCACGGTTTGAATGAGCGACAGAGCCACGTCGCCCGTGCCTGGCGGCAGGTCGATAACGAGATAGTCGAGGATTCCCCACTCCACCGAACCCAAGAACTGGCGCACGATCGAGTGCAGCATGGGGCCCCGCCAGATTACCGGCTTGTCGCCTGGATTGAGAAATCCCACCGAGATGACTTTGAGGCCATGGGCCTGCATCGGCTCAATGCTGTTGGGTCCAGAGGCCTTCGGTTGGCCGCTGGCGCCAAGCATCAAGGGGACATTGGGGCCGTAAACATCGGCGTCGAGCAGCCCGACTTTGTGGCCCAGCTTCGAGAGGGCAATGGCCAGGTTTACCGCGAGCGTCGTTTTCCCTACGCCGCCTTTGCCGGAACCAACGGCGATGATGCTTTCCACTCCAGGCAGCGGTTGCGGGGCTGGCGGGGCTTGTCCGGGATGCGGGGGCATGTGCGAACTCAAACGGTCACCTCGAGAAAGTGATGTATCGATTATAGACGCAGCGCTGGCGTGCCGGCGGGAGCCGAGGTTTGCCGGCGGTATTGCCTTTTGCGAAGTTGCCGGCGGGACGCCGGCGCTACG
>DATIYF010000111.1:0-14844 GCA_035517775.1 Terriglobales bacterium
GCATTCATATCTTTGACTTTCAACAGCAGAAATACAAGTTTGTCTCCCGGCTCGGCGGAAGAGATCCATTGCAGTCGCCGCAGTGCGTGGCCGTGGACCGCGACGACAATATCTACACGACCGATTCAGAATCAGGGAAGATTTTCGTTTTTGACCGGACGGGCAAATTTCAGCACGTCATCGGCAGCCTGAAAGGCGGCGAGGGGTACTTCAAACGCCCCACCGGCATCGCGGTGGATTCCGCGGCGCAGCGCATCTACGTCACCGATACTCTCCGCAACAAGATTTATGTGCTCGACATGCGGGGCAGCATAGTGCAGACCATGGGCAAGACCGGCCAGGGGGATGGGGAATTCAATTTTCCTACCGAACTGCGCCTGCAAGGGCAGGATTTGATCGTCGTGGACGCCATGAACTTCCGCATTCAGGTTCTGGACCGGTCGGGGGCGTTCCAATTCGCTATCGGAAGCGAGGGCCAGGAGCGCGGCCAGCTGTTTCGGCCCAAGGGCATCGGCGTGGACTCGGAGGGGCACATTTATATCGTGGATGGACTGAATTCTATCGTGCAGGTCTTTGACCGCGAGAAGAACCTTTTGTACTACTTCGGAGGGCGGGGGGCCGAACTGGGCGATTTCGAGCTCCCCGCAGGATTGTTCATAGATGGCGCCGACCGCGTCTTCGTAGTGGATTCCTATAATCACCGCATCCAGGAGTTTCAATATCACGGTTTGGCAAAACGGCCGGAACCTGGGGGCGGGCAGTGAAACAGCTGGGAGTGCTCTCGTTGCTGCTTGCAATTGCACTCGGCGGAGCGGCCCGGGCGCAAACCCAGATCACAGGCGACGTGATTGGGGCGCACGATCTTTCGCCGAACAGTACTTCGCCGGTCAATGGCCGCTTGTCAGGCTCATGTCTCTACTGCCACGCGCCGCATTCAGGGGTTGGGGGAATTACTCCCCTGTGGAACCAGACGCTTTCCACGCAGATTTATACGCCGTATTCCAGTACCACCTATCATCAGAACGGAAACACGCAGCCGCCGCCCGGCGGTCCTACCAGCCTGTGCCTAAGCTGCCATGACGGGACTGTAGCGCCAGGGCTGACGGCGGCTTATGGCCAGTTGACCATGACCGGAACGATGCGTCCCTCCGATCAACTGGGCAGCAATCTGCAATCGTCGCATCCATTCAGTTTGATTTTGCCCATGAAAGACTCCGCCGACCTGGTAGCGACTCTGGTCAGCCAGGGCAAGACCGCCGATCCCACGGGCGCAGTGCAACTGGTCAGCGGCAACGTCGAGTGCACCTCTTGCCACAACCCGCACATTCAGGCGGTTGACCGGTTGTCGCCAGATTTTCTGGTGCGCGACAACTCCAGCGGGCAGATTTGCCTGGCCTGCCACGACCCCAACCGCGTGACTACCGGACAAACCAATCCTCTGGCCCAGTGGTACGCCAGCATCCATGCGACGGCGAGCAACCAGACGGCGTCTCAACCCGATGTCGGCCCTTATGGGACGGTCGGCCGCAACGGTTGCGGCTCCTGCCATCAGACCCACAATGCACCCGGCGCCGCGCGCCTGCTGCGCGGGCCCGATGAACAGGCCTGCATCTCCTGCCACAACGGAGGGAGCAATATCTCACCCACGCCGCTCAACGTCTTTGCGGAGTTTGCCAAGATCGGCCACCCGTTTCCCGCGGGCAATAACACGCATGACGGTAACGAGAGCGCGGTGCTGAACCAGAACCGGCACGCCACCTGCGTGGATTGCCACAATCCGCATGCCAGCAGCCAGACCACAAGCTTTGCGGCGCCCCCCGGCGTCCGCCCTTCGCAGAACCTGGTGGTTGGGGTGAGCGCGACCGACGGCGTGACAACTGTTTTCCCAGCAGTCAATCAATATGAGAACTGCCTGCGCTGCCATGGAATCAGTACGGGAAAGATTGCCGACCTGAAATTTGGATACCTGCCGGCGAGACTGGTGGCTGCCGGGGACCCGCTGAACCTGATCCCACAGTTCAGTATTTCCGCCATTTCCAGCCATCCGGTGATGCACAGCCGCAGCAGCGCACTGCCCCAGGCCAGTCTGCGAAGCTACATGATGCAGCTCGATGGCATCACGCAGGGGCGGGTCATGGGGACCCAGATCCTGTGCACTGATTGCCACAACAGCGATGATAACCGGGAATTCGGCGGCATCGGCGCCAATGGGCCCCACGGCTCGAAGTGGACCCACATCCTCGAGCGGCGCTATGAGTTCAGCCAGGCCGCCGTGCCCGGCGAGGCCATCTCGAATCTGTTTCCGAATCCCGATTTATCGGTCAATGGCCCGTACGCTCTGTGTGCCAAGTGCCACGACCTGAGCATCGTCTTGGGAGCGACCTCGTGGGCGGGTCACGCGACTCACACAGGCACCGACGGCTTGTCTTGCTCGAGCTGCCACACCGCCCACGGCATGGGCGGCACCAGCGCCACCATCAGCGGACAGCGCCTGATCAATTTTGACGTGAACGTGGTGGCCGCGAATGGTTCCAGCCCCATTAGCTTCCAGGAGTCGCCCCAGCCGACGTGCACCTTGACCTGTCACGGGCATGCGCACAACAGCTCGCATTACTGACCTCAAACATTGGCTGGGAATGCGGCCCTCTATGGGGCCGGCTGCGCATGTTCCGAGGCTTGCGCAATCATCTCTTCGATGCGGCTGCGCTGGGGATGATCGGGGTGTACCTTGAGCAGAGTCTTCCAGGATTCTATGGCGCCCTGGGGATCATTTTTGCCCTCCCATAGAACCAGACCGCGATTGAAGAGCGCGCTGTCATTGGCAGGATCGGACTTCAGGATTTCTTGATGCTGTTGCAGGGCGGCATCCGCATCGCCCGAATAGAACAGCGCATTGGCGTAGTCATTTCGCACTTTGAGATCGTTGCGCTGGTCCAGGGCGCGTTTGTAGTAAGCCGCCGCTCCGGAGAAAACCCGGCTGTACATGTAGATATTGCCCGCCTGGCGCAGCAGATCGAAGTTGTTGGGGCCTGACTTCAACTGCTCGAGCACGGTGCTGGCCGCCTTGGCGGCGACTTCCGGAGGGTTTTGCAGCGGCAGCCGAGGAGTGGCTGAAGGTGAAAACAACAGGCCCTGAGCCGAGGCGGAACTCGTGCTGGCGGCCGGCGGGGCCGCATTTTGCGGCACGGAATGCATCACGTATCCGAAGCACAACCCAAGGGCAAAGCAGAAGCCGGCGGCGGCGTAAGCCCGGCCCGGGCTCCAGATCATGCGCGTTTGCCTTAGCTCCGTCTGTCCCGTCATGGAATCTCCCTTCGCTGGTGGCATTTTCGCCGGGAAAGGGGCGCCGGATTGTGCTTGAGATCACAACTTGAGGTGAGTGCTGTCACCCCAGGCGGGCAGCGACGGCCGGAATGCACGGCCGGTCGCTCATGCGACCGGCAGTACCCAGCGACTAGGCCGCTTTTTCCCGAATCTGAGGACCATGTTGTAACGGCCGGTGGCGCATAAGCGCCCGCAGTGCGGCGCCGGCGATACCGGCTGCCGCGGCGAGGGCGAGCCAATTCGCGTGGGTTTCCGCCCATAACTCCAGGCTTCGCGAATGTGCTCGATCATCAAAGCTGCCGTGCGCGCCATAATCGCCCTTCAGAGGCTCATAAAGATTGTTGGGACGGTCAGGATCATCGCCGCCATCATACTGCTGCGAGTCGTAGCCGTGGCGGGCGAGGTAGCGGTCGGCGAAAGATGGCGCGAGCTTGTTGCCAACGATGGCCTTGACTGTGGACCATCCTGCGAAGTACTCGCGGCGGTCGGGGTGGTGGGCGGCATAGTAGATGGCGCGTGCGGCCACTTCCGGCTGATAGATCGGCGGCACGGGCTGCGCTTTGCGCGGCAGGCGGCTCTTCACCCAGCCAAATTGCGGCGTGTTCAGCGCCGGCATCTGGACAATCGTCGTACGCACGCCGCTTCGGTCGTGAAGCAGTTCCGTCCGCAGCGAGGCAAAGAAGCCAAGCACGGCGTGCTTGGAGGCGCAATAAGCTGCCTGCAAGGGAATGCTGCGGTACGCCAGAGCTGAGCCGACGTGCACGATCGTGCCCCGGTCGCGCGGCAACATACGCCTTAAAGCCGCCAGCGTGCCGTACACGTATCCCAGGTAGGTGACTTCGGTGACCCGCTTGAAATCCTCTGCCGTCATCTCCTTGATGGGAGAAAAGACCGAAGTCATGGCATTATTCACCCAGATATCAATCGGACCGAGTTCGCTTTCGACCTTTTCGGCGGCCGCCTCGACCTGAGAAGCGTCGGCGACGTCGAGAGGAAGAACCAGTGCCTTACCGCCCAGGGCTTCGACTTCACGGCGCGCTGCCTCAAGGCCATCCTGCCCGCGGGCAATCAGCGCGACCGAGGCTCCATGGCGGGCAAACTTTCGGACCGTAGCGCGGCCCACACCGGCTGAGGCGCCAGTAATAACTACGACTTCACGTTTTTTCACACGAATGATCTTCCTTCCTGGAATTTTATTTTCCTTTCAAGCTTGGATGCGGTTCAAGCGGGCGCGTTGCCGGGCGGCTTCACTGTTCACCGCTCCGTCTGAGGTGACGCCGGCGGCGCCGTGTTCTTGGCAGCCGCCTAATGCCTGCAACCACGCCGCAGCGTTATCATGTTTGGGCCTTAGCGGTGCATGTTTGTTACCAGAGGCCTTTGGGGTCATTCGATGAACGATTTCGAAAATAAAATTGCAATTGTGACGGGCACCAGTGGAATCGGGCGGGCAATCGTCAAGCGCCTGGCCTCCGGCGGGGCCACGGTCGTTGCCTGTGGCAACGATGCAGCAGCGAACAAAGAAACGCAGCAGGAGGCGGATTCGCTGGGCCTAAGCGTGTGCGTCGAGCAAGGTGATGTAAGCGCGGCCGGGGACGTGCGGGCGGTGGTCGCAAAGACCGTCACCGCTTACGGCGGGCTTGATATCGTGGTCAATGCCGCGGCGATTCATCCTTTCGGCACTGCAGTCGAGACCGAGCCTGAGACCTGGGAGCGGTGCATGCAGGTGAACGTGGGCGGCATTTTCCTGTTCGCGCACTTCGGCATTCCCGAGATGAAGAAACGTGGCGGCGGGGCAATCGTAAACCTCGCCTCGGTGCAGGGGCGTGCCTGCCAGCGGGGCGTGGCGGCCTATGCTACGTCGAAGGGAGCGGTGCATAGTCTTACCCGGGCGCTGGCGCTGGACCATGCCGGCGATCACATTCGGGTAAATTCCATCAGCCCGGGTTCCATTCGCACCCCCATGCTGGCGCGCTCGGCCGCGCACTTCGGCCCAGAGTTGCCGGTCGAAGAAGTAATCGAGCGCTTTGGCGCAGGCCATCCCCTGGGGCGTGTCGGCACGCCGGAAGAGGTCGCGGAGCTGGCGGCCTTTCTGGCCTCAGAGAAATCCGCCTTCTGCACCGGTGGCGACTATCTCGTAGATGGCGGATTGCTCGCCGGAATCGGTGTGCAATGACGACGCCCCCCATTTGCGTCGCACCTACCGGCGATGTTTGCGGCGAGGGCGCCGTATGGCATGCGGCGCACAACGCCGTGTACTGGACTGACATCAACCGCTTTCTTATCCATCGCTACACGCTGGCCGATCAGGGTGTGCGCACATGGTTCTTCGATGAGCCGGTGACCGCGCTGGCGCTGACGGCGAAGGAGGAAGCGCTGGCGGTTGTGCTCGGCTCCAGCGTGATTTTCTGGGAGCCCGCGACCGACGCCCGCCATGCTCCGGCCTTCCAGTTGAAGACATGGCCTGGAGTCCGGCTGAATGATGCGCGGCCCGATCCGCGAGGAACTCTGTGGATCGGCTCGATGCGCAACAACGTGAACCGGGATGGTACCGCCGGCCCAGCCGGCGGCCAGGATGGCGAGTTATTCAGCCTGACTCCCCAGGGCGCGCTGAAAACCTGGCGGAAAAATGTCGGCATCTCCAACACCATAGCCTGGAGTCCCGACCGCCGCCGCTTCTACTTTGCAGATACCTTGGCCAACATCATCTGGGTCTATGACTATGACGCCGCTACGGGCGCCATCACCAATGAGCGGCCTTTCCTGGAAGGTTTCGAACGCGGGCTGCCCGATGGCTCGAGCGTGGATTCGGAAGGCTACCTTTGGAATTGCCGCTTCTTCGGCGGATGCATTGTGCGAGTGGCGCCGGAGGGTCGGGTGGATCGTGTGATCGAGATGCCAGTCCGCAACATCACCACCTGCACCTTCGGCGGCAAGGACCGCAAAACGCTCTACGCGACCAGCGCGAAAATCGAAGCGCCCCCGGAAGACCGCCTGGCTGGCGGCCTTTACGCCATTCAGACCCAGGTAGCGGGCCAGGAGGAAAACCGCTTTCTGTGGCCGTTGGGAGGAGCGGCAAAACCAGGGGCGTAAGCCTGTCATTGCGGCCGGAGCGAGGAATCTGCATTTTGCCGGTGCCCAACCCAGGAGCAGATTCCTCGTCGCTGCGCTCCTCGGAATGACAAGGCCGAGAGAGCAGCTAAGCCTTCATTTTTTTCTGCAGCAGATTCAGCAGCGGGCGGTCGAGCAGATGTCCGTGCCAGTTTTCATACTTTATGCCGGAACGCCCGGTGTCAAGAATGCCGAAGGGGCCGCGAAAGTTCCACAGCGCCCATCCGCTATGTAAGTCGCCGAGCACACTCAGGGTGTCATCAAACCAGGCCAGAACTACATTGGGCGGCGTGTGCTTGTAGCAACCCATCTCGCCGAAGTGAATGGGAACGCCGTGTGCCGCCAGTCCACCCCATGGCTGAAAGGTTCGCGCCAGTTCCGCCCGGTCAACGGTTGTGCCGTCTGGCAGCTTGAGCGGCCAGGTGGGTTCTGGCTCAGAACCGGTCAGCATCCCGCGCGCCCACTCGCAGCGATAGTGCGTCAACTGCACGGGATGATAGGTGTGGCAGCTCTGCATGGCGCCGGTGTCAAACAACGCCGGGATCGGGGCGGTCCCCACCATGTAGCCGTCGGTCACGACCAGGCGGTGCGGATCTTGCTTGGCAATGGCCGCGATGGCCGCGCGCGCCACGCGGGTGTAATCGGGCGCATGCTGCTGCGCAAACTCCAGGTCGAAGGGATCGCCTTTGGCATTCTTTGGTTTCATTCCCACCAGCGCCCGGGTGACGACGGGCTCGTTCACCAGATTGAAGCTGAGCTTTTCGCTCGGGATTCCCTTATAACGGCGGGCGAAGTATGTCCACTGATAGACGAAAGCCTCCAGCATTTTCGGGTCGGTGAAAACGCTGCTCTTCTCTTTGGTCACGTGAATGCCGGTCAGCGCTTCGTCCATGGTGTCAAGAATGCAGTATCCGGGCGCGCGGTGCAGGCTCACGTTGACGTGAATGCCATATTTTTCTCCCAGCCGAATAGCGCGATCAATGGGCTCGACCTGCTTCTCGTGAATCTTGAGCAGGTGGTGCGGGTCGGTCCAGAAGCGGTAATCCATGGGCAGGCGAACCCAGGTGAAGCCCCAGTCCCGAATCCAGCGGAAGTCCTCCTCCTGAAACATGCCATCGTTTTTGTAGGGGAAGTACTTCATCCAATCCGGGTCGGTGGAGAAATATTCCAGCAGGTTGAAGCCGAACCATTTTGGATTCTGGGCCGGATCGGACGGGCCGCCCTCGCGATTTTCCAGCAGGGTCTCGATGAAAGTGGTGCGGCCGGAGAGCCAGGCGGGGCTGGCCAACGCGGCTGCGGCAAGGCCGAAAGACTTGAGCGCAGTTCGGCGGCTTACCGCCGAAGAACGAGGCGAGCCGCGTTTTTCGGAATGATTCATCCCAACTCTCGCTCAAACGCCCTGTTTAAGCCGGCGCCTTGCGCTGCGAGGTCCAGAACCGGGTGATCTCTTCCAGGGAACGCCCCTTGGTCTCCGGAACAAGCCAGCCTACCAGAATTACAGTCAGCAGTGCACCGGAACTGAAGCACCAGAAAGTTCCATCCGAGCCCAGTCTCTTCTGCATAATGGGAAATAACTGATTGCCCAGATACCCGACCAGCCAAAGCGCGGTAGTGGCAATCGACATGGCCCGGCCGCGGACCTTGGTGGGGTAAATCTCCGAAATAATCACCCAGCAGGCGACGCCGTTGCCGAACGCGTGCCCGGCGACAAAACTCATCACGAAGACCAGAATCGCCAGGCCGCTGCCGTGCACATGATAGAACCAGCCGACCAGGGCGAAGGAAATACATTGCACCGCCGTACCCGCGAGGATAAGAGTCTTTCTGCCGGCGCGGTCCACCAGCCACAGGGCAAAAAGAGTGAAGACCAGGTTGACCAGACTGACCAGCACAGCCTGGTAGAACGCGTCACCGGTCGCGGTTCCGGCGGAGCGAAAGATTTCCGGCAGAAAAGAAAACAGCGGAGTGATGCCACTGATCTGCTGCAGGCCCGCCAGCATGATGCCCAGAAGCAAAGGCCGCCGGAAGGTGGTCAACAGCTCCGAGAGGTGGCCTTCTTCCATGGCCAGTGAACTTTGGATTTCGGCGGCTTCCGTGGCAGCCGTTTGCGAGCCATTGATCTTAGTCAGCACCTCGAGGGCCTGCTCGCGGCGGCCCACCTTCATGAGCCAGCGCGGGCTTTCGACCGCGGGCAGAATCATGGCGCCAAACAGAAGCGCGGGCACGAGGCCGGCGAAAAACATCCAGCGCCAGCCGGAGGCGATGTTCCAGGCTTCATCGCCCATGCGCTGAATGAGCATGTTCACGAAGACGGCGGCGAGAATTCCCACCACGATGCCCAGTTGGTACAGAGTGACGCAGCGGCCGCGCACCCGGGTGGGAGCAATTTCGGCGATGTAGTTGGGCGAGATGACCGAGGCGGCGCCAATACCCAGGCCGCCGATCAGCCGCCACATCACGAACTGGTGAAGATTGGCGGCGAACAGCATGCCGACGGAGGAAAGCGCGAAGCATATGGCGCAGAGCGCCAGACCCTTCTTCTTGCCGAGATAGTCAGCCACCGTTCCGGCCGCGGCGCAGCCGGCGATGCAACCGATCAGGGCGCAGCCGGCGGCCCATCCAATGCCTGCAGCATCCAGATGAAACAGTTCGCTGAGATAACCGATGGCGCCGCTGATGACAATGTTGTCGTAGCCGAAAAGCAATCCACCCAGGGTGGAAACACTGGCGGCAATCATGAGCGGGCCGAGACTTGCCGGTTCGCGAGAATTGGAGGGCGGCGCGGAGGGTCTCAGGTTATCGGCCTCGTTGTCCCGCTTCTGTCAATGGCTCAGCCGCAGATTGGGAGGATTCCAGCATCGCCTTGACCGCCAGAATGAAGCCCAGTGTGTGCGCCATCCCCGCATGCCACGGCGCGGCGCACGACATTTGCGGAGAATGGTCGGGAATGATGACCCCGTCGAAGTGGTTGCGCTTGAGAATGGAGAGGATGCGCACCATATCCACGTCGCCATCGTCAATAAAGGTTTCGCGATAATAGGGCACCTTGCCGGTCACATTGCGCAGGTGCAGGTAGGCGATCTTTCCCTGGCGGCTGTAACGGTCCACCGCCTCATGAGCATCGCCTTCGGTCATCTCGGCAATCGTGCCCACGCAAAGCTCGAGCGCGTTGCTGCGGCTGGGAACCAGATCGAGCAGGCGCTGATACATGTGCGGCTGAAAAACCAGGCGCGGCTGCCCGCGCATGGTAGGCATAGGCGGATCGTCAGGGTGCGCCGCCAGGCGCACGCCCGATTCTTCGGCAGTCGGAACCACCTCCTCCAGAAATCGCTGCAGCCGCCGCCAGAGTTCTTCATGAGAGATGGCCGGCAGACTGCCGGCAGGGGCGTTGCGGTCATAAATCATGTTCCAGATCATGCCGTTCGGCACCGGCACGTCTTCCGCCGGGCCATCCATACCCAGGGTCAGCGCGCCCCCCCGGCCTGAGGGCGTGGTCACCCGGCCGCACACGCCGGCCAGGCTAAAGTTGTAACCGAGCACCGGAATGCCGGCCTCGCCCATGTGGCGAATGATGGCTTTCACGTTCTCGATGTGCTGCGGACGCTTTGGCCCGTCGAGAAGAATGTCGTGCCAGTGCGCGGGGTCAATATTCTCGATAGCAGCCAGCTCCAGCCCGGCGTCTTCGATTTCGCGGCGAAGTTGTTTGAGCTCGGCGACGGTCCAGAGTTTGCTGGGATCGCCCGCAACTCCCCAGGGATCATACTTCGCCCCCGTCGGCTGGTTGCTGCGCGGATTGGTGGCCGCCTTATTGAAGTAGTCCACCAGGTGGACCACGAGATGCGTACAGCCCGCCTGCCGCGCAAAGTCGTAGTATTCGCGCGTCAGCATGTGGCGATAAAGGCCAAGGCCAACTTTCATAGACGATTTCCAATCCCCGACCCGAAGTCGGCGCTCAGAATCTGGCCGCTGATCTCGGCGGCCAGCGGAGAACACAAAAATACGAACGCGTCCGCGATGGATTCCGGACTGTTGCGCTTTCCCAGCGATACCCGAAGCACGAATTCGCGGTAGGCGGGGTCTTCTTCGAAGACTTTGAGCGAGCTTCCGGCCGCGACATTTCCCGGCGAGACCACATTCACGCGAATGCCAAACGACGCGTACTCCAGTGCCATACAGCGGGCGAAATTCTCGAGCGCGGCTTTCGCCGAGGCATATGACGGAATCAGCGTGTGCGGCACGCGCGCCACGTAAGAAGAGGTAAAGATGAGATGTCCGGCAATCTTCCGTTTCACCCACTGCGCGAATACGGCGCGGGTGAGGAAAGTCTGGGCCATAAAGTTGAAGCGGAAGATGCGCTCGAAGTCCGCTTCCGAAGTGCTCGCGAAAGGATGAAGGCCGCAGCCGCCGGCGTGGCCGAGAACTGTATCCATGTTGGGGAATTGGTCAAAAGCCTCGTCCACGACTGCGGTCAGCCGCGCGGAGTCGGTGATGTCTAAAGAATAGTAACGGTAGCGATCGCCGCGAATCTGCCAGCCTTCCAGCATTTCCCGGGCTTCATTTTCCGGCTTGATGTCGAGAAGAATGAGCGTTGCCCCGGCGGCTTGCAATCGCTTTACCATGTGCTCGGCAATCGCGCCCATGGCGCCCGTAACCAGAATGACTTTGCCGGAAAGGTCAATGTTGATCATAGTTCCGTGGCTCAGTTCTATGGTCCAGCGGCTTCCATCATAGAGTCTTCGGCGAATGCCGCCTAGATGTGGGCCAGCCGAGGTTATCTGCGCTGAAGAACGATCAGCTCCAGACCCGGCGCCGGCAGAGGGTTAGAAATCTCCACCTTGCCGCCCTTGCCCGTGGACTGCTGCACGAGTGCAAAATTCTGCTCGGGCCCGATGCGGAACCGCTTGATGACGTAGGGCGCCTTTCCCCAGGGAAGGTGATCTACGGTGAGCTCATAGCCGGAAGGGTTCTTGGCAATTCCGGTTCGGCGGGGAAGAAACTTTAATTTAGAGAAGTCCACGTTGATAAGCGACTGCACCGCGGGCGGGGTCGGCATCTGGTGCGGCTGGTAGTCAGGCGGGATCTGGTAATTGCTGATGACCACCTGCACGGTTTTCCCGTCGGCCGAGCGCCCGGCCAAAGCGGCGAACCCGAAAGTGTCACTGCCGGTCACCTTCAGCCGTTGCGGCGTCGCCAGCATCTCTGCCATCGCCTTGAAAGCATATGCCGTTTTGAAATATTCGCCGTGCAGCCCAAAAAGCCCCATCCAGGCGGCATCGCCGCGATAGAACTGGGCGCGATCAATTGGGGCATCCTGCAAATAGACCATTACCGCCCCGATGTAAGCCGCGTTGTCAGCCCCTTGCAGGATGGCCTTCTCGTCTTCGGTGAAGTCGGCGCTCAGGTTCCACTCGGAAAGAATGCTCTCGGCTTTGGAAAAGCCTTTCGCGTCCAGCAGGCTGCGCAGTTCTTTGCCGATGCGCACAGCGTCATAGGGATCGGCCGATCCATCCGCATAGGTGTGCCAGGAATAAAAATCAAGCGGCAGCTTATGCGCCGCGCAGTAGTCGAGAAAGCCCTCGCGGTAGGGGCCGTCGTCCATGGGAATGGCCTTGGTGTCGCCGCCTACCTTAAGGTTCGGGTCCACCGACTTCAGGGCCAGCGCCGTCTTCTGGTAGAGCGAATAAAACTGCTCGGGAGTTCCCGTCCAGAAAAACTCCGGCTCGTTCCAGAATTCCCAATAGCGAATGTTGTCGTGGAAGCCCGCGTCCCAGCCCTGGTTGTAATGCATCGCGATGTGCTTCACGATGTCGGCGAACTTGTCGAAGTCCTGCGGAGGATTGCGATTCGCGCCGAAGCTGCGGCCGATGCGGTAATAGACCTCGGCGCCGCTTTCGCGTATGCCCTCGATGACCGCGTCGGTCGGTCCGAAGCGGTAGCTCTCGGGTTTCTCGGGGTCTGCGCTCCAGTCAGGAAAAATGATGCTGGCGTTTCCCGCCACCACCAGCTTGGCCCGCTGTTCGTTGTCGGGCACGAGCCAGGTGAGCATGGGGTCGTCATCTGCGAAGCGGGAATCAATCTCAGTGGGGCCCATGAAGTCGTGGGTCCGCACCATGTCAATGCCCAGGTCCTTGTATTGCTCGATCAGGTTGGGCAGGCCCGCCATCACCGGAGTCGGCGGGCCGTTCAGGCCCTGAAAGGAACGGATGCGGCCCGCCCCTTCGCTGGCGTTTACACGCAGCGCCCGCGTTTGGGCGGCTGCTGGCAGAACAATGGCGGCTAGAAATATGACGGCGAGACAGAGGCGGCAAACGGGATTTCGCATAGTCATCTGGCTTTGACCTCCACCACGAGGGCGCGAAGGCACACGAAGGCAGGCAAGGCCTTTCCGATCCTCAAGCTTTTTTTGTGAAGACTGCCGAGCGTTCCAAGATACAGCTTCAGCCGGAAGGAATCACGCGGAAAATGGGCTTCGAGCGTGCTCTCAAGGCGTCGAACGGGCGGCCAGTGCCGGTAAAACATTTGCAGCCGACCTGCGTATCCCCACGTCATCGCTACCGTTCCTCCTTCTTCCATTCTGCGGCCGCAGGATGACGAGTCGCGGCACGCTCAGCGCCGGGCCTTCGTCGAAGACTTGCGCAAAGTCGCCAAATTGCTCCGGGGCTGAACTGGCTCTTTCCGCTTCGTGGCTTCCGTACCGAATCAGTGACCTTTTGGTCGCCTGTGGCCCAACCTGCCTTGCTACAGCGGTTTTGCAGAGGCCGTACAGCTAAGCACGGATTGCCAATCCCGCCCACTGAAAGTTAAACAGGTTGTTCACACGGAAAAGCTGAAAGGTATCTCGATTTCAGCGTCTTGAAATACTCGAGGAGCTTATGGAGGCCCGCGACGGGGTTCTCATCGCGTGTTCAGATGCGGCACATAGAGAAACACTCTCTGACATCCTGAAACTTTGGGCCATGGAGGCGACCTTTGTCTCCACGGTAGAGGAAGTTCGGGCGCTCCTGGAGCGCCAGGCTCCCGCGCTGGTCATTTGCGAGGACCAACTCGACGGAGGCAGCTGTCTGGAGGTGCTGGACGTGCTTTCTGCGGCCAAGTCCGGGGCGCGCGTCGTGGCCCTGGTTCGCACCGAATCCAGCTACTCGGAGGCCCGCCAGCGCGGAGCTTTCGACGCGATTCCCCTGCCCTTACGGCGTTCTGACCTGCAATGGGCCCTGATTCGGGCCGTGCAGGCCAAAACGCCGGCGCCCCGCAAGACCAGCGTGACGGTGCGGCCTTGAAATCGGGCCTGATTACACGAAATCACCCCTCGAACTACAGTGTCCACTGTATTGCCGGGACCGCCGAGTATTCTTAGGCTGGAAACACCAGAAAAAACCGACGCGAAGCTGGCAGGCGCCGATGCTATTCCACCACCAACGGCGCCTGCCCTTTTCTATGCCCAAAAACCAGCGGTCGGCTCAATCTTTGAAGTCGGGAGGAGAGAGCTCGATATCCGACACGTGAATGATGTTGTTGGCTGCATCCAGTGTGCCGGTCACCTTGACCTGTTCGCCCACGTAGCGTTTGAGCTGGGCCTCGTGGTCGAGCTTATAGGCGGCTTTGCTGGTCATATTTTCCAGCATCAGGATGTTCCGTGAGCGCACGATTTTGCCGGCAAAGGTCTGCATAGGCGCCTGCGCCGGCTGGCGGTTTTGCGTTCCCCGCACCGGCTCGGAGGGCGTGGTTGGCTGGTTTTGAGCGGCTGCCGGCAATATTGCGGCCAGGAACAAAGCCGCAATGCCGGGCGCCGTGAAACGGCGGATTGCCTTCATTCTCACCTCCACAGTTGGGACGGTGCTTCACTTGTTAAGTGTTTTGCCGCAAGCCTCAGGCCAAAGCGGTGTCCTAAGGGAAAGAAGCAGTTACCGTCCGGGAATGCCGCTGGCGGGAAGCCGCTATGCAATCTTCGCTGCCGGAAAGCAAGTTTTTCTTCAGGCAAATGCGCGCCGCCCATACCCGAGCGCCGCATAGCATGCCGAAAAACCGGCTTGCCGAAATGCTGGAGAGCCGATCGGATTGCCGGCCAATCTCCGACGAGTCCCGTTGGCCGTTGCTACACGCCCCAGAGAGGCCGGGCACGCCTACCGCAAGGATTGCACCGATCGGCACAGACCATCCAGTTGCCCCTGGTTCGTTTAGGCTCCCAATCCCTGTGCCGCGTCCCCATCCAGAGATGAGAATTGGCCATAGCCGAGACCTGCGAACAGGTCCGCCGCGTTCACGTCAGTAGCGCGCGTACGGGCCAGCGAAGCGGCGTGCCTTGAAGGCGCCGCCGCGAAATTGAGTTTGCGAGTTTCCCCCCGCGTTACCGGCGGGGCGCTCAGTTCCTGAGGCTTTGCTTCAGCCCGCAGAATTTCGCGGATCTTGAGCCGT
>DATIYF010000112.1:0-24008 GCA_035517775.1 Terriglobales bacterium
CTGGGGTCTTCCACCTTCGGATATTCCACCAACACGCTGACCCGCTCCGATGGCACTACTTCGGCGCGGCAGATTCAGCTGGCGGTGAAGTTGTTGTTCTAGGCCTGCGCCTTTTCAAGCGGCGGGGACAAAAGTCCCCGCCGCTTTAGTTTGGACACAGGAATGGAAATCGAGGGTGCTTCTACGGGGCGCTGAAGCGGCTAAGCTCCCACCGGCTGCCTCTTTTCCTGGCTTCTTGTGAAACCGCGCCCGGCTACCCGCTGGCGACAAGACTTCCCGCCCCCACAGGCCCACACTCAAACGCAGCCGATTTCCGGTAAGATTTCTGCAGCCCCATTTCGGAAAGGTAAGCAGAGTGATCCATCCCTGGCATGACGTGACCCCCGGCGATCAGCTTCCGCGAGAGTTCAATTCGGTGATCGAAATTCCTTTCGGCTCGAGCGTGAAGTACGAGCTCGATAAGGTCAGCGGCCTGATCAAGCTCGACCGCGTACTCTATTCTGCCGTGTACTATCCGGCGAATTATGGGTTCATTCCGCAGACCTTTGCCGAAGACGACGACCCGCTCGACGTGCTGGTGCTGTGCCAGGAAACGGTGGTGCCGCTGACCATTATTCACGCCCGCACCATCGGCCTGATGACCATGATTGATGGCGGCAAGAAGGACCACAAGATTATCGCCGTGGCCACCGAGGACCCCGAGTTTAATGCCTATCGCGAGGCGGCCGAGATGCCTCCGCATCGCCTGCTGATGCTGCGGCGCTTTTTCCAGGATTACAAGCTGCTGGAAGGGAAAGCCGTGGAGGTGGATGAAATCCGGCCGGCGGCCGAAGCGTATCCCATCATCAGCAACGCCCTGCATCGCTATAGTGAGCAGCGGCGGAAGGGCTTCAAGGCGGCAGAAGCGAAGTAGGCGGCGACCGTCTCACCTTGCCCTAACTGCTCTTTGTGGGGAGAGCCGCCCGCGGCTGTGCGCGGAGCGAAGCTCCGCAGTCTCTATCTCAAGCCACCTACTGTGAAGAGAGGCAACCCTCTGGCGAGCTACGCTCGCCCGGACAGCCGAGGGCGGCTGTCCCCACACAAACAAGGCGGCTGTCCACAGACAGGCCCGCCTGAGGGATGGCGGCCTCTTCGCTCAGCTACCAAACCCGGCAGGCGTTGGCGCTCACCATGGGGTCGCCGGCCTTGCAGCTCCAGGCCTTTTCGAACTCCGGCATGTTCTGCACTACGCCGTCAATGCGGTATTTTCCGGGCGAGTGCGGATCCACGGTCACCAGCATACGGTTAAATTCGGGACGGCGCTCTTCACACCACACCCGGCCAAAGCCCAAAAAGAAACGCTGCTCGGGCGTATAGCCGCCAATTTTCTCGCGCGATTTGCCGGTTGTGTCTTCATCCAGAAGGTGCTCGAGAGCCATAAGTGCGATGCGGGCGCCGCCGTTATCGGCGGTGTTTTCGCCGAGGGTGAGCCGGCCGTTCAGATGCAGGTCATCCACGGCGACGAAACTGCTGTACTCATTGGCGATACAGCTGGCCCGCTTTTCGAATTCCTCGCCATCTTTTTCCGTCCACCAGTCACGCAGGTTTCCCTGGGGATCGTATTTGCGGCCTTGGTCGTCGAAGCCGTGGGTCAGCTCGTGGCCAATCACGATGCCGATGCCGCCGAAGTTCACGGCGTCGTCCATCTTTTTGTCGAAGAAGGGGGGCTGCAGGATGCCGGCGGGAAACACGATCTCGTTCTTCTGCGGCTGGTAATAGGCGTTGACTGTGGGCGGCGTCATCTCCCACTCGCCTTTATCCACCGGCTTGCCGATCTTGTCGAGTTCACGTTTGGCTTCAAATTCATTGCCGCGAAAGAAATTTCCCAGCAGGTCGCCGCGCTCGATGCGAAGCGGGCTGTAGTCGCGCCATTTGTCGGGATAGCCGATCTTGTTATTGATGGCCGCCAGCTTGATCAGCGCCTGCTTCTTGGTCTCTTCTGACATCCAGGGCAGGTTCTGGATATCCTCTTTCAGCGAGGCCTCGAGCTCGTTCACCATCTTCAACATGCGGCGCTTGCCCTCGGCGCCGAAGGTGCGCTCCACGTAGCGCTGGCCCAGGGCCTCGCCGAGTTCGCGGTCGGTCAGGGCCACGCAGCGTTTCCAGCGCGGACGATTCTCTTTTTGCCCGGTCAGGTATTGGCGCATCTGAAAGTTTGCGTCCACATAGGGCTGCGAAAGCCAGGGAGCGGCGGTGCTGAGCAAGCGCCAGCCGGCGTAGGTCTTGAGCGCTTCGAGCGACTGCGACTGCAGCACGCCGTTTACGTCCTTGAAGAATTCCGGGTTCTTGAGGTTCAGCTCAGAAAAGCTGGGTGCCCCGACCGCGGTGAAGTAGCGGGCGAGAAAGAAATCCGGGGCCAGCGCCTCGGCCTGTTGCGTGCCCATGGTATGGTCACGGTTCTTGGGATCGCGGCGCAAGGTGCGGTCCATGGAAGCTTGGGCCAGCGACATCTCAATCCCCAGGATGGTCTGGGCGGCGGCTTCGGCCTGTTTCTGCGTTTCACCCGTGAGCGTGAGCAATTGGGTGATGTACTCCGCGAGATGCTTGCGCAGCTCGATGTTCTTGGGCGTGTCTTTGACGTAGTAATCGCGGTCGGGCAGCGAGAGGCCGCCCTGGTCGAGATAGGCCACATCCATATCAGCATTGTGCAGGTCGGCATCCGAGCCGAAATCAAAGAGCGTATTGGCGCCCAGCAGATGGTCGTGGGCAATGGTCTCGATCAGCTCTTCTTTGCTGGTCACGGCGGCAATGCGCGCCAGTTCGGGCTTGAGCGGGGTCAGGCCGGCGGCGTCCACGGCTTTCTCGTCCATGCAGGCCTGGTAGAAATCGCCGATTTTCTGGTCAACGGCATCGCGCCCGGGGTCGGCGGTGGAGTCTTTTTCCAGAATGTCTTTCAGCACCAGATCGTTGCGTTCATCCAGCTGCACGAAGCTGAGCCACATGGTCTGGTCGGCAGGGATTTGCGTCTTCTTGAGCCAGTTGCCGCAGGAGTACTGATAAAAGTCGGCGCACGGGCTCACCGTCTTATCAATGGTATCGAGATTGAATTCCAGCGAAGAAGGGGAGGACTCAGGCGACTGCGCGAGACAGGGCGCGGCCAGCAGAAGGCAGACCAGCCAAAACGAAACAGAGCGCATTTGTCTTTTTGACCTCGAGTGGATTGGGACTGAAAATTGTATGCCCGTAGCAGTTAGACGAACAAGGGACCCGGGAAGGTAGCGGGTCTCGCGCGGGGAGAGCCGCCCTCGCCTGTCCGAGCGAAGCTCCCAGCCTCACTCCTGAAGGCTGCCAGCGCCGCAGAGAGGCGAACCCTCCGGCGAGCTATGCCCGCCCGGGCAGCCGGGGGCGGCTGTCCCCGGCGGGATTGGCAGACCGCCATCCCCCTCACAGCCCGCTGTCCCTGCACCTGCGTCGTATAATCGGAACATATTCTGAGCAGAACAGTGAGGTCAGGCCGATGAATGGCAGCAACGGCAATTCCGGCAATGGCGCAGGCGCTTACCGGCCGCGCGCAGAATGGATTTCCGAACGCAGGGGCGCGAACCGCGACGGGAACTTTTCCCAGATGCACTATGCCCGCGCCGGCGTCATCACCGAAGAGATGAATTACGTGGCCCACCGCGAGAAGCTTGCGCCTGAGCTGGTGCGCGAGGAAGTGGCGCGCGGACGGATGATCATCCCCGCCAACGTCAATCATCCTGAGCTTGAGCCCATGGCCATCGGCGTGGCCTCGCTGTGCAAGATCAACGCCAACATCGGCAACTCGGCCGTCACCTCGAACATTGAGGAAGAGCTCAAGAAGCTGCACACCGCGGTGCATTTTGGCGCCGATACGGTCATGGACCTCTCCACCGGCGGCGACATTCACGATATTCGCGAGGCCATCCTGCGCCACTCGCCCGTTCCCATCGGCACGGTCCCCATCTACGAGGCTATCTCACGGGTGAAGCGGGTCGAAGACCTCAATGCCGCGGTCATGCTGGAAGTGATCGAAGAGCAGGCCGAGCAGGGCGTGGACTACATGACCATCCACGCCGGCGTGCTGATTCAGTATCTGCCCATGGTTGCCAGGCGCATCACCGGCATCGTCAGCCGGGGCGGGGCCATTCTGGCCCAGTGGATGGCCCATCACCACCAGCAGAATTTTCTTTACGAAAATTTCGAAGCTATCTGCAAAATTTTTGCCAGGCACGACGTGAGTTTTTCTCTCGGCGACGGCCTGCGCCCCGGCTGCATCGCCGATGCCAGCGACGAGGCCCAGTTCGCCGAGCTGAAAACTCTGGGCGAACTGACCCAAAAAGCCTGGGAGTACGACGTGCAGGTGATGATCGAAGGCCCCGGCCACATTCCGCTCGACAAGATCAAAGAGCAGGTGGAGAAAGAAAACGAACTCTGCTATGAAGCGCCCTTCTACACCCTGGGCCCTCTGGTGACCGATATCGCGCCCGGTTATGACCACATCACCTCGGCCATCGGCGCGGCCATGATCGGCTGGCACGGCGCGGCCATGCTTTGCTACGTCACCCCGAAGGAGCATTTAGGTTTACCCAATGAAAAAGACGTGAAAGACGGGATCATCGCCTACAAGATCGCTGCCCACGCCGCCGATGTGGCCCGCCACCGCCCGGGCGCGCAAGACCGCGACGATGCCCTCAGCTACGCCCGCTACAAATTCGACTGGGAGAAGCAATTCGCCCTCTCGCTCGACCCCGAGACCGCCCGCTCCATGCATGACGAGACGCTGCCCGACGATTTCTACAAAGAAGCCGCCTTCTGCTCCATGTGCGGGCCGAAGTTCTGCTCGATGAATTATTCGTCGAAGGTGGATGAATACAACCGGCAAGTGCACGGGCTGGAAAAGAAAGACTACTCTGAACTGGTAGAGAAGTTGGTTTCTATCCGATAGCTGAGCCATATTCCGGCGTCACCAGGCGCAGGAAACCGGCCTCAAAATTGACCAAACCAGTTAGAATCTGTGCGGTCGCCCGCTTTTTAAGCGGGAGAAGGTGAGTCGAGCGAAAAGCATGGAGAGGCTTGATTCCTGGAAAGAAATAGCAGGGTTTTTTCGGCGCGGGGTCCGCACCGTACAGCGCTGGGAGAAGACCGAGCGCTTGCCGGTGCACCGGCACCTGCACGCAAAACGAGGATCGGTGTACGCCTTGCGCTCCGAGCTTGCCAAGTGGCAGCAGCAGCGCGAAGCTTCCAATCATGCCGGCAGGGACGGCAACTTTCGCTCGCAATTGGACAAGCTGCGTGAGTTGAGCCTGGAGCAGGTGATGTTGATGGGCGAACTGCATCGGGCGCTTAAGAGCACCCGAGATAAGCTCGCGCAGATTCAACGAAGGAATATCTTCGCGCCCGGCGGGCCGGCCGGCTCCGGGACCTCAGGCGGTCCGTTTCAACCGGCCGGCTGAAACGCCCTTCTTATTCTGCCTGGCGGTTACGCCCACGTCTTTCCCGGTTTGCTTCACCTCGGTCCGCCACCGGCCCGCGTTGCTGGCACGCTTGGAATCACCGGCTGCCGCCCGCGGCCACAATTCGCTCCTCAGGCTCGCCTTCTTCCCATGCTACAATCCGCTGGCGGACAAGGTTGCCGATTCCAGGGTCCGCTAGCAGCAAAACAGACCATCGTTGACCTGTCAGCCGGTCCCTTGCGGCGCCAAGAATTCTCCGCACAGGCAGGTCCCCCATGAGAGCGGTCTTGAAAATCAAGCGGCGCAACTCCGCCTCCTCGCCCGCCAAAAGCCAAAGCGAAACCTTCCCGATCGTCGGCATCGGCGCCTCCGCCGGCGGTCTGGAGGCTTTCTCCGAGCTGCTGCGCGCGCTGCCGGAAAAGACCGGCATGGCCTTCGTGCTGGTGCAGCATCTTGATCCCAAGCACACCAGCGACCTGCGGGAGATTCTTTCCCGCACCACCAGGATTCCGGTGCAGGAAGTGACCGATGGCATCCGAGTGCGGCCCAACCAGGTCTATGTGATTCCTCCAAATACCAGCATCGCCTTGAAAGACGGCGCGCTCAAACTGGGGGCGCGGGTGCTCACCCGCGGCCAGCACATGCCCATTGACCACTTCCTGCGAACCCTGGCGGCAACCCACGGCAACCGCGCCATCGGCGTGATTCTCTCGGGCACGGCTTCCGACGGTACCGAAGGCTGCCGCGCCATTAAAGCCGCCGGCGGCATCACCTTCGCCCAGAATGAAGAGTCGGCCAGGTACGCCAGCATGCCGCACAACGCGGCCGCGGCGGGGTGCATAGACTTCGTGCTGGCGCCGCAGGAAATTGCCAAAGAGCTGGACCGCGTGGCCCGCCATCCCTATCTGGTGCCGGCCAGCGCTCACCAGGCCGAGGCTGCCATTGCTCCCCGCGACCAGATGGAAGTGCTGCTCTCCCTGCTGCACGACGCCAGCGGGGTGGATTTCACCCACTACAAACAAACAACCCTGCAGCGCCGCATCCAGCGCCGCATGGCGCTGCACAAGCTGGAAAAGCTTACCGATTACCTCCGCTTCGTGCGCAATAACCCAGGAGAAGTTGATGAGCTCTACCAGGACATCCTGATCCACGTCACCGGCTTCTTCCGCGACCCCTCAGTTTTCGAGGCGCTGCGCAAGTCCGTCCTGCCGCAACTTTTTAAAGACAAAAGGAAAGAGGGAACGGTGCGGGTGTGGGTGCCGGGCTGCTCCACCGGCGAAGAGGTCTATTCCCTGGCTATGCTCATGCTGGAGTATCTGTGGCTGGAGACCAACCGGACTGCCAAGCTGCGCCTGGGCAATGTGCCCTTCCAGATCTTTGCCACCGACATCAGCGATGCTTCCCTGGATCGCGCCCGCGCCGGTCTGTACTCGGAATCGCTGCTGGCCGATGTCTCTCCCGAGCGCCTGCGGCGCTTTTTCATTCGCCTGGATGGCGGTTACCAGATCGTCAAGCCGGTGCGCGAAATGTGCATCTTCGCCAAGCAGAACGTGGCCAAGGACCCGCCCTTTTCCAATCTTGACCTGATCAGCTGCCGCAATCTGCTCATCTACCTGGGGCCGGTGCTGCAGAAGCGGGTCATTCCCACTCTGCACTACGCCCTCAAGCCCGATGGCTACCTGATGCTGGGCGAGGCCGAAAACCTGGGCAATTTCGCCGAGTATTTCGTCGCCTTGGACAAAAAAAGCAAGATCTTCCAGAAGCGGAAGGCCCCCACCCGCCTGGTGAATTACTTTGGCGGCCTCGACTTCGGCATTCGCCGCGCCGGCGAGGCGACGAAGGCGCCGCGCGAAGCGCGTACGGAGTTCACCATCGAAAAAGAAGTGGACCGCCTGCTGATCAACCGCTTTGTGCCCGCCAGCGTGGTGGTCAATGAGGATATGGAGATCGTGCACCTGCGGGGCAAGACCGGGGCATACCTGGAACCGGCCGCCGGCCATCCCACCTTCAGCCTCTCCAAGATGGCGCGCGAGGGCCTGCTGGTGGACCTGCGGGCGGCCATCGCCAAGGCAAGAAAGGAGAACGCGCCGGTGCACAAGGAAGGCGTGCGGGTGCAATCCAACGGGCACACCCGCGAGGTGAACCTGGAAGTGACGCCCTTGCGCGGAGCGAACCCGCGGGAGCGCTACTACGTCATCGTCTTTCAGGACTTGCCCTCGCCGGCGGCGCAGAAGCGCGAGGAAAAGAAGCGGGTGCTCTCCGCCCGCGACGGCGTCTCGCGTGAAAACGCCGGGCTCAAGCGCGAGCTGGAACAACTGCGGGAGCAGTTCCATGCCCTGATCGAAGAGCATGAAACCACCTCCGAAGAGTTCAAGTCGGCCAATGAAGAAGTGCTCTCCGCCAACGAAGAATTGCAAAGCACCAACGAAGAGCTGGAGACGGCCAAAGAAGAGCTGCAATCCACCAACGAAGAATTAACCACGCTGAACGAGGAGCTGCAGAACCGCAACGCCGAGCTGACCTCAGTCAATAACGACCTGCTCAATCTGCTGGGCAACGTCGCCGTACCGGTGGTGATTGTGGACCAGGAGCTGCGCATCCGGCGCTTTACCCCTCCGGCGCAGAAGCTGCTCAACCTTCTGCCCAGCGACATTGGCCGCCGCCTGAGCGAGATCCGGCCCAACTTGTCGGTGGACGATCTGAGCCCGTTCGCGCGCGGATGCATCGAGAACGTGACCGTCCAGGAACAGGAGGTGCAGGAGATGGAGGCGGGTACCTGGTACGTGATGCGTGCCCGCCCTTACCGGACCTGGGACGGCAAGATTGACGGCGCCGTGATCAGCTTGGAGAACATTGACGCTTTCAGGCGCAACCTGGAGCGGGCGCTGCAATACGCCCAGATGCTCATTGAAAATGCCCGCGAAGCCATCCTGGTGCTGGATAGCAAATTGCGCGTGGCCAATGCCAACCCGGCCTTCTACCGCAACTTCCAGGTTGATCAGCAGCAAACCGAGGGCCGCCCGGTTTACGCCCTGGGCAACGGACAGTGGAACATTCCCCGGCTGCGCGATCTGCTGGAGAACGTCTTACCCAACAATGGCCGGGTGGAGGATTTTGAAGTGAAGCATGATTTTCCCCACCTGGGCAAGCGGACCATGATACTGAACGCCCGCCGCATCGAGCCGGAAGCCGGGCGGCAGCTGATTCTGCTGTATATCGAGGATGTAACCGGGTAAGCCGTGCCATTGGCAAAAGCGCGTCGAGTCAGGCGCCGGCGAGGCGGGACCTTGCACGCGCCAAGGCGCAGCGTAGAAAAAATAATCTCTTACCGCGGGGCTGAAGCCCCACGCTTCCGGCAGTTAAGCGATCGGGCTCAGCGTTCTGCTTCCGGCTGCTGAGCGAGAGTTGAGGGCGCCGAAGCGATGGCCGCCCGATGGGCCTCTTCGGCCTGGGCATCGAGCTGCAAACGGAGCTGAAGAAGGCGGGCTCGTTCGCGCATGGCCCTGGCAGGATTATTGCGCCGTGAAGGTGCCTGGAAATGAAGCAGGGCGGTTTTCGGTCGCCGGCGTTTCAACTGCCGTATTTCGGTCCGCAGCCGGAGGAGCCTTTCGAGCAGGGCCGCTTTCAACACATAAACATACTGTTGCAAAATGCAAACCGAGGCAGTGACCGCTGTCACACACCCCCGCCGAATGCTTGTGGAAATCTCTCCTGACATCTGAACTCAGCCGGGCTAAACCCGGGGGCCGTGTGTGGGTAGCCTGCGGGCACGAGGCCCTGGCCAGGAGAGACTGGGCTTCTCGAGCTATACCTCAGGGTCGAGAGACTGAACCACGCCGGCAGAGCGCGGCCGCTAAGCTGCGCCTTTTGCCGTGGCACGTGTTGGCGCTTGCCCGCCACCTCGCCCCGGTGTACATGCAAACCAGGGGGACGTATGGATGTTTCACGCCCAACTGACGACAGCGATGGGAACAGCAGCCGCCCGGATGGCTTGTCGTTCGAGCAGTGGCGCAGCCAGTTTTTTGCCGATGCTCGCGCGCACGGCCTCTTGCATAACGCCGAACAGCTGGGTGAGGCGGCCCTTCGGCTGTTCTGGCGGCAGGGGACCACCCCCACCGTGCGCGGGCTGCTGGAGAGTGCCCAGGGCAGTCGCGCCTCGTGAAGCGGCGCTGAGTCTGCAGTGGAGCTTTATTCGGGCAGGGAAGCCCGGGCGCGAATTTCCTCTCCCGCCGGCTCGGTCTGGGCCGCGCTTTCCTTCAGCGAGTACTTCAGCAGGCACCACAAGGCGCGCACGCCGTCGGTCCAGCGGATTTTCTTGCCCTCTTCGTAAGTGCGCCCCCAATAGCTGATACCCACCTCGTAAATCCGCAACTTGCGCTTGGCCACCTTTACCGTAATCTCCGGCTCGAAGCCAAAGCGGTCTTCTTCAATTTGAATGGACTGGATCACCTCGCGTCTGAAGGCCTTGTAGCAGGTCTCCATATCGGTGAGGTTGATGTTGGTGAGGCAGTTGGAAAGCAGGGTGAGCATGCCGTTGGCCACGAAATGCCAGAAGTAAAGCACGCGGTGGGGCCGCCCGCTCTGGAAGCGCGAACCATAGACCACGTCGGCGCGGCCCTGGACCAAGGGGTCGAGCAGGATGGGGTAATCGGCGGGATCGTATTCCAGGTCGGCGTCCTGCACGATGACAAAGTCGCCATGGGCCTCCCGGATGCCGCGGCGCAGGGCCGCGCCTTTGCCCATATTTTTCGGCTGGAGAAAGACCCGCACGCGCGGGTCGGACTGCAAGGCAGCCAGAATGTCGCGCGAACCGTCGGTCGAGCCGTCATCCACGCAGATCAGCTCCAGATTGATGGGGGAGGCCAGAACGAGCTCGATCACGCGCTCCAGGGTGGCGCGCTCGTTGAACACCGGCATGACGACGGAGAGTTTCATGGCGTCCCCGACCGCCTAGTCTAACATCGCGGGCCGATGCTGCCTGAAAGAGAGAGGAACCGGCGGCGCGGTTCGATGGTTCTAGGCTGGCCTGCGGCGAAATTCCACCAAGGAGTTGGCTTCGCGGGCTGATCCTCTGGGGTGAATGAAGCTGTCAAAACAATACTCATCCGGCTGAACGTCGGGCCTGGCGCGGGGTTTGCTGCGACGATGACTGCTGAGGTTTTTTGCGCTCCTGCCGGGGGCTCGGCAGCCTGCCGGGATTTCGGCGGGGCCGGATTTCTGCTCGAAATTCGACTCAGGTTTTCAACATGATAAGTGCGCCGGATGGCGGGGTAACTCGCACAATTGGTGACCATGTGCAAAAGCCGGCGAGCAGGATCGGGGTAGAGTCGAAAGGCCAGAGTGAGCCTGCGTACATGGGAAAGTGTAATTAGTTCTAGGCTGACCGGGTAGGGAATGGAATTTTGTCCTAAGGCGTTCGCCTTAGAGGGGAAGGCGATCCCAGAGTGCGGAAAACCTGGCCCAAAGTCAGGCAACGTGGGCGATTACGCAGTCAGCCTGTGGCTTTAGCGGCCTAACCCTATGGCCTTGGCGGAGAGTGCGCCCGGGGGTGCGGTTCTGGCCTTGATTTTTCGCGGATTCGCACGTTTTCTGGGCAATTTGCGCCCCTGCCGGGCACGGCTTTCGCCGGCGCTGCGCAGGTGCCGGCCGGCCTTCCAAAAAGTCATAGTTGATTGTGGAAATTCTTTCTGCGATTTCTCGAAAAGCCGCGTCCAGCATGGCATAGCGAATGCTGTGGCTTTTGGAAGGATAAGGTGGGGCGGACAACGATTTTTGCCCTGGCGGGGCTAAAGGCCTGTCTGAGGCAGCAGAAATGGGGGGAGGGGCATGAAGGAAAGGTCGGTTCGCCTGGGGCCGCGGGAGCAACAGATTGCCGAGTTGCTGCTGCAGGGCTGTGACAACGCGGAGATTGCCAAGCAGCTCAAAATGGCCCGCCGTACGGTCAAAGCGCACTTTAACCGTCTCTTCTTGCGTTTCGGCATCACCAGCGGGATTAAGCGCGTCAAGTTAGCCACTCTTTTATATCGGAGGCAATTATGCTCGCAAGCGAACGCTATGGAAACCGCATTCCCAGCGAACGGGAGCAGCGGGTTATTGAACTCGTTGCCCAGGGACTCAAGAACCGGGAAGTTGCCGAGAGTATCGGCACCACCGAGCACGTTGTCAAAAACTATCTTCGTGTCATCTATGACAAGCTCGGACTCTGGAACCGGGTCGAACTCGCACTCTGGTACGAGGCCCGGCAGCACGAAGACGCCGCCGCCGCCCATGCCTGACGTACTGGAGACCTGGGAGCGCAGCATTCTGGATCTGGAACTGGATGAGGAAGCTCTTCAGGGGCGCCACGCCGAATCCTGAAACCGGGCAATGAGTTCAAAACAAAACCTCCGCGGCTTTCCGGCGGAGGTTTTTTCATGTTCAGGAATGCCTTCAGGGGGCAAGGGCTTCAACGGCAGCTGCCGGATTCAAAGCTCTGCAGCCGGGTGTCGGCACCGGCCACGCCCTTCTTCGCCGCCGCCATGAGCAGCAGGCGCGCCTGATCGCAGCTTTGCGGCACACCATTCCCCGTCTGGTAGAGATCGGCCAGCAACAGGGCGGCGCGGCCATTCTGCTTGCCCAACGCCTTCCACAGCCAGCGCGCGGCCACGCTGGGATCGTGCTGGTTCAGATAACGCTGCGCGAGGTTCAACTCCTGCGAGCCGTTGTCTGGGGCGGAAGTTCTTTGCGAGTCGGAGGCCAGGGTAAGCGTGCTCGGCTCGGGCGCCTTTTTCGCGGGCGCAACCTCTGGCGCCGCACTTTGATGGGCAGCATTGGCAGCTTGCGGCGGAGGCGGGGTTGCGCTGGGCGCACTCCTTGCAGCAGAAGGCGGCGGGCCCTCAGGCTTCACCGGCGCCGGTGAGGGCGCAGCCGTTGCTTCCTGCGCCGCGGGCGGCGGAGTCTGTGCCGCGGGCGGCGGCCCGGTAATGCTGGAAGCCGCCGGTGCGGCCGGCAGCGGCTGCGGGGCAGGAATCGCGGGCACGGCGGAGGCGCGCTGCGGCGAAGCAGCCGGCCGCGCCGCGGCCATCAACTGCGCCACGGTCCGCGGACGCCCCAGCGAGTTCCACTCGCGGTATCCCAGTCCGATCAGAAGAAGAACGATTGCGGCCGCGATCCAACGTCCCCAATGCGAGGGAGCGCCGTAGTCCTCGGCGTACACTCCGCCGAAGGTCTTCTCCCGCAAAAATTGCATGTCGTCAGAAAAAGTGGGCGAGAGTCCCAGGATTCCTCCGCCGGAATCGGCAAAGTCAGGCGGCACGTCGGAATAAAGCGGAACCCCGCAGTAGCCACAAAAACGCTGCCCCGGGCGGCTTTCCCGCTGGCACGAAGGGCAGGGAACGCCGTGGGGCGCGGGCTCTTCCTTCCGCGGCTGCGCGGTTGCCGGCGCGGGCTCTTCATTGGGGATGAGCGCGGCTTCGAGCTCGTGCAGCAGTCCCTGAACGGCGCGCTCGCGCTGCTCGGGAGGGCCGGTGAAATAGGCCTCGGCCAGCTTATCCAGGTTCTGTTCCAGGGCGGGACTCTGGAACCGGCGCTCACCGCTGGGGCCGGGTTTCATCACAGATTCGGGTTCCTCACGCCAGGGAGCCGCCAAAGGCCATCCTCCGAAAGCGCTGCGCTCGCACCATTGCACTCTACTCGTGGAGCGTTGTCAAACGCTTGTTTGCGGAATCTTTCGCAGCTAAAGCCGCTCCAAAATGAAGTTGAGATGCGCGTTGGCAAGGAGGAGTTGGAGGCCTGCAAGCCGCGCTAGTCGCAGGGTTTGCGGGACGAGGGCTCGAAGGCATCCATTTGTGCTTCGCGCTGGGAGACGAACTTTCCACCCTCGGTTTTGCCGTACTGCTCGCTGCCCGGGCAATAGTAAAGCGCGGTGTGCGTATCCACCCACACCCGGGTGTTGGGATTGCCCTGGTACACCGGGGCGGGTGGAGCTTCGGCCAGGCCGAGATCAACCAGGACGCGGTCAAAGAAGGAAAGCTGTGGCGCCTGCGGAGCGGCGCGCCGCACCGGAGCAGGAGAGTCGGGTGATCCCCAGCCCAGCAGCACGGCCAGCAGCACCAGCATGGAAGCGCCGAGATAAATGTTGGCGCGTTGCGCCCGCCACTGGCGGACGGCCCACCCCAGACCGGAATGCCGGGCCTGCAGCGAGTCGAGCCAGGCGCGGGTTTTTGTGGCTGAGGTCCATTCGCCGGCCGCCCGAGAGGCGGGTTGGGCGGCGGCTTCGCCATGGAGGATGTTGCCGGCGGCCTCATGCGGCGTGCTCTCGGGTTGCGCTGGGGCCGCTGCTTCAGGAAGCGCATCCGTCATCCGGCCGGAGGCAAAGGGAAAGCGGAGGTCAGCGCCGGGCCGGGGCTGAGGCGTCCAATATGCAAATGCAGGCGTGCTTTGTGCGCTCGATTCGGGCTCCGGCTCAGCCCCTGCGGTTTCTTCCGGCAGCGCAGCGGTTTCCGCCTGCGCGGTCCGGTTTTCTTCCGCGGGCGGCGGCTCTTCTTTTTCCTGTTCTTTGTATTCCTCTTTCTCGAGCGGCGCGGTCAGCGCGCTCAAGGAAGGCAGCACCGTTTCGGGTTTGGGCTTGGGCCGCGACTTGGTTTTCTGCGGAGCCGCGCTGGCCAGCTCCTGCACCAGACGCTCGAGCTCAGAGGGCAGCAGGTCCAGCGACTCCGCATCCCTGGTCAGCAGCGTGCCGTCTTTTTCCGCTTTTTGCTGCATGTCCCAGAGCGAAGCCCAGGTGCTCTGCAGAGGCCGGCGGCCGGCGCGCTGGGTGCCGCACAATCCGCAGAACTGCTCTTCTCTCGCCATGGGATGACCGCAGCCCCGGCAAATATCGGGCTCGGCTGCGGCGGTCGCTCTCCCGCTTGCGGGCGAACTTTCCTCCCCCGTGTCCTCCCCGGCCAGACGCGCGAGCTCAGGCTTGATGCGCGCCAGAATGTCTTGCATGCTTTCGCGCTCCGCCTGGGGCGCAGGGGGCGCGGCGCCGTTAGTGCGGGCTTTGGTTTCGGCCAGCAGGTCGGCCAGCAGCTGGCAGCCGCGCAGCGCTTCCTCCTCGAAGTCCTGGCTGCGGGCAAAGCGCAGCTCGACCACGCCAATCACCTTGCCTTGCAGGGTCGCGGGCGCGGCAATCAGCGCCTTGATGCCATGCTCGCGGCAAAAGCCGGAGGGCAGGCGCGGATCTTTTTCCGCATCGGAGCACTGCATGAGTTTTCCCGCCTGCAGACACTCGGAGCTGAGGCTGGCCGCGAGAGGGGTTTGGGCACCGGCTTCGGCAAGCGCATTGCCCGCGGCCGCGTAATACACCAACCGGTCCTTTTCGATGATGCCGACGGTTGCGCCATCCGCATTGCTGATGTCCTGCGCCCGCTGCGCCATCACCTGGGCAGCGGCCTTGAGGTTGAGGCCCTGGTTGCGAATCTGCTCTTCGACCTCGACCACAGCGGCCAGAACGCGCGAGGTTCCCGCCTTCTCCACCAGCTGGTCGTTGTGCTGCTGCACCACGTAGGCGGCGGAGAGGAACTGCTGGAACGAGGCCGCGTCCACGAAGGGCTTGCTCTCGGTTGGGGCTTCTCGCTTCACGGTGCCCGGTTGCTCCTGGGCGCAATCCTTCGCGCCGGAAAGCCCATTGTAGTGCAATTTGCCGCCCAAAAAACCTGCGGAAAAGGTGCAGCTCCCATCGTTCCCAGGCGCCACGGGCGGCTCCGCGCCGGGCAGGCGGGAGTTTCCAGCAACCGGGTTAAGGTATTGGTTTTTCTGGCGGTTGAGCGCATGAGCGGTGACCGGTCATGCCGGGCTGGTGCAAAGAGCTGCAGTTCCTTCCCTTCGGGCAGGGGATTGGCGCGGCAGGACCGCGCGAAGATGATGCAACAATCTGCACTGCCCTGGGAGGCTGGGTGGCACGTTGGCGGAGGCCCACTGTGGGATGGAAGTTCCCGGAACGGAATGTGGGAAGCGGGCCGGGGCTCCTCCCTTTTTTCGCAAGCCTAACCAATCAAAAGGTCTTTAGCCTTTCGAGCGGCGGGGTGAAGGAATGGCGAAGGAGTTGCACTCTGCGGGGAAAGAGTTTTGACGGGGCGATGCAGAGGCAGAGAAGGATTTGAAAGATTCGCAGACGACATTGTGGCATCGCGCGAGATCAGGTTCGCGAGCGATGAAGATAGGCAGGAACAAGTCATGCAGCCGCGCCGGGTGCGATGCGGGTGCAGCCAACTCAGGATGAATCAGCCATGAGCAACGTTTCGGACATCAAGATCACGCCGCGCGACCGCGAAGTTCTGAAGCTGCTGGTGCAGGGCTGCAGCAACAAGGAGATCGCGGCGCAATTGAAAATCAGCCCGCGCACGGTCAAACAGCACCTGCGCACGCTGTTCCTGCGGGCGGGCATTCGGGATGGGCGGAAGCGGGTGAAGCTGGCCACCGCCATCTTCCAGAAGGAGCAGATGGAAGCATGCCACCGCGTGACCGGTTGACCACGAAGGAGGTGCAGGTCGCTCTGCTGGTGTGGCAAGGCCTGACCAATCGCGATATTGCCCTGCGCCTGGGCACCACCGAGCAGGTAGTGAAGAACTACCTGCGCAGCACCTTTGACAAGCTCGGGGTCTGGAGCCGCCTGGAGTTGGCGCTCTATGTGGCCGGCCACGGCGGCGCAGGCTGGCAGCAGGAAGCCGCCGCCGAGCAGCGGCCGGGCGCGCTCTCCCCGGTCAACGTGCCGCCGCCGCCATCTTGAAGTTTGGCGGCGCGTGCCCCCCACGGCTCTGTCATCCCCATGGCAGTGTTGATCTGACATCGCTAATCCACTCGGGCTTCCGGGGATGGTAGTCGTGGGCGCCAGAGAGTTGTATTCACACCGGATTCTGGCGGAACAGAGTTGTCCGGCCCACGCGGCGTTGGCCGACGTAGCGGCGCGTTGCCCGCCCCGGCGAAGCTGGGACAGGAGTGGACCTGAGGTTTGAACCAGAGCTCAACCTGGCCGCCAAGGAACGAAGAACCGGGACCGACAAGCAGAGAAAGCCGCAATCGAAGCTTCAGCCCCAGAAGCTAGGAGCCAGAAGCGACGAGCCAGAAAATGAGCGAAGAGCTGAAACTGAAAGCTGAAAGCTAAAAGCTAAAAGCTAAAAGCTAAAAGCTGGTTCTCTCCCCACTACACCCGCAGCTGGGTGATGCTCCTGAGGAACAGCTGCAGGCGCTCGGCGTCGGATTCGGAGACCTCGGTGAACTGCACGCCAATGCCGAAGCCAGGCCGGCTGTTCACCACTTTGCCGCTGAGCCAGAGCTTGTTCTCGTTGACCCAGAGGCCGATTTTCACCTTGGTCCCCTGCTTGAGCGGCATGGGCATCTCGATGAAGCAGCCGCCGCTGCTGAGATCGAGCGCTTTGAGCCAGATGGGGGCGGGCTGGCCTTCGGGCTGAAGCTGCACCGAGTTGGTGCATTTCAAGCGCGGGTGCTGGCGGCGGTCGGCTCCGGCGGCGATGCCCTGGGGCTTGTGCGGATCCACGGTCACCACCGGCAAAGAGATTTCCCAGATGTTTTTGTCGAGGGCAGTGTTCCGCAAGCCGAGCTGCCCGGCGCGCGGGGTACCGGGCTGGCCCGCCCATTGCACGGCGAAACGTCCTTTGTTCTGTTTGTAGCTGAGTCCGATGATTTCGCCGACTTTGATTTGCGCCTGCACCCCTTCGAGTCTCGCGCCCGAGCGGCTGATGTCCAGGGTGAAGACGTTCTCGGAGAAGACGTGCCCAGACGCGTCAGTGCCAAAGATGCGGACAGGGAGACGGACTTCTTTGCGGAGCTCCCGGCGTTGACCCATGTTTTCAACACGAAGGGCGGGCGGAGGCGCCCTTCTGCTTTCTAAAGCGATGGTAATGCAGTGTTTGGGGAGTGCCAAGTGGCGGCTGCTGGCATTTCGCCAAGCGGGGGTGACGCGGTGGGGCGAAATAGTGCAAGAGCTTGCAGCTTCGCCGGCCGGCGGTTCGCGCTTGGTCAGCAACCTATTGTGCCGCTTGCACTTACCGGACGCCCATGGGCTGCCGAATTGCCTTCTCCAGGGCAGTGGCCGCGCTTGCGAAAGCCGAGGTTTCGGCGCGGGGGGCCTAAGGGGACAAGCTATGGCGCGCAGGGAGATTTTCTGGATGGCATGCGATTCGACCGAGCAGCTGCGGGCCGAGTACGGTCCGTTTCCCAGCCGGTCTCAGGCCGAACTGGAGGCCCGCCGCCTGGGCTTCGACTTCCTGCTGCGGTACGAACACATCCTCGGCCAGGATGGCGAAATTCAGGAAGTGCGCTGCGTTTTTCTGGAGCTGCCGGCGCTCGCGCCCGTGGCCACCGAACCCGCTCGACGGCTGTACACTCGCTGCGCCGCCTGCGGAGAGGCCGCCATGCACGATGAAGCCTGGCGCGCCGAGGTCTGGGCCGATATCCATGAATTCGAGCACAGCCGCCACCGCGTCCGCCTCTTCGAGCAGACCCGGGGCGAGGGTCTCAAAGAAATCAGCGACTGGCGCGCCGCTTAGTAAGCTTCCAAGCGACCGGCTCTCTCGATTTGCTCGCCACGCGCTTTTGCGGTAACTTCTCCATGGAAAAAATCCGGTTCTCGGGCTGCCAAAGGCGCGCCCAGCGCATGCTTAGACGGCGCGCAGAGAGGCCGGCCGGTTGAACGACCTATGACCCTGATGCTTTCCGCGCTGATGGCGCTGCTTCCGCTGCTGGGTGTTCTCTGGATTGCTTTGCAGGGCTCGCTGCTCAGCGTGGACGGAATCTTCATGTCGCTCATCCTGCTTGCGATTTCGGGCGCATTCGCGGGCAACACGGCGCTCGAGCTGCGCCGCAAGAAATCCGGCGCCGGCGCGCCGGCAACGCAGAGTGTGCGGAGCGTTTCAGCCGGCAGCGGCGGCGGGCTGCTGCAGCGCGGCCTGGTCGAGCGGGTTGAGTTCTTCGAGTCGCGAGTGGGCCAGCCTAATACCTCGATTGTCACGCTCAGTGACGGCGCCGCCCCCGCGCGCACCCTGGCCCTCGACGGCGATGTGCGCAACGCGCTGCCTACCGGGCGGAGGGTCGAAATCGTGGTTCGCAAAGAGGACGGGCGCAACGTTCTGGCCGAGGTCAGCTACGCCTGAGCCGCGCTGAACCCGGTCCGGCGCGGGTTTTCGGGCATTACCGACGTAACAATCACGGGCAGTTTTCCATCTGCATCCGGGTTCCGCATCCATTACAAATGATCTTCAGCTACGCTGGCCGGCGTGTGCGCAGGGCCCGGGGGGAGGAAAATGTCCGAAGCAAAGGATGAGCAGGTTGCGCCGCCCACCATGCTGATGCGCGCGGAAGAGATTCAGGACCAGATCCAACAACTTTCCGGCCGCGACTTGCAGCTCTGGTCCATCGGGCTGCTGGTCATCGTTGTACTGACCACCGGCCTGCTCGCGTTGCTGGTGCCCAATGTGGTGTGGACACGCCACGTGGTGAGGATCGAGCAGGGTTACCTGCCGCAGCTCTTCTTCGGCCTGATTTCCCTGATTCTACTGTTCAACATTTACCTGCTCGGCCAGAAGCTCACCCTCAACGCCACCCGCCGCCGCCTGATCAGCGAACTGGTGCTCAATGAACGGCTGGAAAGCCTTTCCTTGGTGGACCCGCTGACCCAGTTGCTCAACCGGCGCGCGGTGAACGTGCTGATTCCCCGCGAGGTGGCCCGCGCCAACCGCCTGGGAAGCCCGCTGACCTTCATGACCATTGACCTGAACGGCTTCCGCAAAATCAATGCCAGCTTCGGCACGCTGGAAGGCGACAAGCTGCTGATCGAATTTTCCAAGATGCTGCGGGCGGTGTTTCGCGGCGGCGACCTGGTCTTCCGCCAGGGCGGCGATGAGTTCCTGATTCTGATGCCCGATACCAGCGAGGAGCAGGCCGATTATCCGGTGCAGCGGCTGCTGCACTCGGTGGAGCAGTGGAACGTCACCAGCCAGAAGGCATATGAAATGTCCTTCGCCTGGGGCGTGGCCCCGTATGTGACCGGCAGCGACTTTACTGAAGTGATGCGCGCCGTGGACCGCAAGATCTTCCAGAAGAAACACAAGCTGGTGCCGGTGTTCTGAGAGCGGCTAAGCTTCCCAGTTTTTGCCTCCCGTTTTGACTTTCCCGGATTCGCAGACACCGTCAGGCCACGTTGGGCTTCTGCAATGCGCTGGCGGCGGCGGCATCCACGAACCAGAGCAGGCTGCCCTGGCGCACTTGTACAGCTTGTGAAGGAAGCCCGGCGAGCGGCTCCTCGAGCACCTGGCGCAGGATGGGCGCTTTGGCCGCGCCGCTGACCACAAACATCACGCAGGCGGCGTGCTCGAGCACGGGATAGGTGAAGCTGATGCGGTAGTCTTTGAATTTTTCCACCCAGTTGGCGATCACCAGGCGGCCTTTTTCCTGCAGGCCCCTGGAGCCGGGGAAGAGAGAGGCGGTGTGGCCATCCTCGCCGAGGCCGAGAAGAATCAGGTCGAAGCGGGGAAACTGGCCCGGCTGCAGGCCGAAGAATCCCGCAAGCGCCCTTTCATATTCGCGGGCGGCGGCATCGGCATCGGTTTCCTCGCCGCGAACCCGAAAAACGTGGTCTTCCGGCACGGCAACTCGCGAGAGCAGGGCCTCGCGTACCATCCGATAGTTGCTTTCAGGGCTCTCGGGGGGAACATGGCGCTCATCTCCCCAGAAGAAATAAATCTTGTTCCAGGGGAGATCTTGAAAGCGGTCGGCCAAGAGGGAATACAGACCCTTGGGAGTAGATCCACCGGAGAGTGCGACCGAAAATCTTCCGTGCTCGCGTACTGCCTGCGCGGCCAAGGCGGAAAACTCCTCGGCGGCGCCGCGAAATAATTCAGCCGGGGAAGGGAACACGCGAAGCTGAGGAGTAGCCGCCACGGAAATCTGCCTCAGGCCGCCGCCTTGACCGCGGCGCAACGGGCCGCGCCCAGCAGCGCGATCTGGTCATTGGTGATGACTTTGACCGGCATGGATTCGAGCAGCGGCTGCAGCCGGCCTTTGGAAACGAAAGCCTGCATGAATAGCGGCCCGGTCAGTTTCGAGAGCAGTTTGGGCGCGATGCCGCCGCCCAGGTACATGCCGCCGGTGGACAAGGTTTTCAGCGCAAGATTACCGGCTTCGGCGCCGTAAACCGAGACGAAAAGGTCGAGCGCCTGCTCGCAGAGCGGACACTTGCCTTCCATGGCAGCGCGGGAGATGGCCGCCGCCGGGTCGCCCTCCTGCATCTGCTCGCGCAGCCACTTGGCTTCGGTGCCGCGCCCGCTGTCGCGCAGAAAATGGAAGACGTTCACCAGTCCGGGGCCGGAGACGATGCGCTCGTAGCTGACATGCCCGAAGCGTCCCATGAGGTAGCGGAACAGCTCCACTTCCAGTTCGTTGCGTGGGGCAAAGTCGCAATGCCCGCCTTCGCAAGCGACTACGTGGTGGCGTGCGCCATCCCAGAACATGCCGGCCTCTCCCAGCCCGGTTCCGGCGGCGATGACTGCCTGGTTGGCGCAAAGATCGCCCTTCACCTGGTTCAACGCGACCACGTCTTTGGCGGTGAGTTCGCCCACTCCCCAGGCGCTGGCCTCGAGATCGTTGATCAGCCGAGCTTCCTGAATTTTCAGCTCAGCCGCCAGCCGGCGGGCTTCGACGATCCAGGGAAGATTGGAGGTTTCCACCCGGCCATTGCGCACCGGCCCGGCCACGCCGAAACAGGCTTCATCGGGACGAATTTTGGCGTCGCTTACGAAGCGAGCCACAATCTCATCCAGGCCGGAGTATTCGCGGCTGGGAAAAACCGAGGCCGAGATAAGGCTGAAGTGGCCGTTATTGAGCTCAAAGTAGGCCAAGCGAGCGTGGGTGCCGCCAATGTCGCCTGCGAGAATCATTCTTCGAAGTTCCTCCAGCGCCGGCCGTCGCGCTCCAGAAGCTCATCGGCCTCTTTGGGCCCCCAGGTGCCTGCCGAATAGTTGGGGAAATTGCGCGGCGGCAGCGCCCGCCAGACATCCAGCACCGGGCTGACCACGCACCAGCCGGCCTCGACCATATCGGCGCGCTGAAACAGGGTGGCATCGCCGATCATGCAGTCGTGCAGCAGGCGCTCGTAGCCGGTGGAGGGCTGCTGGCCGAAGTAATCGGCGTATTCGAAGTTCATATCCACCGCGCCCAGGCGCATGGCCGGGCCCGGTACCTTGGCGGCAAAGCGCAGCGAGATGCCTTCTTCCGGTTGAATGTGCAGCACCAGTTGGTTGGGCAGAAGGTTTTCTACCGGCGTATCGCGGAAGAGCACGAAGGGCGCGCGGCGGAACTGAATCACGATGTGGGTGTTGTGCGCCGCCAGCGCTTTCCCGGTGCGCAGATAAAACGGCACGTCGGCCCAGCGCCAGTTGTCAATCTGCAGCTTCATGGCGACAAAGGTTTCGGTGCGCGACTCCGGGGGCACGCCCTCTTCGGCGCGATAGGCGGGAATACGCTTGCCCTCTACCTGGCCTTCGCCATATTGGCCGCGCACGGTTTTGCTTAGAACTTCTTCCGCGCTCAGCGGCTGAATGGCGTGCAGAATTTTGGCTTGCTCGTCGCGCACCGAATCGGCGCGGAAAGAGACCGGCGGCTCCATGGCGGTCAGGCTGATGAGCTGCATGATGTGGTTGGGCACCATGTCGCGCAGGGCGCCGGCGGTGTCGTAGTATCCACCACGCTGCTCGACCCCGACGGTTTCCGCCACCGAAATCTGAATATGGTCAATGTAGCGGCGGTTCCAGATGGGCTCGAAGATGCCGTTGGCGAAGCGCAGAGCCAAGATGTTCTGGACGGTTTCCTTCCCCAGGTAGTGGTCAATGCGGTAGATCTGCTTTTCTTCGGCCACCTGCAGCAGCCGCTGGTTCAATTCGCGGGCGGAATCGAGATCGTGCCCGAAGGGTTTCTCGATAATTACTCTCCGCCACGATTGATTCTCTTGCCGCATCATGCCCACCGCGGCCATCTGCTCGACCACCGGCCCGAAATAATTGGCCGCGGTCGCCATGTAATAAAGGTGGTTGCCATGGGTGGAATGATCTTTGTCCACTTTCTCGACAAATTCCTTGAGCGCGGGATAAATGCTCTTGTCGTTGAAGTCGGCGCGGAAGTAGTAGAGGCGGCGCACGAACCACTCCCAGATATCGGGGTCCACGGCGTCGGTGGCGTACTCCTTGATCGCCTCCGAAGCGTGATTGCGGAAATCGTCCTCCGACCACTTGGCGCGGGCCACGCCTACCACAGCGAACTCGCGCGACAACAGATCGCTCTTGGCCAGATTGTAGAGCGCGGGAATGAGCTTGCGGCCGGTAAGGTCGCCGGCCACCCCAAAAATGACCATGGTGCAGGGATCGCTCACCTTTCCAACACGCTGCGTGACGGGCATGACTGCGGTTTGAACCATAGAAAATCCTGTATGGCCGGGCTATGCTGACTTCTTTACCGGGGCCGGTTCCACGTGGCCGCCGAACTTCTGCCGCATGGCAGAAAGGACCTTCTCCGCGAAGGTGTGCTGCTGGCGCGAGCGGAAGCGCACGAAAAGCGCCGCAGAAAGCACATCTACAGGCACGGCTTCTTCGATCGCCGCTTCGATCGTCCAGCGGCCCTCGCCCGAATCCTGCACGAACCCTTCATATTCCGAGAGCGTGGGGTTCTCCGCCAGGGCAATGGCGGTGAGATCGAGCAGCCAGGAACTGATCACGCTGCCCCGCCGCCAGACCTCGGCAATATCCGGAAGGTTGAGATCGTAGCGGTGGTCCACGGGCAATTCTTTGCTGGTGGCGTTGCGGAAGATGTCAAAGCCCTCGGCATAGGCCTGCATAATGCCGTACTCGATGCCGTTGTGCACCATCTTGACGAAGTGGCCGGCTCCCGAAGGCCCGCAGTGGAGAAAGCCTTCGGGCGCGGTCCCGGGCTGATTCTCCCAGCCCGGAGTCGGGGGGATCTGCCCGCGGCCCGGGGCCAGGGTGCGCAAGACGGGGGTGAGCCGGCGCACCGCTTCCGCCGGGCCTCCGATCATGAGGCAGTAGCCGCGCTCCGCGCCCCAGATCCCTCCGCTGGTGCCGACGTCGAGATAGAGGATCCCCTTGGGGCTCACGGCCGCGGCCCGGCGGACGTCGTCCTTGAAGAAGGAGTTCCCCCCGTCGACGATGATGTCCCCCGCCTCCAGCCGGCCGGCCAGCGCCGTCACCGTCTGCTCGGTCGCGTCTCCCGCCGGAACCATCACCCAGACCGCGCGCGGTTTCTGCAGGGCGCGCACGAAATCATCCAGGGTGGTGGTGCCGCGGATCCCTTCGGCGGCCAGACGCGCCACGGCCTCGGGATTCTGGTCATAGACCACGCAGCCATGTCCGCCGGCGCTCAGGCGCCGCACCATGTTCGAGCCCATCCGTCCCAATCCGATCATTCCGAGCTGCATCTTCCACCTCCAGTTGTACAACGGCCTCGCGACGGGCGTTCACGATTGCTGCGGGCCAGGTCCCAGTCCGAGAAGCTCCCGCGAGACGGAGACGA
>DATIYF010000113.1:0-11030 GCA_035517775.1 Terriglobales bacterium
ACCCGCGAATGGGCAGCAGACTTGCTGCCCTACGGCATTCGCGTAAACGCCGTAGTTCCGGCCGAGGTGATGACTCCGCTTTACCAGCAGTGGCTCAACACCTTTGCCGACCCAGAGGCGCAGCTCCAGAAGGTCATCGCCAAAATTCCCCTGGAGAACAGAATGACCACACCTGACGAAATTGCCGCCATGGTGGCTTTTCTTCTCTCCTCGCAGGCCAGCCACATCACCGGCCAGCATTGTTTTGTGGATGGCGGCTATGTTCATCTGGACCGCGCGCTGACCTGAGCCTGTGATGACGTTATGACCAAACCCGTTCCCATCACCGAGCGCCGCTATGTGCTTCCGCTGGTGCTGGTCACCAGCCTGTTTTTTCTCTGGGCGCTGGGCGTCAATCTCAACGACATTCTTATCCCCCACCTCAAAAAGGCCTTCGGCCTCTCCGACTTTCGCTCCTCTTTAATACAGACCGCGTTCTTCGGCGGCTATTTCCTGGCGGCCTTGCCCGCCGGCTGGCTTATGGAACGCATCGGCTACAAGCGCGGCATTCTGGTTGGGTTGCTTACCTGCGCCGTCGGCGCTTTTCTGTTTATTCCCGCGGCTTCCGTCCGGGTGTACGCCTTTTTCCTCTTTGCCCTCTTTGTCATGGCCTGCGGGCAGGGCTTTCTGGAGGTTGCCGCCAATCCCTACGTAACCATTCTGGGCCCGCCCGAAAGCTCCGAGCGCAGGCTGAACCTGGCGCAATCGTTCAATTCTGTGGGCGCCGTGGTGACCCCCATTATCGGCGCCGCCTTCATCCTCACCGGCGTGGACTACTCCCGCAGCCAGTTGGCCGCCATGACTCCGGCCCAACTGGAAGCCTACCGCGCCGCCGAAGCCGGCACGGTGAAGATGCCTTACCTGGTCATCACCTGCCTGTTTCTGGCGGTGGCCGCGCTCATCTTCTTTGCCCATCTGCCTGAGATTCACGAGCAAGACGGCGATCAGCCGGCGGCTGCCCCCGGCGGCTTGCGCGGCCTCTTGCCTTACAAGCATTTGCTCAAGGGTGTTCTGGCGCAATTCTTCTACGTCGGCGCCCAGGTGGGGGTGGCCAGCTTTGTCATTCGCTTCGCCATGTACAACATGGCCGGACTCTCCGATAAGCAGGCCGCCAATTACCTCAAGCTTCATCTGCTTGGCTTCATGATCGGGCGCTTCGCCGGCTCGGCCATGATGAAGCGCATCGCGCCCTCGCGCCTGCTTTCGATCTTCGGGGTCGCTTCTTTAGCCTGCCTGCTGATCGTGTTGTTCGGCACGGGAGGCGCCCCCGTCTGGGCCATCGTGCTGATCGGCTTCTTTCACTCCATCATGTTTCCCACGATCTTCGCTCTCAGCATCAAGCATCTCGGCCCCCACACCAAGCTGGGATCGTCGCTGCTGGTTATGTCCATCATCGGCGGCGCTATCTTCCCCGCCATCATGGGTTACATTTCCGATGCCAGCAATATCCGCTACGCCTTTGTGGTTCCCTTCATTTGCCACATTTATGTACTCTATTTCGCGGCCAGGGGCTATCGCCCGGCGCTCCATCTTTCCCAGGGAGCGGCGCTGCAAAGCCTTCCTGTCCAGCACTGAAAGCCCGCTGCTTCCGCGCGCCTTCCGGAGGAAGATTCATGACATTGGTCCACCGAAAACTGCGCACCCTGGCCTCTTTTGCCGCGCTTCTCGCCTCCGGCGCACCCAGAATCCCCGCTCAATCAGCGCCCGCCCCTTCCTCCGGCAAAACCGCCGCCGAGGTTTATAAGAACATCCAGGTGCTCAAGGAGATCCCCGCCAATCAACTCATTCCCACCATGCAGTTCATCACCGCCTCGCTGGGCGTGCAGTGCGACTTCTGCCACGTGGAAGGCGCCTTCGATAAGGACGACAAGCAGAGCAAGCAGACCGCGCGCAAAATGATGCAGATGATGTTCGCCATCAATAAAGATAACTTCGACGGCCACCGCCAGGTCACCTGTTATTCCTGCCATCGCGGCGCCCACAAGCCGGTAGCCATTCCCATCATCAGCGAAGCCGCTCCGCCGCCCTCCATTCCGGCGGAGCACGAAGCCGCAAGCAGCGCGGCTTTACCTGCGGCGGACGCCATCCTGAGCAAGTATCTGCAAGCGGCCGGGGGCGCCGAGGCCATCTCTCATATTTCAACCCGAGTTCAGACGGGCACCCTGAACGTCGGCCCGCAGCAGTTTCCCGTAAAGATCATCAGCAAAATGCCGCGCCAGCAGGTCATGATCGTGCAATTTCCGCGCGGAGAGAGCCGCACCGTCTCCAACGGGCATACGGGATGGCTCAGCATGCCCGGTCGTCCCACCCTCACCATGAGCGCCTCCGAGGCCGACGCCGCGGCAATGGACGCCGATCTCCACCTGCCCGCCGTCCTCAGCGGCCTGTTCGAGAAACTCACCGTCAAGCCGGGCGAAAAAATAGACGGCCGCGACGTCTATATGGTGGAAGGAACGCGAAGCGGTCTGCCCCCGGTTCAGCTCTATTTTGATGAAAACTCTGGAATGCTGCTGCGAGAGGTCCGCTACGTGGAGACGCCGCTCGGTCTCAATCCCACCCAGATTGATTATTCCGATTATCGCGCGGCCGATGGTGTGAAGATTCCATTTCGCTGGACCATCGCCCGCCCCAACGCCCGCTTCACCATTCAGATTGACCAGGTCGAGCAAAACCATCCGGTGCAGAGCGAGCAATTTCAAGAGCCCGCTCCCAGCGTTTCGCCGAGCGGCCGGCACTGAGAAGCTGCCTCATAGATCGGCTTAGGACGCCGGGCACGGCGAGACGTGGAGCATCCGCCATTTCGATCAGGGGCAAGAACTACCCCACGAAGGTGGCGGAACGGCGCTGACCAATGTGAAACATTTCTTTCCCTTATGGGCCCATTCTCCACCTTGTCAGCCTTCCCGCGATTGTTCGTATCATTCTGATTACACTAGGCTTGCACGGCTGCCAGCAATTTTCCCTCGCGATGGACGCCCAAGTGCAATCCCTCCTGTATCGGGGCAAATTCCGGCAGTCAGCGGTTTGCTCTCGCCTCCTCCATACGTTTTTAACCCTCCGGCTGAGCCAGCCGAGGAATCAACCGACAGGAGGAGGCATTAAGGTGCAGAAGGAAGATCACAAGACCGCGGTGGAATCTCCGCTTCGCATTGAAAGCATCCGCATCGAAAGCATCGAAGAGCGGATGGAGAGTATTCGGATTGAGAGTATTGAAGAATTGCTGAGGGAGCGCGGGTTCTTCGACACCCTCAGCCTCGAAGAATTGAACGGCACGGCGAAGAACGACGCCGTGCTGGTGAGCTGAAGCCGGTCTTAGCTGCGCCGCGGCTTGTGGTTGGTCACATCGCGCTCGATCACGCCATCTTTGATGTGAATCATGCGGTGGGCGTACTCGGCGATATCGTGCTCGTGGGTCACCAGCACGATGGTATTGCCCTCGGCGTGCAGCCGGTCGAACAGCGCCATAATCTCGCTGCCAGTCTGCGAATCCAGGTTTCCCGTGGGTTCATCCGCCAGAATAATCGAAGGGCGATTCACCAGCGCCCGCGCAATGGCTACGCGCTGCCTCTGCCCTCCGGAAAGCTCGTTCGGCTTGTGCATCATGCGTGAGCCCATTCCCACCGCGGTCAGCGATTCCTTGGCGCGCTCCTCGCGTTCGTCGGCGGCAATGCCCGCATAAATCAGCGGCAATTCCACGTTGTGCAGGGCGGTCGCCCGCGCCAGCAGGTTGAAGGTCTGAAAAACGAAGCCGATCTCCTTGTTGCGGATGTGGGCAAGCTCGTCATCGTCCAGCTCGCTGACCAGTTGCTGGTTCAGCCAATATTGCCCCTGGCTGGGCGTATCCAGGCAGCCGATCAGGTTCATCAGCGTAGATTTGCCCGAGCCGGATGGCCCCATGATGGCCACGTATTCATTGCGCTGGATGCGCAGGTTCACGCCCCGCAGCGCATGCACCTGCTGCTCCGAACCCATGTCATAGGTCTTCCATAGGTTCTGCGTGGCGATCATGCATGAGTCGGGCGGAGCGGACACCTCGGGCTGCGTGAAATTGATGACTTCGGCGGTTGCCATTTTCCTCTGCTCCTGACTTTCCTGGGACACTCACCCGCTCCCATTGCCTGCCTGTTGGACGAATCACTTGGGCGAAGGTCACAGAAGCGGTTGCCGCCTGTGGCCCCTCGCCTCTGCCTACGAGGTTTCCTCTTCCTTCGCGGGCAGCGAATTATCCACCTTCACCCCCGCGCCCGGCCGTATGGTGCGCAGCACCTTATAGCTGCCGGTGATTACCTGGTCGCCTGATTTCAGCCCGCTCAGCACTTCGATGTCGGTGGTGCCGTAAATGCCGGTGGTGACCGGCACAAATTCCGCCCGCCGGTCGCGGATTACGAACACACCCTGAATTTCCTTGTCGCTCTTTTTCGCCGTGGCGGAGTCCGGCGGCGGTGCGGCTTCCACCGATCCCTTGCCGGTCTTGACCGGAATCAGGTCCGAGGGCCGGCGGATGGTGAGCGCCTGAATGGGAATTGCCAGCGCCTGGCTGCGCGTGGCGGTGGTGATCTTGGCCGTCGCCGATAAGCCCGGCCGCAGGTTCGCCGGCGGGTTCTGCAGAGTCACCACCACCTTGAAGTCCTTGGCCTCTTCGCTGGCCGTGGTCTGCTGCGATGTGGAAACGCCGGTGGAGCGCACGATGGCGTTGTCCCCGATTTCCGTCACCACCGCCTTGAAGGTCTTGTCGGGAATGGCGTCAATGCTTACCTCCGCCGGCTGGCCCAGCCGCACGTTGATGATGTCGGTTTCATCCACCATGACTTCGGCGGTGATGACTGACATATCGGCCAGAGTCATCAGCGTGCTGCCGGGCGAATTCTGAATGCCGATGACCACGGTTTCGCCTTCCCGCACCGGCAGATTGGTGATCATGCCGTCAAAAGGCGCGGCGTAGGTGGTTTTCTGCAGAACATCATCGGCGTGCACCAGGTTGGCGCGCGCCTGGGCAATGTGCCGCTCGGCGGAATCTTTCTGCGCCTGGGCCTGCGCCACCTGCGCCCGCGCCTGCGCCAGCCCGGCGTCGGCGGTCTGCCAGGCGGCTTTCTGGCTGTCATAATCGGATTTCGCAATCAGCGCATCTTTGTACAAGCCCTGCGCCCGCGACCAGTCGAGCTTCGCCTTGTCCTGGTCGGCGCGCGCCTTGGTCAGGCTGGCCTGCGCCGTCTTGAGCGCCGCCTCGGCCGCCATGGCGTCGGTCTGCGCCGCTTCCAGCGAAGCCCGCGTGGCGTTCACGTCGGCAGTGGGCTGCACGTTTTCAATCTGCGCCAGCATCTGTCCCTTGGTTACCTGGTCGCCTTCCTTCACGTATAGCCGGGTAATCTTGCCGAAAGCGTTAGCTCCGATGTTCACATAATTCTTGGGTTTGACCTCGCCCGAGGCGCTGACCACGGCCGCCAGGTCCATGCGCTGCACCTTGCCCGTCTGCACCGTCACCACATTCTTGCGGCTCTGGTAAACCGTGAAGCCGATAATGGCCAGCAACACCACCGCGATGGCCGCACCAATTCCGATCTTTTTCCAAGTGCTCATTTCCATCCTGATGTGCGGGAAATGCCGCACGAACCTGGCGCCGGAGGGGATGAAGGGGCTGCGGGATAATCCGCGCTACTGGCCGCAGCAACGCCTTCCTGCCCAGTTGTACGCTGACGGGTTGCACGTCCTGAGATACGACGCGGGCGCCGCAAAAGTTCCCCCGGCGCGCCGCCAACGCTTGCGGTCCCGAGCGCGAAGAACGACCGCCCCTGATTATAGCTCGGGGAAGCCCCTGGCTGTCTTTTCCCGCCCCTGCTTTTGCCGGCAGCACACCCGCGCCGGGGCGCCCGGCCGGCCGGCCGCAATCCATTTGCCACCCATTACTTAGCGGGACGCCCGGCGGGCTGGTAATCTGTTTGCCTTCGGCCCGCTAAAGTCATAAAATGTTTCCACTTAGGCTGGCCAAGGAGTGCCTCGTCTATGCCCCGGGTAGGTGTTGTGCATCATCTTTCGATTGCTTTGCTCTTGACTTTTGTGCTCGCCTTTGGCACGCGTACGGCCACGGCGCAGGACAATAGCTCCAAGTCCACCGCTGCCGTTTCCGATTCCACCCGCCAGAAGCAGGAAGACGTTGACCCGCTGAAACGCCCGCTGACGGAAAAAGAAAAGAGGAAGAACGCCAAGGCGCTCAAGCAGGAGCTGAGCAAGACCTACAAGAAGTGGCTGGATGAAGACGTGGTGTACATCATCACACCGGAAGAGCGCCAGGCCTTCCTGCAGCTCTCGAACGACGAGGAGCGTGACCAGTTCATCGAAGCCTTCTGGCAGCGCCGCGACCCCACGCCTGATACTGAAGAGAACGAGTTCAAGGAAGAACACTACCGCCGCATCGAATACGCCAACGAGCACTTTGCCGCGGGAATTCCGGGCTGGAAGACAGACCGCGGCCGCATGTACATCACCTTCGGCCCCCCGGATGAGATTGATTCGCACCCTTCAGGCGGCTCCTATGAGCGCCCCATCGAGGAAGGCGGCGGCGAAACCTCGACCTATCCCTTTGAAGACTGGCGCTACCGCTACATTGAGGGCATCGGGCAGGAAGTGATCATCGAGTTTGTGGACACCTGCATGTGCGGCGACTACCACATGACCATTGACCGCGGCGAGAAAGACGCCCTGGCGCATACACCCGGCGCCGGCCTCACGCTCTACGAGCAAATGGGTATGGCCTCGCAGGCGCAGCGCTTCCAGGGCGGCCTGGAGACCCTGGGCCCTGGTCCGGATAGCTCTGATCTGCAGACCAAAGAGTTTGACCGCCTGGAGCAGTACAGCAAGCTGTTCCGCCCCCCGCCGGTCAAGTTCAAAGACCTGGAAGAAGTGGTCACGCACAAAGTCAGCTATAACCTGATGCCGTTTGACGTGCAGGCGGATTTCATCAAGGTCACGGGCGATACCGTGCTGGTGCCGGTGACCATCCAGATCAAGAACCGCGACATCACCTTTACCAACAAGGAAGGCGTGGAGCGCGGCGTAGTCAACATTTTCGGACGGGTCACCACCCTGAGCGGGCGCATCGCGCAGACCTTCGAAGACACGGTTCAGGCTGATATTCCGGCGGAATTGCTGCCGCGCACGGCGGAGAATTCGCAGATCTATTGGAAGGCGCTGCCCCTGCAACCCGGGCGTTACCGCTTCGATATCGTGGTGAAAGATGTGAACGGCGACCGGGTCGGGACCTGGACCCGGGGCATTATCGTGCCGGAGTATCCGGAAGACCGGCTGGCTGCGTCTTCGTTGATCGTGGCCGATGACATGGAGCCGGTGGCGGCCAAGAACGTGGGCACGGGCATGTTCGTGATCGGCCAGACCAAAGTGCGGCCTCGGGTGGCAGCCGGGCCCAACGCCCAGCCGCTGTTCAAGCACGACCAGAAGGTGAACTTCTGGCTGCAGGTTTACAATCTGGGCGTGGATGAGAAGACCCATAAGGCTTCCGCCACGTTCGAATATGACGTGGTGAATGCGGCCACCAACAAGCCGGTGATTCACACGGTCGAGTCCACAGACTCGATGGGCAATGTGGGCGACCAGGTGACGTTGCAGAAAAGTTTGTCGGCGGCCAATTTGTCTCCCGGGATTTATCGCATTCAGATCAAGGTGAACGACAAGATCTCCAAGCAGACCCTGGATCCTTCGGCGACCTTCGCCGTCGAATAAGCCGGGTTTGCTTCTCAGGTGGTGGTCATGCTCCGTAGGCTTGGCTGCTTCTTCATCCCGTTGATCCTGGCACTTCCGCTGGCGGCAGCGGAACGGCCGGGGACCATCTCCGGCTACGTGCGCAGTGCCAGCGGCGTGCCCCAGATGGGGGCGGTGGTGGAAGTGCTGACCTCGCCCTCGCACGCCATCCGGGTGTTCACCGATGAGAATGGCTTTTACTCCGCCAGCCGCCTGCTGCCGGGCCTTTATTCGGTGCGCGTGTTCGCGCCTTCGTTCCTTCCCGTGCTGCGCGAGCGGGTGGGGCTGCGCGCCGGCGCCGCCGTAGTGGTGAATGTAACCCTCAGCACGTTATTCGACGCGATCGAGCTGGCGCCCGTGCGCACCCCCAGCGACGACGATGACTGGAATTGGGTGCTGCGCTCAGTGGCCAACCGGCCCATTCTGCGCGCGCTCGAAGAAGACCACAATCAGGACGCGAAAAAATACCATTTGCGGGAGGGCCAGGGCCGCGACCTCAAGGGCAGCCTGTCTTTTCTCGCGGGCAGCGCTTCGCAGGGCTTCGGCAGCGCCTCTGACATGAGCACCGGCTTTTCGGTGGAGAAGTCGTTGTTCTCCACCGGGACCGTGGCGGTGCGGGGCAACGTCGGCTATGGCGACGGATTGCCCGCGGCCGTGGTGCGGGCTTCGTATGTTCACAAGCTGAGCAACGGCTCGAAGCCTGAGGTTGATCTGACCCTGCGCACCTTGCCCTCGCCCGACACTTATTTGCGCAATGCCTCGCTGCAGGCCCTGGCCTTGACCACTTCCGACGATCTGGCGCTGGGCAGCGTAGTGGAACTCAAGTTCGGCAGCGAACTGCAGACCATTCAATTCATGGGACGGGCCAACGCTTTCCGGCCATTCGGTTCGGTGGATCTCCATCTGGCGCCGCATACGGTTTTGAGCTACGGCTACGCCACTTCGGAACCCGACCGCCGCACGGAGAAGGGATTCGAATCTGCCCCGGCCGACCTGAGCGAATCGGGCCCGCGCATGACCATTGCCGACTTCTCGCCGGCGCTCGAGCACTCCTATCATCAGGAAATTTCGGTTTCACAGCGCGTGGGCGGCACCAGCCTGCAGATGGCCGTCTTTTCTGACCGCATTGTTGATCCCGCGCTCACCGGCGTAGGCGCGGTTTCGAGCTCCACGGGCGACGTTCTGCCCGATCCTTACTCCGGCACCTTCAGCTACCAGGGCAGCGACCTCAATACCCACGGCGTACGGCTGGTGGCGCAGCGTAAGGTGACTTCTGACCTCACCGCAACGGTGGATTATGCCTTCGGCGGCGTTCTCGATCTGGATAAAGACGATGTCAGCCTGGAAGAGGCGCGGCAGGACACCGTAGTGCGTAACCGGCAGTCTCTGGCGGGCAAGATCAGCGGCACGGTGCCGGGTTCGAAGGCGAAATGGATCGCTTCCTATCGCTGGACCAGCGGCAGCGCCCTCACGCCGGTGGACCTGTTCAATGCCTCGCCCGGCCAGGCGGATCCCTACCTGAGTTTCTTCCTGCGGCAACCGATTCCGGGGACGAGCTTCCTGCCCTGCCACATGGACGTGCTGATTGATATCCGCAACCTGCTGGCCCAGGGTTACGTGCCCGTCATGGGCTCGGATGGACGCACCGTCTATCTGGTGCAGTCGGCGCGCTCGGTGCGCGGCGGCGTGGCCTTCACCTTCTGATCTGATGTGGAGCCATCCGTGGGCGCTGCCGTGGAAGGGCCCGGCTTCAGCCGCGCCATCCGCAAGGCACATTAAGCGAGGCGCTATTTCCGGGCTGACGCCCCACGCTTCCACGGTTAAGTGAATTGGAGTGGAGACGTGGCAAGCTACTGGAGACGTAGCCAGCTACGTCTCTACGAGGGGGGCATCGGTGGCGTGGGCGCTACCCCCATCAAATCCTGTGCGAAAGTCGCACAAGGGCGATCGGCTTTCCGGGTACCCTGGGCCCTCTCCGGTTCGAGATCGTCGAAATTAGGGGCTGTGCGAAAGTCGCACACCCCGGTCTGGGGGCTGAGCTGACCGGGCGGAGTCCCTTTCTCCGGCAACCGGCTTGCTTGTTCCCCCCTGACCCACTTCCTTTCGGATAAAGCTTCGCTGTCGTCGAATTTCAACTAAGTCGCTGTCTCATAAGGGGCTTGCGTGGGGTTGGCGCGTACTCGAAGGAGAATAGCGAAGGCGGAAAAAATCCCTTCCACAATAACCAGTTTGGAGGCTCGCTGGGCGGGCCCATCATCAAAGACAGGACCTTCTTCTATGCCGATTACGAGGGCCAGCGCGAGACGGGAGCGCAGGCGGGCACCAGTTGCGTGCCTTTTCCCCGGCAAATCGCCCACGATACGGCCGCGAATGGGCCTGAAAACAGCGTGATTGCCTCGCTGCTGGCGCTCAATCCCTACCCCGCACCCAATATCCCCTCGGCGGCTTACAACCCGGTCACTCCGGATGACTTTGCCGCCTTCGATACCGGATGTCCCACAGGAAATAACCTTTCCACCTCTACCAGGTTCCGCAACCGGGTGGACAGTCTTATCGCCAAGATCGATCACAACTTCAATACCAGCAACATGCTTACCGTCGAGGACTTTCTGCCCAACCAGGCGCAGCCGCAGGACAGCACCAATCCCGCAGGAGACCGCGCAGACTCGAGCTTCGATATTCGCCGGCGCTTTACCTGGAACTTCACCTACTCGTTCCCCAAGTGGAGCGGAAGCATGGCGAAGCTCAGGAACGGCTGGGGATTGGACGGCACGCTCAACCTGCAGGATGGCCAGCCCTGGCAACTGAACTATGAGTTTGAAGGAGATTATTCCGGAGCGGCCGAGGGCTTTGACCGCCCGGATGTGATTGGGCCGCTGCATTATTCGCCAGGTAATCCGGCGGAATATCTGGACCTGACCTCTTTTGCCGCGCCCTGCACCTGGGGCAATAGTTTCAACGACGGCGATGCCGACGAAAGCAGCTGCATACCGGGCACGCGGCACTTTGGCACGGAAGGACGCAACTCTCTGATGGGGCCAAGCTTCAAGGAGTTCAACTTCTCGGTCTTCAAGAACACCGCGCTCTCCGAACGTGTAACGCTGAATCTGCGGGCCGAGTTCTTCAACCTCTTCAACCATCCCAACTTTTCCAATCCTTCTATGCCGAACTACATCGCCGACATCGGAACGCCGGACCTGGCGACCGGCCGGCACAGCGGGTTCTATGCCATCACCGCG
>DATIYF010000114.1:0-23816 GCA_035517775.1 Terriglobales bacterium
CCTTCGTGGTTGATTGCCTTGCCAACGACATCGGATCTTTATCCACCTGCTAAAATAACCCGTGCTCCGAAGCGCCTTCGCATTGGCCCTTGTCTCGACTCTCGCGCCTCTCGCGCTCGCCCAGCAGCAGCCCACCCAGCCACAGGTAAAAGTCAATGTGCTCAACGTGTGCAACCCTTCGCCGGCAGAGCAGAAAGAAATCGCCTCCGCCCTGGCCCGCGTTCCCCAGGAGCCGCTTTTCGGAATTGATTTCGAGGTGGACCGGGGCCGCTCGGTGCTCGAATCCCCGCCCGGATTTCTTCAGTCCGGCGCGCACGCCCAGGCCTCTTCTGATTCCGCCACCGCCGACTGGGTGCGCATTCGCCGCGACTTCGCCGTGCAGGCGCTTTTCGCCAGCGTGCAGTACTCTTTCAGCGAAGATGCCGAAAACATGAACGAGGTGCTGGTTTTCCGGGTGCGCGAGCCTAAGGATCTGATGGAGCTTTCGATTGAAGACAGCGCCTCTGCCGTGACCACCCCGGCTGCCATGCTGGCCACCGATACGCCGGCCACCCACATCAAGCTGGAGCGTTTTGGAAAGTCTTCTGTCGTGCTGGCGCGCTGCCCTGGCTCGCCGCAGGGGCCGGCCCCTGACCAGAGCGCCTACGAGCCGCTGTTTCACAGCGCGACCACGGTGGTCGCCCGCTATCGCCGCCTGCTGGGCGTTCCCGAGATTGTTCCTGAAGATTTGGCGCGAGTGAAGGGCTCGGCCGGGCCAAAGCGGCCGGCGGCGAAGTCAAAACCTCCGGCCCGTGGCAAACGGTGAAGGGCTAAAAGCTAAGAGCTAAGCGCTGGAAGCTTAAGAGCCTGCCGTGCCCATGAATCCAAATCGGCAATGAACAATCTAAAATCTGCCGTCTAGAATTGGCAATTGCACTTCGGCGCTCACTATGGATACGGTTCGCAACGTCGTCATTATCGGCTCGGGCTGCTCCGGCCACACCGCCGCGCTCTACACCGCGCGCGCCAATCTGAAACCCCTGGTGCTCGAAGGCCATGAGCCTGGCGGCCAGCTCTCGCTCACCACCCTGGTGGAAAACTTTCCCGGCTTCCCCAACGGCATTCAGGGCCCCGAACTGATCGAGAACATGCGCATGCAGGCCGCCCGCTTTGGGGCGCAGTATCAGCTCGGCCATCTGGTTGAGGCCGACCTCAGCAAGCGCCCATTTGCCCTCAAGGTGGAGCGCGAAACCATTCACACCCGCACCCTCATCATTGCCAGCGGCGCCTCCGCCCGCTGGCTGGGGCTCCCCAGCGAACAGGCCCTGATCGGCCACGGCGTTTCTTCCTGCGCCACCTGCGACGGCTTCTTTTTCTCCGGTAAAGAGATCGCCGTCATCGGCGGCGGCGACTCCGCCATGGAAGAGGCCCTCTTCCTTACCCGCTTCGCCACCAAGGTCACGCTCATTCACCGCCGCAACGAATTCCGCGCCTCCAAAATCATGCTGGAGCGCGCCCGCGCCCACGACAAAATTCACTTCCTTACGGATACCGTGGTGGACGACATCTACGACGTCCACAAAAAAGAAGTCACCGGCCTCAAGCTGCGCAACCTGCGTACCGGCGAGACCTGGGAGCTTCCCGCCAGCGCCATGTTTCTCGGCATCGGCCATATCCCCAACGCCCGCATGTTCGAAGGCCAGCTCGATATGGACCCCGAGGGGTATCTCGTCACCAGCAGCTACGTGCACACCCGCGTCCCCGGCGTTTACGCCTGCGGCGACGTACAGGACCGCCGCTACCGCCAGGCCATCACCGCCGCCGGCACCGGCTGCATGGCCGCGCTCGAAGTGGAAAAATTTCTGGAAGCGGAAGGCAAGTGATGCTCATGGGGCGCGTGCGCCCTCGCCCGCGCAAGACGGTTTGCCCCCCATTTCCTTTCGCTCGTCCCGCACTCCGTTTGTCTCTGCCAATTCCTCAACTCTGTCATCCCGAGCGAGGCAGGATCGTTCGCTCGCGAACGACCATGCGCAGTCGAGGGACCTGCTGTTCGCCGGATGATGCACGCATTACAAGTACCGTCCCGCACCCCGTTTGTCTCTGCCAATTCCTCAACTCTGTCATCCCGAGCGAAGCGGGATCGTTCGCTCGCGAACGACCATGCGCAGTCGAGGGACCTGCTGTTCGCCGGAGATCACCACCGGGCGGAGGAGGAATTCTGTGAACGGCTTTCGAGTCGTGGGGAAAACGCCTGGGCTGCCGGATTAGCCCTTCTATTCCCACTTTGGGAAAACCTTGTCAAGGGGTCAAAATCGTCAAATTCCCTCTAAGCACATGACCGGCAGGGAAATATATTGTCGGCCATAATGTCCCATTTGGACCCACCAAACTGCTATTCTGAAAATATAGAGACGAATTCTCAGACGCGGCCTTCCCGGCCGCGTTTTTCATTTTCGGGGCAAATTTCAATGAGCACAGAAGGTAAGGACTCCAAAAAGCACGCCAAACTGCGCGGTGAATGGGCGGAGCTGCGTTTCATGACCGCTGCCGCTGAGCACGGTTTGCGCGTCATCAAACCCTGGGGCGATAGCAGCCGCTACGACTTCGCCGTGGAAATCGGCGGCCGCTTTCTGCGCGTGCAGGTGAAGTGCACCAGCTATAAACAGCGGAACAATTACGTTTGCAATTTAATCCGCTATGGACAAAAGCCCTATAAAGAAGGGGACCTCGACTTCTTCGGCATCTACGTCATCCCGATTGACGCCTGGTACATCATTCCCTTCCATGCGGTCTCCAATCTGAAAGCTGCCGTCAGTTTGTCGCCGCATAACTCGCTCTCCAAGCTCGCGCCCTACCGCGAGGCCTGGCATCTGCTGTGCGCTGAGGAGCATAACGCAAGCGGGGAAACTGGACGAAGCGCAGCCCCAGGCGAGTCTGAGCCGGAAGCTGAGGGCTGAACGTGTTACTGAATCAATCCCCCGTTGCCGTTCTCTTCTTCCGGCGGAATGACCACGGCGGCGGCCACGCGGTCGCCGGGCTCGAGCTGCAGCAGGCGTACGCCCTGGGTGGAGCGGCCGCATTCGCGGATCGTGGCCGAATCCATGCGAATGATCTTGCCATAGTGGCTGATCAGCATGACCTCGGATTTTTCCGTCACCTGCGCGATGCCCACCACTTTGCCATTGCGCGTGGTCGTCTTCACGTTGATGACCCCCGAGCCGCCGCGGTTTTGCAGGCGGTATTCGTCGGCGGCGGTGCGCTTGCCGTAGCCGCCCTCGGTCACGGAAAGAATCAGCGAGCCTTTCAGCGGCAGGGTTTCATCCGTGGCCGTGCCCTCGGGAACGCCGGCTTCGGCGGCCGCCTTGGCCGCTTCCTCCTCGGCTTTCTTGATGTCCCGGGGGGTGGTCGCCATGCCCACCAGGTAGTCGTTTTTATCCATGCGGATGCCCCACACGCCATAGGCCTGCCGCCCCATAGGGCGCACCGACTCTTCGTCGAAGCGGATCGCCTGGCCTTCGTGCGTGGCCAGGAAAATAATCTGCTGGCCGTCGGTCACGCTGGCCGCCACCAGCTCGTCGCCCGGTTCGATGTTGATGGCGTAAATGCCGTTCGAGCGCACGTGCTGGAATTCCTTGAGCGCCGATTTCTTTACCAGGCCGTGGCGCGTGGCCAGGAAGATGTATTTGCTCTCTTCTTCCAGATTGCGCACCGCCAGCATGGTGCGCACCGTCTCCCCCGGCTGCAGCGCCACCAGGTTGCCCACATGCTTGCCCTTGCCGGCCGCGCTTACGTCGGGAATCTCATACACCTTGAGCCAGTACACCCGGCCCGCGCTGGTGAAAATCAGAATGTAGGCGTGGGTCGAAGCGATAAACAGATGCTCGACAAAATCCTCGTCCCGAGTCTTCATGCCGGTGCGGCCGGTGCCGCCGCGGCGCTGCATGCGGTAGGTGGAGATGGGAGTGCGCTTGAAGTAGCCGGAGTGGCTGACGGTGACCGCCACCTGCTCATCGGCGATCAGGTCTTCGAGCTGAATTTCCGCGGCTTCGTCTTCGATGCGGGTGCGGCGCTCATCACCGTATTGCTTCTTGATCTCTTCCATCTCTTTGACGATGACGCCGCGGAGTTTCTTCTCCGAAGCCAGAATGGATTCATACTCGGCGATGTTTTCGCGCACCTGCTTCAGCTCGTTGGCGATTTCATCAATCGAGAGCCGGGTCAGGCGGTGCAACTGCAATTCGAGAATGGCGTCGGCCTGCCTGGAGGTAAAGGGCTTTTCGGGATCGAGCCTGGGCGGGCGCCCGGTGGTGTTGATGTTGATTTTCTTGCCAGCGAAATAAAGAACGAGGTAATCGCGGGCGTCGGCGCGGTTGGCGCTGCCGCGAATGATGGCGATCACGTTATCCAGGTGATCGAGGGCGAGGCGGTAGCCTTCCAGAATGTGCTCGCGCTCTTTGGCCTTGGCCAGAAGGAAGGCGGTGCGGCGGCGGACCACATCCACGCGGTGCTCGATGAAATATTTGATGGTCTGCACCAGGCCTATTTCGCGGGGCTGGCCGTTGACCACGGCGAGCAGGATCATGGAAAAGCTTTCCTGCATCTGGGTGTGCTTATAGAGCTGGTTCAGGACCAGTTGCGGCTCGCCGCCGCGCTTAAGCTCGAGCACAATGCGCATGCCGTCGCGGTCGCTTTCATCGCGAATATCGCCGATGTCTTCGATGTCTTTGTTGTTGACGAGATCGGCGATGCGCTCGATCAGGCGCTTCTTACTGACCTGATAGGGAATCTCGGTAACAATGATCGCCTGGCGGTCTTTGTTAAGATTTTCAATCGCCGCTTTGGCGCGCATGATGAAGCGGCCGCGGCCGGTCTTGTAGGCGTCGAAGATTCCCGCCTTGCCATGAATGATGCCGGCGGTGGGGAAATCGGGGCCCTGCACGAACTTCAGCAGGTCGGCAAGCTGCGCGGCGGGATTGTTGACCAGGGTGATGGCAGCATCCACGATCTCGGTCAGATTATGCGGAGGAATGTTGGTCGCCATGCCCACGGCGATTCCGTTCGAGCCGTTGATGAGCAGATTGGGCACGCGAGTGGGCAGAACCTGGGGCTCAACCGTGGATTCGTCAAAGTTGGGGACAAAGTCCACGGTGTCTTTGTCAATGTCGGCGAGCAACTCCTCGGCGATGGCGGTCATGCGGCACTCGGTGTAGCGGTAGGCTGCCGCCGGGTCGTCATCCACCGAGCCGAAGTTGCCCTGGCCGTCAATGAGCAAGTAGCGCAGGGAAAAAGGCTGCGCCATGCGCACCAGAGCGTCATACAACGCGGTATCGCCGTGGGGATGATATTTGCCCAGGCATTCGCCGATGACCTTGGCGCACTTGACGTACTTGCGGTTGTGCAGCACGCCCATGTCGTGCATGGCGTAAAGAATGCGGCGATGCACGGGCTTGAGGCCGTCGCGCACGTCGGGCAGGGCGCGGCCGATGATCACCGACATGGAGTAGTCGAGATACGACCGGCGCATCTCCTCTTCGATATTGACCGGCTGAATGTTGAGCGCGCCGGGCGAGCCGCCGTCGCCAGGGGGAGGAGTCAGGGGAAGTTCGGGATTCTGATCGTCAGGCATAAATTGAATTCTCGGGGATAGTGATCCCTGGCGTGACTGGGGATGACGGGTGCGGGCTCAGGCACCCGACAAACGCCGTCGGTTCAGGATTCAGTTTCTTATACACGGTGACCGCGCTTAGACTGTGCTAAATACATGATATAGAACAGGTTATGCAGGGATTGGAGCTGCCTGAATTATATCACGGGAAGGCGACGGCAGAGTCTGACGACCGAAGTTCTCCGGAGCTCGGGGAAGCGCGGCTTTCGGCCGAGGCTGCGAGGCAGTTGAGGGGTTCGCTGGCAGCATGACTCCGAGCTCGACAAGTGCCGCAAGATGAAGGTCTTGACAAGGCCTCGGCAGGTGAGTGTAGGCTGGCTGCACTTGGGGTGCTTGAAGTTTCCTTTCTCAGTACGGCCGAACCCTGTCTAAGTCCGCGTGAAACGTTTGGAGCGGCGGAACAACTACCCCTACTAGTGTCGCTGGTAGCCATTGGCGATTGTTGTATTGCGTGATTCCATGTGGGAGGCCGGCATGCGCAAAAGACTACGCGAGCTAAGTTCACTCAGGCCGGGCATTGCCTGGCGGCTATGTTTTCCGGTTGCGATGGGCATGCTCTTTGCCGCATGTGGCGGTGGCATGGATACGCCTGCGCGTCATTTGATTTCCCTGACGGTAGATCCCGCCGATGCCGAGGCAGTCGCGCCAAGCGGCACCGCGCCGTTCGATGCTATTGGCACCTTTGATCGAGAACCGAAAACGGTAGCGAGCCTGACAGCGCAGTGGACCTCCTCCGACACGGCGGTGGCGAGCATTGATTCCACCGGGCTGGTAACCTGCCAGATGATAGGCGGTCCCGTTACTCTTACCGCCACAGTGGCGAGTGACGGAAAGACATTCACCGCTACGGGCACGATTACGTGCACCGCCGCGCCGCCGCCACCCACGGGCACGGGGAATTGTGTGTACATTTGCCCGAGCACACGTTGCGGAGAACTGACCGGATACTGTGCGGGAGAGCGGGACGGGGCTTGTCACCTGACATTTTCTTCGGCTTGCCCGGTTGGGAAGCCTGCCACAGCAAGCGGGCAAAACTCGTGCGCGGAAGCGGTTGACGTGGGTCGAAGCTGCACTCCGTAGCGGGGAGAAGGGTGGAGGGATCGAGCCTAAGCGCTAAGAAGCCCTGGGCATGGGGCTGGGTCCTGGTCCCGCTTCCATCGTAACGCCGATATTGCGGGTGGGGCTGGGTCCCATATTTCGACCAGGGCTCTTCAGGGGCGGGTTACGACTTCGTTGGGTGAAGTGGGGAGCACGAACTTCACCCCGTGCTGCTGATTGGCTTTGATGGTGGCGGGGAGGTTGAGGGAAGAAATCTGTATTTTCTTCTGCCAATAGCCGTCCGTCCAATAATCGCCGCTCACGAAGATGGTGCCATCCATGATGGTGTATTGGTCCACATCCATATGATGGCCATCGCGGTAAATGAGCTCAACCGGGCGGAGGCTGGCGGGTGCGAGCTTTTCCGGGGCAGAGTGGTGCACAGTGGCCGAAGGTTTGGGAGGCGTGGATTTGGCATACTCGGCCTCGGCGGGAAAACCGCGCTGGGCCGCGTCATCGCCCTGGAAGCGAACGTAATGGCCGTCCTGCAGCTCGATGAGCAGAGGCTCGGCCAGCTTTGCCGGCGCGGATAGCTCATTGGCGGGCGGCTGCACCACGACCACTTGCGGAGAAGATTCGACTGGCTGGGGAGAAGTGTAGTCGCCATACCATAAGGGCGTGCCCAGCCAGACGCCGGCACCGTGATGGCCGCGAAAGCTGACCGAGCCCCGAGCAGCCGAGGTGAAGGCGACCGGGCCACGCACGAAGGGCAAGGCCATGGAGGGTCCGCGCACTTGCGCTGCCGCCACCGGCAGTAAGGCAGCGAACAGCACAGCGGCGGTTGCTTTCAGCATCGGTTAATCCTTGTTCGCCGGCAGTTCGAAATCAATACCGCGTTCGTCGTTGGCTTTGGCAGTGGCGGCCAAATCAAGATCGGCGAGAGCGATCTTGTGACGCCGCTCAGGGGTCAGGTCGTAAAGTTCGGAGCCCACAATGGCATAGTTCTGCACTTCGAGCTGGCGACCATCTTTGAAGACTAAGAGGGTCATGGGCTGGTTTTCCGCCGGGGGCGGAGCAGGCGCGGGTTCTGCCGCTGGCTGAGAATTGCTCGCGTAGTCATTTGCTTGCGGCTCCTCTGCACGGGCAGGGGTTCCCGGACCGCGGCGGTCAAAGATGGTCGGGCCGCCGCGATACTCATCTTCAGCCGGCTCAGACGTGACTACCTGTTCTTCGGGCTGCTGCACGTCTTCCCCGTAGGGAAGAACGTAAACCGGCACCGCGACCGGATAAGCCGCCCCATAGCCCCCATACCCGTAACCGTAACTGTAGGGGCGGTGATGGCCGATGCGCGGCGGGTTAGGGTTCAGGGGAAATAACGGGTTCATGCAGCAGTTGGGAGTGCGGAAGAACTGGCCGTGCGGTGTGTATCCCTGGGGACCGAGCGAGGTTAGGCTGGCGCGCACGCCGGGATTGTAGTGGCCGCCGAAATTGATAGAAGTTACCGAGGCCGGCGTGCCATGAATTTGCGCCTGGGCCGGTGGATCATACGCCATCAGCGCCGCCACCAAGGCAAAAGCCGCAACAGGGGCCGAAAGCCACCGCATATGGGCATCATACTCCTGTTTTTTGCTCATGGCTCACTTCCCTTCTCCGTGAAGGCATATCTATTAGAACCGCCGGAGGCAAGGCAGGTTGCGGGAAACTTAGGAGCTTCGCGGCGGGGCTAAGGGGTTGACCCCAAGTGAGTTATCCGCGACTGACTAGGCCGAAAGACCGTGCATGCGGGCGAGGGCGGCGAGCTGCCAGAGGTTCCAAAGCGCCTGGGCGATGAGCAGACCCCACACGCAGGCGCCGACAAGGGAGCGCTGAGGGGTTTCCAGCAGGTCGGCGCAGATGCCGGCGACGAAGACCATGAGAAAAGGCACCGCGAGAAAGGCAAAGCCCATCCCCGGGTGATGCGGCGTACCGACGGCCAGCAGAACGAAGAGAGCGGCAACCAGCAGGGGAGCATGGGTGCCGAAATAGCGTGCCCGCGGCCAGGCGAGATAAACCCCCAGCGCAGCCGGAATTGCCAGAACGAGAGCGGGCCCGGCGGCCGCCAGTGGCTCCACGATCTGCCGATAGGCAGCGGGCATGAGGAACGCGGGCCAGACGATGCCGAAAAATGTGGCGTGGCGCACTCCCTGCCAGAAGGCTGCGAGATGAAGGGAGTATGAAGCGCAGAGGATAAGCAAGGCCAGGCCACAGGCCGCCGCCCAGATGACGGTGGCTGCGCCCCGGCGGGTGGGAGCGAGATAAAGCATGAAGGCGAGGGCGAGCGGAACGATGACGATGAGTGAAAAGAGCGAGCCCACGGCCAGCGCCAGCGAAAGGCCCAGAAGAAAAATGCGGCGCCAGTTCCAGAGTACGACCTCCCGCGGAGCGTACAGGGTGTGGGCCACGGCGATGGCGGTAAAAATGGCACCGAACGTACCCCAGGCTGCGCCGATTTCCGGCTGCGTGGCCCAGAGCGCGCTGGAGCGAATGACTGCGGGGGAGAAACAGTAGAGGGTGAGCGCGATATAGCCACCCGCATTGCCATAGAGCCGGCGCGCAACATACCAGAGCGACGCGCCCAGCAGCACGCCGAAAATGAGGAAAGGCGCGCGCGCCAGCCAGCCCCAGTAAATCATGGACTCAACCCGCAGGGGCCCGGGCCAGAACAGCAGAGGCAGAGAGGCGGTCAAATACCAGAGCGGAGAATGATGGGGATCGTAGCCGTCGCTTGCGGAGAGCTCCCAGAGTGGCGCCGGGGCGAGCGCCACTGGATTTTGCCTGGACAAGGCGTGGGGTTGACCGGCGATTCCCAGGCCATGCCATTGGCGCAACCCTTGTTCAAGGCGCGCCAAATCGGCGGGATCTGGCACTCCCGAGCCCAGGCTGCGATCCACCAGCCAGACGCATTGCGCCAGGAACACCAGCAGCAGCGCTCCCGCGAGGAATTGCGGGTGGCCGAAGCGTTCGCGGGTGAAAAACTGACCCATGGTGAGAGGCGAGTGTTTTACCATGTCTGGGGCGGTTCGGGAAAACCACTGTGACGGACGGACCCACAGATCATTCTCCCCATGAACTTCAGGACACTGCGCAGCCTGGCGGGCCGGCGCCTTCGGGCCTAGGCTTTCATTCCCGAATAAACAATCTTTCTTCCGGAAGACATGGCCTGCGCGCGGGGTGGCGCATTCTGGTGTATTTCGCGCTGGTGGCGGCCATTGACCTCGCGCTGGGCATGGTGAGCGCTCCATTTCTTCGCGGCTATTCGCTGGAACGGCTTCCTACGTGGTTTTTTCTGGTGAGTGAGGCGGAGTTGCTGGTGGCGGCATTCGGGGCTGGGTTCATCATGTCGCGGATCGAGCAGCGGCAGTTTGCTTGCTATGGGCTGCCCGGCCGCGAAGCCTTTGGCAAGCTGTTCTGGCTGGGCGCGGTGTGGGGACTTGCGGCGATTACGGTTCTTTTGCTGGTGATGCATGCGGCAGGGGCATTTGAGTTTGGCGGCCTGGCCTTGCATGGCAGCCGCATGGCAAAGTACGGCGCGTATTGGGGGGTGACTTTTCTGACCGTGGGATTCACGGAAGAATTCATTATGCGCGGCTACAGCCAGTTCACGCTGACCCAGGGAATGGGCTTCTGGCCGGCGGCCGTTCTGCTCTCGCTGGCCTTTGGCGGAATTCATCTGAGCAATCATGGCGAGGTGTGGGTGGGGGCACTCGGCGCGAGCTCGATTGGATTGTTCTTCTGCCTTACCCTGCGGCGCACAGGCACGCTCTGGTTTGCGGTGGGCTTTCACGCCGCCTGGGATTGGGGGGAGAGCTATTTGTACTCGGTGCCCGACAGCGGAGAAATCTCCGCCGGGCACTTGCTGAATTCTTCTTTCCATGGCCCCGCCTGGCTGACCGGCGGGACGGTAGGACCGGAGGGGAGTGTGCTGGTGTTTGTGCTGATCGCGCTGCTGTTTCTGGCCTTCTCCGCCGCCTATCGCGAAGTGAAATATCATCCCGAAGGGGAGGCGGCGTTGCCTACCACGAGTAATGTACCGAGTATGTGATCACCTGCTCGCCATCCGGGGCGATGGTAACCGGGAACTCGATGGTCTGCGCGTCTGTCTTGCGCGATTCGGCGGACTGATCGGTGAGCTTCCAGTTGGTCCAGCGGTAGAGGTGCTCGACCACGCGCACGTTGACCGCTTCTTTCTTGTGATTGCGGACGCGGATTTCGAAGGACTCGTCCATCCAGCGCTGGGCTGAATCCACGTGGTAGCTGGTGCGCTTGCGCTCGCCGACAACGTCAAAGGAATTGCCGGTATAAACGCGGATGGTCTCGTCTTTGGGAGTGTGGTCAATGGTGTTTTCGCCGACGAATTCCAGGCGACCGTCGGTATCGCGGCGGTAGAAGCGCAGTTTGCCTTTGGGCAGGGCGATGCCGAGATGATTGGCCTCGGTATTCTTGAATTCTTCCATCACCCAGATTTTGTGATTGGAAGCTGTGCCGTAGCTGGGATCCTGGCGGAGCTGTTCCGAGTTGTAGTAACCGTACTGGGCGATGTCGGCGCCGTCGTAAACGTAAAGGCGCTGGGCATGGATGCCGACAGCCGCCACGAACTCAACCTGCTTGGTTTCCTGGTCGTGCAGCGTGGTGGGGTGCTGCAGCGTGTAGAGGTGGAACTCGTCGAATGACTTTTCCTGGACCACGGGGGCGGGGGCGGCTTCATCGGCGGCGGCTTTTGCCGCCAGCAGCCTGGCGCCAATGGTATTGCCCTGCAGCTTGTTCACGTCGCCGGCCAGCAGCTTGATGTTGGCGTTCTCGAAGGTCTTGCCGCTCTGGTTCTGCATGGTGATCCAACCGATCATATCGAGCAGATCGGTCTTGCCGGTGGATTGGCCGGAGACCACCAGGTTGTAGTCGGCCTGCCAGCTCATGCCCGAGCTGACGTAGGAGATTTCGGCATCCAACTTGCCGGGTTCGTTGGTTTGGAGCAGCCAGCTCAGGGTCGGCTTGAGAATGGAATCAGCGCTCAGCGCGGGAAAAAGCGGCTGGCCGGGCAAGCCGAAGCGCAGGACGCCCTCCACTTCAATGATCGGCTGCGTGTAAGAGGGCTGGCTGTAGGGGTTAGCGCTGGGAACATAGCCGCTGCGCACGATCTTCCCTTTGACGATTTCCTGCTTGTCGCCGCGCTGCACCAGGAAGTCAATGGTCTTGCCCTCGTAGAAGGAAAGCAGCAACTCCTGGGAGATGGGGTCGTTGCGATAATTCTGCTCCAGAATTTGCAGGGTGCGGCCGCCGGGATCGCGCAGAATGACGGAATCGGGCTCGAGGTGGGCCGCCACGCCGGAATAATCCACACGGTTGATGCCCGGCTTCAGATCGAGCGGAACGTACTCGCGGGCAACAAAAAAGTTCTGGTTGTAGATGGTAAGAGCGGGAGCAGTCGCTGGCTTCGGCGATTCCTGCGCGAGCCCACTTGCGCACCAACCAGAAACCAGCAATAACATCCAGAGCAGCGGCTTCTTCATGACGTTCTCCTTGTTTTTCGGCCGGGAGCAGGAGGAAGCTTTCCGGCCTGTAGGAAGAACGCCGGCAGGGCGAGAACTTGCAGAGGGATTTCGGCGCCAGAAGTAACTTCAGGTAACCAGGGCTGGTAACTTTGTTTCCGCGGCAGCTATGCCGGAGCTTTCCCCAGCGCAAGGCGGATGACTTCGGCAGTATCGGGAAGAAGGGCCAGGCGATCTGTTTCGGCCGCGGTGAACCAGCGGCATTCGGCGGCGTCGCCGGCGGCGCAAAGCTCACCACTCAGCCGGCGGCAAAGAAAGTCAATCAGCACGTAGTGATACTTGACGCGCCCCTGCTCATCGTGCAGCAGGCGATCGAAGACGCCCAATAATTCGAGCGGCTCAACCGTGAGGCCGGTTTCCTCGAGGGCCTCGCGCCTGGCAGCTTCGCGAACTGTTTCGCCCACTTCGAGAACGCCTCCTGGAATGGACCACTCACCCAACTGCGGCGGATGGCCGCGCTTGACCAAAACGACGCGGCCGGCTTCGACGATGATTGCGCCGATTCCCACCAGGGGCGAGTCGGGGTATTCGCGTTTCATGTTGGATGCGGCAGTAGCCGCGCTCGGAATTTTACCGGACGCGAAGCTTCCGGGAAATTCGGGACAGCCGAACTTCTTGAATCACGAAGTACACGAAGGTTCACGAAGGAATTCCGAACGTCCTGAACCACGAAGTACACGAAGGTTCACGAAGGGAAGATCATTCAAACCAGCGCCGCTCGCGGTCCTGGCGGTTTATCAACACCGCTTCCAGTTGCTGGCCCTCGACAAGGCCAGCGAAGGGAGAGCTATAATGCAGGAAATCAGTCTCTCACTAATCTACTGGTAGTCAGCCAACCCTTCCCCGCCGAGCCGGGCTGTTTGTTCGAGCTGTTTTGCCGGCGGGCCGGAACCTGAAACTTCCAACAACTGCGAAAGGAGTCGCTTTATGTTCACCCGCATTGTGGAATGCCAAGTCAAACCGGAAAAGAAGGACGAATTCAGCAACAAACTGCGCGCTGAAGTTCTTCCCCTCCTACAGAAACAGCCGGGTTTCGTGGACCTGATCGAACTGGCCTCGGAGCGTGAGCGCGAGCGCCTGGTTGCGATCAGCTTCTGGAACACGCGCGAGGATGCGGAGCGCTATCAGCGGGAGAACTACAACCGCATTGTGGAGATGATTCGCCCGCTGGTGAAGCGCGACCCAACCGTCGAAAGCTACACCGTCAATACCTCAACCAGCCATCGTATCGCCGCCAGCCGCGCGGCCTGAGCCGACTGATAAACCGAGCAGAAGGAAGAAGCGCTTTCTTCCTTCTGCACTTTGGAAGCTCGGACCGGCCAGCCTTCTCCAGTTTCCGCGATTTGCGGGCAGGAGTTTCTGCTTCTCAGATTTCAGTTCACAGCTCTCAGCATTTCCTCTCGGGCGCATCCTGTATCGGGTTGAGAACCCATTGTGATTACAATGGGCGTAGATGCCGCTCGAGGAATACAAGCGCAAACGCCGTTTCGAGGCCACGCCTGAGCCCCCGCCGAAGCTGGAGAAGAAATCCGGCCATCGCTTCGTGGTACAGAAACATCGCGCCTCACACCTGCATTACGACTTCCGCCTGGAGATGGAGGGCGTGTTGAAGTCGTGGGCGATTCCGAAAGGACCGTCGCTTGACCCCGCGGATAAGCGCCTGGCTATGCAGGTGGAAGACCATCCAGTTTCGTATTTTGATTTTGAAGGGGTGATCCCGGAGGGCAATTACGGCGCCGGCTCAGTCATGGTGTGGGACGTGGGCACGTGGCAGCCGCTTTCGCCGCAACCGGTGAACGGCAAGTTTGTTCCCGGCACCGACGCCGAAGCCAGCGCCATGTTAAAGAAAGGCGATTTCAAAATTCGCCTGCACGGCAAGCGGCTGAAGGGCGATTTCGCCCTTATTCACATACGCTCGCGGCGGCCGGGAACCAAAGGCACGGAATGGCTCCTGATCAAGAAGCAGGATGACGAGGCCGTGCCTGGCTACGATATCGAGCAGTACGATACCTCTGCGCTCAGCGGGCATACCATGGCGCAAATCGCCGGCGATGAGGATTCCCCGCAGTGGAAAAGCAGCCGGCCGGCCGCACGCGGCGGCCGCCTGAAGGCCCCGTGGCTTGCCGAGGCGCTGGCGCGCGCCGAGAAGAACAAGTCCGCGGCAAGCGCGGCGGATGCAAATGGCACGCCTGTCCGCAAGAAAACGACGGCGAAAACATCGAAGCAGACTGCGCCTGCTTCCGCCGTTAAGTCGCTGCAGGGGGCGAGCCGAAGATCAATGCCGGAAGCGATTCACCCCATGCTCGCCACCCCGGTGGATAAGCCTTTCGATGATCCGGAATGGCTTTACGAGATCAAGTGGGACGGCTATCGGGCGGTTGCGTTTCTCGAAGATGGAAAAGTCCGTCTGGTTTCGCGCACCCAGAACGACCTCACGGCGCAATATCCCGAACTGCATGACCTGCCCGGGTTTGTGAAGGCCAAGTCAGCGATTCTGGATGGCGAAATCGTCGCTCTGGATGATGCAGGCCGTTCCTCGTTCAGCCTGATGCAGCAGCGCACCGGCATTCGCAGCGGCGGGCGCCGGGTCGCCGGGCGTAAGGATGTTCCGGTGCTGTATTACGCCTTCGATCTGCTCTATCTCGATGGTTACGACCTGCGGCGGGTTGAGCTGGAGCAGCGCAAGCAGGCTTTAAAAGAGAGCGTCAGCATCGCAGATTCGCTCCGTTATTCCGATCACTTTCCGAAGGGCGTGGCGCTGTTCAACGCCGCGAAGGAAAAAGGGCTGGAAGGAATTCTGGCAAAGCGCCGGGCCAGCGTGTATGAAGAACGCCGCAGCCGGGAGTGGCTGAAGATCAAAGTGACCCAAACGGTGGATTGCGTGATCGGCGGCTATACCGATCCGGAAGGCACGCGGGAATATTTCGGGGCCCTGGTGCTCGGCTTATACGACAAGAAGAAACATTTGATTCATGTAGGCCAGGCCGGCACCGGCTTCCCTCGCCAGACTCTGCATGACATCTGGCAGGTGCTGAAGAAGCACGCCTCCCGGCAAAGCCCGTTCTATGGGGAGGTGGATGCCGCGCACGCGCACTGGGTTAAGCCCGACCTGGTGGCTGAGATCAAGTTCACGGAATGGACCCATGAGACGGCGGAAGGCGGCCTGAAGCTGCGGGCTCCGGTTTTCTTGCGCCTGCGGGACGACAAAAAGCCCGAGCAGTGCACGTTCGGGCAATAAGGGAAGGGTCCCTTGCCCGCCAAACCAGGAGGGCCGCGCTACTTGATTTCCTTCATGGGCATCATGGTGCCATAGTCCTGGCCGGAGGGCGCGACAGCACGCGCCACTACGCCGTCGAAGGCGTCGCGGAATTCCGGGTATCTGGCGAGCAGCGCTTTGATGACAGCCAGATTGTCCTGATAGGTCTTGCCGGTATCGGAGATATCGGGCGACTGATATTTGACGATCAGCTCCAGATCATTCCCCACCGGGGCGGGAAACAACGTGGTCAGCGCATAGCTCTTGCCGCCGGCGCTGAGCGTCATGGGAGCGTCGTTGCTGGGCAGGTCGGCAGGTTTCACGCTCTGCGCTTCGTCATACAGTTTGTCGGTCATCATGGTGCTCATGAAGGGGACCGGCACGAGCAACTCGCGCGCCTCCTGGAAATACAGCCAGGCGTTGCGGGTCTGGCCTTTGGCTTTGAATTCATCGGCGCGCTGGGCGAACCACTTGCCGTCGTGCGCGGCGGCATCCACCGCCTTGATGTAAAGGCCGCCAACCTTCCAGGCCTCGCTTTCCTGCTGAAGGACGAAGGTGACCGTATAGGCGCCCTGGGAGCCGGCAGCGTCCACAGTCACAATGCCGTAATTGCCTGGAGGCAAATTGGGAATCATGAAGACCGCGCTCTCGGCGGTCTGGCCGCTGGGGCCAAAGACGCCGCAAAGAAACTCGGCGTGAGCCAAGGGGGCCGAGCCTGTGGCCTGCAAAAGAAATGGACCCCGCGCCGTGCCCTTCACACCGGCGAGGTTGGGCTGGTTTTCCTTGATCGCATTCTGGATGCCGGCAAAATTCGTGGCCAGGCTGGCAATTGAATTCTGTTGCAGCGAAGCCGCATCTCCGGCGGCGACCATCTGGAAATAAGTCTGCGCCGCGTTGGTGAGGGCCTCTTGCGTGGTGGCATCCATATCGGCCGAGGAAAGGCAGGTCTGGGCCTGCCCGAAGCACGGCGCGATCAGCAGGGTAAGGAATGCGATCCAGGTGCGGCCGCGGTTAAGGATGTCTTGCTCCGAGCGAGTCTTGATGGCTCTTACCTTCGTCTTACATTTTACGATGCCGGGTGGGCGCCGCGCACTTACTTCTGAGCCGGTTCATCGCAGGGCAATCCGGCGCTGGTCGCCCGCGTTGCGCCGGTCTGTTCGCTGTGTTACCGTCCCTTGGTTCGCCTATTTCCGCGCGGAGGAGATCTTATGGCCGCCTGGATTTTTCTAGGGGTTCTGGTTGTCATCGCCTTTCTGCTCATTGGCATGTACAACAGCCTGGTGCAGCTGCGGGTGCGCTGCGATTCCGCCTGGTCTGATATTGATGTGCAGCTCAAGCGCCGGCATGACCTGATTCCAAACCTGGTTGAGACCGTAAAGGGATATGCCACGCACGAGAAAGGCACGTTCGAAAATATCGCCAAGTTCCGCTCTCAGGCGATGCAGGCAACCACTCCGGCCGACAAGGCGGTGGCCGAGAATCAGCTCACCGGAGCGCTGAAGAGCCTGTTCGCGGTGGCGGAAAATTATCCTGAACTGAAGGCCTCGGAAGAATTCACTCAGCTGCAAAGCTCGCTCAGCCAGACCGAAGATACCATTCAGAACGCGCGCCGTTACTACAACGCCGTGGTGCGCGACCTGAATACCAAGATCCAATCGTTTCCCACCAACATTCTGGCCGGGATGTTCGGCTTCCAGCCGCGCCAGTTCTTTGAAGTGACGGAAGCCGCTGACCGCGAGCCGGTCGCGGTGAAATTCTGAGCGCCATGACCGCCTCTGTAGAGACGTTGCCGGCAACGTCTCCCCTGGCAACGCCTGACGTGGTAAGCGGTGCGAGACGCAGCAAGCTGCGCCTCTACGGCGTTCTGGCCGGCTTGCTGCTTTTCGCCTCTCCGCTCTTCGCGCGCAGTTGGCGCATTTCTGATTTCCGGGATGACATTACGGTTGGCGCGGATGGAACGACGACGGTCCACGAGCGAATCACCCTGGTTTTCGAAGGCGAGTTTCACGGCATTCATCGCACCATTCCGATCGAGTATCCGGGGCCGAGCGGCACCAATTACACGCTGTTTCTCAGCGTGAAAGGGGTGACGGACGAAGATGGGCATTCCCTGAAGTACGAATCTTCGCGCAGCGGCGGCTACCGCGATCTGAAGATCTACATTCCTGGCGCCGAAGATGCTACCAAGACGGTAGAGATTCACTACGTTCTGCGCAATGCGGTGCGCTTCTTCCCCGACCATGACGAGTTTTACTGGAACGTGACCGGCAACGACTGGCCGGTTCCGATTGATCATGCTGCTGCGCTCGTCACATTTCCGGCGGCTGCCTCGGGCTCGTTGCGGGCACAGGCCTTCACCGGTGTGTACGGTTCCACCGCCAGCGAAGCCACCTCTAACGTCAACGGCGCGGATGCAAGCTTCGAGACCACCAGCCCGCTGCCCATGCGCGGCGGGCTGACGATTGACGTCTATTTGCCCAAGGGCATTCTGCGCGAACCGAGCTCATTTACCCGCTTGCTGTGGTTCATTGGCAGCAACCCCATCGTCTTTTTGCCGTTCGTCACCTTCGGTGTGATGTTGGTGCTGTGGTGGTACAAGGGCCGCGATCCCGATCCCGGGCAGTCGGTGGCGCCCATGTATGAGCCCCCGCCAGCAATGAGCCCGGCCGAGTGCGGCACTCTGCTGGAAGACACGATTCATCCCCGCGATATCACCTGCACCATCGTGGACCTGGCGGTGCGGGGCTTTATCAAGATCGAAGAAACCGTGGACCAGGGCGTCTTTCTTCATCACAAGGACTACATTTTTCATCTGCTCAAGCCCAAGGACCAGTGGCAGGGCCTGGCCCCGCACGAGCGGGTCATGCTGGAGAACATCTATGCAGGCGGTGGCACCGAGACGCGGCTCTCCAGCCTGAAGAACCACTTCTACACGGCGATTCCGGTGGTTCGTGAAGACATCATGTCGCAGTTGCGGCAAAAGGGGATGTACCTGCTCGACCCTGAATCGGCCAACGCCTACAGCTTTGGCGCAATTCTGGTGATTGTGGCGCCCTTTGTGATCGTTCAGGTCTTAGGCTGGAAGGATGTATTCAGCTCGATTGGCCTTCTGGTGTTGTGTGGATTGGTCTCTGCTTTGATCTGGTGGCTGTTCGCCCGCCAGATGACCGCCAAGACCGTAAAAGGCGGGCGCACGCGAGTTGCCGTGCTGGGCTTTCAGGAATTCATGAACCGGGTGGATGCTGACCGGCTGAAGCGCATGCCGCCGGATACGTTCGAGAAATATCTGCCTTATGCCATGGCGCTGGGGGTGGAGCACCAGTGGGCGAAAGCTTTTTCCGGCATCGTGCAGAACCCGCCGACGTGGTACGCGTCGCCCAACGGGTTCGTCGGCTTCAACCCGATTTTCTTTGCGGCTTCGATGAACAGCATGGCCGGCGATATGCACCAGGTGTTCGTGTCGGCACCGCGAGCCAGTTCCACCGGCTCCGGTTGGAGCGGCGGCGGCTTCGGCGGGGGAGGCGGATTCTCCGGCGGCGGATTCGGTGGAGGCGGCGGAGGAGCGTTTTAGCCGGTGCGACTAACCAGCCCGTTTACGCTGCGACAACTCTCCGCTTTTTTCCGCCGCCTCCTTCACCAGAAAACCCATCTTGGGATGAGAGGCTTCCAGATCCACTTGCACGCCGTGCTCGCGCAGAGTCTCTGAAGTGGTCGGGCCGATGGAGGCAACCACAGCGCGGTGCAGTCCGCGCAGCATTTCCTGCTGCATCTTCATCTCGGCGGCAAACTGGAAGAGATGGTGAACCTGCACCGACGAAGTGAATATGGCTACATCAATTTCGCCGCGGCTGAGAGCTGCAATGGCCTCGCGCAACGGGCCAGTGTCTTCCGGCGGCTGCCACTTGTAGACCGGCACGGGAAAGACCCGGGCGCCGCGCTCGGTGAGGCCGGCATAAAGATCAGGGCTGGGGATGCCATACTCCTGCACCGCGACGGCCGTGCTCGCGAGCGGAACGTCAGCGCGGTGATCGTCCAGGGCCTTCAGTATCTCGCGCCAGGTGTTGGGCTCGGGAACGGTCAGGGCGATGGGGACGCCAAACTCCCGCAATACCGCCACCGGCTTGGGGCCGCGCGCCACAACCTTAAGGCGGCTGAGCGCGGCAACGAACTGCTCTCGTGGGCAGACGGTTTCAATGGCCTGCGCAAGATGGCGCGTGCCTACGCCGGTCAGGAAGATGACCGCTCCAAACTCCCCCCGCAAGAGCTTTTCGGCGAAAAAGAGTTCCTCCGCATTGGGGCCGGAAGGCACCTCGCGCGTCGAGGGCGCAACCATCGGCCGGCCGCCATTGTTGCTGATAAGCTGCGCGATTTCCTTCGAACGCCGGCTCTCCAAAGAGAGCACGCGCAGTCCGGCAAAGCCGTTAGCGTTGGGCATGCAGGTTTCCCATGGTACGTGATGGGGACGGGCTGGAAAAGCAGTGAAGCTTCCTTTGTGGGCGCGGGTTGCCGGTTTTCGGATTTATGGGGTAATAGGGGTAACAGGCCTGTACCCGTAACTCCCCAGTCACCAGCCCTTTTGCCCGGCCTGCTATCCGTGATATAACCGCCCTTAAGCCTGTGGTGGGTGTTCCAGCGGCATGCGGCCGAAGAAGTACGGCGATTTTGCCGATGGGAAGGCCAGGAATCAGGAGGTCTTGTGGCTGAAGCGAGAACAGGCAAGCGGTTTCCCATAAAACTACCCATCAAGATCCACAAATCGGAAGAGGGTGCGGAGCACAGCGGCACTACAGGTAACCTGAGCGCCGCCGGGGTGTACATCCGCGCCGATGCCGCGCTCGACGTGGGTTCCAACGTCGAGTTCGAAATTACTCTTCCTCCCGAGGTCACCGGGGCGAAGGAGAACGTGGTAGTGCAGTGCAAAGGGCGGGTGGTGCGCACTGACGAAACTCATAACGGTCCCTCCGACGCCCGCGGCGTGGCCTGTGTGATTGATTCGTACGATTTCGTCCGGCACTCGTAAGTCGAGGTAGAGACGATGCTCAAACTGATTTTGGCCGACAACCAGGCCATTTTTCGCGCGGGAATTGCCAAGGTGCTGGCAGTAGAAGACGAGATGCGCATTGTGGCCCAGGCGCAGACCGCGGAACAGATGTTTATGGCGCTGGATAAGTTCCGCGCGGCCGTGCTGGTGGTGGCGGCCGGATTTCACAACGACTTCAACAGCATCCTGCAGGCCGCCAACCGGGCCAAGACGCGCATCGTGGTACTGGCCGATACGGGCGAAAGCGCGCAACGCCATATTGCCGCCGGAGCGCATGGCGTGGTCTATCGCAACGTGACCAGCGCAGCTCTGGTGGATTGCGTGCGCAAAGTGGCGCGCGGCGAAACCTGGGTGCAGGATGTGGCCGTGCCCAGCGAACTGACCGAGAACGACATGGTCGGCCTGCGTGTGCGCGACCGGCTGACGGCGAAAGAACTGCGCATTGTCGCCCTGATCGTTCAGGGCTACAAGAACAAGGAAATCGCTTCGCAGCTGGGAACCACCGAGCAGGTCATCAAGAATTATCTGCGCAACGTGTACGACAAGATCGGCGTCTCCGACCGTCTGGAGCTGGCGCTCTTTACCATTCATCACCGCATCCTGAATGAAGCGGCAGCAGCCACGGCGGCGGGTATGGCTCCGGCGCCTTCCCCGGGTCCGGGCGCCGGGGCGGCAGGATAACCGGCTGGCCGAGTCCGTCAGGTCACGAACGTTACTCTTCCGCAGCCTATCCCGGGCATAGATTTTTTGAATTGGACACTCTGCCTGGTGTCTGGCACAGTAAGCGTGTCTTCCCAGCTTTTCTGGTAGCGGAGGAGACGAACTCCGTAGTTCGCAGTCATCCTCGTTGTTTTTCTTCCTGACCTCGTGGTCACCCCAAATAACCGAATGACGCCGCCGGTCTCTGCGCCGGGGTGTCTCCAGCCAATCCAAATGGAGGTCAGTATGAAATTGAGCAGATTATCGTGTGTTCGCGCGCTGGCGCTGTTGGCCGGCGTAATGGTGGTTTCCTGCAGCATCGCTTCCGCGCAATCGGGGACTTTCAAGTTGCCGGTTGAAGCCAAATGGGGGAAAGCCGTCTTGCCCGCCGGCGACTACTCTTATGCCATGGAACAGGGCGGCGAAAAAATCGTCACCATCCGCTCGATGGAAGACGGTTCGAGCGTGATGGCCGTGCCTGCCTCGGTTTCCGAAATGCCATTCGGTCCGAGCCAGCTCATCCTCACCCGGAGCGGCCGCGATGTATTTGTGACTGCGCTCACCATGGGGGACTACGGCATGACGCTCAATTTTGCCGTGCCCAAACCGCGAGTTACTTCCACCGCCGCCGTCACTACGAAGGGTCAAGCCACGCTGGCAGCGGTTTCAAAGTAGCGCGTGTGGTGAATTAAAAAAGGGCCTGCGTTTGCGAGGCAGGCCCTGTTCTTTCACCGTCACTTGCAATCAGTTGATACGCGAGCCATTCTTCACTTCGTCGCTCAGAACAATGGCCTCGGCGACTTCCTTCATCGGCCGGCGCTTCTGCCGGCTCTGGCGCTGCAAGGCAAGGTAGGCCTGCTCTTCCGTAAGCCTTAGATCGCGCTGCAGAATGCCCTTGGCGCGCTCCACCAGCTTGCGGGTTTCGAGCTGCTCGGTGAGGTGCGAGTTCTGGCTTTCCAGGCGGGCCATTTCCACTTCCGCGCCCACCAGAAATCCCATGGTGGAGATCAGGCGGATTTCGCGCGGGCTGTGGTCATAGGGCTGGCGATGCTGCAGATTCATCACCCCCACCAGGCGGCCATGCGAAAGCAGCGGAACTGAAAGAAAGGCCTCGTAGCGGTCTTCCGGCAGCTCGTTGAAATAGCGGAAGCGCGGATCTTTGGCCGCATCTTTGGCCAGCGCCACCGGCTCGCGATGTTCCGCCACCCAGCCGGTGATGCCCTGGCCCACGTGCAGCTTCAGGCGGTCAATTACATCGTCGTGAGGGTTCTTGGAAGCGCGCAGCACCAGTTCGTCACCCGAAAGAATGTACACGAAGCAGGAATCGCACTTCACCAGTTCGACGGCGAATTCGAGCACACGATCCAGCACATTATGAAATGAATCGGCCGCGGCGATGCGGCTGCCGATTTCGTGCAACGCGTCCACATGCGAGTCATCAACAAATGAGGAAGAGTCCATAATGCAACGCTAACGCCAGGTAGCATGAGTGTCCAATCGCAATTTTTGATGGACGGAATAAAGGAAAATAAGCGCAAAGAAAGTGCAGGTTTTTGTGGGAGCGGCGAAAAATTAACAGAATCTTAATCGGACGTTAAACCATCCGCCTACCTAACTTTCTCCCCCACCGACTTAGCCTGGGTGAATAAGTACAGATAGTCGGGGCCGCCGGACTTGGAATCGGTGCCCGACATGTTGAAGCCGCCGAAGGGGTGCGCGCCGACCATTGCACCGGTGCATTTGCGGTTGATGTAGAGATTGCCCACATGAAAGTCGCGGATGGCGCGGTCAATCTTGTCTTGCGAAGAAGTGTAAACGGCGCCGGTAAGGCCGAACTCGGTGTCGTTGGCGATTTCGAGCGCATGCTCATAATCGCGGGACTTGACGACCACCAGCACCGGGCCGAAGATTTCCTCCTGCTCGAGCTTTGATTTGGGCGGAATGTCGGCGATCACGGTCGGCTGAATGAAATATCCTTCGCCGGCAGCTTCCGCGCGGGCGCCGCCGGTGATCACGCGGCCATCGCGCTTGCCTTGCTCGATGTAGCTCAGGACGGTCTTAAGCGAGCCTTCGTTGATCACGGCAGCGAGGTTGGCATTTTCCGCCGGATCGCCGACAGATAACTTTTCTACCCGCTCTTTCAACTGTTCGAGAAAGGCGTCGTAAATGCGCTCATCCACGATGGCGCGGGAGCAGGCGGAACACTTCTGCCCCTGAAAGCCGAAGGCGGCGGCGGCAACTCCGGCCACGGCGGAGTCAATATCGGCGTCGGCATCCACAATGATGGCGTCCTTGCCACCCATTTCCAGGACGGTGCGCTTGATCCAGAGTTGCCCCGGCGCCTGATGGGCGGCGCGCTGGTTGATATCGAGACCGACCTCGCGGGAGCCGGTGAAGGCGATGTAGCGCGTTCTGGGATGGGCCACGATGGCGTGGCCGAAGGTCGCGCCCGAGCCGGGGCAGAAATTCACCACGCCCTCGGGCATGCCGCACTCTTCCAGCAGCTCGACAAACTTCGCGGCGATGGTGGGCGAGTCGCTCGAGGGCTTGAGC
>DATIYF010000115.1:0-18121 GCA_035517775.1 Terriglobales bacterium
TTGGTGTCGTGGGCGCCGATGGCCCAGGAGAAATTATCCGTGAACTGGTAACGCTGCTCGGTGCGCTGGATGTAGGAGTAGGGCTCGCGTCCGAAATAGGCAAAGCCCGGGATGTTGATGGCCGGGTCTGAGCCGCCAGGAATTTGCGTGTTGTAGAAATACGAGAGCCCGCGCCGCGCATACTGAAAGCGCAATTCGTTGACTTTATTGTTGCCAATGGTCCAGGTATCCTGCGCCACGCCGGCGACATCACGATAAGTCTGTTCCGAAGTGCGGGAGTAGGCGTTCTGCCCGAAGGGCTGGTCCTCGCCGCTGACCTCAATCCCAGTAATCGTGCTCGGGCTTACATTGGCGCGCAGGGTCAGGCGGTTACTGGCGCTGATGTTATGGTCAATCCGAAGCGAGTACAGGCTGGTTCCTTCAAATACGGGAAAGTTGCCTGCCTGCGAGTCCAGGCTTTGGAATGAGGCCGGCAATCCCGCGCAAAGCGGGGCCGCCAGCAGGTTGCAACTGGTCGGAAATTGTTGTGCTCCCGATCCGGGCGGAGCGAACGGCAGCAAGGCAAACGACTGCTGGCTTCCGGTGGTCGCAAGCCACGATGAGCTGCCTACCAGCCAGGTGTAGAACTGTACCGCCAGCGGCGCCGGGCCGGCTTGCGTGAAGGGCGCCAGAAAGGCCGCCTGCTCGGCCGTAGCCGGCATGGTGAAGGTGCCCGCCGGGGCGAGTGGGCTGAATATCCCGGTGGCGTCAAAGGACTGCATCCCGAAATTGTTGGCGCCGATGCTGGAAAATCCGGTCTCGTGGCGCCGGGTCACTTCGTAGGAGAAATAATAATAGGTCTTGTCCTTCTTAATGGGTCCGCCAAAGGCCGCACCCGCCTGCACCCGGGTGTAAGCCGGATTCGGCTCTGTGCTGAACGGGTTCACCGCCTGAAAGTTGCGGTTGCGCAGATAACCGAAGACGTCGCCATGAAACTCGTTCGAACCGGAGCGGGTGATGATGTTGACCACGCCGCCAGAGGCGCGGCCATACTCCGGAGCATAGCCGTTGGTGATGATCTGAAACTCCTGTACCGCTTCCTGAGAAACGGTCGAGCGCACGCCGTTGATCGAGTTGTCGGTGGCGTCGGCGCCATCCACGTTGACCAGGTTGGCGCGGGCGCGCTGGCCGCTCATGTTCAGCCCGGAAGTGGGCGCCGCCCCGGTGTTGGGCGCGTTGTCGCGCACTACTTGCGAGTCGGTGAGCGTGAAGTTGATGTAATTGCGGCCGTTGATGGGCAGGTTGTCAATGCGGCGCTGGGTGATCGTGTCGGTGGTTGAGGTACGCGAGGTTTCCACCAGTTCGGCTTCGGCGCTGACGTTGACCGTCTCCTGGCCGGAGGCAATGGTCAAGGTAACCGGCAGGTCTGCCACCTGGCCCACGGTGATGACCACGCCGGCCGCCTGCACCGTGGCAAATCCGGCGGCCCGCACGCTGACCGCGTACGGGCCCGGGGGAAGGGCGGTCAGGCGGTACTCGCCATCGGCGTTCGCGTTGGTAGAGCGCTCCAGGCCCTTGGCCGCGTCGCTTGCCGTGACCGTGGCGGTGGTGACCACTTCGCCCTTGGGGTCTTTGACAGTTACGCGCAGGTCACCGGTGGCCGAACTCTGGGCGAAGCCCGCAGCAGCACATAACACTACGAAACACAAGCCAGAAACAACTCGACGCTTGTTCATGAGATTCTCCCCCGGCCGCATGGACGCGTCCGGACTAGGACACCAACCGACGCGAGTTTGGCTGGTGTAGCGCTCGGACCTGGGGTTCCGCAAACTGGCCCGGTGGGTTGTACACCATAGCAGTGTCACTAAGCAAGCCGGAAAGCGGCCAGGGAACCGGGTTGGGCAGCCCGGGGCGCGCCCATCGGCAGAGAGCGCGGCCGCCCTACGCTCCCTGGCTCTCCTTGGCCGCCATCTGCAGCTGGGTAAATACGGCTTGTACCTGCTTTTCGGTTTCCGGCAGGGAGCCGGAGTTATCAATCACGTAATCGGCTGCTTTGACCTTCCTGGCATCGGGCAGCTGCGCCGCCATGCGCCGTGTCACCTCCAGGCGGGCGGCTTCGAGGTCCACCTTGCGGCGCAGCGACCAGCGCGAGATGCGCTGCTCCGGCTCGCAGGTCACAACCATCAAACGGTCGAACTGCCTGGCTGCCCCGGCTTCCAGGATCAGCGCCGCCTCCACAATGGCCACCGCCTGGGGATAGCCGCGGCCAATCATACGCATCCATTCTTCCTGCTTCCTCAAGACCGCGGGGTGCACGATGTGATTCAGTTCCTCGACGCGGGAGGGGCTGTTTCCGTTTGGGTCGCCAAAGGCGGCTTCGGCCAGACGCGAACGATTGATGCGGCCGTCGGCCTCGAGAATCTCGCGCCCGAAGTGCCGTACCACTTCCTCATACACCGCCTGGCCGGGAAGCATGAGTTGGTGCGCGATCTCATCCGCCTGAATCAGGTGCGCCCCCAGAGCGACGAACATCGCCCCCACCGTGGATTTTCCCGAAGCAATGCCTCCCGTCAGGCCGACTTTCAGCATAGGGGTCTCGATGGCCACGAATTTCGGCCGGGCATCAGCCATGACTGCGACCTGTGGCGTGGGCAAAAAGATAGCAGAAACACCGGCCCCCGGTCTGCCTGCGGCAGGGCGTATGCCTGGCCGCCCTGACAAATCCAAATCCTTAAGGGAGCTTATCTCATGACAGCAAGTCAGGTGGGCAATCCATCAAAGTGGGCGTGATCATTCACCTCCAGCGCCCTCGCTCAAACCCTGGAAAGCTCGGCCATGCGGCTGGCGCGCCGCAGTTTGGCGGCGCGAACCGTGTTAGACATGAGCATGGCGATGGTCAGGGGGCCGACGCCACCGGGAACAGGAGTCAACGCTCCCGCCACCTGCGCAACTTCGGGGTGAACGTCGCCCACCAGCACGGAGCCTTTGCTCCGGAAGGTTTCTTCCCGCTTGGCATTGCCCGCGAACAGGCGCTTAAACTCGCCCGGCTCGGTGACTTTGTTCATTCCCACGTCAATTACCGTGGCGCCGGGCTTCACAAAATCGCCGGTGATCATGCCCGCGCGGCCTATGGCTGCCACCAGAATGTCGGCGCGGCGGCACACGCCGGCCAGATCGCGCGTCTTCGAGTGGCAGACGGTCACGGTTGCGTTGGCGTTCAGCAGCAGCATGGCCACCGGCTTGCCCACGATGTCACTCCGCCCGGCCACCACTGCCTCTTGCCCGGAAATCGGGATGCCGCTCCGCCGCAGAATCTCCATCATGCCGGCCGGCGTGCACGGCACCAGTCCCGGACGCTGCGTGGAAAGAAAGCCCACGTTCATGGGATGAAATCCATCCACATCTTTCGCCGGGTCCACCGCCATCAGAACTCTTTTCGAATCCACCTGCGCCGGCAGGGGAAGCTGCACCAGAATCCCATCAATCTCATCGCGCTGATTCAGTTCCTGCACTAACTCTAACAATCGTTCGGTAGAAATTGTCTCCGCAGGCGTGAGCTTCTCGCTGTGAATTCCCAATTCCTCGCAGGCCTTCACCTTTTGCCGAACGTAAATCTCCGAAGCAGGATTGTGCCCAACCAGAACCACCGCCAGGCCCGGGCGGATTCCGGCCTGGGCCAGCGACTTTACTTCCTCGGCGACCTCGGCCCGGATTTCGGCGGAGATCCTGTTGCCATCAAGTACAGTGGCGGCCATCACGCCTCGCTTGTCTTTTTCGGAAGGACCGGCTTAAAGAAAATTCTACCGTAAACCTTCATTGCGCGGATGCGGCACGCATGTGCCAGGCAGGCGAAGGAGAGTACAATCTGGCCATGATTCCGCCCGAGCTGCTGGAAATTCTGGCTTGCCCGGTCTGTCACGCCTCACTCGAGGTCAAACAGGGCGACGCCGGCCTCAAGTGCCGGCAATGCCACCGCCTGTATCCCCTCAAGGACGGCATCCCCGTATTGCTCAAGGAAGAGGCTGTAGTAGAGCCTTCTTAGAATCCTGAGAGCTCTGCGCCCCTATGGCACGTTCATGCCATAGAGGAAACGTTTCTTCCATTTTTCGTCCCACAACGACACGGTGTGTCACTGTTCAAACTGTGGCAGCTGTGTGAAATCGCCCCCAGGCGCGAGCTCGCCAGCATGCAACTTCTCGCTTAGCAAGGGGTTGAAGGAACTAGAGACAGTTGGACATCGTATAGCACCAAGGAGCCAGCTTCTCGGCAGCCGAATTGCATGCAACGTTGCGTAGGTCGGCTGAGTCTAATAGTCAGTGGTTCGGAGGTGAGGACGGCTATGAGAGAAAACTTTTCCGTACCCGAGATTACAGCTTTGCGGAACGACCTGCTGCAGGGCGGGCTGCTGGATTCCCGCGACGCGGCAGAGCTCCTGCAGGTGTTTCTGATGGGCCGCGGTTATGGTGTTTCGCCTCAGGCCGCGCTGGATGCTGCCAGCCGCGTGGAAATGGCTGGCTGCTCTCTGCCGGTCCTGCAGAGGGAATTGGAAAACCTGGCCCTGGTGATGTAATCCGGTTGCGCCGCCAGCCAGCGGTGACGGGCGGCGCGAGCGGAGTTCGAATCTGAAGAATTCACGAAGCGAGCGAGGTTTCAGGGAGATTCGAAACCGATAGATCGAGATGGAATGAAGACGTGATCTGCGGGGATCTCGAACCGAGTCTATCCCCGAAGGTAGAACGCAGGAATGAGCCGGGCCAACCAGCCCGGCGTTCTTGTTTGCGCTGCTGACTGCCGGCGAGTGGGCTGGCTGCAGAATTGAGAACCCCCGAACCCCGAAGGCTTACTCATACCGCAAACTCTCCACCGGATCGAGCTTGGCTGCGCGCGTGGCCGGCACGGTCCCGAAGATGATTCCCACCAGCGAAGACACCGCCAGCGCCACGATTGCCGAAAGTCCTGAGATTGGAATCCGGTATTCGGTAAGAAAACGTACGGAAAACGGAATGGCCAGCCCGATCACCACGCCCACCAGCCCGCCTGCCAGCGAAATCAGAATCGCCTCCGACAGAAACTGAAAGCGAATTTCCCGGTTGGTAGCTCCGATGGCCTTGCGAATCCCGATCTCGCGAATGCGCGCGCTCACCGTGGCCAGCATGATGTTCATAATTCCGATGCCGCTCACCAGCAGGGTGACGGTCGAGACCAGCAGCAGCACCAGGGTCAGCGCATTGGCCGTTTTATTGGCGACCGTCAGCAATTCGGTCAGGTTGGAGATGTTGTACACCGATTCCGAGCGATGGCGGCTGCGAATCACCCGGCTGATCTCCTCCGTCGCCGGCACCACCATCGAGGGGTCGGCCATGGAGAAATACATCTGCTTCACTGCCGGGGTTTCCGCGAAATAACGGCTCACGCTGTATGGAATAGCCATGCTGTTGTCGGTAATCTCCGACTGGCCAAAGGTATTCACCCGCTCTTTGAAGGTGCCGATAATGGTGAAGGGCAGGCCGCTCAGTTTGATCACCTTGCCTACGGCTTCCTCGGCTGAGCCGTAATCCTGCTGCGCCATCTTCTCCGCGATCACGCCCACTTTGTTGCGCGCTTCTTCATCCTGGGCGTCAAAGAACCGCCCTGAGACCACCACCAGGTTGCGCACCGCGCGGTACTGGGGGAAGACTCCCAGCACCGTAATGTCGTGCTCTTTGCCCGAGCCGACAGCCACCCGATCGGCCAAAGGGACCACCGGCGAGGCGGCTACCACTCCCGGCACCTGCTGCAGCACCGCGTACAGATCGTCAATGGTAAGCGGATCAGGCACGCTGGCCGTGATTCGCGGGCCTCCGCCCTGATACTCCGCCCAGATCTCGTTGATCCCGATGGATTGAATCTGGTTGAGAACATATTGCTTGCCCGTCATGCCGATGGTGACGACCAGAATGAGCGAGGCCGTTCCGATCACCATGCCGAGCGCGGTGAGGGCGAACCGCACTTTGTTGCTGCAAAAAGTGTCGTAGGCAAAGCTGAGAATTTCGCCGAAGACCAGCTTGGGCGCGCGCGCAGGCGTGGCTGTAGCCGTAGAAGCCATGCTATTGGGTTAGATGCTATACGCGCTTTGCGGACGCCGCAATTGCCAACCGCCTCTTCACTATTGCCGCCTGCGTCACTCCACGCGGCAAACCGCCACGGTTTTATTTTGGTAGGGGCAGATAAGCCCGGCGGCGGGTGGCTGTTCCACCACCACCCAATCCACCCCGAACTCCTGTTTCAGGCGGCGGAAGTCTTCCACATGAAAATTCTTCCATCCTCGTTGCGCCTGTACCTGGGTCATCCAGGCTTCCGCGAGCTGGGGGAACATGGAGGCCGCACCGCTGTCCTTCACCCGGTCAGCCAGTGCCGAGCGCTCGGCCATGGCGCGGAAGCCATGTTCGTCTTCGCCCGGCTGCTTCATGTAATCAGGATTCAGAGCGAAGTAAGCATCCACCGGGGTGTGCCGGCGAATCCATACGAAGGCCTGAAGCCAGCCATTGTTTGGCGCTGCCCCCGGCCACTCGATCTGCGGCGTCGCCAAAAAAAGCTGCCGTTGCGTGAACCACATTCCCGTGCAGAGAGGAACAAACAGCAGCAGCCAGCGCCAGAAATGTTTCTTCAGCACCAACTCCGCCAGCAGCCCTCCGCCAAGAACCAAGAAGAGAATATAGAGGAGATGGAGATAGCGCGTGGGCTGCAGCTCAGCGAAGCGCGCGAACTGCGGAGGAATGGAGATTGCCGCCGAAGCGATAAAAAATACAACGCCGAACACCAGCAGTGCGCGGCAGAAGAGGTTCAGCAGGGGAAAGCCATGGTTCCGCGCTATGCGCAAGAACCACCAGAGCAGAACCATGGGAGCGATCAGCCCCAGCCATTCGTACCAGGCCCAGCTCCAGAGAAAAAAGTAGGACCGGGTAGAAAGGATGACGCGATACGCCGGCGTGACCGGCGGAAACAAGCCCAGCGGAAACAGGAAAACAACCGCTGTCGCAGTGGGTCGCTCGGCCGCGGAGGAAACCCGCGCCGGCCTCCGCATCCACAACAGCAGCGCCGCGTAGGTCAACCCAAACACCGCCATCAGAGGATGAATCGCTGCCGCAAACAACGCCCAAAGCGCCGCCCGCGCGAACTTCCGCTCCACCGTGTTCACCGCCAGAAAAATCACCGCCGGAGCGGAAAGCGAGCGGGTGGAAACATACTCGTCCATGATGTAAAGCGCGGTGCCGGCGATGGGAATGGTCAGCAACGAAGCCACCAGTGCCGTTCCCCCCCAGGCGGCCAGCGGCCGGCCGAAGGCCAGCCGGCCCACATGCCAGCAACCCAGCAGCAACAGAAAAATGGAAGTGAAATGCCAGGCCAGCAGGCCCCACTCAACCGGCACGTGCGCCAGGCGGATGGAGCCGGCAATCAGCTCTGGAAATAACGTCATGTGGGCGTGCGAGGCGAAGAACGCTGCGTTGTACGGATAGAGCTGCGGGTCAAGCGCCTGCTTGATTCCCGGAACGTAGATTTCCCCGTCTTCTACAAATGGATGGTAGCCGTGAACCGCAATCGCCCCGGCGGTCAGCAGTATCAGCAGCAGGAAATCCCGAAGCTTCGGTCGTGGCTTCAAGCTTTCGAGCTTACTCTAAGCGGCGGCGTATTTGCGTCATGCCGCGCGGCGCGGGTCGGCCGTTTACTTGCTTTCGTGATACTCCATTTCAGTGTTCACCTGCCAGAGCGCCGTCTTGTCGGTCTTGCCGGCGGCAATGTTATCCACCGCCGTCATGGCGGTCAGCATGGAGTGGTCCTGGTTGTTGTACTTGTGCATGCCATTGCGGCCCACCAGAAACAGGTTTTCAAAGCCATCAAAATAGCTGCGCATCTCACCGAATCGCGCGTAGGTCCCGAAGTATGCCGGGTAAGCCTTGATTATCCGCACTACGGTTGCATCTACCACATCCTCCTGAGCAACGATCTCGATGCGGTCGAGTTCTTGTTTCGCCAGCTCCACCATCTCCGCATCCGATTTGCGCCAGAGATCATCGCCCTCATTGCAGAAGTATTCCACCCCCAGCCAGATGTGCCCGCTCGAGCCAACCATATACGGGCTCCAGTTATTGAAGATCTGCAGCCGGCCCGCCAGGATGTCGGGCTCCTGCAGATAAATCCAGTTGTCCGAAATGAGCGCGGGGTTTGAGCCTTCGTGCACCCTCAATTTTTTGACCAGCAGCCCCACGGTGATGAAGTCGCGATACAGCAATCCTTCGCTTACCTCGCGCACATTCGCGGGTACGCCTTCTCCCATGGCGCGTACCAGGTCTTTGATCGCCATGGTAGAAAAAAAATAGTCGCCGGCAAAGCGGTGCTGCTGCCCGTTTCTGTCGGCGGCAATCACAGCCGTGATGCGGTTCCCCGAGTGCTCCATACCACAGACTTCCATTCCCGTGACCACGGAACCGCCCATACTCTGCACATCGCAGGCCACTGCCTCCCACATCTGTCCCGGGCCATATTTCGGATAAAGAAACTGCTCGATCAGAGAGACCTCGGTCTTTTTCTGTGACACGCCGCCGTTGCTCGACTGAAACGCCTGCTTCGCGAAATGCAGAATCGCTTTGCGGATGGAAAGTCCCTTCACCCGCTGTTCTCCCCACTCCGCGCTGATCTCGCTGCAGGGCACGCCCCACACTTTCTCCGTGTATTCCTTGAAAAATGTCTGGTAGAGCTCTCGCCCGAAGCGGCGGATGAAAAATTGCTCCAGGGTCGCAGGCGGCTTCTCGAAAGACAGCGCGCTCTTCAGATAGCTCAGGCCGATTCGGCTCGAACGCCACAGCCCCAGCTTGCGCAAAGTATCGGGCGTAAGCTGAATGGGATAATCAAAAAATCTGCGCAGATAGTAAATGCGCGATTTCCTGTGCCGCACCAGCATCACCCGGTCCGTGAGCTTGGGATCAGCAGTGGCCGGGCCCGTTGCTATGCTCCGGCTCGCGCCCTGATACGCCAGGCGCAACTCCTGCTCCGAGGTTTTCTCCAGGGGAAAACGCTCCAGCCACCACTGCATCACCCGGTCGCTCTTGGAGAAAAAACGGTGCCCGCCCATGTCCAGGCGATTGCCTTTGTAGTTGACCGTTTGGGAGAGGCCGCCCATCTGCCCGCTGCGCTCCAGCACCAGCGGCTTGATTGCGGTGCGAGTGAGCAGCTCATAGGCTGCCGTAAGCCCGGCAGGTCCGGCCCCAATAATGATCGCGGTGCCGTTCTTCATCTCACTGCCTCGGAGGAGCCGCGCCGTTGAGGATTAAATCCGGCCTGCAGGCGGTTCCCGCCTACCCGCCCGACTGCTTCGCCGCGCGCCCGGTCAGTGGAATCGCGTAACTCAACTCCAGGCGCTTGCCCTTTTCGCTGAAAATGCGGAACTGGGCCAGTCCCGCCTTCTGCGCGGCGAACTTCAGCGTGGTCTCCACCACCCCCAGCCCGTACTTCACGCTGCGCCGGAAGTTGATGGACGAGGCTTCGTCAAAATATTTGGTGGGGCAGGAAACCTCTCCGATGCGGAATCCAAAGTACACGCACTGCGCCAGCATCTGATTGTCGAAGACAAAATCGTCGGAGTTCTCCAGCAGCGGCAACCGGCTGAGCACTTCGCGGCTGAAGGCGCGGTAGCCGCTGTGATATTCCGAGAGCTTGGCCCTCAGAAAGAAATTCTCCAAGGCCGTAAGCAGGCGGTTGGCAACATACTTATAACGCGGCATGCCGCCGCGCAGGGCTTGCCCGCCAATGATGCGCGATCCCAGCACCACGTCATAAACGTTGTAGGCGACCATGCTGGCCATGGCCGTGACCAGCAGCGGCGTGTATTGATAATCCGGATGCAGCATGATCACTACGTCCGCCCCCGCGGCCAGCGCCTCGCGGTAGCAAGTCTGCTGGTTGCGGCCGTAGCCGTAGTTCTGATCGTGCACGAAGTAGCGTAGCCCCAGGCGCTCGGCCAGTCTCACCGTTCCATCCGAGCTGTGATCATCCACCAGAAGACAGATGTCCACCAGTTCGGGCAGCTCCCGCACCGTGGCTTCCAGAGTTTTTTCCGCGTTATAGGCGGGCATAACAACCGCCACCCGCTTCTGATTGATCATTCTGGCCTCAGGGTGAGCATTGCGGCTCAGCCTATGTGGTCGGAAATCCTATGAGGCAATCATACAGTTGCAAGCCAATTCCGCAAATTATTCAGGGGGAAAGGAAACGGATTTTCCCGAAACAGGAGAGCGTCATCGTGCTATTTCCAGGTCGTGGGTCCTGGGTTCCTTCGTGCGCCTTCGTGCCCTTTGTGGTGAAGGCCTTTCAAGCGGTTCACTCCGGTTTGTACCAGCCCTCCGCGCCCGCAACCAGCGAGTCCGCTTCGGCTGGACCCCAACTGCCGGGCTGATAGGAGTGCACCGGGGTGGCGTCGCCGAGGATCGGGTCCACGATCCGCCAGGCCTCTTCCACGTAGTCTTCGCGGGCAAAGTGCGCCTGCTCGCCGCGCATCGCATCCCCCAGCAACTCCTCGTAGGCCTGCGCTTCGGCCGGATCAGAAGCTTCGGTAAGCATCAATTCGGCCGGCTTGCCGCGAAACACGTCGCCCGCCACCTTCACCTGCGCTCCCATCGCGATCACTGAGTTCGGGGTCACGCGAAAGCGCACATAATTTGCCGGCGGCCGCCCCTCGGAAAAAATCGCCGGCGGCTGGCGCAGCTTCACTCGCACTTCGGTGACCGTGACCGGCAGCGATTTTCCCGCCCGGATGTAAAACGGCACTCCCTGCCAGCGCCACGAATTCAGCGCCAGCCGCAGCGCCACGAAGGTCTCAACCGCGGAGCCCGGCTTTACCCCCGGCTCATCGCGATAGCCGCTGAATTGTCCGCGCACCACATCCTGCGGCCGCAGCGCCGGAATGCTGCGCAGCACCTTCACCTTCTCATCGCGCAAAACTTCGGTCTGCATGTAGGGCGGCGGCTCCATGGCCACGTTGGTCAGCAACTGCAGCAGATGGTTCTGCACCACGTCGCGAATCGCGCCGGCCGCATCGTAAAACGCCCCGCGCCCATGCACTCCGAAGTTTTCCGCCATGGTGATCTGCACTTCCTCAACATAGTTCCGGTTCCAGAAAGGCTCGAAGAAGGAATTGGCAAAGCGCGAAAACAGCACGTTCTGCACCGCGTTCTTCCCCAGATAGTGGTCCACGCGAAAAATCGCGTTCTCATGGAAGGCGCTGTGCAGCACCTGGTTCAGCTTGCGCGCCGAGTCCAGATCGTGGCCGAATGGCTTCTCCACCACCACCCGCGCGCCGTGAGAGCATTGCGAGCTCTTGAGCTGCTCGACCACCTTGGGAAATAAAGCAGGCGGAATGGCCAGGTAGTGCAGCGGATGTTGCGCGCCCCCCAGTTCCTGCCGCAGCTGGCGGAAGGTGGCCGGGTCGGCGTAATCGCCGTCAATATATTTGAGTGAGGCCGCCAGCTTGGCGAAGGCTGCCGGGTCAAAGCTGCCCGAGTGTTCTGCGCTGTCCTTGGCCCGCTCTTTCAGTTGCTCCAGGTTCCAGCCTGACTTCGCCACCCCGATCACCGGCATATTCAGCCGGTCTTTCGCCGCCAGCGCCTGTAATGAGGGAAATATCTTCTTGTAAGCCAGGTCTCCGGTTGCGCCAAAGAACACCAGCGCGTCTGCCATGGTCTGCGTCATGTTCTTCATCTTTCTTACTCAGATGCCGCGGTTCTCAGAATCGTTCGGACGAAATGCGCCTTCCCGGCCAACGAACTGCCCTGAATCGTCGTCTCAACCTTACTACTTCGGCAAAGGTTTGCCCTGAGCGGGAAAGCAGGCGGATTATAGGTCAGGAGAATGGAGGGATGACTGAAACTATCGCGCCCCGCCCCGGAACTGAATTGCGCCGGTCCGCGCACATTCAGGACTACGGCATCATCGGCGATTGCCGTTCGGCGGCGCTCATTTCCCGCTACGGGTCGCTCGATTGGCTATGCTGGCCGCGCTTTGACAGCCCCGCCATCTTTGCCGCCCTGCTCGACCCCGATCGCGGCGGCCACTGGAGCATCGCCCCCGCAGAGGTGCGCTCCATCCACCGCCAGTACATCCGCGAAACCAACGTACTGCAGACCAGCTTCGATTGCAGCCCCGGCAAAGCGGTGCTCACCGACCTGATGCCGGTCGCCAGCGAAGAATTCAAGCGGCGCGCTCCCCTGCCCGACCACGAAATCACCCGGCAGATTGAATGCACATCGGGCTCGGTGAGAGTCGAAGTCGAGTACTTTCCCCGGCCCGATTTCGGGGCGGGCTCGGCCGGCTTGCGCGCGCGCGGCCAGTTGGGGATTCAGGCCCAGGTTGGCCGCGGAGTGTATTGGCTGCGCAGCAGCGCACCGCTCCGCATCCTTGAGGGCAAGCGCTGCCACGCCAGCGTCGTTCTTGAGGCGGGGCAAAAGCTTCAGTTCTCGCTCAGCTATTGCGACAGCACGCCGGCGATTCTGCCGCCGCTCGGCGAGTGGACCCGCCAGAGCATTGCGGGCTCGGTCGCATGGTGGCAGGCGTGGGCCGGGCGCGCGAAATACGATGGCCCCTATCGCCAGGCCGTCGTTCGCAGCGCACTGGCGCTGAAGCTGCTCACCTATTCCCCTTCGGGCGCCATTGTGGCCGCCGCCACCACCTCTCTGCCGGAGCGCATCGGTGGCCCGCTCAACTGGGACTACCGCTATTGCTGGCTGCGCGACGCCTCGCTTACCGTTCGCGGCCTGCTCGGACTGGGATATCACGAGGAAGCCGGCGACTTCATCGAGTGGATGCTGCAGGCCACCCGGCTCACCAACCCGGAGCTGCGCATCATGTACACGGTTTACGGGCAGCAGGCGCCGCATGAGCGCGAGCTCAAATATCTGTGCGGCTACCAGAATTCCCGCCCGGTGCGGGTGGGCAATGGCGCGCGCTCCCAGCTGCAGCTCGATGTTTATGGCGAGGTCATGGATGCCGCCGCGCAATATGCCTTCTATGGCGGCGATTTCGACGATGACATGCGCAAGACCCTGCTCAAGCTGGGCAACTACGTCGCCGCCCACTGGGATTCGCCCGATGAAGGCATCTGGGAGCCGCGCAATGGCCGGCAGAACCACACTCACTCGCGCGTGCTCTGCTGGACCGCCCTCGACCGCCTCATCTCGCTCGGCAACAAGGGGCTTCTCAACCATGCGCCGCTCGATTCCTATCGCGAAAACAGCGAGTTGCTTCGCCGCCAGATCCATGACCAGGCCTGGAATGAAGAGCTGCAGAGCTACTCCAACGTTCTCGGCGGCAGCGAGCTCGATGCCGCCCTGCTTCTCATGTCGTGGTACGGCTTCGAGAAAGCTGATTCGCCGCGTATGCAGGGCACTTACCGCGCGATCCGGAAACATCTCGGCGCCGAGCACGGCCTGGTCTATCGCTACCGCTCCGATCCTTCCGAGGGCGCCTTCGCCATCTGCAGCTTCTGGGAGGTCGAATACCTCGCCCTCGGCGGCGGCTCACTTGAGGAAGCCCACGCCCTGTTTCGCAGCCTGCTCCGCTTCCAGAATGATCTCGGACTGTACGCGGAAGAGATTGACCCCGCGAGCGGCGCCGCCCTGGGCAATTTCCCCCAGGCATTTACTCATGTGGGCCTGGTGGGCGCCGCCCTCTCGCTGCAGGAGCGCGAAGAAGGAGCGCAGCAGTTGCCGCATCGCCCCGAACGCGCCGCCAATCGCAGCGCCGCCGTGGAGGCGCACGCATGAACTTCGCCAGCTGGCTGTTATGGGGCTTCGTCGCCACCGTGGCCAACGCCATCCTGCTGCACGGCAGCCAGGGCCTGGGCCTCACCCGCCTTAACCTTCCCTATATTCTGGGGATGGCCGTCACTCCCGACCGCGACAAAGCCCGGCTCTACGGCTTTCTGATTCATACCGCGAACGGCTGGCTGTTCTCGCTGCTGTACGTTTTTATCTTCGAATCTCTGCAGCGCACCAGCTGGTGGCTGGGCGCCCTCATTGGCATCGGGCACGCCTTGTTTCTTCTGGTGGTGGTCTTCCCCGTCATGCCCGGCCTGCATCCCCGCATGGCCAGCGAGCAGCACGGCCCTAGCGCCAGCCGCATGCTTGAGCCGCCGGGCTTCATGGCGCTCAACTATGGCCTTCGCACGCCGGTCTCAGTCCTCGTGGCCCACATCGTGTTCGGAATTATCCTCGGCGTCTTTTATCACCTGAAATGATCGCGGTCAGGCGATCGCGCCCTATGGCTTCTCTTTCGCGAAGCGCACCAAATCCGCGGTATTCATCCCGGCAACGAAATCTCTAAGCCGCGCCAGCATCTGTTCCTGCGAGGCCGCTCCGCCTGACCGCACTCTTACCACCACCGGCAGCGGAGAAGAGGTTGGCCGCAGAAAAAGATCACCCAGCCCCATGCCGGCGAACACGAAGTTCCCGCTGCGCGGCATGACCACCGACTGGTTGCATCCGCCGGCGTCGCACACGGTGGCGGCTTCCAGAATCGGCTTGCCCTCCTCGGCGTAGAAATCCAGGTCGAAGGTGGCGGAGCCGCCGTTGGCCGCGGCCAGCTTCTCCATCCGTTGCCAGGCGGGGCGGTCGCCGCGCGCGAGGTGGCAGCCAATGGGATAGTGCACCCCCGGCCCCAGCCAGAGCCCCACGTCAATCTCATTCCCCGCGCTATCTGTGTACGCCGCCCAGCGATACAACGCCTGGCCGAGCGTGTCCTCTTCCTGCCAGGCGCGCCGGCGGTGGTAGTTGCCCAGCTCTTGCGGCAGCAGGGCTGCGGCGAGCGGACTCTCCCCGGCCCCGCCCCGCGCCCGGCGCAGAAGATCGCGCAGGTTGGGGACCGCCGAGAGCAGCGCCAGCAGCAGCACCGCTGTTCCTTTCCACAGAACTGCTCTCTTCTTCATTGGCGCCGGCGGCGCGCTTTCCGCGCGCGCAGCGCCGGCCCCCGCGTCTATCTGCGCCGGCCCGGCGCGCCGCTTCCACCGGATCAGCACCGCGAACAGCGCCACCGCGAGCAAAAATAAAACTCCGCCGATCAGGTAGTCGGCGCCTTCGCCGTGCGCCTGCAACCAAGGAAAGGCCAGCGCCAGGCGATAAAACAGCACCAGCACGCACAGCCGCAGCAGATTGAAGACGTAGCCCAGCGCCACCGCTCCCACCACCAGCAGGGCGCGGAAGCGCAGCGAAAAGCGGTAGAGATAGCCCACGATCAGAGCGAGGTAGCCCAGGGTGACGGCGCCGCGAATGCCGTTGCAGCCGGGGGCGATGAACATGCCAAAGTTAGGGGCGAACATCAGCCGCAGCTGGTTCACATCGGGATGCACCCCGATGGCCAGGGCGAAGGCCTGGGCCACGCGCGCGGAGGCATATTGCAGAGGGATATCAATGGCGGCGAAGGCGGTGGGCACGGGGTTGACCAGCAGCAGCAGCGCCAGGGGAAACAGGCAGCGCCGCCACACCCGCGTGCCGCCCAGCAGCAGCAGCACGCCGCTGCCAAAGGCAAACACCGTCAGCCCCAGGGGCAACAGGGGCACGGCCATGCCGGGGGCAAACACCAGCGCCTGCACGGCGTTGCCTCCGCTGCGGCCGAGCACCAGCGCGTAGAGCAGAGGGAGCAGGCCCCACCAGGTGCCGCGCGCCTCCCATCCCATGGCGCGCCAGGCGCGCAGGACCAGGGCGACGCTGATCAAGGGAAAATACATGCCGATGGAGCGCAGCGCGTCGGTGCTCCAGATGCGCCACATCAGCGCCAGCGCGAGCACAAAGATTCCGGCGAAGCCGGCCAGCATCCAGGGCAGGAGCGAGGGCAGGGGGGTGCGGCGCCAATCAAGAGTGAGAGAGGGAAAGAGGCGCTCGGGAAGATAGGCTGTCTGTTGCATTCCAGGAATCGGACTGCCGGCCACCGGCAGAGACCATTCTAGCTTTTTTGGCCGGGCGGGCGGGAGGGTGGGGGCGGCAGGCGGGAAAAGGGCCTGGCAAAACGCACAAATGTTCCGGCGGGAACACAATGTGCATACAGAATTGTATGCACAATTTTGTATTGACATCCAAGTGCAGGAAAACAAAAGGCCGAGCGCAGCGAGGCCGGGGCCTCCGTGGCCTTTCCAAACCTGGGTATAGCAAAGCCTGGGCATAGCAAAGCCTGGGCATAGCAAAGCTACATCTCTACAAGCAGAGAGGATTCAGAAAGAAAGGCGGCGGCTGGGGCTAGCCCTTGCGGCGCCCGCGCCAGAGCGAGGCCAGCTTGTTCTTGACCGGCGAATAAAAGAAGCCGGCGGCACCCACCAGGCCGAGAATGGCGGTGGGATTTTCCGGAGAGTCCACGCAGCCATGCTGCGCATATAACGGCAATGCTGCCATAGAGAGAAAAAACGCCACCCATGCCCAGCGGGAAATATGTTTGCTCATGGCCACCTGCCGATTATCTGGATGGGTCGAAAGATATCTCACTCCGCGCCCGGCGTCAAGATAACCAGTCTGGGGCAGAGGGGCATTAGCCGGGCTGCGCCCGGCCGGACAGCCGAGGGCGGCTGTCCCTACGTGGTTCGTGCAGGGCCGGACAGCCGAGGGCGCATTAGCCGGGCTGCGCCCGGCCGGACAGCCGGGGGCGGCTGTCCCTACGTGGTTCGTGCTGATCTCCGCACAGGGCCCGTTCGGACATGTACCGGCGAATGTCAACAGGGCGTAATATTTTGGCGGCAGGTGCGGATGCCGGAAGCGGGAAGCAGCGCGCAGTGCAGCCAGATGGCCTCTAATTGCGTCTATCTGCGCTAGTTTCTGCGGCCAGAGCCGGATTCGGGCCTTGTTAGTAACCGGCGGGCGGGGTGACGCCAGTTAAGGCCGCCCCAGGAATTCCCTTTCTGGGAAAGTCGGACTGCGATACAATTGCGGCAAAATTTTGATGGCGCTTTCTTCTGCGAGGTTCCAGACCATGGAGTTGAAACAGTTGCCATTCCCGTCATTTTTTGCCCGGCTGGCTCTGGCCGGGTTGACTGCCTGGGCTTTCTTTTTGTTGGGTTGCGGCGGCACCATGACCAGCACGCAAACGGGCCAGGCGATGGGCCTGCAAGGACAGGTGCACGGCGGCCAGCAGGCGGTGGCCGGGGCCACGGTGACGCTGTATGCAGTGACCACCGGCGGCTATGGGGCCGCGGCCTCGACTCTCGCGACCACAACCACGCTGGGAGGAGGGCATTTTTCCTTCCCCGCCTATACCTGCACCACGCTGACCGACGCCAACCATCCCGATCCTGATATCTACATCGTAGCCACGGGCGGAGATGCGGGGGCGGGCGCCAACAGCGCCATCGCGCTGATGGCAGCGCTTGGGCCGTGCACCGCCATCCAGAGCGCCGACCCGTTCGTCGCGGTCAACGAGGTAACCACCGTAGGCGCGGTGTACGCGCTGGCGCCGTTCATCGGCGCGGGTACCGCGGGCGCCCAGATCTCGACCTCCACCGGCAACGTCAGCGGATTGTTCAACGCCTTCGTGACCGCCAATGAGCTGGTCAACACCGGCGGCGGCGGCTCCCCCGGAACCCTGGTTCCCGCGGCCACCGTGCCCACCAGCGAAATTTATACCCTGGCGGATGTCATCGCGGGCTGTGTGAACTCGACCGGCAGCGGCTCGCCCGGCTGCACCAATCTCTTTACCGATGCCACGCCCCCCGGCGGCAGCGCCCCCACCAACACCATTGACGCCATGCTGAACATTGCCCGCTTCCCCGGGCAGAACGTGGCCTCCATCTGTGCCCTCGCCCTGGCCTCGGCGCCCTTTCAGCCGGGGATTGATTGCACCAACGCTCCGCCCAACGACTGGACCATCTCCGTCAACTACAGCAGCGGCATCTTCAGCCCGCTCTTCCTCGCGATTGATGGATCGAACCGGATCTGGGTCGTCGGCAACGCCACCGTCAGCGTTCTTGGCAACAACGGCGCGCAGGCCGGCTTCTCGCCGATCAGCATCGCGGCCGGACCTCGTGGAATCGCGATTGATAGCAGCGGCAACGCCTGGGTCACGATCTATAACAACGGCAGCGGGAATTCCGTGAACGAGTACCTGGGGGCCGATGGAACCAACCCCACGACGGTCACCT
>DATIYF010000116.1:0-5205 GCA_035517775.1 Terriglobales bacterium
TTGAGTTCCGCCTTGGGCCACTGATTCAGCTTGACCGGTCCCTGCACGTCCAACTCGTAGTCGCGGAAACTGCTCCAGGCCCACTGTCCCGGCTCCAGCACCAGGCCGCGCTTGACCGGGTTGTTATGCATATAGCGCAGCTTCTGCACCCGCTTGTGCTGCCCCCAAACATTGAAGTCATAGAAGCGCGCCTGCCATACCCGTGCGAGTTCTCGGTCCTCCCACAAGCTCGGTTGGCTGGCGCGTTTTCGGCGCCGGCATTCCCGCAGCACCCGCCGCGCGAAACGCTGCTTCACCACCTGCATCACCATGGAGGGCGTTCCCTTCTCCGGTTCGCTGATCAATACATGAAAATGCTCGGGCATGACCACATGGCCCACGACCACCAAACCATAGCGCCGGCGGGCTTGCTCCAGAAGATCGAGAAAAAGGTCGCGCCGTCGCGGAGTGTTCAGCAACGGTAGGCGACGATAGCAGCTGCAAGTGATAAAGTGCAGGTGGCCGGCGCCATAGTAGCGTTTGAGTCCCCAGGGCATGGCAGCAGGGTCGGGCCTGCGGAGGCGCGAGTCAAGGTCATCGGTCACAGTGAGAGGTTGCAGGGGAACACGGTCGGGCGCGGATCAGTCCAAAGGCCCCGCCCTTCGAAAACCGCGAAGGACGGGGCACCCTCGAAAGTGTGGTGACAAAAGCAAAAGGCCGGGCCACCCGTCCGCAAAGGACGCGGCTAGGATGGGGCACCCGTCAGTTAGAAAGAGGGAGAAAAACCGTAAGGCGGGCCACCCGGCGGGTGCCTCATCCCCGCATTTCCCTCTTTCAGCCCTAACGATGCAGCCGTTGGCGAATCCAGTGAAGCATGGAGGGAGGGCCGGAGCCGTTGCGGGCATTGCCATACCACAGCACCACGCCGGCAATGGCCAGGCAGAATAGAAGAGTGGCATCAAGGACCCAGCGGCGCTGAGCCCGGCCTGCTCTTTCCTGGGGCAGGGTAGCGGCGGCAGTTTCGGCCGGCACGGCGGCGGACTCCCCGGCCGCAACCGTCTCGGCAGCCTCGCGCCTGATCTTCACACTTCCGAACAACACCAGAAGGTTGGTCGCCAGGATCACAGCAAAGGCCAGCGCGGGCAGAAACGACAGCTCATTGCCGCGGGCCTCGGTGGCTTCGATGGCGAGGACCACGGTGATGAGGCCGCGAGGAAGCATCCAGAGAATGGCTTCGCGGCCTTGCTTGCCCACGCCCCGCCAGGCCCAGCGGCTGGCATGCACCGCGAGCCAGCGCGCCAGAAAGAGCGCGGCTACGGTGCCGGCCATCAGCAAAGGATGCTCGAAGAAAGTCTGCAACTCGGCCACGGCGCCGATCAGCACAAAGAAGAAAGTGCGCACCAGAAACGCCAGTTCGGAGTGAAAGGTCAAAAGCGCCTGCTGCGGCTGGATGATCGCAGTGTAGAGGTGGCGAAAGCCGAGCTCGGGGTCAATGCCGGGAAAGTTGGCCAGGGTCAGGCCAAAGCCAAGCACGGCGATCAGGCCGTTGGCGCCCAGCGCCTCCATGCCGGCATAGAGCACGAGCACGATGGAGAAGGTGAGCACCTGCCAGAAGCGCTGCTCGGTAAGCACGCGCAGCAGCCGCGACCAAAGAACTCCCGCGGTGACGGAAAAGAGCAGGGCGACACCCACCTGCCGCAGGGCGCCGAGCGCCAGTCCCAGGGCGATCGGGCCGCCGCTGCGGTGCAGATCGAGCAGCAAGGACACGCTCAGAACCGCCAGCACATCGCCCCAGGAGGCTTCGAGCACCAGCGTGACCCGCGCCGCTTCTTCCACGTTCATGTGCTGCAGCACCGGCAAAACTACGGTGCTGCTGGTGCAGCCCAGGGCCGCGCCCACCAGCAGTCCTGAAACCCAGGGCAGGCCGAGGGCGTAGGTCACGATGGCGGCGACCAGCGCGGCGCTCAGCACATAAGCCAGCAGCGCAAGCAGAAGGCTGCCGGGAAAGTGGCGCAGGGTATCGCGGAGGTCAAGTTCGAGCGCGCCTTCAAACAAGACCAGGATGATCGCCAGGGTGCCGAGAAGATGCGTGGTCGTAGTCAGAGAGCCAGGGCGGATCAATCCCAGGACGGGGCCAAGAATTACGCCCAGGGCCATGAGCAGCACTACATCAGGAACGCCGGTGAGACGGAAGACGCGGTTGGCCAGGAAGGCCAGAACCAGCAGCCCGCCAATCAGCCCGAGAATTAACGCCGGCGATATGCTCATGCAATTCCCGCGAATGAGAAACCGCGAAGCCCGTCATCCAGAGCGAGGGCTACCTTACAGTTCGCCTTCAGGCGTCGCTGGCCTCGGCCGCGCGCCCGGGATAAGATGCCATCGGCAGGCCCCAGGGCCGCCGAAACGAACACGCATGAACATCGGCCTCTTCGGCGGCACCTTCGACCCGATTCACCGCGGGCACCTGGCGCTGGCGCGGGCGGCGCGGGAGCAACGAAATCTTCATCGCGTTTATTTCGTGCCCGCCAGCGCGCCTCCGCACCGCTCCGGGCAGCCCCTGGCTTCCTACTTCGAGCGCTACGCCATGGTGGCTTTGGCCACGGCCGGCGAAAAAGATTTTGTGCCCTCGCTGCTGGAAGCGCCCGGTACATCGCCAGGGCAAACCCCAAGCTACAGCATTGATACCATCCGGCGACTGAAAAGCACGCTGAAAAAAAGCGACCGGCTGTTCTTTCTCATCGGCATTGACGCCTTTGGAGACATTGCCAAGTGGCATGAGGCGGAAGCCCTGTTTCGCGAGTGCGCGTTCCTGGTTGCCAGCCGCCCGGGATATTCGCTGGCCGATGTTGCCAACGCCCTGCCCAAGAGCCTGCGCCCGGCGGCGGCGGCCACCCGGCCTTTTCTCAAGCAGCCGGCGAAAGGCGACCTGATGCTGGCCGGCGCCAGCCTGCACCTGCTGGATAACGTGCACCTTCCGATCTCGGCGACGGCCATCCGCCAGGCCGCCGCCGCCGGCAAGCCGCTGGGCCGGTTCGTGGATGAGAAAGTGGCAGATTACATCCGGAAGATGGGCCTGTATAAGAGCCAGGGCTAGCCGCCCTGGCGGGTGAACAGCCTGAATCTCGGCTACAATGAAGAAGCCGTCGCCAAGGACCAGCCTGCGCTCCGCATGAAGAAAAACGACCTGAAACGCCAAGTCGCCACCGCCATCAGTGCCTGTCAGGAAAAAAAGGCCGAAGAAATCATCGTGCTGGAACTGGAGCAAGGCTCAGGGGCGTTTACCGACTATTTCGTGCTCTGCAGCGGGAGCAATCCGCGGCAGATTCAGGCCATTTGCGACGAAGTGGAAGAGCGCCTGGAGCAAAGCGGCGTGCGCCCGGTGCAGATCGAGGGTTACAAGCAGGCGGAGTGGGTGTTGCTCGACTACGTGGATTTTGTCGTGCATATCTTCTCCGAGAAGGCGCGGCGGTATTACGACCTGGAGCGCCTGTGGAAGTCGGCGAAACATCTGGATCCGGCCGCGCTGAAGGCGCGGCGGCCGCGGGGAAAGCTCGCGGCGGCCGAAGGCGCGCGGCGAAGACGGGCGTGAGAATCTTCCTACAGCCGCTGGCTGCCAGGTTGCGCGATGTCTAGAGCCTGGTTCGACTATCTTCTTGGCCTGGCCCTGGGGATTGCCTGCGGAGTGCTGGCGGTTGAACTTGGCGACCTGCTGCTGACCGCGCTGGCGGTGCTGGCTTCGACCATGCTGCTGGGCGGAATCAGCCCGCAGCGGCCCTGGCGCTGGACTCTGCTGGTGGCGGTGTTTGTTCCGCTGGTGCAACTGCTCGCCTATGTGGTGCTGACGGAAAAGCCCTTTCGGGCGCAGATCTTCGAATCGATCCTGAGCGTTTTTCCCGGCATCGCCGGCGCCTACGCGGGCGCCTTCGCCCACCGCGGATTGCATGAGTTGTTTGGGAAGTAGCGGCCAGCATTCAGTACTCAGCTTTAGCTTTTAAGTTCTAGCTTTTAGCCCGTGGCGTTCGGCACTTGGCAGTCAGGGTTCATGCAAGGCCGGGCAAATCGCCCGGATGGCCGAGTTGAATGCCGAATTGCTGACCGCTGAATGCTGATTGCCGAGCACTCCGAAGGTTCCGGCTAACCAGATAGGAAGTTTATTCACTTGACACAAATGCGATACTGATCTCGCCGTGACAGGGCACCACAATTCTAAAGTAATTACTCCCTAGCTAATACCATATGTTGTGTTTTCCACAGCCGTGCCACAGCCCGTCGTCGCTAAGTTGTTGCTTTTCTTAGAATTTTCGTTTAAGTACACGGAGAAATGAGGGCAGTGGGCGTGTAGCTCAGTGGAGCCTCGTGCCTTGGAACCAGCGCCATCTTTCGCGAGGATACGCTGGAACCACGAGAGCGACGGCTTGCTAAGCCGGTGGTCACGGGTTCGAATCCCGTCACGCCCACCACTTTTGTTTGACACGGCAGCGTGGCCGAGTTGGTTTAAGGCGGGCGACTTATAATCGCCTGATCGGGTCTCACCCTCACAGGAAACACCCGATCCGTGGGTCCGAATCCCACCGCTGCCGCCGTATCAAAACCGCAGAAGTCTAATTCCTAAACCCTTCGCTGCGCAACCTTCCACAATCCATTGTAGCCATCGGCCTTCAGGCCCAACACCTTCAGTCTTGCTGAGACCCTCTACTCTTCTTAGACTTCTTATACCTCTTATATTTCTAAGTCAAGCAAGAAAAATAAGAAGTATCAGAAGTATAAGAACTTCGCATGGCAAAGTCACAGCCACCAAACACAACGGGCCATCAGTTATTCATTCCGAACGAGCTTGATCGCAAGATCAAGATGCTTGCGGCCTACGGAACAGTGGATGAGTTTATAATCACGTGTATCGAAGCAGGACTGGAACCTCACTGGAAAAACTATGTGAGCCAGGAATATGCTAGGTTGCAGGACGATGAAAACGGAAAAGAGCCAGTTCGACGAAGTGCTGCGCCAGATGTTGCAAAAACCTCCGCAGAAAACGTCCGCAATAAAGGGAAGAAAAAAAGCTCAGCGCAAGGCTAAGCCTTCGGGCCAGAAGTGAGTTCCGCAAAGCGCAGAGGCTTTACACCGCACAGCCGTCGCACAGTCTGTATGAACACATCAGATTCCTGCCCCCGATTAAAGCGATATTCGAACTCCGCAAGATAGCGGTGAAGATGCTTTCCTGACAGCTTG
>DATIYF010000117.1:0-6857 GCA_035517775.1 Terriglobales bacterium
GGAGGTACCTTGGACTTCCAACTCAACGACGAACAACTGCAGCTGAAGAAATCGGTCCGCGAGTTTGCCGAGCGCGAAATTGCGCCCAACGTCATGAAGTGGGACGAGGCCGGTGACTTCCCCCTCGCCACGATCAAAGAACTGGGCAAACTCGGCCTGATGGGCATCGTCTTCCCGCCCGAGTACGGTGGCGCGGGCATGGGCTACGTCGAATACGTGCTTGCGGTCGAAGAGCTCTCGCGGGTAGATGGCTCGGTGGGCATTATCGTGGCCGCGCACACTTCGCTGTGCTCAAACCACATTTTTCTCGCCGGGACGGAAGCGCAGAAAAAGAAATATGTCAGCAAGCTGGCCACCGGCGAGTTCATTGGCGCCTGGGGCCTGACCGAGCCTTCCTCCGGCTCAGACGCGGGCAGCGCCCGCATGACCGCGGTCCGCAAGGGCAATAGCTGGGTGCTGAATGGCACCAAGACCTTCTGCACCAACGGCCACTATGCCGACGTTTTGACGGTGATTGCGGTGACGGACCGCACGGCGCACACGCACGGGCTTTCGGCATTCATCGTGGAGAAAGACACCAAGGGATTCCGTCCGGGGAAAAAAGAAAACAAGCTGGGCCTGCGGGCGAGCGATACCGCGGAGTTGATCTTTGAAGACTGCGTGATTCCGGCGGAAAACCTCCTGGGCAAAGAAGGCGACGGCTTCATTGACGCCATGCGGGTGCTCGATGGCGGACGCATTTCGATTGCCGCGCTCTCGCTGGGCATGGCGCAAGGCGCGTACGAGGCGGCACTCAAATATTCCAAGCAGCGCAAGCAGTTCGGCAAGGCCATCAGCGAATTTCAGGCTATCCAGTGGAAGCTGGCCGACATGGCGACGGAAATTGAAGCCGCGCGCCTGCTGACCATGCGTTGTGCCTCCATGAAAGACGCTGGGCTGAAGACCACGCTGGAGTCCTCGATGGCGAAGCTCTACGCCAGCGAAGTGGCCGTGCGTTGCGCCAACGAAGGCGTGCAGATTCACGGCGGTTACGGCTTCATCAAAGACTATCCGGCGGAAAAGTTCTACCGCGACGTGAAGCTGTGCACCATCGGCGAAGGCACCAGCGAAGTGCAAAGGCTGGTGATTGCCCGGCAGCTGCTGAGGGAGTGAGGATTACTGGAAATATCGTCGCTTCAGGACTCCCGTTCTGGCGGCACCCTCGTCTAATCCGAGCCTCGTCAAAATCAGTATGAGGAGCATCGCGGTAATTCGCTCGTTCATATAGTGCATCGCGACAATGTCATCAACTAGGGCAGTTCTCGATTCCTCGTCGAAGTGAGGTCAGGCAGTAGAGAGCTTTCACAGAAGAACGGTCGGGGGAATGTATCCTTCTTCCGACGAGTTTGGCAGCGCTTCACAACGGGTTCGGTGGAGATAAAACCAACCGCCACATTTCGAGTTGAAGCACACAATTTAGTCCTATTTTACCGGGCATCCCATGGCCACTCGTACGGCATCGGCGATCTGGCAGATGCGGGTGTGGCTCAAAACACGTAGCGGCGTTTTGGGCTCGATCAGAGACTCTTTCCGCACGACGGTCACATCCTCGGCGCGGACTTTCGAGGGATGCAGTCCGGTCTCGCCTGGAGCGAGCAAGAGGTGGGTCTCAGCATTCCTTTCCACTGCTCCGCTAAGTGGGGCGACAAGAACTGTAGCGGCCCGCGGATGGTGGTTGCGGGCGTCGAGCGAAACGATTATCACGGGCCTCGGCGGTTTATCAGAGGGATCGGTGGGCAGTTTCGCGAACCAGATTTCTCCCCGCGAAGGCAGGCGTGTCACGGCTCATCCTCAGGCGGAAACTGGCTCTCTGCGAACTGGCCCCAGGCCCGGTCCTCCTCGACCTCGTCGTCGGTGAGTGAGTCATAATAGCGCCTCACCGAGTCCGAAACCCTTTCCATTTCTGCGGTCTGTTGCTCGCGCCGGATGAGCTCCTCCACGACTGCCGAAGTCGAAGGGGCGCGCCGGCTCTTGCGCAACGACTCCAGGTATTTGAGCGATTCCCTAGAAAGCGAGAAGGTCTTTCTCGCCTTGCTTGCTGTGGCCATCGTACTCCCCGCATAAGATAGTATCACATATGTATGATCACCAGTATGATAACAATATGAGACTTATACCCTGAGGGGCCACTTTCAGAGATCAGCAATCCTTTTCGTTCCAGCCTTGCTTTACACTGAATTGTCTTGACCGCCGAAATAAAAAAGCTCGTTTCCCTTCTTCGCTCCGGCGATCCCCGCGCCCTGGCGCAGGCCATCAGCGCGGTTGAGAACCACGCGCCGGGGTGGTCTGATCTGCTGAAGGCGCTCTTTCCGCACACCGGTCAAGCGCGCGTTATCGGCCTGACTGGTGCACCGGGCGCGGGCAAAAGCACGCTGGTAGATCATCTCGCCCGCCACTTCCGCAAGCAGAACCAGACCATCGGCATCATTGCCGTTGACCCGACCAGCCCTTACACCGGCGGCGCCATCCTGGGCGACCGCATCCGCATGCAGGAGCATTTCTCCGACCCCGGTACCTACATCCGCAGCATGGCCACGCGCGGCTCACTGGGCGGGCTGGCGCGCACTACGGCCGACGTCGCCACCGTGCTCGATGCGGCCGGCCGCGACGTGATTCTCATCGAAACTGTCGGCGTCGGCCAGGACGAAGTCGATATCGTGCGCCTCGCCGACATCACCATTGTCATTCTCGTCCCCGGCATGGGCGACGATGTGCAGACCATCAAAGCCGGCATCATGGAAATCGCAGATATTTTCGTCATCAATAAAAGCGACCACGAAGGCGCTGAACGGGTAGAGCGTGAAATTCGCGCCCTGCAGTCGCTGGCCACGCGCCAGGATGGCTGGACCCCGCCCATCGTCAAGACCGTGGGCAGCGAAGGGAAGGGAATTGCCGAACTGGCCGCGACCATCGCGGAGTACGAAGCCTATCTTGGAAAGGAAAACCGGGCGCTGTGTAATCGCGCCCACCATTGGCAGCAACGGCTGGTTGAAATGTTGCGCGATGCCATGCTCGAACAAGCCCGCTCCCAGATCGCCGATGGCGAGCTTTCACGGTTGGCCGCCGAAGTCGCCGAGCACAAGCGCGATCCCTACACCCTGGTGGAAGAAATCATGCGCGGGAAAGAATAAATTCATCCACCACCCAAAGCCACGAACTTCCACGAGGGCGCTCGGGGTTAGGATTTCGCGCCTCTTCGTGTGCTCAGTGGTCAAAAGAAGTGTTTGCCTCTTCGATCGGCTCCATCTCGATCACCCCGACCCATTGGCCCTTGCGACACTCGACATAGACCAGCTTTCCGCCCAGAATCTGCGCCGCGGCGGCGGGCGGAAGGTCACGGTGATATCCGAAATATTCTGCCTTGATCCGTTGCCATGCCGCCCAATGCTGAAGCAAAGGATGAGCCGGCTCATACTTTGTCGAAAACACCAGAGCAGCTTCAAAACTCGGCCGCATCTCGGCCGCCGACATCAACTCCTCGGCTGTGAAGTCCTCAACTTGCAGCACTCGCGTCGGCCGCGAAACGTATCCCAGCCACGGCTGCGACAACTCGCCGCTGGCCGGCCACGCCGTCAGCACTCGGCCCCTCGCGTAATGCGCTTGGGTAAAGGCGATGGCGTGCTCATGCAACAGAATGTAGTCGCGATAGGCGAGATTATCTTCGAGCGAAAACCCATAAGGAGGATTTACGAACAGGCTAGTCACAAAGCCCGCCGCCACGATGCCCACAACCCACCGCCACAGCCGGACGCGGCGTCGCAAGGTGGAAATCGCAACAAGAATCACCAGCGGAACCACGGGCAACATGTAACGCGCCAGCACGGCGCCACCCACCAGCGACATGACGGCCACGTAGGCCACGATCACCGCAAGAAAAGCAAACTGAATGTCGGGTGCAATGCGCGGGCGCTCTTCGCCCTCGGGTTCCCTCAGGGGCGGCAGCCACATCGCCCCGGCGGCCGCCAGCGTCAGCACATACAGTCCCATGTAGCCGAAGTTTTGCCAGACGCGCATAAGAAAAGCGAGCACCATGCGCACTGGATGCATGGTGGCCTGCACGTTGTAGCGAAAATATTCCGGGTTGCCGAAGAAAAATCCCGTGCGCCAGCGATGGTAGGCATACCAGACCGCGAGCGGCACTGCCGGCGCCAGCAGCAGGATCTTTCTGCGTAGTACGGCGCGATCCCACTTCTTGTGCCGCAACCCACGCAGCAACTCCCAGGCAAACAGCGCCAGGGCGGCCAGGATTGCCGTCTCTTTGGCCAGCACGGCCAGCGAAAACCACGCTGCCGCCGCCACAGGCCGCTCTTCTATATACGCCAGCAGCCCCCAAAACGTCAGCCCCGCCGCCGCCAGGTCCACCTGCGCCAGGGAACTCTGCACGAAGAAGACGGGGTATACCGCTGTGCAAATCACCACCGCAATCGCGACTTCCATGTTGGCCGCGCGCCGCGCCAGCCGGAACAGCCCCAGCAGCGCAAACGCCGCCATCAGCAGCATCGCCGTCCGCGTGACCAGCGGCGTATAACCGGCGATCTTCCAGCACAGCGCGAGATAGGCCATCACCAGCGGAGGGTGCGCGTTCGAGGGCGTAGTGTGCGGAATCAGCGATCCCGTCAGCAGCAGATCGCGCGCCGCCGGAATGTAGTAACCGGCCTCATCCCAGAAGTATGGCAGGCGCAGCAGGGGAGCGTGGATGGCCAGCAGAGACAGAAAAATCAGGACCAAAATCAGCGCCGCAGGAAGCCTGCGCTCTTTGACCTCGGGAGATGCCGCCATTTAGTGGACCGGCCCGGGCGCGGTCATGCGCGGGTCGAGCTTGATCTCGCCAAACGCGCTCTCATAATTCGCCACGTCGTGCTGCAGAATCGAGAGCAGTGCCTTGGCCTGCTGCGGGCTCAGGTAAATTCCCTGAAAGTTGCGCACCTCCACCTGGCTTTCGGTCTGCTGCTGCAGCGTGCCAAAGACCAGGAAGAAATCCCACACGCTGGCGCGCACCTGCACGCTGTTGGCGTAATTTTCCCGGTAGTCGGGGGCGTTGGTCAGTTTGATGTTGGGGCCGGGCATAGTCATAGCTTGTTCAGTGTAGCGGCATTGAGGGGAAGTGGAAAGCCGCGGTCCTCCCCGCAAGCGGTCACAGCCCTCCGTGACCGCAGTCACAGGTGTCCCGCGGCAAAATGCAAATAATGAAGGTGCGAGGTGGTTGGGAAGGAGGCGGCTATGAAAGCCCTATGGATTGTCCCAATGCTTGTCCTCGCAGTTCTTGCCTGGCCTGCAATGGCAGCCCAAAAGCCCGCCAGCGGGGTCACAGTTCCCAAATACGATCCTGCGGCCGAGGCCACCTTCAAGGGGACGGTCGTCGAGGTCAGAGACCGCCAGTGCCCCATGAGCGGCGGCCTGGGATCGCACGTCATTCTCAAGATGACAGATGGCACGACCATCGAAGTTCACCTCGCCACCACCCAGTGGGTAAAGCAGTACGACCTGACCCTGAACAAGGGGGACGACATCGAGGTCAAGGGCGTGAAGGTGAAGTTCGAAGGCGTGGATACCATCTTCGCCCGTGAGGTCAAGCGCGGCAACGATACTTTCGTGTTTCGCGATGAGAAGGGCAATCCGGTTTGGTAGGCCTTGCCACAGAAATGTGTCCGCCCGGTATGATGGGCGGGCCAAGTGCCGAACCAGAGCAAATTCGCCTCCTGGCTCACCGCGCGCCGCATACGCGTCCATGGCCTGCTGCTCGCACTTTGCCTCTGGTCGGTGTACGCGGTGGATATGTCCACTCCCGGCCTGCGTGACCGCGCCGGCCTGGTGAAGGGCACGGACTTTCTCCATTTCTACACCCTCGGAACCCTCGTCCTTCACGGCCACGGCGACCTGCTCTATGACATGCGCGCGCAGGCCGCGTGGATGCATCGCCTGGTGCCCGCGAGCGCCGGCTGGAGCTATCTTCCACTCTACGGTCCCCAGGTTTCGCTGCTGTTCGCCCCATTCAGCCTCCTGCCATATGCGTGGGCCCTGGCTCTCTGGCTCTTGCTCAACGCGGCGATCTATGCCATCTGCTGTTACGCGATCTGGCGAACCTGCCCCAACCTGCAAGCGAGGGCGGGGATAGTCCTTATCCTCGCCGCCGCTTTCCCCGGGTTCTTTCACCTGATCGCCTGGGGCCAGACTTCAGGGCTGGCGCTGGCCTGCTTCACTCTGGCCTTTCTGGCGCTGCGCCGGCGGCGGAATTTCTTGGCTGGCCTGGCCATTGGCTGCCTCATCTTCAAGCCCCAGCTCGGCCTGGCGGCGGCGGTTGTCTTTGTGTTTGCGCTTGAAGGGAAAATCGTACTCGGGGCGGCGATCTCCGCCCTCGCGCAGCTTGGCCTGGGCTGGCTCTCCTACGGAACCGCGGTCATGCAGGCATATTTCCGTGCCACGCTGCGCATTCCCGAGGTTGTTTCTCTGCTCGAGCCCCGGCCCTATCAGATGCATTCCTTGCGCGCCTTCTGGAGCCTGCTGCTGCCCTGGCCGCCGCTCGCATTTACTTTTTATGTGATCACGGCGCTGGCCGTTCTCACCCTTACGCTCCATTGCTGGAAGAGTGCCCTGCCGCTTGGCCTTCGCTATTCCGCGCTGTTGCTTGCCAGCGTTCTGGTCGCGCCTCACCTGACGGTTTACGATCTGGTAATTCTGGCGCCGGCGTTCTTACTCCTTGGCGACTGGATCGTCGGCGCGCACGGCGACCTGGCGCCCGCTCGCAGCGCCGTGCTTCTCTATCTTTGTTATCCCTTGTTTCTGCTTGGCCCGCTGGCGAAGCTCACCCACCTGCAAGC
>DATIYF010000118.1:0-21894 GCA_035517775.1 Terriglobales bacterium
TTCTATTCCTGTCGAGAATTTCCCTTTCCCGGATTCTCTCCTGGCAGTGCGCGACTCCGCTTCCCAGCAGCTTGACTCGAATCTCTCTCCAGCTCACATTTCGCGGCCGGCCCGCCGCAGAGTGTGAAGGCCGCCTTTTGCCGATGGGGCCGGCCGATAAACCTGAGAATGCTCCGCGCGCTCCGATGACCGGCGGCGGATATTGCCACGTGCTCCTCGCAGACTTAGCATTCAAACAGTGAGCCAATCGTTCGATCGGAGCCGACATCGTGGTGGAAATCCTGCACACAATTGGCACACCAAGGAAGTCCCTCCGGAAGTTTTCCCAGCCGGATCGGGGCCGCTATCCTGCACTTCCCACAAGCCCGTCTCTGGATAGCATCCTGTTTGCCGGCCATCCCGGAGTTGTCACGTCATGGTTTAACACAACTGCCAAATCCAGACGGGTCCATGGGCGGCCGACGCCAATCATCTTTGTCTACTTCTGTCGGAGACTTCGGCTGCGCGCGCCGCCCCCTGAAATGCCCCATACCGCCCGGGAGCATTGACGAGTGCTATTTCAAATTCCTTGAGCGCTAGAGCCGGGTGGTTCTGCTGCAGGAGCAAGTGCCCGAGCTGTTCGCGAGCCGGGACAATCGGTCCCGGCGTCTATCCCACCCGAAGTTGCGTTGCCGCCCTGACAGGCCTAACGCTCGAGAGCGTGCGCGTAATTTTCGTGCGCGGCGCCGGCTGCTATGGGCTGAACCCTGCGGACACGGTTTCATTCGACGCCGCAATTCTTTCCCAGGCCGTGGGCCGGCCAGTGCGGGTGCAGCTGACGCGCCACGACGATTTCATTTCCGAAAATTACGGCGCGGCCGCGGTTATCGAACAACAGGCGGCCGTCAACGACAGCGGAGCGATCGAAGCGTGGAGTTGTGAGACGTGGGCCACCTCGCTCGGCGGGAGGCCCGGCTATGGCCAGCCGGGGAACGTGATCACCGGAATGCTGGCGGGCTTCGCGCCGGAAATCATCATCCCGCGGGCGGCGGTTACGCCAAATGGTGAGCTGCGCAACGGCAGCAATGCCGTTCCTTCGTATGTTCGAGGCTGCGTGAATGGCAAGTGCGGTGGAACGGGTTCCATCCGCAGCGAGCGAGTGCTTACCCATGAAGTCAATTCACGTTTCTTCACTGGACCTTTGCGCTCGCCGTTGCGTCTGCAAAATACTTTTGCGCATGAGTGTTTCATGGATGAGATTTGCGCAAAAGTAAAGGCCGACCCGGTGCAATACCGGCTGCAGCACCTGAGTGAGAAGAGAATGATTGACGTGATCGAAGCTGCGGCCAGGGCGGCCAATTGGGAGACTCGGCCTTCGCCGCGGCGGCAGGCCTTGGGCAATGGCAGAGCCATGGGACGCGGCATCGCCTGCGTGGCCTATGAGGGCGATAACGGATATGCAGCCCTGGTTGCCGAAGTGGAAGTGGACCTAACCACCGCCCACGTTCTTCCGAAGCGCTTCGTGGTGGCCCAGGATTGCGGGCCGATTTCCAATCCTGACGGTTTGCGCAACCAAATCGAAGGTGGCGTATTGCAGGGAACCAGCCGTGCCCTGGGAGAGGAAATTACATGGGACGCGGGCAAAGTAACCTCCACTGACTGGTCGAGTTACCACACCTGGCCGCTGGGGATCGAAGTGCCAGTCATTGATATTGTCCTGATCAACCGCCGCGAGGAGCGTGCCGATGGCGCAGGAGAAACTGCGATCACGCCGGCGGCGGCGGCGCTCGGCAATGCCATTTTCGATGCCACCGGCCTTCGCCTCCGGGAGGTACCGTTTACGCCAGAGCGCATTCAACAGAGATTAGAAGCGCGGGGATAGAGGGAGAAGAATCATCCACTGCCGGGCCGCATCTCGCGCCTGCTTCACTTTCATGATTTACCTAAGCGTGCCCGATCTGTTGCGACGCTGTCCAGCGGAGTTGGCGATGCAGTGACGGCTCCAACGCACGAAAGCGATTGGTCGCGTTGCCGGATTTCGGTATGCTGGCCCACATGCCTTCGGCCGCCAACGGTCCGGTCATCGAGTTTCGTAACGTCTCTTTCGCCGCATCAGGCGCCGCCGTGCTCACTGGGCTGAACCTGCAAGTGGAACGCGGCGAGACTTTGATTCTGCTGGGGCGCAGCGGCTCCGGAAAAACCACAACCCTCAAGCTGGTGAATCGCTTGCTGACGCCCAGCGCCGGCGAAGTTTTTGTGAACGGAGTTTCAAACGCAATCGGCGATGTGATCCGGCTGCGCCGCAGGATCGGCTATGTGATCCAGGACGCAGGCCTGTTTCCGCATTTTACGGTGGAGAGAAACATCGGCCTGGTGCCGAAGATCGAAGGCTGGCCGGAAGAGAAAACTCGCGGCCGCGTGCGGGAGTTGTTGCAGATCGTCGGACTGGGAGAGGAAATGGCTCCACGCTATCCGCATCAGCTCTCGGGCGGGCAGAGGCAGCGGGTGGGAGTGGCCCGGGCACTCGCCGCCGACCCGGAAATTTTGCTCATGGATGAACCCTTCGGCGCGCTAGACCCCCTCACCCGGGATGAATTGCAGCGAGAATTTCTTGGCTTGCAGCGCAGCCTTCAGAAGACTGTAGTGTTTGTCACTCATGATCTGCGCGAAGCACTACGGCTCGGCTCTCGCATCGCGCTGATCGAAAGCGGCCGCCTGGTTACGGCCCTTGCGCCAGCAGATTTTGTGCGCTCTGAGGATTTCCGGGTCTCTGCCTACGTGCGCGCCTTCGGCGACGCGCTGCCCCCGGCCAAAGATCGAGGTATGTCATGAATGTGTTTCAATTTATGCTGCAGAATTCCAGCCAGGTCGCCGGCTTGACTCTCGAACATCTCTGGCTGGTTGGAGTCTCCACGCTGTTCGCCATGCTGATTGGCATCCCGCTGGGGATTGTGATCGCGCACCGCCCACGCTTGAATAAGCCGGTGCTGGCGAGCGCCAATATCATTCAAACCATACCCAGCCTCGCCTTGTTTGGCTTTCTTTTGCCGGTGCCGTGGATCGGCGAGCGCGCTGACCGGCTGGCGATTCTGGCTTTGACGCTTTATGCTCTGCTGCCGCTGATTCGCAACACCTACACGGGAATTCGCGGAGTGGATCCCGCGGTGCTCGAAGCCGGGCGGGGCATGGGGCTGACGGACCGGCAACTTCTGTTTCAGGTGGAGCTGCCGCTGGCGCTGAGCGTGATTCTTTCCGGCGTGCGCGTGGCTGTGGTCATTTCGGTCGGCCTGGCCACCATTGCCGCGGCCATTGGCGCGGGCGGGCTGGGAGAGTTCATTTTTCGCGGCCTGGCCATGGTGGATAGCAGCGTGATTCTGGCCGGCGCGATTCCGGCAGCGCTGCTCGCTTTGCTGGCGGACCTCGGCGTGGGCTGGGTGGAGCGCAGCCTGCGGCCACGATGATGAGGCGGCGCAACGCTCTCTTCGTGCTGGCGGTGGTAGCGGCCTGGCTGCTTTCTTCCTGCTCGCGCTCCCGCTCTGATCGCATCGTGATCGGCTCCAAGAACTTCACCGAGTCGCTGATCCTCGGAGAACTCATGGCGCAGCAGATCGAGGCGCACACACATCTCAAGGTGGAGCGGCGCTTTTATCTGGCCGGAACCTACATTTGCCAGCAGGCGATTTTGGCGGGGCGCATTGACATCTACCCCGAATACACCGGCACCGCGCTGACCGCGATTCTCAAGGAAAAGGCGCAGGGTGAAAGCCGCGAGCAGGTTTATCAGCGCCTGAAGAGGGAATACCAACGCCGCTTTGGGCTGAGCGTAGGCGCGGGCTTCGGCTTCAACGATACCTTTGCGATGGAGATTCGCGGGGGGGACGCGCGGCGCTTGCACATCACAACTCTCTCGCAGGCGGCGCAGTTCGCGCCGCAATGGCGGCCCGGTTTTGGCTACGAATTCATGGAGCGGCCGGATGGTTACCGCGGCCTGGAGGCGGCATACGGGCTGCACTTTGCCGAGAAACCAAGAGTCATGGACTCCGGCCTTTTGGCCCGGGCCCTGCATGACCACCAGATTGATCTCGCGGCCGGCAATACTACTGACGGCTTGATTCCAGTTTTCGACCTGTATGTGCTTCAGGACGACCGCCACTACTTTCCTCCCTATGAGGCAGTGCCGGTAATTCGCACTCAAATCCTGCAACAGCATCCGGAGATCGGCGAGGCGCTGTCTCAGTTGGCCGGCAAAATCTCCGACGACGAAATGCAGCGCCTCAACTACGCCGTGGATGGCGAGCATCGCGACCCGGCCGCGGTGGTGCGGGCATTTTTGAGGCAAAAAGGCCTGGTTCACTGAGGCGGGGCAATTTCGCCAGCCAACGTCGAAGAAACGCTTTTCGAATCTTAGAGATAGAGCCGGCAAGGTCAAAGAACCAAGGCCCGCATAATTTTCGCGGGCAGTGGTGTTTAGCCGCAACTTCGGCTGCCCCGGCGTCATCCAATGCCTTACCCAGGGAGGACAAGTCGAACCTCTGTTTACCGTCTTGCCCGCAACGCGTCAAACGCGCGCCTGATCTGTTTCACCGCTGTCAGAGTGCTGGGGGCGCCCTGCGCCCAGGCCCAATCGCAAAAGTGCTTTTGCCTGCGAATCCGCCGTGCGAGGAGGACGAATGGCCGCCACCCAGAGTGTTATTGCCAGCCGCGACACGCTGCTGGAGCGTCTGAGCGACGCGCGCCGCCGCAGCGATGCGCTGTTCGAAATTGTCGAACCAGGCGCTCTGTATGATCGCCCAATTCCCGAGCGCCACCGCATCGTCTTCTACCTGGGGCATCTCGAAGCCTTCGACTGGAACCTGCTGCACGAAAATCTTTTTGGCCTGAGGAGCTTTCAGCCTGAATTCGACCGCTTGTTTGCCTTCGGCATCGATCCGGTTGGCGGTGGATTGCCGGACGATCAGCCCTCCGACTGGCCCTCCGCAGACGTAGTGCGTGAGTATGTCGCGAAAATCCGGACCGCACTCGATGAAAGACTGGAAGGCGCTGCGGGCGAACCCAAGGCGCCGAAGTACCGCGGCTTTTCGGCCGAGACCTTGCTCAACGTCGCCATCGAGCACCGGCTGATGCATGCAGAGACGCTGGCCTACATGCTGCATCAGCTTCCGCTGGAAAAGAAAGTGCGGCAAAACGGTTCTGAAACCTCGCTTCTTCCGGCAGTGGCGCCCCGCATGGTGGATGTGCCTGCGGGACCGACGACGCTTGGCCTTCGCCGCGGCTCAGAAACCTTCGGCTGGGACAACGAGTATGAAGCCCACGCCGTGCAGGTCCCTGCTTTTTCCGTTGATCAATACAAAGTCACGAACGGGCGATACCTGGAGTTCATGCGCGCGGGCGGATACGAGTCGAGACATCTGTGGACCGTGGATGATTGGGATTGGAAATCGAAGCAGGGAATTTCGCATCCCTCCTTCTGGCGAAGGACGGGAGACGCGTGGATTTATCGCGGCATGTTTGACGAACGACCGTTGCCCCTCGACTGGCCGGTTTATGTGAGTCACGCGGAAGCGAGCGCCTATGCGCGCTGGGCAGGCAAATCTCTGCCCAGCGAAGCAGAGTGGCATCGCGCCGCTTATGGCACGGCGGAAGGCAGGGAGAGAGCCTATCCCTGGGGGAGCGCGCCGCCCGCCCCTGCGCTCGGCAACTTCGATTTTTATCGTTGGGATCCGGCGCCGGTCCATGCCTTCGCGGCGGGCAAGAGCGCATTCGGAGTGCACGATCTGGTGGGCAACGGCTGGGAGTGGACTTCGACTCCCTTCGCGCCCTTTCCCGGCTTTGAGCCGTTCCCCTTTTACCGGGGATACTCCGCGAATTTCTTTGATGGGAAACACTTCGTGATGAAAGGGGCTTCGGCCCGAACTGCCGCATGCATGCTGCGGCCCACATTCCGCAACTGGTTTCAGGCCCACTACCAATATATGTACGCAGGGTTCCGCTGCGTCAGCCGCTGATGGGAGGCAAAATGCTTGTTCACGCCATTACCAGTGATGTCACCTATGAGTTTGCCTCCGACGTTCGTGCCGGGCTGGCGCGGCCGGGCCAGAAAGAGCTGGCCTCCAAATACCTGTACGATGACGTGGGCTCAGCCCTGTTCGAGGTGATCAGCCGGTTGCCCGAGTACGGCCTTACCCGGGCGGATGAGCGCCTGCTGCGCCGCCATGCCAGCGAGATTGTGGACCGTTTGCCCATGCCGGTAGCCGTGGCCGAACTGGGCAGCGGCAGCGGCCGAAAGACCCGTTGGGTGCTGGAAGCGCTTTGCCGCAGGCAGCGTACGTTTTATTATCCGGTCGAAATTTCACGCTCGGCGCTGGTAATGTGCGAGCGCGAATTGAGTGACATAGATGCAGTGAGTATTGTCGGGTTCGAGCGCGAGTATCTCGAGGGTTTGCTGGAGGTGGCGGCGCACCGCAAACGCGGCCAGCACCTGCTGGTGCTATTTCTGGGAAGCACCATCGGCAACTTCGATCGCCCCGCCGGCGCGAAGTTCCTGGCAGAAGTGCGGCGCATCCTGGAAGCGGGCGACTTTCTGCTGCTGGGGACCGACCTGGAAAAATCCAAAGCACAGCTGCTCGCTGCCTACGACGACCCGATCGGAGTGACCGCGGCGTTCAATCTCAACCTTCTCGCCCGCATCAATCGTGAACTGGATGCCGATTTCGACCTCGCGCGGTTTTCCCATGTGGCCACGATCAACCCTGAGGCGCGCAGCGTGGAAATGCACCTGCGCTCTGAGCGGCGGCAGACAGTGAACATCCCCGCGGCCGAGCTTCAGGTCGAATTTCTCGAAGGCGAGACCGTCTGGACCGAGAGCAGCCACAAGTACGCTGCCGGCGAAATTTTCCCCATGGCGCAGGACGCCGGCTTCAACTGCCAGGCGCAATGGATTGACCACCAATGGCCATTCGCAGAGAACCTGCTGATCGCGGCCTAGCGGGGCTGTTCCTGTTAGGATGTCAGAGTCCGATAAAGCATGAAGCGCGAAGGATGCAAAGGTACACGAAGGGATCTTTCTCTCACCGGCGTATTCTTTGCGGCTTGAAACCGCTAGATCGAAAAACCAGGAGGCGCCAATGCCGGAACCATGCACCCATCTGGATCAGATCAAGATCAGGGACACAAAGAAACATGTCTGTGAGGAATGCGTCAAGATGGGCGATACCTGGGTCCATCTGCGGTTGTGCCTCGTCTGCGGCCATGTTGGCTGCTGCGATTCCTCCAAGAACAAGCATGCCACCAAGCACTTCCACCGGACCCAACACCCTCTCGTCCGTTCTATTGAGCCGGGCGAGACCTGGATGTGGTGCTACGTGGATGAGGTCGTGCCAGGCGAACTTGTAGCCTAGGTGGTTTTGTCCCAGGTCCCGCTTTCCACTACAATTGCGCGACCAAAACGGACGTTTCAATATCTAACCCAACAGCTCGAGCCGGCGCTGCTTCCCGAAGGCGCTGAAACTGCATGGCAAAACCCATCTTACTGAGCGTGGATGACGACTCCGCCGTATTGCGCGCCATCGAGCGCGATCTGCGCTCGCAGTACGGCGCCGAGTATCGGGTGATCGGAAGCGACTCTCCCGTTGCCGCACTCGATCTTTTGAAGCAATTGAAGCTCCGCAATGATGGCGTGGCGCTGCTGCTGGCCGACCAGCGCATGCCCCACATGGATGGCGTGGGCTTCCTGCAAGAAGCGCGGCAGATTTTTCCCGGCGCGAAGAGAGCTCTGCTCACCGCCTATGCTGACACTACCGCCGCCATCAGCGCCATCAATCAAGCCAACATTGATTATTTCTTTCTCAAGCCCTGGGACCCGCCGGCTGAACATCTTTACCCGCCGTTAGATGATCTGCTGGATGACTGGCAGGCTTCCTACCGGCCCGCCTTCCAGGGAATTCAGGTTTTGGGCACGCGATGGTCGCCGAAGTCCTACGAGTTGCGCGATTTCCTGGCCCGCAACCACGTTCCCTATCAGTGGATTGATGTGGAGCTCTCGGCCAACGATCCCGAAACCAAGCGCTTGCTGGAAGCGCTGGGGCCGGAAGCGAGCCGTCTGCCGGTGGTGCTCTTTCCCGATGGCACCAAACTCCTGGAAAGCGCGCCCACCGAACTGGCGCAGAAGGTTGGACTGCGCACCCGCGCCCAGACCGATTTTTATGATCTTGCGATCGTCGGCGGCGGGCCGGCCGGACTGGCCGCGGCCGTGTACGGCGCCTCGGAAGGCCTGCATACGGTGATGATCGAGCGCGAGGCCCCGGGCGGCCAGGCGGGCATGAGTTCGCGCATTGAAAACTACCTTGGCTTTCCCTCTGGCCTGAGCGGCGGCGACCTCGCCCGCCGGGCCGTGGTGCAAGCTCAACGCTTCGGAGTAGAAATTCTTTCGCAGGAAGCGGTCGGCGTTCGCACGGAAGGCCCGTACCGCATCGTCAGGCTGGCTGATGGGAACGAGATTTCCTGCCATGCGTTGATGATTGCAACCGGAGTGCAATGGCGGCGGCTGGAAGCGGAGGGAATTGATCGCCTGCAGGGAGCCGGTGTTTACTATGGCGGCGGCGCCACCGAGGCGCTCTCTTGTAAAGGAGAGAGCGTCTATGTTGTGGGCGGGGCCAATTCCGCCGGACAGGCGGCCATTAATTTTTCCCGTTACGCCGAGCGGGTGGTGATTCTGGTGCGCGGCGAATCGCTGGCCAGCAGCATGTCGCAATATCTCATTGACCAGGTAAAGGCGACGCCTAATATCCAGCTCTGGACCCATGCCAGCGTGGCCGAAGTGCATGGCGAAAGCCATCTCGAAGAAATTTCCATTCTGTGCTCCGATACCAGCAAGGTAGAGCGCGTGCCCGCCAATGCCATGTTCATTTTTATCGGAGCTCTGCCGCGCACGGATTGGCTGGCCGGCATGATCGAGCGCGATGAGCGCGGGTTTATCCTCACCGGCCCGGACCTCATGCACGGAGGCCAGCGCCCTAAAGGATGGGCCCCTGATCGTGATCCCTATTTGTTGGAGACCAATGTTCCCGGCATCTTCGCCGTCGGGGACGTGCGGCACGGTTCGGTGAAACGGGTCGCCTCCGGCGTGGGCGAAGGATCAGTGGCGGTGCAGTTCATCCATCAGTACTTGAGCAAGGTCTAAATGGTTGACAAGTCGGAACTGCTCGGCGTGCCCGTCTTCGCCGGCCTGCCGGAAGATCAGATCACCTGGTTTCTCAGCCAGGCGCAGGAAGTTCATCTGCAGCCCGGCGAAATTTATGTCCGCGAGAATGACCCCGCCAATGCCATGTTCGTGGTCCTGGCGGGGGAGCTTCAGGCGCGCCGCGAAATGGGCGGCGAGATCATTGTCGTCTCCTCCAAGCCCGGCGCGGTTACTGGCATCCTCCCTTTTTCCCGCATGAAGCAGTCCGTGGTCACCGGCCGCGCCCTTACGGAAAGCCGCCTGCTACGATTTCCCGCCGCGAAGTTTCCCGAGCTGGTGCAGAGAATGCCCGAGCTGGCCCAACGCCTGGTGGGCGTGATGTCGGACCGGATTCGCGAATTCACCCGCATGGAGCAACAGCGCGACCGGCTGGCGGCGCTGGGCAAGCTCTCTGCCGGGCTGGCCCACGAGCTCAACAATCCCGCTTCGGCGGCGAAGCGGGCTGCCGGCCAGCTACGCGATATTTTGAAGCGCATTCGCGATGCCAGCCATGAGCTGGGCCGCCGCCAGCTTACCCCGGCGGATAAATCTGAAATCGAACGGCTGGAAGCCTCGCTTACCCAGGCCCAGGGCGCTCCTCCCGATGCTTTAACCATAAGCGACCTCGAAGACCGGCTCGACTCTCTGCTCCGCAGCCACGGCCAGAACGATCTGTGGCAGCTGGCCGCGGCCCTGGCGCGCAGGAATGTTCAGCCCGCCGTCCTGGAGCAACTGTTCGGCGCGCTGGAGGCGGGCACGGCGCGGGCGGCGCTGGTGCGCATCTCGGCTTCGGTGGAAGTCGCGGACCTGCTCAATGAAATCGAAAGCAGCACTTCGCGCATTTCCGATCTGGTGCGCGCCATCAAGGAATATACCTTCATGGACCAGGCGCCGGTGCAGAACGTGGATGTGGTCAAAAGCCTGGAAACTACCCTGACGATTCTGAACCACAAACTGAAGCGGGGCGTGACCGTGCAGCGCGACTATCACCCGGTTCCGCTTCTGGTGAATTCCTTTGGTAGCGAGTTGAGCCAGGTCTGGACCAACTTGATTGACAACGCGATTGACGCCATGGCAGGAAACGGCGAGCTTCGTGTGCGCACATTTCGTGATGACAGTTGCGTGGTGGTCGAGATTGGCGATAACGGCCCAGGCATCTCTCCCGAAATTCAGGCGCACATGTTTGAACCGTTTTTCACCACCAAGGGCGTGGGCGAAGGCACGGGGCTCGGCCTTGATGCCGTGCAACGAATCGTGAAGAAGCACCGGGGCACGATCCAGGTCAACTCCCGGCCCGGGGACACGCGCTTCCAGGTTTTCCTGCCGCTGGCGGAAGCGCAGAATTAGTGGCCACAGATCCTCAGATATACCAACCCTGCGCGACGGCCCCTTTGCCTGCCCTACGCTGGCAGAATCACTGAACAATCTGTTTATGGCAATGGATGAAATTTTCTGCCGCATCCGGATTCCCCTTTTTGCAGCACGCAGCTAAGAAATTCGACGCCAGGACAGTCATGGCGTTCGCAGCTGTGGGATAATCTCTTTCCGCAAATACATCGAACGTCTTCGCGGCGTCTGACCAATTCTTAGGAGGAGGCGGAATTTTATGGGAAAGTGGCCACTGAGTCGTCGTCAATTTCTAGGCATCAGCGCGGGAACCTTGGCAGCCGGAGCTGCCGGCAAAGTCACGCTTCTGCAGCCCGCTTTGCTTTCGGCCGCACCGCGGCCAGCTCCGCCCAGTGACACTCTCCGCTTCGCCAGCATCGGTACCGGCATTCGCGGCTGCGAGTTGCTGGAAGCTACCCTGCGCGTGCCTGGCATCGAATGCGTGGCGGTTTGCGATCTCTATGACGCGCGCCACATCGCCGCTCAGGAGGCTGTCAAGAAGCAGGTTCCCGCTACCCGCAATTACCATGAAATTCTCGACCGCAAGGATGTGGATGCGGTAATTGTCGCCGTTACCGACCACCAGCACCGCAAAGTGGTAGAGGATGCCTGCGCGGCCGGCAAAGACGTCTATTGCGAGAAGCCCATGTCGCACACCGTGGAAGACGGCTTTGCCATGGTCGCGGCCGTGCAGAAGGCAAAACGCATCATGCAGGTGGGCAGCCAGCGTGTCAGCTCGATTCTCTATGCCAAGGCGAAAGAGATTTACGATTCCGGCCGGCTGGGCGATGTCTATGCCATCGAAGCCTACTGGGACCGCAACAGCGCCAGCGGCGCCTGGGTTTATCCCATTCCTCCCGATGCTAGCGAGCAGACCATAGACTGGAACGCCTTTCTAGACGGTGCTCCCAAGCGGCCCTTCGATCCCATTCGCTTTTTCCGCTGGCGCTGCTTCGAAGATTACGGCGAGGGCCTGGCCGGCGACCTGTTCGTGCATTTGATCTCGGGCATTCATTTCATCACCGGCACCCACCGCGTAGCGCAACGCGCGCAAACCGCCGGCGGGCTCTTCCGCTGGAAAGACGGGCGAGATTTTCCTGACCTCATCGAGACTTTCTACGATTATCCGAATTTCCGTGTGATGGTGCGCTGCAACCTGAATAACGCCGGAGGAGAATTCATCGGTTTTTACGGCACCAAAGGCACCATGATTCTCAACGAGAAGACCGTCAGCTACTCTCCGCAAGACACCCGCCCGAAGCCGGAAGACTATTCCATTTATGGCTGGCCGCTGGCCGCGCGTGAACAATACTTGAAGGAATGGGCGGAACAGCATCCTTTGCCCGCGCCTTTGGATTTCAAAGTGGATGAAGAGACCGAAGTGTTCGCCTTGCCCCCGGATTACAGCGATATTCCTGACCACCAGGCGCACTTCTTCGATGCGGTGCGCACCCGCAAGCCGACGGTTGAGAATGAAGAGTTCGGCAACCACGCCGCCATCGGCTGCCATCTGGCGAATTACGCGTATTTCAAGAAGGCAATTGCCGTGTGGGATGAATCTGGGCGGAAGATCACCAGTGGGTAAGATGCACTGAGCTTGTCTAAGCCGTCAGTTCGGCCGGGCTTCGCCCTGCATCTCGGACAAGACCACGCGCCTCCGGGTACGGCGCATGGTGGCCCAGTCATAGTCATAGGCAGCGCCGCAGACCAGGCAAACCTGATAATACTGGCCATGTGTGCCGGTATGCGGCCAGGAAAATTGGTGCCGGCAAAAAACCTGCAATAGCCGCTCCAGCCATGGCGTATTCACCTTGAATCCACTCCTTTGCTGCTCTGCTACCCAAGCCTGGGTGGCGCTGAGCCTTCATCTGTGAGGTTTAAGATCGTGGAGTTTGGCATCGCGAAGCGATCACAGGTTAGCCGAAAACACGTAATCGGAAAACCTGGTTTCCGGACCATGGCGCGCTTTGCGCAGGGACAATCTCTGGTCTCATTACCCCTTCTAAACTGCTGAATGAACGGGCTCGCGGGTACGAGCACCTGAGCTTGCGGTTTCCTTCGCCGACTGCCGCGATTTGGCAAAAGCCTTGCTGGACGCGGCATTTGGCATCATTTCGCCAGGAGGGTAACGGGCCACCGCCATGCCCGGCATTGCCCGGTTGAACATGCCGGCAGGCGCACTACAGTTCCAGAGCAAAAAGCAAAACTGCGATAAGTTACTCGTGCTGCGAAGCGCGGAACGTTGCCCGCCCAAGGGGTGCGCGCTCGCCGCCACAGGCCAACCACTATGCACAGCGTGAATGTTCCGGCGCCCGCGCGGCGCAGTTCGAGAGTCCCGTTGAGTGTCCCTTTACTCGTGACCGGCACGGAGCCGAACTCCCGCTTTTCCGAAGTCTGCAAAACATTAGTGGTCAGTCCGCACGGCTGCGCTTTCCATTCTCCCGTGAAGCTGGAAGCCGGCATCGCCGTCTATTTTCAAAGTAAAGACGGTCGCCGGGCGACAGCGCACATCGTGGACTGCCAGCCTATGGGTCTTGGCCAGCAGGGCTGGCGGCTGGGCGCGCGGCTGGATCGTCCGGAAAACTTCTGGGGGGTGAAAACCGTTCCCATGGATTGGCAACGGATAAAAGAAAATCCTGGCGTCATGACCGATTCTGCTGCCGACCATGTGATTCTTGAGGAAGCCGCGGAGCAAGTCTCAGACGATCACTTGCGCGCCCTGGTGGCCGAGATTGTTCGTCCACTGAACGCCGAGGTCACAGAGCTGCGGGAAAAGCTGGCTCGCAGCGGCGGCAAGCGCAGCCAGTTCGAAATTTCGCTTTCGCACATTCCTCCCGAGGTGGAAGAGAAACTCGGCGCCAGATTGCAGCAGGACCTCGGCGCTCAGACCCTGCAACAGACGCGGCAACTCTCGGAGCAGGTGCTGGCCTCGGCACAGGCTGCCATTGAGCAGAAAATAAGTGAGGCCCAAGGCCGGTTCCATCAGCAGCTCATGCAGGAGCTGCGGGCGGTCGAGCAGCGCGCTCAGGCATTCTCCGCGCAGTTGAGTGAGGCCGTGCGTTCGCAGTTCCACTCCGGGGCCGAGCAGCTTCAGCAACAGACCGCGGAAGCTGGCGCCGGCCTGCAGCGCCGTAGCGAAGAGCTGCTTCAGCACCTGCAGCACCGGCTCAGCCAGGAGCATGACCTGCACCGCCGGGAGATTCACAAGGTGCGGGAAACGGTTGCTTCTGAACTTTCGCAGCAGCAGGCGCAGGTCTCTGATCTGGGCGGACGCGTTGCCGCGCTGGACAAATCCGCGCGCCGGCTTGAGGCGGGCATGGAGGCCCACCTGGAGCAACTCGCCGGCGACATCATTGCCAGCGCCCGCAATCAGCTCGAAGGCGCCGTCGAGGCGGTGCTGAAAGAATTAGGAACCCGGAATGCCAAGGAGATCGGCCATCAGCTCGAGGAGGCCTGTGCGCGCCTGAAGAACATCGAGAGCAGCATTGAGACTTCCGTCTCTGCGGTGCTTCGCAGCCAGGTCACCGAGACCCTGGTTTCCTTCGGCCAAACCATGGAAGCGTTGGCCCAGGGCTCGGTAGAACGTTGGCGGCTGGCCCTCACCCGGGATTTCAATTCTCTGGCCAGAATTCTGGGAGAGCAGGTTCGAGCCGAGAGCATCTCCGAGGGCAATGGAAGCCTGCCCGCGTGAGCACGCGAAGAATTCGCAGCGGTGGAATCGCGCTGAATTCGCTCGCGCTCGCATTCGCAGCTTTAGACTCTCCAATAACTTCCTGTAACTAACCGACTTACACTTGTCCTGATTCACCCGCCTGCCTTTCCCTCCGTTTTCTGGTATGCTCAATGGTTTTTACCCCGGGGTGATGAAGTGGAACGGCGCGGGCAGAAGTACCATCGCGAACGCCTGGGAGAGGCCCTGCGCGAGGAAATCGAAACCATGGTGGAGGGGGAGCTGGGCGATCCGCGCATCGGGTTGGTCAGCGTCAGCGCCGTGCAGTTGGCGGAAGACAGCCGCTCGGCGCACGTTCTGGTTGCAGTGGAGGGCGATGATCGCGAGGCGCAGCGCGCGCTCGAGGGATTGCAGGGCGCGGCCGGCTACATTCGCCGCGAACTGGCTGAGCGCCTGCATCTGCGGCGTCCGCCCGAGCTCTTTTTTCAGCTCGACCGCTCGGAACACTACGCTGCCCGGGTGGAAGAATTGTTGAAGCGTACAACCAGGAAACGGAACCAGTGAAGACCCGGCGGGGGGCCGGGCGGGATGCTGAAAGAGGTTCTGCAGCAAATCGAACAGCGCGACCGGTTCGTCTTGACCTCACATGCGCGCCCCGATGGCGACGCTGTGGGCTCGGCGCTGGCCTGCTGCCAGATTCTCCGTTCCATGGGTAAGCGCGCTGACGTGATGCTGCGCGACGGAGTTCCCCGCATCTATCAGCCTCTACCTTTTGCCGACCAGGTCATGCAGAGCGACTTCGTAAACGGCAATTATGAAGCTGCCATCCTGCTGGAGTGCGGCAGCATCCAGCGCACGCGCCTCAGAGGTCTGGAAAACCGCTTCCTCATCAACATTGACCATCACCTCAGCGGCCGCCCCTTCGGCCACGTCAACTGGATTGATCCCGACGCCGTGGCCACCGCCGAAATGGTGTACCGCCTGGGGCGCGCCATGCAGGCGCCAATCTCGCCCGAAATTGCCACTTGCCTCTACACCGCCCTGCTGACCGATACCGGGTCCTTCATGTTCGAGGGCACCAACGAGCACACCTTCGGCCTGGCCCGCGAGCTGGTACGCGCCGGGGCCGACCCCGCCCGTTGCGCGCGCAACGTGTATTTTGCCCACTCCACCGCCAAAATGCGGCTGCTGGGCGCGGCCCTTTCCAACCTTTATCGCGAGGGCCCGCTGGCTTGCATTTACGTTACCCACGCCCAGATGGAAAGTGTCGGCGCCCGGGAAGAAGACTGCGAAGGCCTGGTGAATTACGCCCTCTCCATTCAGGATGTCGAGGTTGCCGCCTTTTTCCGCGAACTGCCCGACGGCCGCTACCGTGTGAGCCTGCGCAGCAAGGGCGGCATGAATGTGGCCGACGTGGCTGAGAGCTTTGGCGGAGGCGGGCACAGGTGCGCCAGCGGCTGTTCGGTAGATGGTCCATTGAATACGGCCGTGGACCGCGTTCTGCAAGCGCTGGGCTTCCGCAGCCTGGGTAAAGCGCAGTGATCCGCTGCAGCAGCGGCAGCGCCGCCGCAGCGCGCTTCGCCAAATCAAACGTGCCGGACTTTCTGCCTTGAACCCGCAGCCCTCGCGCCGCTTTCCCGACTATCTGTTTCTGCTTGGCTTTTGCGGATTTTTCTTTTTCTTCGGGCTGTCATATTTCGGCCTGATCGGCGCTGACGAGCCCCGCTACGCGCAGGTGGCGCGCGAGATGCTTGCCCGCCGCGACTGGATCACTCCTACCCTGAACTTTCACCCCTGGCTGGAAAAGCCTCCTCTTTATTACTGGCAAGCTATGGCCGCGTACGCGCTTTTTGGAGTGAGCGACTGGGCGGCGCGATTGCCTTCCGCGATAGATGCCACGGTCATGGTCTTCGCCGTCTATCTCGTTCTGCGCCGCTTTCGCCCGGGGCTCCACCTGGATGGCGCGCTGATGGTGGCATCGCTCGCGGGGGTGATCGGCTTCGCCCGCGCCGCTTCCATGGATATGCCCCTCGCCGCCATGTTCACCATAAGCCTGCTCGCCTGGTTGGCCTGGCACGAGTCGAAGAGCCGGAAATATTTGGCATGTTTCTATGTTTTTCTCGCTCTCGCCATGTTGGCCAAGGGGCCGGTAGCGCCGTTTCTCGCGCTGGTGATTATCACGCTGTTCGCCTGGGCCAAGGGCGACATGCAGCTTCTTCGGCAAACCTTGTGGATTCCCGGAATTCTGCTTTTCTGTGGGCTGGCCCTGCCCTGGTATTTAGCGGTGCAGCTCCGGAATCCCGAGTTCTTCCACATCTTCATTCTGCAGCACAACCTGGCCCGCTTCGGCAGCAATCTCTACCACCACACCGAGCCTTTCTGGTATTACCTGCCAGTCACGCTGCTGGCACTGGTCCCCTGGACGGTCTTCGCGCTGGCGGCGCTGGTAGAGGTTCTCACTTCCTGGTGGCGGCGTGGGCGCGAGTGGGTGGCCTCCGAGAATTCGCTGAATGTATTTCTCGTGATCTGGCTTCTGGCGCCGGTGATCTTCTTTTCTCTCTCGCAATCGAAGCTGCCCGGCTACATTCTGCCCGCCCTTCCTGCCGGGGGCCTGCTGCTGGCAGAATACGTGCGCCGCCGGCTTGAGGCCGATGGGCATCCTCCGCTGGTTCTGGTGATTCTTCATGCCCTGGCGGCATCGGCGCCGATCGTTCCGGCAGTGATGATTCAATATCTCGTGCTGCAACATCGCCTGCCCTGGGGTGCCGGCGCTATGCTCTCCGTAGGCCTGGCTGCTCTGGTGGCCATCGGCATTGCCATCACCTTGCGCACTCAAATGGGCCTGCGCGGCCTGCGCTTCGTGACCCTGGTTCCGGTAGTCCTGGTCATCGCTGCCGTCCTCCGCATAGGGAGCCCCGCTCTCAACGACAAGCTTTCGGCCCGCGCCCTGGCGGATGAAATCAGTGAGGTGGAAATGAAGCCCATGCCCCTAGCCGTTTTCCGCGTGCCGCGCGAAGTAGAATTCGGTTTGCAGTTCTATCGCAACCAGACCATTGGCCGCTACGAAGCCGGCCAGGTTCCCGAAGGCGAGCATCTCGTGGTCGCACCCGCGGGTTCGCAGACGGCCCTTGCCAGGAGAGTGCCGGGACGCCGCGTTTCTTACCTCGGGCATTTCGCTCCGCAAGACCTCGATTATTTTTGGGTGGGGAATTAGCACTCAGCGTTCAGCCCAAGGCTGGCCCTTGTGATCTCGGCTGGGGTACTGCTCTTGGGTTTTGAAGAGTGGGATCATGGCTGACTGGTGACTGCTGACTGCTGAGTGCCACTGAAAGCTGAAAGCTCTTACCTACCTTTGTTCCCCGATTTGCCTCTAAGCGGAGCGAAGCACTAAACTCCATTTTTCGCGCTGAGAATGCACCGGAATCCAGCCGCACCCTTCAGGAGCCCCGGGGTGGAAATTCTCGATCTTCGTCACTTCTCGTCCTCCGACCTGCGGCCTCTGCTGGAGGATGAAACCCGCACCTGGGCGCGCCTGCTCTCCTGGGACTACACCGGCTCCGCCAGCATGATCCAGCGTTATGTAGATTCCAAGATTCTTCCCGGCTATGCGGCAGTGGAGCGCGGGCACATTTGCGGCTATTCGTTCTTCGTTTATGAAGGCAGCAAGGGAGTGATCGGCGACCTCTTCGTCGCCAACGGTGGCCGCAGCGTTGAGCCGCGCGAGGTGGAATCGCGGCTGCTCATGCACGTCATCGAAACTTTGCAACAGTCCCCGGGAATTCACCGCATTGAAGCGCAGTTGCTTCTGCATCCAACCGGCGCCGTCGCCCGGCCTTTTGCCGAGCAGGGTTTCCAGAGGCACGGAAGACTGTTCATGCTGTTGTCACTTGCGCACCCGTCGCCCGGGCCTCCGGCGCTGGCCGCGGGTATTGAGATTCGGCGCTGGTCAGAGCAGGACTATCAGGCAGCGGCCGCCGCCATCACCGCCGCCTATCGCGGGCACGTGGATTCCGGCATCAACGATCAGTACCGCAGCCTGAGCGGCTCGCTGCGCTTCCTGAACAACATCGTGCGCTTTCCCGGCTGCGGCACCTTCGACCCGGAGTCGTCCTTTGTCGCCATTCACAGCCAGAACCGTACGCTGGCAGGGCTGATTCTGTGCTCGCGGGTTCGCTACGACGTTGGCCATGTGACCCAGGTCTGCGTGCTGCCGGAGTGGCGTTCGCATGGAATCGGACGGGCCTTGCTCGCGGCCACCATTGATAACCTCACCCGCCGCCACTTCGCGCTGCTTTCTCTCACCGTGACCGAAGCCAACGCTCAGGCAATCGAGTTGTACCTCCGGCTGGGCTTCAACACCCATCACGTCTTCGATGCCTTCGTATGGGAAGGGTAGCACCCAGGGCTGAGGATTGATTTCCTGAGAATAGGAAGAAAGAACTTCAAAATGTGACCCGAGCCGGAAAATTCGAAGGGCAAGGCATTCATCTTCGCAACAGCCACATCAGCCAACCCGCCAGAATCACTCCTCCCACGAACATGGCGAAGCATTTCAGCCCGTAGCGCACCTGCTCGCGGGGAAGCTCGCGCTGCGTGATGCCGAAAACCACGGAAGCGAATACCGAGAACAGCACGGCGGCGGTGAAGTGAGAAAGGGTGAGAGTCATCGTTTCTTTCCGATGGCGATGTGGTAGGCGTCGGCTACGCTGATGAAATTGAGCAGTCCGGCCACGATCATGAACTTCGTGCCGTAGTCGGCCGTGGCGTGCGCGATAGCTCCATAGCCCAGATTCATGGCTCGCGTCACGATATAAAACCCGCCGGCGCCCACGTCGCCGACGAAGCCCAGAATGTCAAGCACGTCGCCGCCGTTGGGCTGGTACACGTGCCCTTGCATGAGCAGGCCGAGCACGAACATCGGCCCGATCGAAAACAGCAGCAGCGCGCCCCGGATCCAGCGCTTCTGAATCAGGTGGCCGGCGCCGGGAATAAGCCATCCCAGGGCGGGAGCAAGAATCGTCATGACCGGATTGGCCGGCGCCGCCAGCGGTTTTTCCTCGGCGATTTTCTTGCTGGCTGAGGGGTTCGCCATTCAGATGATCACGATCTCGCGTTGAATTTTGCCGGTCACTTCCGCCGCGCTCTTGCGCACCAGCATGTTCACCTCGCTGCGCACGCCGAACTCCGGCAAGTAAATGCCGGGCTCAATCGAGAAGCAGGAGTTGGGCAGAATCTGGCGCTCATCGTGGACCTCTAAATCATCCATATTGGCACCGTTCGAGTGCACGTCAGTCCCGATCGAGTGGCCGGTGCGATGAATGAATTGCTGGCCGTAACCGGCTTTCTGGATATATCCGCGCACCGCCCGGTCCACTTCCCAGCCGGCCATGGGCCTGCCGGCGGCGCTCGCCTCTTGTACCGTTTTCACGCCCACATCCCGCGCGTCGCGGACAATCTGAAACAGTTCACGCATGCGGTCCGAAGGGGCCTTGCCCACAAACCCCATCCAGGTGATGTCGTAGTACACGGCGCCGGGAGTGTTCTTCTTTCCCCACACGTCGAGCAGAACCAGATCGCCTTCGTGAATGGCGGCCGAGCCTTCCGCGTGCGGCTCGTAGTGAGGGTTTCCGCTGTTCGCGTTTACTGCAACGATCGGCGGGTCGTCGGCTACCAGGTCCTCGCGCCCGAAGGCCTCCACAAACCACTGCTGGATGCTGTGCTCGGTCGTGCCTCCGTTGCGCACCCGGCGCCCGATCTCCTGAAAGGCGGCGGCGGTTATCCCATCCACCGCGTCGCGGGCGGCAAAGTGGCTCTTGATCTGCTCTTCGCTCCAGGTGGCTTCGAACCGCGCCACCAGGTCGCCGGAACTCACCACGTTCTTGCCCAGACCGCGAATCAGTTCGATGGTGCCGGCATCCACCAGCGAGACATAGAACACCAGGTTGTTCGGCGAATACTGCATCGCCAGGTCGAGATAGCTGGCCAGCATCGTCTTCAGCTGGTCAAACAGCTCCTGCCATCCCGAGTACACCCGCTTGCTGCCGGGCAGGGAATCGAGGTGACCGGCTTCGATCCTGTGCACCAGCTTGGCCGGTTCGCCCTGCGCCGGGATCAGGTAGAACCAGCGCCGCGTCACCATGAGCGAGGCTGGCAGGCCCAGCACCCGATAGGCGATCGGGTCGCGATGATGATGATCGTAGAAAAGCCAGCCGTCGAGATTGCGCTCGCGCAAAGCAGCTTGAATGGCGGGAAGGTCCATGGGCAAACTGCTATTCTAAACAAGGGCAGCGAGTTTAGGCCAATCTAAAGCCTTTTGCTGATAGCGGCAGGGCTAGGGCAGCCGCTTCCTTTCAAACCTTTACCCGATTACGAGAACTGTTCCCGCAGCCCCGGCTGACCTTCGAAAAAAATCTGTAAGCTCTTTCCGCCCAGTCCAGACTACCTGTTATGAACCGGGAAAATGCCCCGGGGAAGGTAGATTCGGCTTGTTTTCGGAACGTACACCCAATCCGCCGTTTGCGAGTACGATTTCGGCGGAGGGCGCCGCCGCGGCGAGCGATCTCGTGACTGCAAGCACTGGCGAAAACCGGGAAGAGCGTTTCGACCGCATTCTGCGTGAGCACGGGCCGGCCTTGTCGCGCCTGGCCTTCGGCTACGAGAAAGTGGCGAGCGCGCGCGAGGAGCTGACCCAGGAGATTGCGCTGGCCATCTGGCAGGCGTTGCCGCATTTTCGGGGAGAATGCTCGGAGCGCACGTTCGTTTATCGCATCGCCCACAATCGAGGCCTGACTCACGTCTACAAAAGACAGCCCCCGCACCAGCCCCTGCATGATCTGCCTGGGCCGCTTGAGCCCGTGGACCCCCGGCCGCATCCGGAACAGCAAGTGGCGGCTTCGCGCCAGAAAGACCGGCTGCGGGCCGCGGTGCACAGCTTGCCCCCGGCCTACCGCCAGGCGGTCATGCTGATGCTGGAAGACCTGTCGCACGCCGAGATTGCCGAGGTGCTGGGAATCACCGAGAACAATGTCGGAGTGCGGCTTAACCGGGCCAGAAAGGCGCTGAAGGAAGCATTGGAGGAGCGCTCGTGAACACAGACACAGAGCTCGAAGTGTGGCAGGGGGAATGGCGCCAGCAGACCGAGCCCCTGCCGGAGCTGAAGAGAAAGATTAAGCGCCAGAACCTGCGAACCTGGCTGGCGGTAGCGGCGATTGCCGTGTGCCTGCTTTTCTCGACCACCGAGGCCTTGCGGGGCCGCGGTTCGTTTATGGCTGGCCTGGCCTCGGGCCTCTGGTTCGCGAGCTTGCTCCTGGGGGGGTATGGCTGGTGGGTTCGGCGTGGCTCCTGGAGGCCAACCGCACAAACCACCCGAGCTTACGTCGAGCTTACGTATAAGCGGGCAGTAGCACGGGGTCGAATCCTTCGCTTTGCGCTTTATTTTCTGCTGACCGCGACGATCTTGTACGCCGGCTTTGCGGCCTGGAATTGGAAGGCATCTTCGGAGAAATGGCTGCCGGCGTTGGTTCTGGCGGGAATGGTGATCGACTTGTTCGTGTTGCGGCACTGCGGAAGGCGCCAGAGGCAAGAAATCGAAAAGACCAGGGGGCTGATGGAAGCCACCGGCGAATACTCAGAGTTCAAACTG
>DATIYF010000119.1:0-11741 GCA_035517775.1 Terriglobales bacterium
GCCCGTCGGCCGCTTGAAATATCCTTCGCCACCCTTCAAGCTCCCGATGGCGCGCTGAAACCTGGCGTTTCGATCGAAGACGAATATCTTGCCCGATTCCGAATCTGTGACGTAGATGTTGTCGTCTCCGTCCACCGCCACGCATTGCGGCGACTGCAACGGATCTCTTCCGCCGAGCCGGGAGACAAACTTGTATTTCTGCTGTTGAAAGTCAAAGATATGAATGCCGCTGGCGCCGGGGTCGGTCACGATCACCCGCTCCCGGGAATCAGTAACCACGCTATAAGGGCGGATGAGCCCGTGGTAGTCAGGTTCGCCGGCGACAAAATCCACCACGTGGCTCCAGAAGCTCTTCTTGGTCTTGACGTCGCGCTGGCCGCTGAAGCTGCGCTCGAAGGTAAGTTTGCGTCCGCCCTCCAGAAGCAACTCGGGGACCAGTTGCGGCTCGGGCTTTGACTTCTTCCCGGAGGCGAGCGGGGCCGAGGTAAGAATTACCAGGGCGAAAACCAGAAGCCGCCTAAGATTTGCCACCGCCGCCCGATTTAGAAAAAGTCGAACCATCGCGAGAAACCGACAAAAAACGAGGAACTCTGCACCGGCGTGCCCGTAATGCTGATGCTCTGCTCGAAGCGAGTATAGCCGCCGGTCAGCACCAGCTTCCGCAAACGATAACGCAAGAGCATGTTGAAAAGCGCGGTGTGGTTGTTGGAGACCGCGGTGGGTGCGGCGGTATCGCTGAAGGCTTTGGCATAGGTGGCCGAGAGGGTCATATTCCGCCGCGGCGCCGCGCCCAGGCTGAATCCATAACTCTTGCCGGCAAACAAGACCAGCCCGGCCGGAGAAATCACCGGCACCACCGGCGCCGGGGTCGTAACCAGTCCATTGGCCGTAAGCACCGAAGCGCCGCTCGACTGCGAATAGTTTCCGCTGAAGGTCAGCCCGCGGTGGGCCAGGGCCGTATTGAAGCTTTCACCGTGGTTGCCCGAGCCCGTGTACTGCTCCAGTCCGCTGTGCAGGCCGCGGAAGGCGGCCGTCCAATAGGTCCGGTCCCCGAAGCGCCGGCGCAGGCTCGCGCCATAGCTGTAGGAGGAAGTAGTGTAAATCGTCAGCAGGGTCTGCACCTGCTGGGCGTAGCTGAAGTCGCCGCCCACTTCCCAGCGGCGAATTCTGCGGGTAAAGTTCACATTGCCCACCAGGCCGGTCCCGTTGTTGCCATCTTCGGTTGCGCTATCCACCACGCCAATGCTGAAGTTCAACATCCCAAACAACGGACGGGCAAATTCAAAGTTCAGCGTGCCGCTGAACTGGGTGGCGCTATGCGTCTGTCCGAGATAAAACTCCTCCTGGTGATTGACGTTGCCTACGACGGCCAGCCAGCGCAGCAGGCTGTAGCTTGCTGATCCGGTGACCAGCACCGCCCGCGAGCTGGTATCAATGTTCACCGGTTCGGTCGTGCCGCTGCTGGCAATGAATTGCTGCTCGAGAGCGCCGGCCAGATTGTCGTAGTAGTTGGTGGCAAGCGAAAGGTTGAGCTTGCGGGTGGGATTGATCACGGCCAAGGCGTTGACGTTGTCCGTGGTGCCCTGGCTGTTCTGGTTGAGGAAGGTGTTGTCGTAGGTGAAGCGGTCCCAACCGGCGGAAAAGTATCCGCGCAGCGGAAGCCGGTGCGAGGCCAGCAAGCCATAGGATTGCGTAGCCGTGTCCATCTGCTCGTCGGGCTGGTCCACCAGGTAAACCGGCAGCGTGGCCTCCGTGTTCTGATGGGTATAGAAGCCGGTGAGCAGAAAGCCGTCCAGAGAATAATTCGAGCGCAGATTCAACACCCGGTTGGTGGAACGGGTCTCGGTGCTGGTGCCGTACACCTCCGAGGTGCTGGTGCCCACGGAATAGCTGGCGGTCAAGCTCGGCAAGCCGGGAAGCAGGGCGCTCCAGGCAATCGCAAGGCCCTGGCTGTCGCCGTGCGCATCCAGACCGCCGACGCCCGGAACTCCATAGGTGCTGCCGGCGTTGTAAGCCCGGTTATAGCTGAAGCTCCCGGGAAAATGGCTGCCGGCAAAGATATTGGCGCTGGCGGTCACGCCGCTGGTATTCGTGATGGACTGAAACGTCGAGTTGTCCTGGGAGCGGTTGAAAAAGGGCTGCACGTCGAAGGAAAAGAAATTGGGATTGTAATAAGAGCCGCTGAGGATTCCGTCGCCGTTGACGTTCAAGTTGTGCTCTGAGCCGCCAATGCTGCCGGTGCCGCCGCCATAGCCAAAGCCCACGTCGCCGGTCAAGTGGAGATCGGTGTTCTCACCAATCTGCAGCTGCCCGAAGAGCGGCAGGGCCCATAACAGTCCGGCCATGCAAAGTAGAACTCGAAGCCGGTCGTGCGCGCAGCGCTTCATCGTTCAAAGCTGGTTCACAGCTCCTCCACCTTGGCATCCTTCCGCAGTTTCTGGTCGAAGGCGGCGCGCAACTGGTTGTATTTGGCTTTCTGCAGATCAACAAGCAGCTGGCGTTCCACCCCGGCGAAGCTGGCCTTGCCTGCCGAGGTGTGCCCATTAAGACGAAAAATGGTGTAGGCGTCGCCCAGTTGAATCAGACCGCTCACTTGCCCGGGCTGCATGGCGGAAGCGGCCTGCACGATCTCCGGCGGAAGCCCGCTGCGGGCAACCGCCTTATGATCTCCCATCACCACGCGGTAGTCGTCGTCGGAAATTCTTTCCGCCAGCATGCCAAAGTCTTCGTAATTCTTGGTTGCCTGGGCCTGGCGCAGAGCGGCCTCGGCGCGCTGGCGCGTCTTTTTGCGGCCCTGCTCGGTCAGCGGCTGCGGCGGTAGAATCGAAATGGACTGGATGCTGAAGGTCTCGGGGTGTTCAAATCGCGCGCTGTTCTTCTCGTAGTACCGCCTCGCCTCCGCCGCCGAGATTTTGGCCCTATCGCCAACTTCCATTTGCAGGCAGGCATCAATCAGCAACGACCGCTGGATCTTTCGGCGCAGCCGCGTACGGGAGCCGTTAAACTCCGTCTGCAGAAATTGTCTGTACTCTTCGGGGCTGTGAAACTGGCCACGAAATTCACCTTCCGCCTGGTCCAGGCGCGCCGGCGGGATGGTCATCTTCTGGCGCAGCGCTTCCTGATAGACCAACTCCTCGAACTCAATCATCCTCAAGGCACCCTTGCGAATGTCGGACTCCATCGCCTTCGGAAATCCGCCGCCGTGCTGTTGGGCATAGGGAAACATGGCGTACATCTCACGCAGCAAATCGCGGTCGGTGAGCACGGCGCCGTTGACCCTGGCCACAGCTCTGCCCCTCGGCTTTTGCGCCTCCGGACTGGGCGCGGTATGGCCGGATGCGCGGGAAACAACTTGCGCGGGAAGCGAGAGTGCCAGTCCGAGGATCAGGCTGCCGATCGAGATGGAACGCTTCATGCTGGCCTCCAGCCTTGCTGAAAATCGGGGGAGAGAGGAGGTCTCTCCCCCGGCAAACCGGCCGCTACTGGAACACGGTCGGCAGATTCAGGCCCACCGACTCGTTCGACTCGCCAAAGTGGCACTGGCGGCAGAACTGCGCCGTCGTGGTGGCCACGTTGTTGGTCGAAGTCGCCGTCGCTCCAGGGTTGTATGGGGCATTGATGAAGAAATAAGAGCGGTAGCTCTTGCCGCCGCCGTCATTCGCGATCTGCGCCCCAGTCGGGTTGGTGGTCGTGTTGTAGGTGCTCTTATAGACATTCATCAGGTGCTGGTTGTGGCATGTGGTGCACGTGATGAAGATCTTGGTGGGATCGGTATTGCCCGCCGGGTTGGCTACGGGGAAGCTGTATTGCCCCTTCATCAGCTGAGGAGCGCCGTAGTCGGCAACGAAGTTGGCATACTGCGAGCCCGGCGTGGGCTGAATGTTGGCAATGGTGCCGCCGGTGCCGAAGGTGATCGTCAGGCTGGAAGTGTCGGCCGTGCTGTTGACCAGATGCACCGCCTTCAGCGTGGCGTTGACCCCAACCGGGTGATCGTTGTTGTAGTTGCCGGCGGTAGTGCCATCATTGCCGAGCAGAGTCGGGATGGGTTTGCCGCCATACAATCCGGCCGGCAGCAGGCCCAGGCGCTGCTCGTAAGACTGCCCGTTCATCATGGCGCCCCGGGCCACGTTGCCGTCGTGGCAGCTCAGACACATCATGATGCCGCGGATTTCATCATCCCCCACCGCGAACGCGGTGGAAGCGGGCAGCGGTTCCACATACCGTCCGCCATCGCCCATGTTCAGGGTATAGCCATACAGCGGACCGAGATCCTGGCCGAACAGGGCATCATTGCCGGAATTGATGTCGGTTACTGCGCCCTGGGTGGTACCCACACCGCCCCCGGCACCGAATGCGCCGCTGTGGGGAGCATGACATCCCGCGCAACCGCGCCCGCCATTGTTGTGCGCGCCCAGCACGTCGGTGCTCGGCACGTAGTTCTGCGCCATACTGAAGGCGGCAGCGAAGGCAAGAAGAAAGAGTACTAAGAAGACTTTCTTCATAAGATTTGCAACCTCCTTGTTGTGTGTTGCAACACGCATTTTGTTTTCCCTTCTACGGTCACGAGGCGAGCTCTGCCCCGTCTTGCCCGGCCGTCTGCGAACAGCCGGCACTCAAGCCACTCATTGCGTTCCCGAACCCGCGGCCGGCGGCGCGCTCTGTGTCGGCTGCGCAGCTCCGGTGGGCTGGGCTGCCGGCTTCTGCCGCTCGGCTTCCCGGCGCTCATATTCCGTCAGCGCTTCTGCCTGGGTGACGTACTGAAACATCTGCACCCGCCCCGGGTACTGCTCCGAGGTGAACACCCGGTTCTTCGGGTCAATGGTCAATCCCGCCACCGCGGAAAACTGCCCCGGCAGCAGCCCCGGTCCGCCCATCCAGATCAACAGGCGGCCATAGCGGTCGAACACCTGCACCCGGTTCTGCACCGCGTCCGCCACCCAGACGTGACCGTCGGAATCAACGGCTATGCCCTTGGGGCGGGCGAAGTATCCCGGCCCGTCGCCGTTCTTTCCGAAGGCGCGGATGAATTCGCCGTCGGCGTCGAAAATCTCCACCCGGTCGTTCAGGGTGTCTGCCACATACAGATTTCCGTCTTTATCCACGGCCACATTGGTAGGCTTGGCAAAATCGCCGGGCGTGGTCAGCTCGTGGTGATGCCCGGGGGTTCCGATCTTGCGCAGCAGCTTGAAGCTGTCGGCGTCGTACACCAGCACCTGGTCCAGTTCGGTATCGGCCACATACAGGAACCGGTTCTCGCGGTCAATCGCCACCCCGGCCGGCTCCGCCATGCCTTCGCCCATGCTGGCCTGCACCTTGTGATCGGGGCTGAACACCAGCACGTGATGGAACTTCGAATCGGAGACAAAGAGACGGTCGTCGTCGTCAATGGCCAGTCCGATGATGGTCCCGAAATGCGCCGCCCCGCCGTTCTTGATCAACTGAATATTGTTCTTGTCCTTGGGATCGAAGATGAAAATCGCCCCCACCCGCGCATCCGCGACGTACAGCCTGCCATCGGAATCCACCGCCAGCCCGTAGGGCGTCCATAGCTGATAACGCAGGGGGGTGGAATACCCCTTCTGGCTCCCCGGCTCCGTTCCTGCCAGCCGGTCCATCCAGGAGCTGTGCTGCTTCGTTTGCTGGGCTTCGGCCGGCTGACCGAGAAAGAAGTCCACGAACTTGATCCGCGTAATCTCCGGCGGGTTGGGCCACACGATGCGGGAATAGTCCAGCCGTGCCAGGATGGGCGTCTCTTGCTTGGCGGGAGGTTCAGCTTTCTTCTTTCTGCCCAGCGCCGAGCCCGGCGATAGCAGGAACAAGAAGGCCAGCAAAGCGCCGATTCCCACTAGCCGAACCCCCCGCATTACCTTTGCGTGTTGGCTGTTACGCATCTCGAATCTCCACGTCACTTGGTCAAATCCTTGTGACAGGTGCTGCAAAATGCCGTGTTGTTGGCCTGGTCCTTCACCAGCAAGTCGGGCTGCGCCGAAGAATGCGGCTGATGACAGGTCAGACAGTTCATTGCGACCTTCACCTTGCTCAGGTTGGCCGGGTCGCGCACGTCGGCGACGGGATGGCCCTCCACCGGGTGGCCCACGCCGTACTTGAGCGGCAGCACCGGCACCTTGGCGAAGTACCCCTGGGGCAGCTCGACTTTTCCACTGAAAATCGAAACCATCTGCGTGCCTTCCACCGGCTGCGGCTTGGCCTCAGGCCCATGGCATTCCAGGCAGAGTGAGTTAACCTCCGCCGTGCGCAGCAGGTGCAGATTTTCGCCGCCGTGCGGCTCATGGCAGGTGGCGCAGCCCTCCACGTAGGCGGGTTCGTGCCGGTATTTCTTCTGCCCCTGCTCAGCCTGGTCGCTATGGCAGTTCAGGCAGGCGGAAACCGGGTCAGGCTGTATGTATCCCGGAGCCTGGCCCGCGTGGGGATTGTGGCAATCCGTGCACTCGCCCATCGCTCCCGGGTGCTGCACTTTGGCGCTCTCGATCTGCTTCTCTTCGTCCGCGTGGCAGCCAATGCAAAGCTCTTTGACGTCGGCTTTCGCCAGCACCACCTTGCCGTCCTTGGCGGGCTCGTGGCAGGTATCGCATGCCTTGCTTTCGAAGGGCGGATGGAGGAATGCCTGCAACAGCGCCGGAGACTTCGACTGGTGTGGGTCGTGGCATTGCACGCAATTCGAGGCGGCGAAAGGCTGGCCCTGATGGGCCTTCTGCAGGCTTTCATCTTTGGGGTCGTGGCAATCGAGGCAGAGCTGCGGCACCGCCTTGGTCAGGTGGTCCGCAAATTCGAGCTTGGTGGGGTCCCCTGTCTTGTGCGTGGTGTGACAGGTATCACAGCCCATGTCCAGGGCGGCATGGCGGCTGCCGCCCTGGGGAACGTTCAAGCCCTGCGCATGGCAAGTGAGGCAGAGGTTCTGGGCCCTTTCGCCGGAAACCGGTTTGAGCAGCTGGTTCTTGTTGTCACTCTCATGCGGATCATGACAGCTCATGCAGTCCCGCATGGCCGGCGGGTGAATTTTTCCCTTGAGATTGGCGGGGTCTTTATCGTTGTGGCAGGTGAAGCACAATGCCGCCGCATTGGTGGTAATCAGCTTCACCCGGGTGACGCCCCGAGTCACCCGTACTTCGTGGCAGCTGAGGCATCCCGCGGCCATGGCCGAGTGCACCGATTTGCCCTTGGTCTTGTCGGCATGGCACTCCAGGCATTTCGCCGAATCTACGTTCGGATCGAGCGGCACGGGATGCTGAGCTGCCCCGGCCCGGGGCGCGATCGCCCCAAAAAGTAAAAGCAGCGAGAACACGCACAGGGGGGAAGCGCACCTTGAAATTTGCACGGCGCGGCGCCCATAGCCAGCACCATGGTCGAGGGAGAGCGCACGCTCTCGTTGTAGGGGCGCTACGCGCTGGGAGTTGGTTGCAGTGCACGCAAGGACGGTCCTCGGCTCGAAGCCGAACCCCAGATTGGCAATAATTCCGTTGATGCGCTGAAAACAATGGTGTCGGCTGGCTTCAGGCCAGCCGGTGCAAACCTCGCGGTACTGACCAGGCTGGACCTCCCGCCTGGCTCTTAGGCCCTCCCGAAACGGGCTGACTCCCCGCGTTTGCAGCAGCTTCCTCATTGCGTTCTAAGCAGTTGTGAACTTTGGACTCACCCACAACACCCTCTATGAAATTCCCAATCTGGGAAGCGGGGTATGAAGAGTGTCACAACAGAAAGTGATTGCAATCACAAATTGCGGAAGGGCTTGTGGGTAACCAGAAATGGAGGATGGAATGCGAGGGGCCTGAGAACTACCACTTTACTTCCATTTTCCTTCGCCTTCTATCAGCGTTACGTAGCGGTCCACGGGTAAATCGGTGAAGCGTTCGGTGGTGCCGCTGGGCTGCGGCCACTTGACCTCGACCCAGTCAATTTTGCTGCGCGCGCCAAGGCCGAGCACCAGGCGCGGGTCGTGGGAAGAAAGAAAGCTTCCGCCGCCGACTTTCATGCGGCTGCGCTTCAGGTCGCCTGATTGATAAGTGAGGCGCGCGCCGACTGCGTCGCGATTGCACTTCTTCCCTACCAGCTTGACCCCGAGCCAGTGGCTGTGCGCGCCCACGTCGTTGCGCAGAAGCAGGGGCGGGGCGTCGTTGATGGAGACCAGAACATCTACGGCTCCATCGTTGTTGAAATCGCCAATAGCCATGCCGCGCGCCGAATACGGAGTCGAGAACAGCGGGCCGCTCTGCCGGCTGACGTTGTCAAATCCTTTGCCCGTGTTGCGAAACAGCAGAAACGGCTCGGCGAAGGTCACCCCTGGCTTCACGCGATCAATAATGTCGTTGGGGTGCCCATTGACGATGAACAAATCGAGATTGCCGTCATTTTCATAATCGAGGAACTTCACCCCCCAGCCGCTCATGTACTCGGTGGGCGCGCCGATGCCGGCGGGCATCGCCAGGTCAGCGAAAGTCTCATCGTGCCGGTTCTCGTAGAGCGAGAACACTTCGTGGTCGAGATTGGTGACGAACAAATCCATCCAGCCGTCCTGATTGTAGTCGGCCGAATCCACACCCATGCCCGAGCGGATTTTTCCGCCTTCCCCGTAGCCCACCGCGGCGGTGAAGCCGATTTCTTCGAAACGCTTGCCCTGGCGATTGACGTAAAGAAAATTCGGCACGGTGTCATTGGAAACAAACAGGTCCATCCAGCCGTCATTATTGATGTCGGTGGCGACCACGCCCCACGCCTTGCCCGAGTTTTCGGCGATGCCCATTTTCTGGCTGACGTCGGTAAACGTGCCGTCGCCATTGTTGTGAAACAGCCAGCTGGGCAACGGATCATAGACTTTGGGATAGCAGTACTCATACGCTCCGGCGACCTGGGCGTCGGAGCAGTGCTGGTTCCGCAGTTTGTCGTAATCAGCAAACTGGCAGACGAACAGATCGAGCCGGCCGTCATTGTCATAATCGAACCAGACGGCGCTCGAAGCCCAGCCGGGCGCGGCCACGCCGGCCTTTTCAGTGACATCGGTGAACGTGCCGTCTCCATTGTTGCGATACAAAATGCTGCGGTCGTACTGAGTCACATAGAGATCAGGAAAGCCATCGTTGTCGTAATCGCCCGCTGCCACGCCCATGCCGTAGCCGGCGCCGCCCACGCCCGCCTTCGCGGTCACATCGGTGAAGGTGCCGTCGCGATTGTTGCGATACAGCGCGTTGCGCAGCGGGGGATTGGGGTTATAGAAATCAGCCCGTCCGCTGTTCACCAGGTAAATGTCCATCCAGCCGTCGTTGTCGTAGTCGAGAAAGGCGCAGCCGGCTCCGCTGATCTCGGGCAAATACTTATCTTTGGATTTCCCCGCGGTGTGTTTCCAGGTAATTCCGCTCAGCGATGGCGGAACCTGCGAGAAGGGATAAACGGGAGCGGCGATTGCGGGAAGCACACGCGCCGCTCCGGAAAATGCCGCCGCGCGGGCCAGAACCTGCAGAAACTTTCGGCGGGAGGTGAAGCCCGGCCTGCTTGGCGCTCCTCTGCTGATTAGCATTGCACCGGGGAATTATTTAGGCTGTGCATCCGGAGTCTGCCCGCCCTGCATCTCCAGTTGCACTCTGCGCTTTTCCTGCTCCAGGGTTTGCGCCGATTGCCGCTGCAAAGCGGCCTCGCGATTGGCGTCATCTTTGCGTCCGGCGCCGGCATAGGCCATGGCCAGCTGATAATGGCCGGTCGGGCTGTCGGGGGCGAGCTTCTCATAGGCTTCAAGTGGAGCAATGGCTGCCACGAACTGCTTTTCGGCCACCAACTCCGAGCCTAAGGCAAGATAAGCGTCGGCAAAACCGACATCCAGCTTGGTGGCACGGAAGAAGTGCCGGACCGCGGCCGCGGAATCGCCATCCTGTTTTGCCAGCACGCCCAGAACATATTCAGAGCTGGCATTGTTGGGATCAATTTCCAGCTCCTGCTCGAAATTCTTCTTTACCTCGGCAATGACGGCGGGCGAAGGATTGGGCGTGGAAAGCAGCGCCCGCCCCAGGCGCGCATGGATGCCTGGAACATTGGGGTCTATCTCCAGAATCTTTCTATATTCCTCGGCGGCCTCGCCCCACTTGCCCTGGCTCTCGAGCGCTTCCGCCCTCAACTCATGCACCTGATAAGAGAAAGGCGCGTTGCGCAGCAGGTCCTGCGAGGCGCGGACCGAAAGATCCGAAAAGGCGTGCGTGGCCGCATACAGCGCCTCGGGATCGTTGGGAAAATCGGAGTGCAGCGCCTCAAGAAAGTCCAGCGACTCGTAGGGCTGGTTGTGAGTCATAGTGCAGTGCAATCCATCCAGCGCCAGGCGCTTTTTCAGGTCGCGGTCAACATTCTGGTGAAGAGATTTCCGCAGCAACGGCAGCGCCTGCGCACAGTTGCCGCTTTCGGCCAAGGCGGCGGCGTGCTGTGCCGAGCCGGCGCTCGCCTTCGCCGGCGATTGCGCCGCACTTAAAGTGGAAAGCGATAAAAGGACCGCCGGCAGAAGCCGCGAAAAGCCCGACATGCGCCGATTGTAAACCGAGGCAGGCAAATCGAAGAAGCCAGTCTGCAAAAGGCGAATGGCAGGCGCCGCAGCGCCTGCCCTTGCGCAGTTGAGGTCAGAAGTAGAACTTCAAGGCGAACTGCATTTGTCGCGCCCCCTGCGACCCGGTGATGTGGCCGAAGTTGGTGTTGCCTCCGCCCGGATCGAAGGAGCCATCGGCAGGGCCGCCAGTGAACGTCCACACCGGGTGGTTGAAGGCGTTCAGAGCCTCCCAGCGGAATTCGAGCCGGCGAGTTTCCCCGAACAGGAAGCTCTTGTGCAGGCTCAGGTCAACGTTGGCATAGCCCGGGCCGCGAATATTGCCCGGGCTGCAGGTGCCGAACTCTCCTCCGGCGGCAGGAATTCCCTGTGCAATCAGGTCGGCCTGCGTGGGCGGGTTACTGATGTTGGTGGTATCGAACCATTGAATATATGCCGCCTGGCCAGCCGTCGCGTTTACCTTCTGATTCAGGATCTTGATCGGCCCGTTGCAATTCGGCAGGTTGGCCAGAGTGTAGGGGCCGATGCCGTTGGTGCCGTCGGCGTATCCGCCCAGGCCCCAGCCGCCGAATTCATTCAGGGTGAGAGCATTGCCGGTGTGCAGGCTGATGATCGAGCCAATCTCCCAGTTGCCGATTACCGCATTGGCGACCGGATTCATGTCATGCCCGAAGCGCTTGCCTCGCCCGATGGGCAGCTGGTAAGTCACGTAGCTGCTCAGGATGTGGGTCTGGTCGTAGTAGCACGGGCCCCAATCCAGACGCGGATTGTAGATATTCTCCCAGCCCGGCTGTCCCCCCGAACTGGTGGCGTTGGTGCTGCCCCAGCCGGTCCCGAAATATCCGGGAGAGTTGCTCATGCACTTCGACCAGGTGTAAGCAACCTGGGCTTCCAATCCGTTGTTCATGCGCTTTTGCAACACGGCCTGCAACGCGTTGTACTCCTGATCGGAGTTCGACATGTTGGCGCCGGCCAGCGTGAGCACGCCGCCAAAATTCGAATTGTCGGCCAGGTACAGCGAGCCCGGCGTTCCGCCCCCGAGGAACGGCCCCGGTTCCAGCTGCATGATCGGCTCTCCCTTGCCCGCGACTTTACCTTGCGCGTTCAACGGAATGGACTGCGCCAGGTCCTCGAAGTTCAGCAGGTGTGAACCGCGCTGGCCCACGTAGCCGACCTGGAAGGTCAGGGAGTTGCTGAGCTGCTGTTG
>DATIYF010000120.1:0-54448 GCA_035517775.1 Terriglobales bacterium
CGGCGGGCTGCCCATTTCCGTCGCGGGTGGGCTGGGCGTAACGCAATTCGCGGCCGGTCACGGCCGCGGCGCGGGATACCAGGTACCAGGTCTGCCCGCCTTCGCCCTCGCTGGTGCCGATGCTTTTGCCGGGAATCAGGATGGCATCGGCGGGCAGCACCCCGCCATGCTCCTGTAGGGCCTGCGCCTCGCTTGAATAGGGGCCGCCAAGGGCCTGCCGAATCTCCAGCATGGCGGTGGATTGCATCACCTGCTTGACCCGGCCCGGGTCATCAATGCCCGGCAGTTGCACCAGAATCTGGTAATCCCCCAGGCCGTACTCCTGAATCACCGGCTCGGTTACTCCCAGCTGGTCCACGCGGTTGCGGATGGTCTCAATGGCCTGCTGTACCGCCCGGTTTTTCAGCTCGGTCAGCGACTGCGGCTTCATGGTAACGGTCCAGTTATTGTCGGCGCCGGAGGTAGCATCGTACTCGGGCAGCCGGTCGCTGATGAGGCTGCGCACGTCGCCGCTCGATTCCGGGGGCACACCCTTGATGACAATTTTGTCGGGAGCGTGAACCGGATCGGGCTTGGTGATGTCGGAAAAGGCGATCTTCTGTTTGTTCATCGCCTGCTTCAGGTTCTGCAGGGCGTTTTCCGAATCCACATTGACGGCGTCGTTCACCTGCACCTGCAGGATCAGGTGGGTGCCGCCTTTGAGATCGAGCCCCAGGTTGATGCGGTTCTGAATCGCCGCCACCAGGCCCCGGCCCGACCAGCTCTGCGGGACGCCAAAGATGCCATAGACAAAGATCAACAGGATAGCCAGCGTGAGTATGAGTTTCCAGCCCAGATTCTTGTTCATATCTGACTACTCGAAATCACCCCGGTAGGAGCCGAACGGAGGCTACTTGGTTGCCTCCTCGCCCGCCACCGAAACCACCGAGGCACGGCTGACCTCGAGGCGGAGGTTGTCGGGCGGAATGCGCAGATGCAGGTAATCATCTTTCAAGGCCACGATGGTGCCGTGCAGGCCGCCGCTGGTGATGACCTTGTCTCCGGTCTTCAGCTCCCCCAGCATTTTCTGCCACTTCTTCTGCTTCCTCTGCTGCGGCAGGATGAGCAGAAAGTAGAAGATAGCAAAGATGAAGATCAGGGGCGCCAGCCCCAGCAACCCGAAACCGCCGCCCTGCCACACTGCCAAAGCTTGCACGCTCATGGAGACCTGGAAAGCCTTTTCCGCTCAAGAATAGCGGGCGCCGGAAGGCGCACTCGCCCTGCGCAATTCAGCTCGGAAGCTGGCGCGTATTCAGGCCGGATGTTCCGTCAGTTTCAGGGACGAATCGGGGGCCGGCGAGTCCAGTCTTGCTGCGGCCACTCACCAGAAAGAAACTAGCCCCTTTTCCCAAGTTCAATAGAATGACGCACCGCTCTCATGGTGTCAAGGTAGTAGGCCAGGTTGTGCAGGGTGTTCAGGACCTGGGCCAGGACCTCATTCGAGGCATAGAGATGCCGCAGATAAGCACGCGAATAGCGGGCGCAGACCCGGCAGCGGCAGTTGGGATCCAGGGGGCCATGCTCTTCGGCATAGCGCGCCTGCTTGATGGAAATTTTGCCTTGGGAAGTGAAAAGCAGCCCATGGCGGGCGGCGCGCGTAGGCAGAACGCAATCCATCATGTCCACGCCCAGGCGGGCATACTCGGCGATCTCCTCCGGGGTGCCCACGCCCATCAGGTAGCGCGGCTGGCCGGGCGGAAGATGCTCGAGAGTGGCCTCCACAATTTCGCGGGTCAGCCGGCGCGGCTCGCCCACGCTAAGCCCGCCGATAGCATAGCCGGGGAAGCCCATCTCGAGGGTGCGCTCGGCCGATTCCCGGCGCAGGGCCGGGTCCATGCCGCCCTGGACAATACCGAACAGGGCCTGGGTCTCTCTCCCCTGTCCAATTGGCTGAGTGTCGAGTGCTGATTGCCGAGTGCTCGCCCATGGCACTTCCCGCTTATGCTCCTCGAAATACTTCTTGCAGCGCCCGGCCCAGCGCAGGGTCAGTTCCATCGAATCCCGCGCCCGCTGCGGCCCGGCGGGAAACTCGGTACACTCATCGAAGGCCATGATGATGTCGGCCCCCAGGCCGATCTGGGCTGCGGTTGCGCTCTCTGGGCTGAAGAAGTGGGCAGAGCCATCGAGATGCGAGCGGAAGGTCACGCCATCCTCGGTCACCTTGCGCAGCTGGTTGAGGCTGAAGACCTGGAAGCCGCCGGAATCGGTCAGAATGGGGCGCGGCCATGACATGAAGCCATGCAGGCCGCCGAGACGGCGAATCGGCTCGACTCCGGGGCGCAGATAAAGATGATAAGTATTGCCCAGCAGAATCTGGACGCCCAATTCTTCCAATGAGTCCTGCGAAACCCCCTTCACCGAGGCCAGGGTGCCGACCGGCATAAATACTGGCGTTTCGATGACGCCATGCGGCGTGATCAGCCGCCCGGAGCGGCCATTCCCCTGCCGCGCATCAATCTGGAATTGGAGGGCCACCGCTGTGGATTGTAGCAATCGGCCGCCAGGGTCACGGCTTGGACAGGAGTCGCGGTCAACCATACCGGCCTGCGCGGCGTCCAAGCCCCGATGCCAAAAGCCGCCTCACCGCCGAAGCCCGAGTTAGGCGCTGAAACCCGCCGCCTCACGGCGCCGGAGATTTTTCATAACGCAGTCGAAGGCGCGCGCGGTGAACTGGAGCGCGGCTCGCGCAACCTGGCTTTCTCCGGGCTGGCCGGCGGCCTGACGTTGGGTCTGAGCGGGCTGACCGTGGCCTGCATCCGCGCGCTGCTCGGCCGTGGCGGCTGGCAGGACCTGGTTTCTTATCTCGGCTATCCGATGGGCTTCATTGCCGTGATCATCGGACGCGCGCAACTTTTCACCGAGAACACCTTGTATCCGGTCATTCTGATCCTGGATGAGCGCCGGTACTTTGGGGCCACGGCAAGGCTATGGGGCATCGTGTTCGCTTCGAACATCGCCGGCGCGCTGTGCTTTGCGGTGCTGGCCGCGAAAACCGGGGCGCTGCTGCCACCGGTTGCCGCTCAGCTTGCCGGCATGGGCGCGGAGGCTGTTCATAACACCGGCAGTCACATCTTCTGGAGCGGCGTGATCGGCGGCTGGCTGATCGCACTGGTGGCCTGGGTGGTCACCGCCAGCCAGTGGACGATCGGGCAGCTGGCCATGGTCTGGCTGCTGACCTTCGTGGTGGGAGTAGGCAAGTTCGCGCACTGCGTGGTCACCAGCGGCGAGATTCTTTGTGCCACCGTCACCGGGACCGTGCCCGCCGCCACTTACCTGCACTGGCTGCTGCTGGCAACGTTAGGCAACATTGTGGGCGGAGTGGTGATCGTGAGCATGCTCAATTACGGCCAGGTGCGCGCAACCTAGGCTCAGGCAAGGGTCACAATCTCACCCGATATCTTGCCATTTTCAACCACCAGGCGGCCGACACTCACCGGCAGGTCAAAGCGCCGCGGCCCGGCGCTGCCGGGGTTGAAGTACAACACCCCATTGAGGTCCTCTTGCTTGGGCACATGGCTGTGGCCGGAAACCACCGCGGCAAAGCGCGCCGCCGCGGGCTTGAGATCGAGGTCTTGCAGGTTGTGCAGAATGTAGATCGCGGTCTCGCCAATTTCGAGCGTGTTGGTGAGCGGCAGTTTGAGCGCCCATTTTCCCTGATCCACGTTTCCCCGGACGGCCCGGACCGGGGCAATCTCTCCCAGCTTCTCCAGCACCGAGGGCTCGCCCGCATCGCCGGCATGGATGATGTACTCGGAGTGTTTGAGCGCGGCGACAGCCTCAGGGCGCAGCAGGCCGTGCGTATCGGAGATCACGCCGATGAGGACGCGAGACATAGCGGACTACACCTCATGCGCTACTTGTCATAGTGCAGCAGCGAGAGTACGTCGTATCCCTTCAGCCGGTCGCGGCCCTTGAGGAAGTCGAGTTCGACCACGAAGGCGAGGCCGGCAATCTCGGCGCCGAGCGATGAGGCCAGCTTGGCCGTGGCTTCAGCCGTGCCGCCCGTGGCCAGCAAGTCATCCACAATGATGACATGCTGGCCCTTCTGCACCGCGTCTTTATGAATTTCGAGGGCGTTGCTGCCGTATTCGAGTTCATATTCGGCACGAGCAACCGCCGCGGGAAGCTTGCCCGGCTTGCGCACCGGAACGAAGCCGGCGTTCAGGCGATAAGCCAGGGCGGGACCAAAGATAAAACCCCGGGCCTCGATGCCAAGCACCAGGTCCACACGCTTGGGCAAATAGTATTCGGAGAGCTGGTCGATCAGCGTGGCAAAGCCCAGCTTATCTTTGAGCAGGGTGGTGATGTCGTAAAACAGAATTCCTTTCTTGGGAAAATCGGGGACTTCGCGGATCAACTGCTTCAGTTGGTCGGAGTTCATGCCCGACTTGGACATTTACCAGGCTCCTTCAATGCGGAATGTGCCCAGACCGGCGGCCGGCTTGGCCTCGAGCTCTTCGACGTCATCTACGCGCGCGGCGCGGGGCCCTTGCTGCAGGCGGGAACGCAGGCCGGAAAGCTGATGGCGCGAGCCCATGGCCAGAACTTCAACGCTGCCATCGGAATTGTTGCGCACCCAGCCGGCAATGCCGAGCAGGTGCGCCTCACGCTCCACAAACCAGCGGAAGCCGACGCCCTGCACCCGCCCCCGCACGATGAAGCGGCGGGCCTCAACGGAATTTTCAGCAGCGCTCATCAGGAGCATTCAGCATTCAGCATTCAGTCAGAATAGGACGAGGGAACACAACACCTTCTGGCTGAGTGCTGACTGCTGAATGCCGGCGGCTCGCTTGCTACGCTCTCGACAGATACACTCCCTCGGCGGTATCGACGCGAATCTTTTCGCCTTCGTTGATGAACGGCGGCACCTGCACCACCAGACCGGTTTCGGTTTTCGCGGGCTTGGTCACGCTGGAGGCGGTCGCGCTCTTCAGCCCCGGCTCGGTCTCGACTACCGTCAAGTCCACAGTCTGCGGCAGCTCAACCCCCACGGCCTTGCCATCGAAGAATTCCACTTTAATTTGAAGATTGGAAATCAGATAGTCCACGGCATCACCGAGCGTGTCTTTGTTCAGCGGAATCTGCTCGAAATTCTCCGTGTTCATGAAGTAGTAAGCATCGCCGTCGTTGTAGAGGTACTCCATGTCAATTTCATCCACGGTGATCTTTTCGATCGGATCGGGCGAGCGGAAGCGGTGCTCGAACATGGCGCCGGTGCGCAGATTGCGCAGCTTGGCTTGAATGAAAGCGCGCAGATTGCCGGGCGTGCGGTGCTCGACGCTGAAGACGGAATGCAGATCATTATTGTGCTTGATGATCATGCCGGGGCGAAGCTGGGTGGCAGGAATAGCCATTGCTGAGTCAATCTCCTTGGTTGCGGCTAGTGGGCCGGGCGGAAGGCGGGACAAGCCACATTTTCCGCCGGGCGAGGATTCTACTGAGCGATTTTATACGCAGTTGATGCGATTGGGAAATAGCGCCGCAGCCACCGTGCGCCTTTCGGCGGACTTCTGATGCGCCAAGTCGCCGCGCTGGGCCTGGACCGAACGGGGAAACCGGTAGGACACTTCTAAGGTACTTCCGTACCTCTCACTGGAATTTTCCGCCGCAGAAAGACAGCTAAAATAGTGCTTGCGGAATCCAAGATTGTGCGCAGCCGAATTGTGCAAACAAACAGCGGAAAGGACTTTATATGCGACTAGGAAAATACCAGATTTCTGAGCAGGAGAGCCAGATCGGCACCGCAGTCACATTTTTGCTGATCGGACTGGGCGCGGGCGCTTTAGCCGGACTGTTGTTTGCCCCCAAGAGCGGGCGGCAACTGCGGCGCGACCTGCGGCGCAAGTACGAAGATGCCCGCGAAGCCATGGAAGAATTTGCCGATGAGGCACGCGGCCGGGTGGAAGAGGCGGTGGAGCGCGGCTCCGAGTGGGTGGAGGAGTTGGAAGAAACCGCGCGGAAAAAGACCGCCCCCATCAGCCGGGCGATGCGGCGGGGATAAGAGGCAGTCTTTCTCTGCGCGCTCCGCGAATCCTCTGCGAGCTTTGCGGTTAGGTGTCGTAGGGGGCAAAGCGGAACAACGCCGGGGCATCCCGCACCCTAACGAAACATTCCCGCGAAAAAGTTCTTGATGGCTCCGAAGAAACCGCGATGCGTGGCGCGCGCCTGCTGGGCCGGGACGGCCGGCAAAACCGCCGGCGGCGGCTGCACCTGAACCTCAAGCGGCGCTGTCTGCGTATTGGCGGCCGGGGGTAGAGCCGCCACATCCGCCGGCGCGGGGCCGGGCGCAGGCTTGGGATCCTTCGCGTTGAAGACGAAGGGCGCATCCACCTGCACGTGAATATCGTTGGCCCGCGAAGGCGGCAGCTTCGCAGTCTCAGGAGAGTTGACGGCAACCTCCGCCTGGCCAGGCAGGGCGGCGGGTTGGGTTGCCGGCGGAGCAGGCGCCTCTGTACTCTCCCCTGAAAGGACGGGTGGGATGCTCTGCGGTACGGGTGCTGCCGAAGTTCTCAGCACCGGCACCCGCGACGCAGGGCAGCCGCAATCCGCAGGCACGGTCGAAGAAATCTGCTTCAGCGTGCCGCGCTCGAACATCACCTGCTGCTCCGGCTTCACCTGGTACATTCCGCTTCCCATCAGCTCAGAAACAATCACCGAAGCGGTATTGCCCGGCAGCGAGCGCACGCAGGTGTTGCCGCGCGAGTCGGCGCTCACTGCGTAATGAAACTCGCCCGGCCCGGCCATCAGGATGCGGAAATCCGGCGTGATGATGGAATTGGCCGAGGTATCCAGGGTGTAGTGGGTCTCCACCGCGCCGGTGCTCATGCCCAGCATAAGCTCGCGCCCATCCTGCGAAGAGGTCACCGAGACGGTGGTTCCCGGGCAGACGCGCACTTCGCCGCCACGTTCCAGGCGCAGCACGGCCGTATCGGAGCCGGCGGTCACCGAGGCCCCGGGCGCCAGGCGATCCTGTGTCATCACCTGTTCGCCGGCGCCGCTGGTGGGCACGAGTGTTGGCGCGGCCGGTGGGTTCGCCGAGGCTACGGCCGCGCTGCTTCCCGGCGGATACAGCCGCACCATCAGCCGGTTGCCGGCAGCATCCCAGCTATAGCGGCAGGCTTTGGCCAGATCGAGCACAATCCGTACCGTGGAAGGTTCGGTCTGGTACTGGTCCACGCGCACCGAGCGCACCTGTTCGCTGCGAAACGCGATCCGCTGGTGCCCGGCAATTAAAGACTTGGGCAAATCAATCACCAGCCGGCGGGGCTCATCCAGCTGGGTGATGACCGGAACCATAGGGCGGGTCGTGATGATTTCAACCGCCGGCCCATCGGGGCCGGGCACCATGCGAATGGAGCGCACCAGAGCCGGGGGCGCCTGCGCCTCACTGAGGGGTGGAAACGAGGCGGCGCTCTGGGCCCATACGCTCCCCGCCAGAAAGACGGCGGTGAGAGCTAACTCGTAAAGTCTGCGACTGGCTGGAACCAAGGATGCTTCCCGGGGCGCGGGCGGCGGCCCCTGACCCCAAAACCATACCACCGCCCCGCGCCGGAAAAAAGCGCAATGGCCCCTTTGGATTGGCCAATTCGGCGGAAAACCCCGGAAAACGGGCCCTGTTTAGGTTTGGGAGAGGAACTCGTACTCGTCAATAACCGCGGCCACGGCAACCTTGCCCTGAGGGCTCGATTCATCCACCCGCACCACGCGGCCTTTGCAGCGGACCTGGATGGTTTCGGTAAGAGTAATCTCAGGAGGCAGGGTCAGGGTGAATTCGATGGAGGCCCCCTGCCGGACCGAGGAATCCATGTAAAAGCAGATGCCACGGGCACTTACGTCGCGGGTCTGGGCGCCCTTATCGGCCGCGCCGTTCTCAGAATAATTGACGGAAACCGGCAACCGCAGCGCAAATCGCCGTGTAGCCCGCTTTTCGGGCTCGGCTTCGGCCATAGGTCCTCCGTGACCCCAGAAGCATGGCGGCTTTAGCGGGCCATGTCAAGGGGGTAGTTTGATGTAGGCCGGCGACGGGGGGTGGTGCGTGCGGCACCGCTTTGCAGGGCCGCCTGCAGGCTGCAAAGCACCGGCTTCCAGGATGTTCGAATCAAGAGGACCAGACAGGCTCATGTGGGGATAGACGCCCCCGGCTGTCCTGCGGAGCGAAGCTCCGCCGGCTGTCTGCCCTCTGGCTTCCACGATGTTCGAATCAACAGGACCAGAGAGGCTCATGTGGGGATAGCCGAGGGCGGCTGTCCCCACATGGATTTTGGCAGTGCTTATGGAATGATATGCACTCTCTTCAGGATCCTTCCCACCCGCACGTCGAAAGGGGGGCCATCGCTCATCACACTTGACCAGACCTCGGCAACTGTGCGGCCATCTACCTGCACCGATCCTTGTTTCAACTTCCGATTCGCATCAGTAACAGAGTCAGCGAATCCGGCCTTAAGAAGCAGTTTATCCATCCTGATTTGCCACTGATTGCTTTGTATGTGTCGGGATTTAACGTCGTCGAGCTTGATCTGGACTAACTCGATCACGTCCGGCACTTCATCCTTCTGGAACTGCTTGGCCCAGTCTTCGCCAGCCTTGGCGGCTGCTTCAGCAGAATGAAAATCTCCCACAATGCGCGCCGCCAAGTCTTTTTTGGCCTGCATGGGATGCATCTCGCGCTTCATCTTTTCGATCTCGGCGATCTGCACATCAGTCAGCAGCTCGTAATAGCGCCACATCATTTGGTCAGAAATGGACATCAGCTTGCCATACATTTCAAGCGGCGGCTCCTGAATGCCAATGGCGTTGCCCAGCGATTTCGACATCTTCTGCACGCCGTCGAGCCCTTCGAGAATCGGCATAGTCAGAACGATTTGCGATTCTTGTGAATAAGCCCGCTGCATCTCGCGGCCCACCAGCAGGTTGAATTTCTGGTCGGTGCCGCCGAGTTCGACGTCGGCTTTCAAAGCCACAGAGTCGTATCCCTGCGCCAGCGGGTACAGCAGCTCGTGCATGGCAATCGGCTTTTCTTCCTGAAAGCGCTTGTGAAAGTCTTCGCGCTCGAGCATCTGCGAGACGGTGAACTTGGCGGCCAGGCGAATCCAGTCCGCCGACTTCAGCTTGTCGAACCATTCGCTGTTGAAGCGCGTCTCGGTCTTGTGCTTGTCGAGAATCTTGTACACCTGCGCCATGTAGGTCTTGGCGTTGCGCATGATCTCTTCCGGGCTGAGCGGCGGGCGGGTGGCGGAGCGGCCGGTGGGGTCTCCGATCATGCCGGTAAAGTCGCCAATCAGAAAGATCACGGTGTGGCCGAGGTCCTGAAAATGCTTGAGCTTGCGCAAAAGGACGGTATGGCCTAGATGAAGATCAGGCGCCGTGGGATCAAATCCTGCCTTTACCCGCAGCGGGCTGCCCGCAACGCGGGATTTCTCCAGCTTCTCACGCAGCTCAGACTCTTTGACGATCTCGGCTGCACCTTTCTTGATGTAGGTAAGTTGTTCATCCACCGGGGCGAAGTTGGGCATAAGGGGAAGATTATAGCGTGCGCACTGGGCCAGCTCTGCGGCCCGCGGGCCGGGCGCTTGGTCTATGATGAATCCGCAAGCCGGAGGGGCGGCGTGAAAAATCTCGGCATCCTGCTTTCCGGGCGCGGCTCGAACTTCGAAGCCATCGCCAGAAATGTGGCCGCCGGAAAAATTCCGAATGCGCACATTGCAGTGGTGGTCTCGAACCTCGCCGCAGCCGGGGGCCTCGAAGTGGCGCGCGCGATGAAGCTGAACGCTCTGGCCATTCCCTCCAAAGGCAAAGCGCGCGAAGAACATGACCGCGAGGTGGTGGCCGCGCTCCATGAGCACGAAGTTGACTTGGTCTGTCTTGCCGGATACATGCGCCTGCTCTCGCCCTGGTTCGTGCGCCAGTTTCCCCAGCGCATTTTGAACATTCACCCTTCGCTGCTGCCCGCCTTTCCCGGGCTTGAGGCGCAGCAGCAGGCCTTTGCCTACGGAGTGAAGGTCTCGGGCTGCACCGTCCATTTTGTGGATGAAGAGCTCGACCACGGACCGATCATCGTGCAGAAGGCGGTGCCGGTGCTGGCCAGCGATGATGAGCACAGCCTCTCAGCGCGCATCCTCGAGCAGGAGCACATCGCTTATAGCGAAGCCATCAATCTTGTGCTGCAGGGGCGGTTCGAAGTCACCGGGCGAAGATTCACTTCCTAGATTTTTCGTTGCGTCATGTCTTCGTGAGACTTCGTGCCCCTGGTGGTTCCGGTTTTCTCCGCCTGCCGTCAGACTGAAACCCACTACCGCCCGGTTTGACACTTCTTCCGATCGGCCCTTAGAATCAATAGGTTGGATGCAGCGAGAGGCCCTCTGCTGCCGGCCGCTTCTTCCCGAGAGGTTCGGGAAATCCAACCTGGCCCGGCGCCGGCTTGCCTCATCGGCGTTTCCCTGCAAAAGTATTAGCAGCGTGGCGGCGTAGCTCAGGTGGTTAGAGCGACGGTCTCATAATCCGTAGGTCAGTGGTTCGAGTCCACTCGCCGCCACCAGGACTTGTTCCGCTCGCTCCGGAATTCGCCAGCGGGCTGCTTCACCGCTTGGCTCAGGTCACGCCCGCTAGACGGCCCAAGTTCGACTCCACCCGCCGCCGACCTCACGTTATCTTCCCGTTTCCCTCCCGTTTCGGGAAGGCAGCAAAGGTTCGTGCCGGAAAGCCTTGACCTGCGCGCCCCTGGGCGGCAGCATGCTCGTATGGAGAGCGATAGTTTTGTCCCATTGTTCTGGTTGGGGGTTGCGCTGCTGGTCTTCGGCTGCATTGCGCTCTTGTGCCGCGCCGCCGGCGGACCGGCGCCCCAACTGCGCTATTGCAAACGATGCGGGCAGAGCGGCCGCACCACGAATTCTCGCCCCGGGTCGAACGCCGTTGAACTCCTGCTATGGCTCGGTGCCCTTGCGCCCGGCCTGTTCTACACGCTCTGGCGCAACAGCCGCGTGCACGCTGTCTGCGCCGGTTGCGGCTCGGCAGAGATTATCCCTGTGGACTCCCCACTAGCTCGGCAGATGGGTTCGTCTTGATTACCCGATTATCTGCTCGCGAGGAGCCGGGGTCCCTTGAAGCCCGCGCGATTCCGCCGTGCGCCGTCTGCCGCTCTTTCGTGCCACTCGTCCCACGATCAGGCCATTTGCGGCGGATGCTTGGACAAGTACGATAGTAACGTCTCTCAAGTCAGGCCGGTGATCTTGACTCCCTCCCAATCCGGCCAAGGACTCTTCCTCCCCACACGAACTGACCGGAGGTTCTGTGCGTCAACGGCGATTGGCCCTGGTATTGGTGGCGCTGTGGTGTGTGCTGGCGCTGCTGGTGTACCGGCGGGGCATCAAGCCTACGATGGTGGTCGAAGCGCAGGTCACACGCGATGAGATCCAGTCGGATACGCCCATTTCGCCTAAGAAAAGCCGCCCCGTGGTTTACCGCTACGCCCTGGTGCCCACGGGGGTGCATTCACTCTCTGACTATTACGCGGCATTGACCGATCCCGCGGTATTGCAGGCCTACAGCGGGGTTGACGTAGCCACTCTGCACTTCCAAAAGCTGAAAAGCCCGCTTTGCGGCTATGTCGCTTTCAAGCGCAACGGGTTTGTGCAGTGGACCGAGCACTGCATTTCGATTAAAGCAGGCGAAGAAGTTCTGACCGACGGACATTCGATGATTCTGGCGCGCTGCGGCAACCTGGTCAGCCTGATGCCGCAAAGCCCGGCCGGGAAGCCGGCGGTGAGCATCTCCACGCTCGACGATGCGTTTCCCCCTGTAACTCCACCGGCGGTGGCCAGCGCAATTCCATCTGAGATTCCCGGCTCCGGGGGAGAAGGATCTCCCGCGCCCAGCGTGCCGCCCGCGATTTCAAGCTCCGGTTCACCCCCGAGCGGCACGGTCACTGTGGCGCCTCCCGCGAGTCTGCCTTGCTGCGGAGGCGGGGTAAGCCTGCAGCCATCCAAGCCTTCGACTCCGGTCTCGATGGCCGATGGCGATGACAACTCCGTGATTGTCCCCGTAGCGCTGGTGCTGTTGTTCGCCGCGGTCGGCGGCATCGCCCTCCATGAGCATCACGGGAAGCACCTGCCTTAAGCCGGCTCGAAAACTGATATCCACGAAGGGACGCGAAGCAAGGCAAGGCTCAAGCCTTCCTTTGCATGACGGTGAACGCTGAAAATTCCTGTAGGCTTGTCCTATGGAGGAAGCCTCGCTTCTCCGGCCCCATGCATCTCCCGACCAGCCGCTTCTGGTCTATGACGGCGATTGTTCGTTCTGCAAAGCGTGGATTGAGTATTGGAAGCAAATGGCGGGCGGGCGCGTGCGTTACGCGCCTTATCAGGAAGTTGGGGAACAGTTTCCCAAAATTCCGCGCGAAGAATTCCAGAAAGCGGTAAAGCTCATTTTGCCCGGCGGCGAAGTGCGCAGCGGAGCGCACGCCGTGTTCAGCTCGCTCGAGGCCGCTCCCGGCAAAGGCTGGATGCTCTCAGCCTACGAGCACCTGCCGCTGGCCGCACCGGTAACCGAAGCCGGCTACAACCTGATCGCGCGGCATCGGCCTTTCGCCTACAAGGTGACGAAATCCCTGTGGGGCCTGCCCATTGAGCCGCCGAAGTTCCGGCTGGCCTCGTGGCTGTTTCTTCGGGCGCTCGGGATCATCTACTTCATCGCCTTTCTTTCCTTCGGGGTGCAGGCGCCGGGGCTGATCGGCTCGCAGGGCATTCTTCCGGTGGCGCAGTTTCTTCCCGCGGTGCGGCAATATCTGGGCCGCGCGGCCTACTGGAACGTCCCCACGCTGCTCTGGTTGGGCTCGAGTGACGCCTGGCTGCGCGGCCTTTGGGTCGCCGGAGTTTGCCTTTCACTTGCCCTCACGTTCGGCCTGGGCTGGCGGCTGGTACGCCTGGCGCTGTTCGCGCTTTACCTTTCGCTGGTCACGACCGGCCAGGTCTTCATGGGCTACCAGTGGGACGCCCTGCTCCTGGAGGCTGGCTTTCTGGCGATTTTTCTGGGATCTTCTCCGGTCGTCGTCTGGCTGTTCCGCTGGCTGCTCTTCCGCCTGATGTTTCTTTCCGGAGCAGTGAAGCTTCTGAGCGGAGACGTGACCTGGCGCAATTTTACCGCTCTGTTCTATCACTACGAAACCCAACCCCTGCCCACGCCTATCGCCTGGTACTTTTTTCAGTTGCCCCACTGGTTTCAGCGCTTTTCCGTGGGAGTGGTTTTCTTTGTGGAGCTACTGGTTCCCTTCCTGATCTTTGCCCCCCGGCGCCTGCGCATCTTTGCCGCCATCGCCCTCAGCATTTTTCAGGTCCTGATTTTTCTGACCGGCAATTACGCATTTTTCAATCTGCTGGCCATCGCGCTGTGCCTGTTTCTGCTGGATGACAGGCTGTTGCGGCGCTTTCTGCCGGCAAGGGTCACGGCGCGCTCTCCCCAGGCCACCGGTAGCGCGAGAGCGCTGCTACGCAGGGTGGCCTGCCGTGGGTTGGCGACGCTGGTGATTTTCGTCAGCGCCTTCCAGTTGCTGGAGATGTTCGCGCACCTGCGCTGGGAGGCCGCGGATACCGTGATGGCGGCGGCCGGGCCGTTCGAAATCGTGAATACTTACGGATTGTTCGCAGTCATGACCACTACCCGCCCGGAAATTATCGTGGAAGGCTCGAATGACGGCGAGACCTGGCTGCCGTATGAGTTCAAGTACAAGCCGGGCGGCCTGGCGCGGCGGCCGATGTGGGTTGAGCCACACCAGCCCCGCCTGGACTGGCAGATGTGGTTCGCCGCACTGGGCAATTATCAGAGCGACCCCTGGACGCTTCGCTTCATGGTGCGGCTGTTGCAAGGCTCGCCCGACGTTCTGCGGCTGATGGAAAAGAATCCCTTCCCGCAGGCGCCCCCCCGGTATGTACGGGCGCAGCTTTACGAGTATCGCTTTACCAGCTTTGCTGAGCGGCGGACCACCGGCAACTGGTGGCGCCGGGAATACAAGGGCGAGTACCTGCCCGCGCTCTCGCTGCAGCGGCATTGAACTCGCCCCCACCGCCATCGCGGAACCCGCATACGCCAAAAAACGTAAACAAGTCATGAGAAAATCCGGCATGGATCAGACCGCCACCCCCGTCGAAATTTCCACTGCGCCGGCAACCGGCCGCGCCGGGATGCTTTGGCTGCTGCTGATTGCGGCGGCACTGGCCGTGCTGCACTGCCTCACCAACGGCCGCTACGGCTTTCACCGCGACGAGTTGCAGTTTCTGAGCGACGCCCGGCACCTGGACTGGGGCTTTGTCGCCTATCCGCCCTTCACGCCGCTGGTGGAGCGGATCAGCATGGCAATTTTCGGGCTGTCGCCGGTGGGCCTGCGTCTTTTCTCGGTGCTTGCGCAGGCGGCGGTGATTGTGGTCACGGGGCTGATGGCATGGGAGCTGGGCGGCGGCCGCCTGGCGCAGATCGCGGCGGCTCTGGCGGTCGCACTCTCCCCTCTTCCGTTATTCGAAGGCACCGAATTTCAATACACGACCTTCGACGTGCTGTGGTGGGTGCTGGTGGCTTATTTCGTGGTCCGCTTGCTGAAGAGCGGAAATGCCCGCTGGTGGCTGGCAATCGGAGCCGCCGCCGGGATAGGCCTGATGACCAAATACACTATGGCCTTTTTTATTACCGGAGTTATCGGCGGGCTGCTGCTCACGCCAGAGCGGCGGTTTTTCAAGAGCGGATGGTTCTGGGCCGGTGCGGGCGTTGCCCTCCTGATTTTCCTTCCCAACCTGATCTGGCAAATTCAGCACGGGTTCATCTCCCTGCACTTCCTCCATCACATTCATGTGCGCGACGTGGGCGAAGGGCGCGCTGATGGATTCTTTCTCGCGCAACTCTGGATTTGCGCCAACCCTTTCGCCGTGCCGCTATGGATCGCGGGCCTGCTGTGCTTCCTGCGGCAGCCGAAATACCGGCTGTTGGCTTGGATGTATCTGGTCCCGCTGGCCCTGTTTGTGATCGGGAGGGGCCGCGGCTATTATCTGGCGGCCGCATATCCCATGCTGATCGCTATGGGCGCGGCGGCAGGCGAGCGCTGGCTCCGGTCACTTTCGCGGCCCTGGCGGCGCACGGTGGAGGGTCTCTACTTCACCGGGCTTGCCGCCTGCGGCCTGCTGTTCGTAGCCATCATTGTTCCGCTCGCCGCCAGCGGCCCGCTGATGCGCTTTGCCCTGGCCCATAACGGCGATCTGCGCGAAGAAATCGGATGGAATGAACTGGTCAGAACCGTGGCGCAGATTCGCGACTCGCTGCCTCCCCAGCAGCGCGCCAGCCTGGGCGTGCTGGTCGGCAACTACGGCGAGCAGGGCGCGGTAGAAATTCTGGGCCCGGCCTACGGTCTGCCCACCGCGATCAGCGGGACCAATTCGGCCTGGCTGCGCGGCTATCCCACGCCGCCGCCCTCTACCCTGATCGTGCTCGGCCTCTCGCAGGCCTACGCCGAGAAGAGGCTGACCTCATGCCGTCTGGCCGGGCACCTTAGCAATCCTTACGGGGTCAAGAATGAGGAGAGCGAGCACCATTCCGATATCTTTGTGTGCGGCGGGCCTCGCCTGCCATGGCCCGAGTTCTGGAAGAAATTTCAGGATTTCGGCTGATCACGCCTGCCGCGGGCGAGCGGAAAGCTAGGATTTTTTCTTCTCGTCGCCTTCTTCGCCTTCCTTCACGGCAGACTTGAAGTTCTTGATGCCTTCGCCCAGCCCCTTGCCCAGATCGGCCAGCTTGCTGGGGCCGAAGATCAGCAATGCGATAGCCAGGATGAGCAGAATTTCCGGCAGACCCAATTTGCCAATCATGTTGAAACCTCCCGGAGCCGCCTGGCGCTCTGCATGGCGGGGATGCGCCCCAAGCAAATTCTAGGCCAGCGCCTCGCGGGAGTCAAAGAAGCGGCCTCAAGCCGGGAAGGCTTCGGCCGCCGAGGGCTTAAAAGTAAGGCCCAAATGGCTACAGCGCTTCCATCAGCCCGGCCAGCAGGGCGGCGCGGCGTGGGAGTTCGGCGATCACAATGGATTCATGCGGGGCATGCGCCCCGGCCCCTACCCCGCCCAGTCCGTCGAGCGTGGGAACGCCCAAAGCCGCGGTGAAGTTTCCGTCGGAGCCTCCGCCGACCGCAGCTTCCCCGAGCTTCCATCCCATGTGCGCGGCCAGGCCGCGGGCCGTCTTGTAGAGAGCTGCCACGCCCGCGGTCCGCTCCATTGGCGGGCGATTGATTCCGCCCCTCACCTGCAGCCTGCACTTGCGGTTGAAGGGGCGCAGCGACCGCAGCTTGCGGTCAATTCCTGCGGCATCTTTCATGCGGAGGATGCGCACGTCGAGCGCGGCACTGGCTTCGGCGGCGATCACATTCGTCCGTGTACCGCCCTGCACTACCCCGACGTTCAGCGTGAGGCCGTGCTTCAGGTCCACCAGCTTCGAGACTGCGGTGATCTGCCGCGCCAGTTCCACGATGGCGCTTTGCCCTTTTTCAAAGTCCAGGCCGGAGTGCGCGGCCTTGCCCGTCACCTTCAGCGTGTACTCGCCAACGCCTTTGCGCGCCGTCTTCACCGCTCCGTGCGGGCCGTACGAGGGTTCGAGCACCAGCACGGCCTCGGATTTCTTCGCCAGTTCCTCCGTGATCGCCCGCGATGAAGCACTGCCCACTTCTTCGTCCGATACCAGCAGCACGGTCACCGGCCGGGGCAACTCGCCGTGCCAGGCCGTCAGGCCTTCGATCGCCGCCAGCATGAGCCCGATTCCCGACTTCATATCGAGCACGCCCGGCCCCCACAGCCGTTTGCTGTCCACCCGGCATGGCATGGTGGCCAAGGTTCCGGCGGGATAGACCGTATCCGTATGGCCGAGCAGCAGTACAGGCTTCCCCGTGCGCTTGCCGGCAAACTCCACCTGCAGGTGATTGCCAAAATCGGCGCTCGAATGCATTCGAGCGCGCCCGCCCAGCGCTTCAAATTTCGCCCCCAGTAAAGCCGCCAGACAACTCACGGCTTCTTTCTGATCGCTGGGAGATTCCAGTTCGACCAGTTGCTGAATGGTGTGGACCATCTGTTCGGTCTGGTCGGCAAAATAGCGCAACCGCTCAGCCGTCGGTGAGTTCATGGTTAGGAAGCCGCTCTCCCGCGGGGCTTGTGGTGCGCCGGCGCGGGGCGTCACGCCCTTGCCCAGCGAATTCCAGGCGCGCCATACAGTATAATTCTCGCCCAGAGCAAGGATGGCAACTGAAGCTTCCACGATGACAGATACGGCCCAGCCCACGACCGATACGCCGGTCCCCGCGGAGAAAACCGCGCTCGATATCAATGACATCTTTCGCATCCTGCCGCACCGCTACCCGTTTCTGCTGATTGATCGCGTGGTTGAACTGGTGCGCAAGCAGCGCATCGTAGCCATCAAGAACGTAAGCATCAACGAGCCCTATTTTGCCGGGCACTTTCCCAACCTGCCGATTATGCCTGGGGTGCTGATTGTCGAGGCCATGGCCCAGGCCGGCGGCTTGCTGCTGCTCACCGAAGTGGAAGACCGCAAAGACAAGCTGATCATGTTCACCGGCATTGAGCGCGCCAAGTTCCGCCGGCCGGTGGTGCCGGGCGACCAGTTGCGCATTGAGGTGGTGCCCAAGGCATGGCGCGTGGCCGATGGCATGGTGGCGGTGCGCATGGAAGGCGTGGCCTATGTGAATGGCCAGCGCGTGGCTGAGGCCAGCGTCAAATGCCAATTAGTAGATAGCTCGCGGGGACGGCGCAACCTGGCTGCCGAAGAGGCTGAGAGTGACTAGCTCGCGGCCCGGCCCCTGCACATCCCGGCTTTCCCCATGATGACTGTGTCGCGATGACCATTCATCCCACCGCCATTGTTGATGCCAACAGCAAGATTCATCCCTCCTGCAAAATTGGCCCCTATTGCGTGATTGGCCCCCAGGTCGAACTGGGCGAGAACTGCGAGCTGATTTCGCACGTGGCCTTGCAGGGACCAAGCAAGGCCGGCGCGCACAACCGATTTTTCCCTTTCTGCTCTGTCGGCCTTCCGCCCCAGGACCTGACCTATGCCGGCGAGCCCACGCGCCTGGAGATCGGCGAGCACAACACCATCCGCGAGTTCGTGACCATCAACCGGGGTACGGTCAAGGGCGGCGGCCTGACCACGGTCGGCAGCCATGTGCTGGTGATGGCCTATACCCACATCGCCCACGATTGCCATATTGGCGATCACGTGATTCTGGCCAACGCCGCCACGCTCGGCGGCCACGTGGTGGTGGAAGACTGGGCCACGGTGGGGGCGCTTTGCCCGGTGCACCATTTCATCCGCATCGGCGCGCATTCCTTCGTCGGCGGCGGCACCACCATCACCAAAGACGTTCTGCCGTTCTCGAAAACCGTGGCGGCGCGTGACACCCATGCCTATGGACTCAACGCCATTGGCCTGGAGCGCCGTGGATTTTCCAGGGAACGCATCGCCAGGATTCATCACGCCTACAAACTGCTGCTCGCTGCGAAGCTCAATACCTCGCAGGCGATTGAAAAGCTGAAATCCGAGCCGGACCGCGGCGAAGATGTGGACATGTTGATTCGCTTTATCGAGGCTTCCGAGCGGGGAGTGATTAAGTAGCAGTCAGCAGTCAGCACTCAGCAGCTGTCTCGTAAATGCTCCTGGGAAGGGAAGCTTCAGCCTTGCCGCCAAAGGCCCATAAAAGATGCGGCTTCAGCCGCTGAGGGAAGCTGAGTATCCTTTCAAGCGCCAACTGCGGACTGCCAAGCGCTGTGACTGAGTGCTGAGTGCTGACCGCTGACTGCTCAGTGCTACACTCCCAACCGGATGGCTGCCTCCAAACCACGGCTCGGGCTGATTGCCGGCAATGGCCGCTTTCCTTTTCTTGTGCTGGACGCCGCGCGCGCACAGGGCTACGACGTGGTGGTAGCCGCAATCAAAGAGGAAACCTTCCCTGAGATTGAAGCCCACGGAGCCGCTGCGGTTCATTGGCTCTCGCTGGGAGAGCTTTCCCGGCTCATCGAGACCTTCAAGAACGAAGGCGTGAGCCGGGCCGTCATGGCCGGCCAGGTCAAACACAAGCAGATTTTTTCCAGCATTCGCCCCGATTGGCGTCTGGCCAAGCTGCTGCTCTCTTTGACCACGCGCAACACCGATTCTCTCTTGGGCGCCGTGGCCAAAGTGCTGGCCGAGGAAGGCATCACGCTGCAGAACTCGACTTCCCTTCTCGAGCCGCTGCTGGCCAGGCCGGGCCTGCTCACCCGGCGGAAACCTACCGCGGGTGAAGAGAAGAATATCGCCTATGGCCGCGCGGCCGCCCGCCACCTGGCCCAGTACGATATCGGCCAGACCGTGGTCGTGGCGGAATCCGCCTGCGTGGCGGTAGAAGCCATGGAAGGCACCGACGCCACCATTGAGCGCGCCGGCCGCATCATGAGTTCGCTCGAGGGCGGCGCTTCGACCTTGAGCCGCGCGCTGACCGTGGTCAAAATCGCCAAGCCCAATCAGGATATGCGCTTTGATGTGCCCGTCATCGGGCTCAAGACGATTGAGGTGATGCGCCATGCCGGGGCATCGTGCCTGGCGATTGATGCCGGCAAATGCCTGTTGCTCGATGGCCTGCCGATTATCGCCGCCGCCGACGAAGCGGAAATTGCGGTGGTGGCCGGCGCATAGTTGCGCCTTCCGGTGGAAGGAAGAGCGCAGGGTGCCCTTCCGCCGAAGAGAAGAATGGGCGGAAGGCGCTGCAATGATCGCCGGCCCGCTCAGCCGTGTGGCAGGCCGAGAATGAACCGTCGTTAGACGTGTGGGAACCCGCCGAGACCCTTTAGGCGTCTCCGCTTGGCGGAGCATGGCACACCGGATCTTAAGTTCGAGTCGAGCCCCCGTTCATTCAGGTGTTGGTTCAAAAATCGGTTACCACCATCACCAACTTGGCAGGCCGGCTTTCAACTTGGATGCTAGGGGAAAGTCCGGCTGCTTGGCAAGAGGCGAGAGCCAAAAAGTTGGCCATTGGTTTGCCTGCGTTCCCGCACACCGCTCCCAGCCCGGGCGCGGCCGGCGCCATCCGAAATGTTATGGAGGACCCGAGAGGACCTATCCCGCCCGGCGCGGCTCTTCCAGCACTTCATCCAACACATGGGCCAGGCGGTGGGCGCGCTTTAGATAATCCACGGCGCCGCCGTCTTTATTTTGCCTCAGCAGGTGGTATTCATCGGCGATGTTGAGCGCCGCCAAAACCGCCAGCCGCGCCGTATCCACGGTGTGGGTCTGCTCAGCGACGGCGCGCATCTTGCCATCCACGTACTCGGCAAGCTTGAGGATGTATTCCGCATCTGAGCCGCGCAGGTTGTAGGCCTGATCGAAAATCTCCACTCGCACGCTGCCATTGCCGGCGTCTTTGACCAGAGGATGCTTCGTAGCGGTTGCCATGGCGGTTCTGCTCCTCTTCCTGGGCGGTATGCCCCGTGAGTGGCACGCAACCTAGCTGGCGGCCTGCTCCTCGGCCAGAGTTTCGATCTGCTGCAGCATCTTCTCCACCCGCGAGCGCACCTCTTCGCGCTCCTTGCGCAGGCGGACCATCTCGCGCCGCAAGCCCTCGACCTCTTCCTCCCGCTCTTCGAGCTGCTCGCGCAGGCGCTTCACATCGCGCTCCGCCGCGGCGCGCCCCTCCCGGGCTGACTTGTACAGCTCAATGGTGCGATAAACCTTGTCTTCCAGCGCCTGGAAATCGTCGGCAGGAACCTGGGCGGCTACCTCGTCATCCACCTTCACTGACATAACTCACTCTTTTCCCGAGAGAATGGCAAACTTGAGCGCAGTATACCCCAGAAACCTGTGGATGCACGAAGCTCATTGTTCAGATTTCGCCGGCCAAGATGGCGCGTCTGCCTCAAGACGTCAGCGGAAGAGTAGCGGCGTAAAGTTTGCCAGGTTTCTCCGCCACACCATCCACGCGTGCATGCCCGGAGTCTCGATACCGGTATGCTCCACGCCCTTCGACTTCAGCCATTCGCGCAGGTTGCGATTCACGGCAATCAGGTGATCATCGGTGCCGCAGGCAATCCAGAGCAGCTTGATCTCTGCGTTGGCCTTCGCCTCCAGCTCGGGGAAGTCTTCGCCGAAATTCGCGCTCAGGCCTCCGGCGCTGAACGAGCCAATCCAGGCGAACTGGTCAAGATGATTCAGCCCGGTGAGCAACGATTCCGACCCGCCCATGGAAAGCCCGGCAATGGCGCGGTCTTTGCGGTCTTTTTGGATGCGGTAGGCGCTCTCAGCCATGGGCATGACCTCGGTGAGCAGGGCCCGGGTGAATTTGTCGAAGTTTTTCTGGCGCAGGGTCTCTTGACCGAAGCCCTGGTCCAGTATCTCTGGCGCGCCGTAACCGAGCGGCATCACCACGATCATCGGCTTGATCTTCCCCTGGGCGATCAGGTTGTCGAAGATCACGTTGGCATGGCCGACCGCAGCCCACGCGCTGGCGTCGTCACTGTAACCATGCAAGAGATAGAGCACGGGATATTTCTTCTTCGCCTTCGGCTGATAATCGGGCGGGGTGTACACGTAGAAATCGCGCTCATCGCCCACCACCTGAGAGCGGTAGAAGTGGTGATGAATCACTCCGTGGGGCACATCATTCACCTCCCAGGGGAGCGATGGCGGCCCCGGCACGTGCACCGCGCTGTGCGGATGCAGCAGATTCGGCACCACCAGCGGGTTGGAAGGATCAATGAGATGCACGCCGTCGGCCTCGAAGGAGTAGCCGTAATAATCGGGCTCAAGCGGCGCCGTGGTCAGCGACCACACTCCGGAGTCGTCTTTTTGCATGGGCGTGGGCGCGGCCACGCCCTCCAGGTCAAGGGCCACGGATTTCGCATTCGGATCACGCAAGCGAAAAGTCACGCTGTGATCGGCGTGCACTTCGGGAGAAACCAGGCGGGGTTGCGGCATTTGAGCCTGCGGCGTCTGCGCTGGGCAGGCGGCGGAAGCAAAAATCAGGGCGGCGAAGAGCAGGCGGGATCTCACAGGCTGTCCTCTGGATGGGGTTTGGCCGATGGAGCTTTCGGCATCACTTCGATGCGGTTGTTTTCTGCACTTCGTCCAGCGCGGCCAGCACTTCCTCGCTGTGTTTGTTGGGATCTACCTTGGTGTACACGCGTACGATCTTGCCTTCCGGATCAATCAGGAATGTGTTGCGCGCCGCCACCTGGGCCACGCCAAAATTCATCAGCGAGCCATACATGCTGGAGACTTTGTGTTCGGTATCGGCCAGCAGCTTGAAAGTCAGGCCCTGCTGCGAGCAAAACTCTTTGTGCGACCCGGTGGTGTCCACGCTCACCCCCAGCACCACGGCGTTGCGCTTGACGTACTGCTCCTGGTCACGCTGAAAGTTGTGCGCCTCGATGGTGCAGCCCGGCGTCATGTCCTTGGGATAGAAGTACAGAACGACCCATTTGCCATGAAAATCGTGCAGGCTCAGCGAGCTGCCATCCTGCGAGGGCAAGGTAAAATCAGGGGCCATGGTCCCCGCCGCCGGTGGCGAGCCCGCAAACACCCCTTTCAGCCCAATCCCCACGACCGCGATGGCTACCACTACCAGCGCGAGAATGATCCACAGACGCATGCCAGCCTCCTGCTGAGTAAGCTATACCCCGGCAGTAAAAACTGTCCAGCCAGCCTTCTTTCGGTGGGTGGGCCGGTCTAACAAGCCATTGACCACTAAGGGCACGAAGACGCACAAAGGAAACCCCTGAACTGCCGCCTTCGTGAACCTTCGCGCCCCTTCGTGGTTGAGATGGTTTTTGCGTTGCCTTCGTGAACATGGCTGGGCGCATCTCACCTTCCGAAAAACCTACCGGAGGCGCCATGGCAGCACGGAAATCAGCCCGCAGAACACGCCCAGGTAATCGAAAGAAAGGCAGCAAGCGGAGGTGGGTCGCGGAAGTGACGACCGATTCGACTCATCCACCAAAAGGCTTATTCACCAAGAGCGCGGTGGCCATTGCGCGCTCGCTGGCCTCAAAGAAGGTTTCGCCCAAGGGGCCGGGCTCGGGCATGCGCATGTTGACTTATTTCATCAATCGCGCCGGCCGGGGGCTGAGCCGCAGCCGCCGCGCCGAACTGGAAAAAGCCAAAAAGCTGCTCTCGCAGCGCATCCAGAAAGATAAAAAACCAGGAAAATAAAAAGCGGAAAGCTCATTCGCGGGCATGATCGGCGCGGCCGCGCCCCGCCCCGGGGCGTATCATGTACCCGCGTTATGATGAAAGCCCATCCGGTGGTGCTTCTGGCGGCCGCGGCTCTCGCCGCCAGCGTGCTGGCTCTGCCCGCCTACGCTCAGACCAGCGCCCAGTTGCAGAACTACTTCAGCAACTCCATCGGGCTCAAGGATGAAGAAATCGCCGGCCTGCGCAGCGGCAAGGCCGTCGCCAAAATCCTGCCTTCGCGTACTGCAGCGGAAATTTTCGTCTTCGGCGCCGTCTATATCAAGGCTGAACCGGAAGACTACGTTCACCTGGCCACGGATTTCGACCGCCTGCGGCAGCTTCCCGAGTTTCTTGCCATCGGCAAATTCAGCAATCCTCCCCAGCTCAGCGACCTGGAGGGTTTCAGCTTTGACCAGCAGGATATGGACGCGCTGCACGATTGCAAACCCGGCCACTGCGAGGTGCAACTTCCGGCACAGGCCATGGACGAGTTTCAACAGTCCATCCACTGGGACGCTCCCGGCGCCGCCAGCGAGGTGAATCAGTTGCTGCACCAGCGCGCCGTCGAGCGCTTGCAGGCCTATGAAGAGCAGGGCAACGCGGCGCTCGGCACCTATTACGACAAAGACCATCCCACCGATGTGGCCCGCCGCTTTGCCTACATGCTGAGTTATACCAGCGTGCTGCCGGTTTATCTGCCCGAGTTCTATCGCTATCTGCTCGATTATCCCAAGGGCAAGTCGCCGCAGTTCCATGACACCTTCTATTGGGCGAAGGTGAAATTCGGCTTAAAGCCTACGCTGCGCGTAGTGCATCTGATCATCATGCGCGGCCGCTCAGCCAGTGAGCCGGCTTACGCCATCGCGGAAAAACAGCTCTACTCCAGCCATTACTTCGAAACCGCTCTGGACCTCACCTTCTGCATCAAGGGCGGCGAGGAGAACGGTTTTTACCTGATCAAGGAAATGGGCTCGGAGCAGGCCGGGTTGACGGGATTGAAGGGGTCGCTGGTGCGCAAGGTCGCGGTGGACCGGACAGCCTCCTCCCTGCAACGCTCGCTGCAGTCGGTCAAGACGATGCTCGAAGCGAAATAACCGGCCGCGGCAAAGTCCGCGCTGTACAGCTCGCAAGAGTTTTGCAAACTGCCGCAAAGAACGCTTTGTGTACCTTCGCGGCCTTCGTGGTTTAGTTTTGTTGCTCGTGGAGCTGAAGCCTGCCGCGCAGGGTGCGGCTGGAAGTTCGCGGCGCACGGCCGAACTTCACATCTCTCAGTACTTGCGCAGGACGCCGATGACGCGCCCCTGGAGCTGCACGGCGGCGGCCGGGACGATGATGGGCTTCATGTTGACGTTGGAGGGCTGCAGGCGGATGGTATCGCCTTCGCGGTAGAAGCGCTTGAGCGTGGCATCAGTGCCCTCCACCAGGGCGACGACGATATCGCCATTGTGGGCGGTCTTGGCTTTCTCCACCAGGACGTAGTCGCCATCGAGAATGTGCTCATCCTGCATGGATTCGCCGCGGACCTCAAGCACGAAGACTTCTTTGGAGCGCACGAAGTCGGCGAGGGAAATGGTCTCGGGATTCTCCACCGCCTCAATGGGCTGGCCGGCGGCAATGCGGCCGAGCAGGGGAAGCACCATCGCCGTATTGACCGACATGGATTGCTTCAGCCTGCCCTTGGGAGGAATCAGATCAATGGAGCGGCTGCAGTTGTAGTCGCGCTTGAGCAGGCCTTTCTTTTCCAGGTTGGAGATATGTTTATGCACGGTGGCCAGCGAACTCAGGCCCAGGCCCGTACCAATCTCTTCAAAAGAGGGCGAATAACCGTTCTTCTGCACGAACTCGGAGATGAAGTCGTAGACCTGCCGCTGCCGCCGGGTAATTGCCATGCACACATTGTAGGCGAAGATTAGGCGAAGTCAAGGGAGATCGAAGGTTGGAGATCGAAGGCCGGGAGAAGAAGCCAGAGCTGCAAACAAGAAATAAGAGTCCCGAGGGAGAGTTGAGCTTATTCGTCTCGGCCAGTAGCTCGCTTTAGACCCTTGCCGACCTGACCTTGCCGCTTCCCTTGCGGGGCGGGACAAGCGATCTGTGCTTGGGCTCCGGGCTTACCGCCAACCGGATAAACCAGTTCAACGCCTCGGGACTCTATCCTGCCTTTGACGTGGGTTCCCGTTCGCCTCGACCAGCGCTTAGCTATAGACCCTTGCCCGCCCTCTCGGTGGCATCTTGCGATGCTGCCGGGTGACTAGGCTCGAGCCCCGGACGCCGCACCAACCGGGAAAACTCAAGAACGTGCCAAAGAACGAGATTGTTTGTACTCTTTTTATTTTTGCAGTCAACAAAAACTGCGCGCGCGCATGTGGCGCGATTTCAAGCATGTGCAGGGGCTTCACAAGCGCCTGACCGGATTTGGTGCAGAGCTGAATCGCCGGCGCAGCCGAGAGCGCAGAATTCCGCCGTTTGGCGCGCAAGGCACGGCAGAGGAAAGAAGATCGAGGGGCGGCCGGTGAGCGCGATGAATGTGAAAAATAGGCGCGAGGCGCGCGGGCAGCGGGAGAGAGTGAGGAATGGTTTCCGGCCTCGATATTGATTTTCAATTCATCTCAGCCCCCGGTTTTCAGTTCTGAAAGGTTCGGCTCAGGAACGAAGGGTGGCGCCGGGCAAGGATTGCGCGGGCGTGAAGCGGCGCGAAAAAATAGCACCAAGGTGCTACAAAAAAATGTGATTTCCACAGCGAAAGAAACCCGGCGAGTAGCGCGCGATTCCGTCATTCGCACAATCGCAACATCCGAAAGGATATAGATTTCTTGACCTCGGAAAAGCGCGGGTTCTACGATCAGCGCACATGGAAGGCGAGTTGGGGAGAAAAATGCCGTGCAATTCACAATCCGAAAGCGAGGAAGCCAGCTTCGTGGAGTTCCGCCGCAAGGTGCGCTCGGCCGAAGTGCTTTCTCCCGCGGTGGAGCGGTTGTTGCGGTCGCTTCACTTTACCGGCCGGGTGAGCGTGGTGGTGCAGAACGGACGTGTGCTGAAATCCGGCTATGAGGAGGGCTATTTCCGCCAGAGGCCGGAGCCGCCGCTGTAGAGGGCGGGCTGAAGGTGTAAGCCAGGCACTCATAACTTCATAACTGAGGCAGGTCATCGTAAGAGAAACGAGCCCTGCGACCGAGCAATCGGCGCAGGGCTTTTTGATTTTTAACGGCAACGGAAGCGAAAGGAGGCAATCATGGAAGGGGAAAGAGAAATCATCGAGCTGGAGCTGAAGTATTGCGAGCGGTGCGGCGGGTTGTGGCTGCGGCGCAAAGGCCACGTGGAGGTTTTCTGCGGGCAGTGCACGGGCAGAGTGCGGCGCACCCCGGTAGCGGCGAAGGTGGGGCGGCCGCGGCTGCCGGTGAACCGGTGCATTGAGATGCCGTTGCGCAAAGGCGCAGGAGGACAGGTATGAGCGCCGAAGAGATGCTGGACCTTGCGGAGGCGGAAGGTGAGCGGTGGGACGAAGACGGCGACGAATTGGGGCTCTCGGAGGAGGAGGAAATTGAGGGCAGCGATCGGGAGTTGTGGCTTTACCGCGACCGGACGGTGGCGCTGCTGAGGCGCTATGCCCGGCTGTCGGTGGAGGTAGGGCGGCTGCCTTCGCTGCTGGGGCGGGAATTTTTTCGGACGCGGGCGCTCTCTTATCAAATTGTCACCTTTGAGGACGCAGTCATCCTGGTTCATGACGTGGAGAAGGCGCTGGGGAGGCTGAGCGCGTTTGACCGCGAGGTCATTGGGCAGTGCGTGCTGGAAGAATGCACGCAAGACGAAGCGGCGGGGAGCATACGCTGCTGGAGGCGGACGGTGGCGCGGCGCTTGCCGGAAGCGCTCGACCACTTGAGCGCACTCTTTCTGGAGAGCGGGTTTTTGCGGCGGGTGGGATGCAGCCGTTCCGCATCGGGAAATAAGTTGTCAAGAGGGCAAGAAAGCGAAAATCCTTGCAAGTGATTCAGCAGACGGGAAAAATAAATTCCGGGAAATTGTCCCATTTTCCATGTTGGCTTTGCTATTCTGAAATTAAAGATTGAAAAGTTTGAGAGGCGCGCTGCGAAGCGCGCCTTTCGTTTTGCGGCGAAGACGCGGGAGCAGGGGAATGGGCATGAAGCAAGCCAAGACGAGCAGCGCGAAGAAGCGAGGACGCAACCTGCCGGCGCGCAGGAACGGGCGGAAAGCGCTGGATCCGAGCGTGGTGCGGCAACAGATCGCGAATCTGGTGAGCAGCAAAGCGCTGGGGATGGTGGAGATGACGATCGCGGAGGTGGAAAAGGGCCACTACGCGGCGATGAAGTACCTGTTCGAGATGATTGGGCTGTATCCGGCGGCGGGGGAAGAAACTCCGCAGCAGGGTGAGGATTCGCTGGCGCGGACTTTGCTGCGGCGGATAGGGGCGCGGGAAGATTCCGCAAAAGACGCAGAAGTTACGAAAGATAGTGCCGGCGAAACCGCCGAGAGCGCCGGGCCTACCGTAGAATGAAATGCGAGCGGTTGGCGGCGGAGCGCTGGAGTTCAGCGGTAAGCGAGTGGGGTGCGCGGGCAGGATTGAAGCCACCGGCGCAGGGCTCGAGGGTTCCGGCGAATGGCGCGGGGCATGCAGCGCGGAGGGGGCGGGGCAGAACTTTCCTCATGGACTTGACCTGGGTGACGGGCCGGATTGCGGTGGGAGGGGGAATATGGAACGCCACCAATATGGCTGAGGTGGCGCAGGCGGGCGTGACCCACATCGTGGACATGCAGATTGAATTTGACGATACGGAGCTGGCAGGGCCGCATGGGATCCAGGTGTTGTGGAATCCGGTGGACGATGATTTTCAGCCCAAGCCGCCGGAGATATTCCAGCGAGGCGTGGATTTTGTGGTGCGCGCGCTGGAGGAGCGGGACAGCCGGTTGCTGATTCACTGCGCGGCGGGAGTGCACCGGGCGCCGATGATGACGCTGGCGGTGCTGGGCGCGCTGGGCTGGGAGCTGGGCGAGGCGATGCGGGTGATGGAAGGCAGACGTCCGGAAGTAGATTTTGCGGAAGTCTATGTGAGCAGTGTGGAGCGGTTCCTGGAGCAGCGCGGCCGAGTGGCGAGCCCGGAGGTGGCAGGTTAGGGCGGGCCCCTGCGGCCGGGTTTCGTTTCCCTGATTCTCTTTTTAGTTCTCCGTTTCCGGTTGCTAGTTCTCAGAAAACCAAACAATTTGAGTTTGCGCCAGAAGGGCATGGTCCCCGGGTGAAGGGCGAGGTTCGCTTAGAATGAAAGCCGACAGGTCAGCTCAGATCCGCTGGAAGGGGCACCAGCAAGAACAGGCTGGGATGAAATGAAAGAGGGAGGAGTTATGTTTGACGCGCGCCGCCCCCTAGGGCGGCTTTTGTACGCCCTGGTGTGGGTGGGAATGAGCTGGGCTGTGGCGCAGGCACAAGGGCCGGCGACCACCACGATCAGCGACGTGGTGTATCGCGCCGATGGAACGCCTGCGGGGGGCACGCTGCTGATTTCCTGGCCAGCGTTTACGACGGCGGGCGGGCAGGCGGTGGGAGCGGGAACCACGAGCGTGGCGCTGGGCAGTGACGGAGCACTGTTGGTGGAGCTGGCGCCGAATGCGGGCGCCGCGCCGGCGGGAACGGTGTACACGGTGGTCTATCAGCTGAACGATGGCACGGTGAAAACGGAGTACTGGACGGTGCCGGCCACGTCTCCGGCGACGCTGGCCGAGGTGCGAACGAGCCTGGGAGCGGGCGGGACGGCGGCCGCCTTTGCCTCGGAGCAGTATGTGAACGCCGCGGTGGCCAGCAAGGCCAACGACGCGGCGGTGGTGCACCTGAGCGGGAGCGAGACGGTTTCTGGGGTGAAGGACTTCGCGACCTCGCCGAGCGTGCCGGCGCCGGCGCAGTCGAGCGATGCGGCGAACAAGGCATACGTGGACGCGGCGGTGGCGAGCGTGGGCAGCGGGGCTTTTGTAAGCAAGGCGGGAGACACGATGACAGGGCCGCTGACCCTGCCGGGAGATCCGGCGGCGCCGAACCAGGCGGCGACGCGAAGCTATGTGGACACGGGATTGGCGGCGAAGGCGGACCTGGCGGCGGGCAAGGTCCCGACTGCGGAGCTGGGAAGCGGAACCGCGGGAGCCAGTACCTGCCTGCAGGGAGACCAGACGTGGGGGCCGTGCGGATCAAGCGGGAATGCAGTGCAGATCCAGAGTGTGCCGGTAGATACGGCGGCACCCAGCGACAACCAGGTGCTGACCTATGTGGCTTCGGCGGGCAAGTACGAGCCGAAGGCGGGCGGGGGAGTAACGGCCGGCATGCAGGCAGTGAAATATGGGCCGGATTTCAACTGGTCGCAGACGCCAACAGACGATCTGAGCACTCCGGGAGTAAAGACGGTGAACCTGACGGCGTGCCCGCCGGGCGTGCGAGGAGCGGAGCCGCAATATTACGTGTACATCTCAGGAACGGGGACGGCGGAGGCGGTGCTGGTGACGGGAGGAACGTGCAACGGAAATGGGCAGCCGGGCACGCTGCAGTTTGTCACGGCGAATGGACATGCGGCGGGCTACGCGATCGGGAGCGCTTCGGGAGGGCTACAGGAAGCACTGATCGCGGCGAGGATCACGCCGACGAACCCGACGGTGGCCTCGGAGGCGGGCGAGGTGATTGTGCCGCCGGGAGAATACCGGGCCTATGCGCGGGTTTCGATCCGGTCGTCGAACATGACGGTGGATTTTTCCGGGTCCATTGTTGAGTGCTACATGGCGGACACGTGCATCTTCGTGGGGGACCCGTCGAACATCAACGCGTATGCGAGCATCACGCTGATCAATCCGCGGGGACGGCCGATGGTGGTGGGCGGGACGTTTCCCTTCATTGAGGTAAACGCGCAGAAGACGCGAATCTACAACCTCTCATCGCGGAGTGCGCCGGCGGGGGCGTACTTTGGAAGTTTCGTGCAGGTGGATGGAGACGAGGCCTTTCTGTTGGACGGGCTGGATACGACGCTGGGAAACTACAACACGCTGCGCTGCGACGCGACGGTATGCAGTCCTGCGGTGTATGCGCCGGGCCCGTTTGGGGCCAACGCGGCGGTGGGCTGGCTGAAGAACATGAACCTCGGGCTGCAGTGCCAGGGGAACGGAGTGGACTGGCAGGCGGGAAACACGCTGCGGATTTCGGACAGCGTGATCCAAGGCTACGCGCAATATGGAGTGAGAGGCGGGATCCGGCGAGGAGGATTCGGGGGGCTGGTTCTGGACAACGTGTACGAAGAAGTGGGGAACTGCAGCAACCCGGCGGGGGCGATCGGACAGGCCGGGGTGATCGAGCAGGGGGCGACGCTGCGAATCCGGGGAGGAGAAGGACCGGCGGGAATGGTGCCGCTGTTCGCGAATACGGGTACGACCGACTACCGGTATTACGTGGTGGCGCGGCACGCGACGCTGGGGCCATCGAATCCGCTGTATGCGGGGCGGGCGCTCACGAATGGGACGGGCAGCATAACCGTAACGACGGCCGACATCGCGGGAGCGAGCACGTTTGACCTGCTGAGAGTGACCCCGGTGAGCGGGAACAGCGAGCAGGCACCGTACGGAACGGGGAACTACGCGGTCGTGACCGGGGTGAGCCGGGCTTCGGCGTGCGCCAATGGCGTGTGCACCTTTACGGACACGCAGGCGGCACTGCAGTCGTACACGGTGGCAACGCCGAGCTACTATCCGGAACTGGATTTCTGGCCGGGGACGATTGTGCTAGGCGCGAACGGAGACTCCGGCCTGGCAACGACGCCGGCACGGGCATACCTGGATGACGTCCCCAGCGATGTGGTGACGGTGATGGGTATGCAGGGGCCCTCGGTATTTGCGAGCCGCTGCCCCTCGGTAGCGCAGTGGAGCCCGCTGTGGATGAGTTGCGTGGCGACGGATGCGCCGTCTTCCAACTTTTCACAGTCGGCGCTGCTCATGGTAACCAAGCCCTCGGCCGATGCGGGACAGTACCTGAACCTAAAGGGACGGCTGAATATGGGGACGCTGGGAACGGGACCGGGGCACATCATTACGCTATCGGACTCGAACTTCCAGAAGACGATAGCGACGGCGAACAACCGGCCGACGAACGATCTGAACGACGCGTTCATCGGTTACGACCATTCCGGGGGATTGTCGCAGATCGGAATCAGCTTCGGGGCGCCGTTCTCACTTTCGAATTACATCGGAAATGTGGGCGATGGGACGAACTGGCTGGAGCGGCTGACGGCGAACCTGAAGGAATTCAAGACGAACGTGCAGATGGATGGAAACCTGACGGTGAGCGGCGGAATTTCGGGAAATGCGAGCACAGCCACGGCGCTGGCGGGGACACCTACGCAATGCAACGGCAGCTTTGCGACGGGAATCCAGGCGAACGGAAACGCGAATTGCAGCACGGCGGATGTGCTGCAACTGGCGGAGACGGCGGCGCCGGCGGGAGTGGCGAATTACGGAATCTTCTGGTTCGACCAGACCTGCCATTGTCCCAAGGTGATCAGCAACAACGGGCAGGCGGTGCAGCTGGGACTGACGAATGTGTTCAACTCCGACGCGAATGGGACGAATGTGGCGAACGTGCTGGAGGAGAGGAATTCGACCAGCCCGCAGGAGCTGAGGATTTATGGGACATACACGGACAACTCGAACTATGAGCGGCTGCGGCTGGGATTCGATACGGCAGACAACTACTTCTTTATAGGGCCGGATGCGGCGGGGTCAGGGGTGCAGAGAGCTTTGGGATTCTGGATGCAGGGGTCACTGCGATGGGTGATTGATTCGACCTTTAATTTCAAGCCGTGGACGGACAATGCGAGGGACATTGGATCCTCGGGATTACGGGTGAGGGACCTGTATTTAGGGCGAAACCTGATCATGTCGGGAACGCTTTCGACTTACAACGGGAAGGCGACGGCGGGAACGGGGCTGGCGCCGGTGTACGGGACGGCGTCTCTGACGGCGCAGACGGCGGCGATTGGGTCGACTAACTTGTGCGCGAGCACAACCTGCGGGGCGGGGCAGTACGTTGTGAATTATTACCTGGACTCGACCCTGAGCTGCACGACGCCGGGAAGCGCGGCGGCGGCGCTGACGATCGGGTGGACGGATGAGACGGGAGCGAAGACGTTTCAGGCGCCGCTGAGCGGGACGGGAGTGAGCGGCGGAAATAGCCTGGGGCTGGGAAGCACGTCGAATTTCGGGAGCGGGACGATTTCGCTGTGGTCGGTGGGGACAGCGGCGATCACTTACTCAACTTCTTACACGGGGTGCACGACAGGGACTGGGACTTACGCGCTGCGACTGGCGGTGAGACAGGTGCAGTAGGTGGCTGTTAGCTGTTAGCTGTTACCTGTTCTAAGTGCGATTACAAGAACTCGGCGAAGTTGACCCACGGTTGAGGCCGTGGGTTTTTTGTTGGGCGAGTGCCGGGCGGCCGCGGCGTCGAGTCCAGGGCGCAACCAGGGTCTATTGGCTGGGAATTCCTGGTCTTGGCAGTTTTCAGTTCACGGTCTTCAGTTCTCAGTTTGGAGGATGGTTTGGCGAAAGGGCGGGCCATGGACGGGTTTGCGATGGCGTTGCTGGTGGTGCTGATACTGGCGACGGTGTTTCGCGGCGAGGTTGAGCTGGTGATTCCGCGGGCGTGCATGGAGCGGGTGGAGCTCAGCGAGCGGAGCGAGTGTTATGGACCAGACGAGCGACACCTGAAGTGCACAGGGCTGGTGTTGAAGGTGCGAAAAGAGTGCGAACAGCTGCGAGTGGTGAAGCGATGAGGAGAAGGATCGGAGCGCTGTTGCTGGCGATGGTGTGCCTGGGATGCAAAGGGCGGGCGGCGACCTATTACGTGGACCCGGCGGGAAGTAATGCGAACGACGGACTGACGCCGCAGACGGCGTGGCGAACGCTGCTGAAGGTAGGGATTTCGACATTTCAGCCGGGCGACGTGGTGTTGTTCAAGCGGGACGCAGTGTGGAATGAATTTCTGACGCCGCCTTCGAGTGGGGCGACGGGGAATCCGATCAAGTTCGATGCGTATGGAAGCGGAAAGCCGCCGGAGTTCACGGGTTTGTATCAGACCAGGACGACGGACTGGACAAATACTTCAGGAAGTGTGTGGCAAGCGACGCTGAGTGCGACGCAACCGATCCCGCAATTGAAGTTTGTGCGTTTCGGAACTATCTGGGGGAATGCGCAGGCGGCGCAGGGGGACCTGGCGCACGACCGCGACTGGTACTACGACAGCGTGGCCCAGATTCTGTATGTGTGGTCACCTGGAGGAAATCCGGTGACGTACTACGGAGCGGTGAATCCGATTATTTTGAGCGGGCAGTCGCTGATCAACATCAACGGAGTCAGCAATATTGAAATTCAGCACATTATGCTCGATTGGTATGACGCGTACGGAGCGCAGGTGCAAGGGGCGAGCGACCACATCTGGCTGGCGAACATGGTGGCGGACAGCCAGGTGCCGAACGGGGCGGTGCCGATCGGGTTTTATGTGCACCCGAGCGGAACGCCGTCGGATATTCACATCTATAACACGGATTCGAACCGGAATTACTCGGGCTACTACTTTGACGGCAGCGGGACATACGAGTTGACGAACTGCCGGGCCTTTGCGAACCGGACGTACGGGTTGGTGGATAACAGCGGCGGAGTGAACTATTCGTACTGCCATTTTTATGCCAACAACCTGGCGACGGGAATTTCGACGGATGCACTGGTGCAGGCCACAACGCAGGCCTCCAACAATATTCCGGCGGACACGCCAGCGAAGGTGCGGAACTTTCGGCAATACCCGGCGAGGATCACGCTGACATTCGACGATCCAGGGCTGCTGGACGGTCCGGCTGAATATATTCAGGGCCTGCTGCCGATGCTTCAGGCAAAGGGCGTGCCGCTGAGCATTGCGGTGGTGACAGGATATGACTTATCGAACCAGCTGATTGCGACGTTTCAGTCGTGGATCAATGCGGGATGGGATGTGAATTGCCATTCGGTCTCGCACCAGTACTTCACGTTTCCGAACGCCTTCACGATCCAGTACACGGGAACGGCGTCATCGAGCGTGGTGCTGACGATCGCGAACAAGCAGATGACGATTACGGCGCCGGGTGATCCAGCGGCGCAGGTGAACTGGGATTTGACGGCGCCGGCGCCGGGGCAGACTTCTTCAGGCCTGGATACGCTGAGCGGAGTAGTGGCGACGTTACTGCAGCGGGGCGTGTTCGCGGTGACGGTGGACCCAAACATGAAGGGGGCAGTGAAGAGCGAGGACCTGGCGGATGCAGGACCGCAGGACATTACGAATACACCTTATTTGCTGGAGATGGATAAGACGCGGCTGATGACGGACGAGCTGGGCTGGTCCATGGCCTGGATGAACGCGAATTTGACTGGGCTGCCGGCGAACCGGGTGTATGTGTATCCGGGAAGCCATGAAGATACTTCGACGGAGGCGATTGCGGTGGCGGCAGGATATGCGGGGGCGCGGGGATCGGGGACGATGCAGCCTTCTCCGTATGCCGACACGGTGCTGGCGGACGGATACGACGTGCAGAACATATTGAGCCAGGGAATTGCGCCGGCATTCCAGAATTTGAGCGACCAGAACTTTGTGAACCGATTTCGGGCGATGGTGTTCAAGTCGGCATTGTGGGGGGTGCCGTTCGGAATCTTCTGGCATTGGAACGAACTGACGCCGTATCAGGTGGCCCTGATGATTGATACGCTCAAGCTTTCCGGGGCGACGCTGATGAGCAATACACAGCTGGTGAACTACCTGCTGAGCACGAAACAGAATGCAGGGACGACGAATTATTCGGATTCGGCGACGGGAGCGGCGGATTTCAGGCCGGGGCCGGGATCGCCGGATATAGATGCCGGCAGCACCTCACCAGGGGATGAGTACAAGTACGACATCATGGGCGTGGACCAGACGAAGTTCGGGGCGAAGTGGGAAATCGGGGCGTATGCCTATGTGCCGGAATCGGTGGGGCATGCGAAGTGAGTAGCTTTTCAGACTTTTCCGCTTCCGGTTTCCGGCTGGGGGCTCCCGGTTGGCGGAAAAAGCATAACCACGAAGGTCACGAAGGAAAAACGGCGGAGGCGGCTTGACGAGAGATCTTTTTTTGCTGCGGCGGCTGGGGGAGATGCTGGACCGCGAGGTGGCAGCCGGAAGCACGGTGCGCGATGTGATGATCGCAGGCCTGCTGAAGGTACGGAGCAAGAAAAAAGAGATGGTGCTGCTGACCCCCAACCGGGCCCAACGGGAGTATGGGCGCCAGTGCACGAAGCGGAACATCGTGCTGAAGGCAAGGCAGCTTGGGCTGACGACGTATGTAGCCGCCAGGTTTTTCGTGCAGACGATTACGCAGCCGGGGACGGTGACGGTGCAGGTAGCGCACAGCCAGGAATCGGCGGAGGAAATTTTCCAGATCGTGCATCGCTTCTGGGCGAACCTGCCCCGAAGGATGCGGGAGGGCGCGCTCGAGCTCTCGCGCGCCAATGTTCGCCAGATCGTGTTTCCAGGCCTGGACAGCGAGTACCGCGTGGCCACGGCGGCGGACCCGAACGCGGGACGCGGGATGACCATCCATAATCTGCATTGCTCGGAGGTCGCCCGCTGGCCCCGCGACGGAGAGGAGACGCTGGCATCGCTGAGGGCGGCGGTGCCGGTGGAGGGTGAGATAGTGCTGGAATCCACACCGAACGGGGCGGGAGGAGTTTTTTACGAAGAATGGCAGAGAGCCGAGGAGACGGGCTATACGCGGCACTTCTTCCCCTGGTGGTATGACGAGAGCAACCGAGAAGAGGGCGAACTCGGGGCGCTTACTCCCGAAGAAGAAGAGCTGGTGAAAAGCGCGGGGCTGGATGAAAAGCAGATTGCATGGCGGCGGCGGCACCGGGCGCAGTTGCGGGGACTGGCGGCGCAGGAGCACGCGGAGGATGCGGTGAGCTGCTTCCGAGTCTCGGGCGAGTGCATGTTCGAGGTCGAGGCGATCGAGCAAGCGCTGGCGGCGGCGGGAGAACCTTTTGAGGCGCGGGACAATGAGCGCCTGCTGAAATGGCTGCCGGCGCAGGCGGGAAAGCAGTACATCATTGGCATAGACCCGGCGGGAGGAGGGTCGGAGGGGGATTATTGCTGCGCGCAGGTGATCGAGCGCAAGACGGGGATGCAGTGCGCGGAACTGCATGGGCATTTTCCGCCGCGCGAGCTGGCGGCGAGAGTGATTGAACTCGGCCAAGCTTACAACGATGCTTTGCTGGCGGTGGAGAGAAATAATCACGGATATGGAGTGCTGGCGCACTTGCGGGCGGCGGGATACGGGCATATTTATCGCGAGGGCGGGCAGGATGGGTGGTTGACCTCAGCGGTGACGCGGCCGGCGATGCTCGAAAACCTGGCGGCGGTGCTGGCCACGGGGCCGGGGCTGTTTCGAAGTCTCAGATTGCTGAAAGAATGCCGGACCTTCGTGCGGCAGGGGGATGGCAGCACAGGGGCGGCCGCGGGAACGCACGACGACTGCGTGATGGCGATGGCGATTGCGCTGGAAGTGCGGGGAGCGGCGGCGGGGCAGCTTTCCCCTAAGGGTATGTTGGAGTTGGCGAGTCTGGCCCGGACGGAGAGGGATCAAGGAGGGCAAGGTGGAATGTTCATGCGTCACAGCGGGGGGTTGGCAAGAGTCGTAGTATGACGATCTTTAGCATGGGGATAGCGGAGGCTGGCTGGTTGGACGAGGAGTCCGCCCCGCGCGGGCGAAGGCGCCCGCGCCACACGAGCGACGATTGGCAGTGGCTGCGGTCCAACACGTGAAGCGAATGCGGGGCGGAGCGCAGGGGCACCTGATGCGCTGCGAGGATGGACATTTTTATGTAGTGAAGTTTCGGAACAATCCGCAGCATACGCGGGTGCTGGTGAACGAGATGCTGGCGACGCGGTTGGCAGAAGCGGCGGGATTGCCGGTGCCGATGACGGAGGTGATCGAGGCGAGCGACTGGCTGATCGAGCACACACCGGAGCTGAGGATCCAGCTGGCGGGGCAGACGATTTTCTGCGAACCGGGATTGCAGTTCGGATCGAGGTACGTGGTGAGCCCGCTGGAAGGGCAAGTGTTCGATTATTTTCCCATGCACCTGCTGGGGAAGGTACGGAACCCGGAGACGTTTGCCGGGATGCTGGCGCTGGATAAGTGGACGGGCAATGCGAATGGAAGGCAGGCGGCCTTCTGGAAGCGATCGCGAGAGCAGAAGTACACGGTGTCGTTCATTGACCAGGGATATTGTTTTAATGCCGGGGATTGGAATTTTCCGGACCATCCGTTGCGGGGAGTGTTTGCGCGCAATGAAGTGTATGAAGGAGTGAAAGGCTGGGAGACGTTCGAGCCGTGGCTGTCGAATATCGAGAGGATGGCGGCGGAGCGGATTTGGGCGGCGGCGGAGAATATTCCTCCGGAGTGGTATGGCGGGCCGCAGGAGGATCTGGAGCAACTGGTGCGAACGCTGATTGAAAGAAGGCAAATGGTGCGGGAGCTGATTGCGGCGTTTCGACTGTCGCCGAGGAGGCCGTTTCCGAATTGGAGGGAAGAAGCGTAGGAGCACTTGGCACTCAGCAGTTGGCATTTGGCCTGGTCAGGGTCGGGCAAATGCTAACTGCTAAGTGCTAATGGCTGACCTGAAGCAGTTCGAATTTTTCCTGCTGCGGTATGTGCCGGACGCGGTGAAGGGGGAGTTTGTCAATATCGGCTTCATGCTGCACGAGGCGGGTGCGAGTGAAACCAAGACCAGCCTGGTAACGATTACGGACGATTGGAAGAGGGCGAAGTGCATGAATCCGGACCTTGATTTGGAGGTCCTCTCCGGAATAGGCCCGCAGCTGCAACGCGAGTTGGACGAAGCAGGCTGGGACAAAGTGCTGCACAAGATGCAAGACCAGTTCTCGAACGGGATTGAGGTTTCGCCAGCGATGGCGCTGCAGGCGGCTGATTCGGCACAGGCGGCCGACCGATTGATGAAGGACTATCTGCGGGCACGCGCCGGCGGAGGGGAGGAGCGAATCTCTCCACGGGAACGTATCGTGACGACGATGGAAGGGGCGTTCGGGGCAGCGGGAGTGCTGGGATTCATGCAGAGGAACATTCGGGTTGCGGATTACACGGGGAAGAGAGGCGATCCACAGAAATTCGACTTTGCGTATCCGCTGCCAGGGGAAGTGAGGTTCTTGCATGGGCTGTCACTGAGCGCGAGCTTGCAACCAGCGCTGATTCTGGGGGCGCGATTCCCGGCGATTGCGGCCGATATCTATCGAGCGCATGACGCGAGGGCGAGGTTGACGCTGGTGGTGGAGGATGATTTGGACAGGCAAAGAGACGACATTGGGTTCGCGCTGGGCTTGATGGCAGAGAATCAGATCCGGGTGGCCGAAGCGCGAGAGGCACTGCAGCTGGCAGCGGAGATTCGGGAAGAGCTGGGCGTGTGAGGCACCGCGGTGACGGGTAGGGCGTCCTTCGACTCCGTGGGCCGATTCGAAAAGAAATCGGGCGCCTTGCTCAGGTCACAACCAAAACAAGATGAAGCGACAAGCACCGAACCCGGCGAACGGGGGCGTCCGCCTCACATACTAACTGGCGGACGGGGCGTCGGCACTACATACTAACTGGCGGACGGAGGCGTCCTCCCTACAACTAACCGGCGGACGGGGGCGTCCGCGCCACACGAAAAATCATGAATATTACTGAGAAGATACGCGGCGCAATGCGCCGGATGGCAGGAGTGTCGCTGAAGCCGGCGGCGGAGCCGAAGCGGAGGACGATGGCGCTGCCTTCGATCCTGAACACGTATGGGCCGGTGAGCAACGTTGTGCCCAAGCCGACGGCGGCGAATTTGCGGCGGCTGGGCGAGACGCCGGTGGCGCGGAAGGCGATCAACACGATCAAGGACCGGATTGCGGGAATGCGCTGGCGAGTGCAGCCGCGGCAGGGACTGTCGCTCGAAGGAATTCCGGATGGAGCCGAGCGGGCGCGAATTCTGACGGAGAACTTTCAGTCGCCCAATCCGGAGGATTCGTTCCGGTCACTGGTGGAGCAAGTGCTGGAAGATGTGATCGTGGGCGGGTTCGGGGTGATTGAGGTGGATGTGACCGGCGATGGGCAGCGGCCGCTGGCGCTGTGGCCGGTGGACGGAGCCACGATCCGGATCAATGCGAACTGGGATGGGCAGCCGGGATCGGCGCGCTATGAGCAGGTAACAGGGCAGACCGGGGAGTACGGAAACATCGTTCTGAATGATGAGGATCTGATTTACATCCGGCTGAATCCGAGGACGCATACGCCGTTTGGGCTGGGGCGATTGGAGGTGGCGTTCGAGGCGGTGAATGCGTTTCTGGGAGCGCACCGGTATGCGTCGCGGCTGGCTTCGAATTCGGTGGTGGAGTACGCACTGTGGCTGCAGGACCTGACGCCAGAACGTCATGAGCGGCTGATCCGCTGGTGGCAGGACGAGATCGAGGGCACGGGGCGAGTGCCGATTCTCTCAGTCGAGAACAAGCCCGAGGTCCTGCGGTTTGGGGGAGGAACGGATGCGGACCTGCGGCTGCAGTGGCAGGAATTTCTGTTGCGGGTGATTGCCGATGCGTTTGATTTGCCTCCGCAGCTGCTGGGGTTGGAACGGGACGTGAACCGCTCGACCGCGGAAGAGATGAACGACCAGGCCTTCCGGCAGGCGATTGTTCCGACGGCGCGGCTGCTGGCGGAGCATTTGACGCGAGATGTGATTGCCAAGCGACTGGGCTGGCACGATCTGGAGTTTGCGTTTGCGGAACTGGATACGACTGATCCGATGGAGGAGGCGCAGATTCAGCAGATCCTGTTGCAGACGGGGGTGCTGACGGTGAACGAAGTGAGACGGATGAGAGGGCTGCCGGAGTTTCCCGCGGCTGAGGCGGAAAACGGAGGTTCGGATTAGCTCGCTTTGGGCGGTTCTTTAGTTCTCGGTTCTTAGTTCCTGGTGCTCGGCTGTTGGTTCTCAGAGTGCAAGTCGCAGTTCGGTTTCGCAGGATTTTGCGGGGGAGCGATGAATATTGAGTTGGAGTCCATGGCGATTGAAATGCCGGCGGTGAAACAGCATCCGAACCGGGAGGCTTTTCGCGGAGTGCTGACACTGGTGGATATGACCTCGGACCGGCCGCCGGCCGGGGCGCGAGGGCACAGGGTCGTACTGACGCGCGCGGCGGCGGAAGCGGGGCTGCCGTCATTGCTGGGAATGGCGCTGGACTATGCACCCTCGCTCGACCGGCACGACGCGCGGCGCAAGGTGGGTATGATCACGCGAGCGGAGATCGTGGCGAGGAGCCTGGAGGTAGGCGGGCACTTGTTCGCCAAGGATTTCCCCGAGATCGTGCGGGAGATTGGGGCGGCGCCTGGGCATGGGTTCAGCCAGAGCCTGGGGATGTCGTACGAAATTACGGATGTGCGCGTCGCAGATTTGCATGCGAGCGTATGGACGCTGACCCACGTGGTGTTTACGGGAGCGGCGATTCTGCGGCGAAGCAAAGCAGCTTACGAAGACACGTGGATCGAGATGGTGTGAGGTTTGGCGCGAAGGCTTTCCAGGCTGCCAGCTTGTGCCCTCCCCCATAAGGTGCGACGGCGGGCGGCTTGACGGAAGGCCGCGGAGCGGGCTGGCAGTGAGGCGCCGGTCCGCGCGCGGCCTACAAACAAAAAACTAACCACAGAGGACACAGACGACACGGAGAATAGTTATGAGCGACAAGATGACACAGCAGTTGGCAACGACAGCGGAGCGACTGGCGAGCGCGGCCGAGACCCTGGATCGGGTGCTGAGCAAACTGGATGCGCAACAGGAAGCGTTGAACGCAAAGGTGGACCGCATTGTTGCAGCCGTGGAAGAGCGGCTGAGCGATGAGCCTGCCGGCGATGTGCCGGGGCAAGGCCAGGAGCAGCAAAAACTGCAGGCCCGGGTGGCAGAACTGGAGAAAGCGAACGCGGAACTGAAGGCGCAAGCCGCGCGGACGGCACGGAAGACCCTTTCTCCGATGGTGACGGCGCTACTGAGCAAGAACGGCGAAAGCGGCGATGCGCTGGAGGCTGGGGCGCTGGACAAGATTCTGCAGCCCCTCAGCGTAGAGCAACGGATCGCGGTAAAGGCGGAAATGGCGCGGGCGGGGATGATCGAGTAGCTGTTGGCTACCGGCGGCCGGCCTCAGTTCCCGGCTCTCGGTTCTTAGTTCGCGGTTCTGAGTTGGGAGTTCTCAGTTCTGGTTTTTCGGCTGTGGGCGGCGCGGCGCGAGCCGTGCTTTTTCTTTTGGGCAATCATTCAGGCAAATCATTCATTAGGAGAAATTCATGAACGCACAATTCCTTGATCTGCACGCGGCGGCGGATTTTCTGGGGCCGGGCGCGGTGGAGGTCAATCGCTATCAAACGGAAATTTTCGACATCGTGCGGCGGAGGGGAGCTTTCGGGCAGAGGATCAAACAGGTCCCGGCCACGGGGCATCCGTCGCGATTCTTTGAAGAGACGGCCATCGCCTCGCCGACGGCGGCGCAGGCGTTCGTGGACCCGCGCAACATCGTGCCGGTAGTGGGATCGCCGACACGCGTGGAGCGCGCGGTGCCGCTGAAGGCGCTGGTCTCGCAGATCAACTACAACCTGTTCGACGCGGAAGTGGGAGCGCAGCAGAGCCAGTTCGCATATCTGCAGGCGAAGGACCTGGCCGACGCGGTGGAAGGGCTGATGCGCACGCACGACGTGGCGCTATGGAACGGCAACGACACTTCTCTGAGCACGCCGACCACTTCGCAGTATTTCGGCGCGATCGGGCAGATCGAGGCGGGCGGGAACACGGTGACGATCGGCACGACCGACAGCATTGTGGATGGAATCAAGGGCACAGTGGCGCAGATGGTGGCCAATTCCTCCTACGCTGTGCGGCCGACGGCGATCTATGCCAACCCGGTGCTGCTGGATCTGATTGACCGGGAGATGAAGACGGAATTCAACGTGGTGCTCTCGACCATCGAGATCACCGGGGGGTTCCGGGTGAAGGCGCTTTCGACCCAGGCGGGCGAACTGCCACTGATTCCGGAGTGGGCGCTCAGCTACACGGGAACGCCGGGAAGCGGGAGCGCGGTGTTGCCGGCGTACATCGTGAGCGAAGACCTGATCGAGTATCACTGGCTGACCGACGCGAATCCGCGGGTGTTCAAGCTGGGGCTGCCGAGCGCGCTGACTTCGCAGATGGTGGTGGTGAAGTTCGGCGGCGTGGTGGTCAAGGGTGCATCGTACGCGCACTACGAAGTGAAGGTGGACCGGTAGGGCGGGGGCCATTGGCGATCGGCAGTGGTTGGGCAGGAAGCGGGCCGTCCCATGCGGACGGCCCGGCTTGTTTGAGACGGAAGGGGCGGCGAGATGAACTATCTCTCTCCATCGGAATACGGAGCGTATGGGCTGGAGGCGACGACGCCGGCGGCCTGGGTGACCGCGGCCTCCGCGGTGATTGATGCGCATTGCCGGCGGGCGACGCTGGCGGTAACGCAGTACGAAGAGCGGCGGCGCATGACGGCAGGACGGAACACGGTGCGGCTGAGTTACCTGCCGCTTGCGGCGCTTGCGCCGGCGGCGACGCCGCTGGTTTCCGCAAGAGGGCGGTACACGATTCCGCGGCGGGGCGAGTGGCCGTATGACGACCTGAGTGTGGATGTGGCGCTGATGTTCGGCTTGCCGGGAACGTGGAATGCGATTGACCCGGCGACGATTGATTTTGACCCGGAGACGGGCGAACTGATGCTGCCGCTGAGCCCGATTGGGCTGTGGTTCAGCGAGCTGGATGTCACTTATACGGCGGGCCTGGACGCGATTCCTGATGCGGTGAAAGTGGCGTGCGCACAAATTGTGCGGAATGCGCAGGCGACGCCGGCGCTGAATGTGAAGTCGGGAAACCTGGACCGCATGCACATGGATTATTTCTCCGACAGCCTGGTGGATGGCACGAGCAAATCGCTGCTGGCGCCGTACGTGGCGCAGAAGGTGGGATGAAATGAGCGACGTGGGCTTTGGAATCAGCGGGGCAGCGGTGACGCGCGCGGCGGACGCCATGCTGCGCTCGCTGGGAGCGGACGAAGTGAGCCTGGTGTTTGCGGCGACGGGCGTGCCCAATGATCCGAGCGTGCAATTGGGGCTGGTAGATCCAGGCGTGGTGGAAGTGAGTTTTTCGCCGGTGGTAGTGAGAAGACTGGCGGCGGCGGGAGACGGGCCGCGCATCCGGCAGGAGTTTCTGCTGGGCGGGAGCGCGGTGGCAGCGACGGTGGTGGACCGGGACGTAGCCTCGGCGCAGGCGCTGTTCGACAGCGCATTGGGCGTGATGCATGACGGCAAGCTGCTGCACATTGAAAGTGTGACGACGGAATATTTTGCCGGGACGGCGTACCTGTATCGGGTGGTGGGAGTGGAATAGGGCCGCCAGGGCTCGGCTCAGCATCCGGCCAGATCAACGATGAACTGAGGAATGAAGCGGCAGCGGCTATGAAGGAAGAGAAAAAGCGGGTCCCTCCACTTCGTGGCCGGGATGAGAGATTTTGAGAGCTGGCAGTTGAACGCTGACAGCCGAAAGCTCAAGAGCTGAACTATGCAATACGCGAAAGATAGTTTCTACATGGCGCTGCGGGAGAGGCTGGCGGCGCTCAATCCGCAGCGGACGGTCACGCTGAACGGAGCGGTGCGGCCGGCGGTGATTGCGGCGGAAAACGAGATGGTGATTCCGGTGGTGCCGCTGCCGGACGCCTTCTACCTGGAATGGGGCGGGGCGCAGGTCGCGGCGCGGCAGAGCGGCAGCCGCGAGCTGATGGAGATGGAGTGCGTGATCTCCTATCACACCTTCGGAACGGTGGAGAGCGGGGTGGACCGCGGGCGGACGCTGGGAGAGTTGGACACGGAACTGTTGAGCATCTGCCAGCCGCAGCACACCGCGAAGCAGGACTTCACGCAGAGCCCGAGCGCGGACCTGGGCAGCAACATTTTCTGGGCAGCGCCGGTGATGGGGAAAGTGACCGGCAGCCAGGGACCGAAGGCGGAAGGATTGCCGAGAGGCAATGAGACCGTGAGGCTGGAGCGCAGCGCGATGGTGCGGGTCTTCTTTTTTCCCGAGGTGAATTTCCTATGAGCACGGCGCCAGTGCGGGCGGCGATGGTTCCGGTCACGCGGCGGATGCGGGCGTATTTCGCTCCAGTCAACCGCGCGAATGAGACGGCCGCGGTGTTCGATCCGGGGAAATACGGGCTGTTCGCGCTCGACCAGCCGCCGGCGCCGTGGATTGACCTGGGATGGATTGACAACTTCCAGAGGTTTTGCGCGACCGTGAGCGAGCCGATTCGCGCCGGGCTGAAGGGCGCGCCCAGCGGGCAATTACACGGGCCGGTGGACGCGCGGGTGGAGTTCGACTTCCGCGAGTGGGGCAAGCTGCAGATGGCGCTGGCGGGAGGGTCGGAGCACATGAACGTGCTGGCCAGCGATCCGAATGCGGCAGCGCAGGCTTCCGGAGGAACGCCACTGGCGGCCACGGCGGTGCTTGCGGGATCGTCGGCGAGCGAAATCGTGGTGGGAGCGGGCGCGGTGGACGCGTTTGCCGCCGGCGATGTGGTGGCGGTGGAGGTGGATTACCAGCAGCAGACGGGATATGTAGGGAGCGGAATTGCGGCAGCGTATGTGAGCGATCCGGCAGATGTGAATCGGGATGCGAATTACGTGCGGCGGGTGACCTTCAACGTGGGGCGGGTGGCGGAGAAGACCACGACATCGCTGCTGCTGGCGCAGCCGTTGCTCGGGGGAGTTCCAGCCGCAGGCGCGGCAGTGCAGAAGGTGATCGCATTTGTGGACCGCGAGGGCGGCTCGTTCTACCAGGAATGGTCGGGGCTGTTTGTGGCAGAAGAAGAATCGGGAGGGCGGGTGTGCTTTCACTATCCGCGGCTGAGCCCTACGGTTTCGATTCAAAGTTCGATTCGGCTGAATCTGAACACCACCAGCCAGGTGGGCAGCGCCCGGGTGTTTCAGCGCGAAGAGGATGTGGAAGTGGCGAAGCCGGTGGCGGCGATCGCCCTGCGCGCCGCCTTTTTGGCGCTGGCGTACACCGACGCGAACGACGGGCAGACGGTGGTGTGCTACCGCAGTTATTTTCCGGCAAAGATGGCGGGAGTGTATTGATTTTGGCCTCCGCGCGAGACTAATCAGCCAATGCAGCTACAGATTGACAATCTCGATGGCGCGGGAGCGCGCGATTACACGGCAGCGATTGACAGCGCCCGGCTGCCGCAAGTGGTCCGCAAGCTGAATCAAGCTGCCCAGATGAAAGTGAGTCTGACCGCGACCTCACCCGGCTTTGTGGCGCCGGCGAGCGGGGCGAGAATCACGCTCAACAAAGCGAACGGGCAGTTCATTTTCACCGGATATTTGACGGCCGCACCCGAGCTCGATTTTGTGGGATGGGGGGAGAGGGGGGCGATCTATCGCTACAACCTGCAGGCCGCGAGCGATGAAGTGCTGCTGGAACGAAAGCGGCTGCCACAACTGGCGCCGTTTGTGGAAAGAAGCGCCGGCAGCGCGTTGCGGCAACTGACCGAAGATTTGATGCCCGGAGTTTTTGACACCAGCGGCGTGCAGGATGGAGACGCGCTGGCCGAATATGCGCCGGATCCGCAAAAAAGTTGGGCGCAGCAGGCGACCGAGATTGGGATTGAAGGCAGGGCGTCCTATCGGGTGATGGACGGCGCGATGAGCTTTGCGCCCGTGGGGACCGCCAGTTGGGCGCTCAATGAAACCGACGTAATGTTTGAGCCCGAGGGGCTGAAGGTGCAGCCTTCGGATGGGTTGATCAACGACGTCACGGTGATTGGAGAAGTGGAGCCGCAGGATTATGTGAAGGATTATTTCGTCGGGGACGGATTGACGCTGAAATTTTATTTATCGCAGACGCCTTTCACCAAGAGCAGCCATACGGTGTTCGACGAGGAATACGCGGGGGCTGCGCTGGATGCGACACGATGGACGGTGAGCGATCCGTCGGCGGCGGTTTCAGTCAGTGGGGGAAAGCTGCAGATCGCGGGCGGAACGGGAGCAGACGGCGGAACCACGGTCGAGTTCGTCGAGAAGGTTGAAATGGGAGCGGCTGTGGTGCTGCAACATGGCAACGTCACCTTCAGCGCGCCTTCGTCTGCGGTGCTGGGCGGCCTGTATGCCGGCGCAGTTTCAATTGGAGGGTGCCTGGCAGGATTTGAGGTCACACCGAATGGGACGGAATCGAATATCCAGGCGCTGGTGAACGGACTGGCGGCGGGAACGCCGATGACGACGACCTCCGGCCACCAATATGTGCTGAGCACGCGCCTTTATTCGGAAGAAATCTATCGCAGGCAGCAAACCTTTCATTCGTCGGCGCACCCGGCGGGGAGTGGCCGAGGCGGGGCAGAAGTGGCGGCAAATGTGCGCGTGATTCTGGAGGTACATGAAATTGACCCGGAGAATCCGCCGACGCAGGTGGCGCCTTCCACCGTGCTTTATGACGGGGTGATTTCCGGAGCGCCGGATTTTTGCACTTACGCGCTGGTGAACGCCGCCAATCTGCAGTGCGCGATTGCGTTCACGCGATTCATTGAGGCGCCAGACACGGAAGTGAGAAGCGCGCTGCCCGATCAACAGTATCGGACGCGGCTGGTGGGAGCGCTTTCCGATGGGGCGGAGTGCAATATTGTTTCAGGGCCGGCGCTGGATTTCTTTACCGCCTATGTACCGGCGCCGAATGAGGCGATTGAAGTCCGCTATCGCGGGCAGGGGCGGGCGCTGGCGCGGGTAACGGATCCGGCAAGCATGGCGGCGCAGGCGCACGGCTCGGACGACGGGGTGCGAAGCGCGCTGCGGCATGTGAAGCTGCCGGCGGCGCGGACGGCGATGGATTGCGAAAACGCAGCACTGGCGGTGATGGATGATGCGGCCGGAACCGCATGGACCGGCGAATATGCAGTGTGGAGCGACTTTCTGCCGGGTGGAGCAGCCGACATTTTTCCTGGAGACGCGCTGCAGGTGAGCGCGGGCTCACGTGGAGCAGCGTTTACGGCGATCGCGCGGGAAGTAGATGTGACGGTCAAGGAATTGGCCGCAGAGCATAGCCGCTACACGATCCGATTTGCGGACGATGCGGCGACGCCACTGGGGTTTGAGTTTGAGGCCGCGAAGATTGCCAGCCTGCCCGATGTGACACCGCAGATCCATACGCAGGTGGGCAGCTTGTTTCTCGACAGCCTGGAGGCGGCCGAGGTGACACAAGTGACTTCCACCACGATCAGCGTGGATGCGGGGACAACTGCTCCCAGCGGAGGCGGTTTTGAGGTGCGTTGGAGCGATGCGGGCTGGGGGATGGAGAACGACCGCAACCTGGCCGGCCGCTTTGCTACGGAGGCATTCACCATTCCGCGATTGTCGCGGACACAGACGTTCTATGTGCGGCAATACGACGGTTCGGTGCCGCCGAAATACTCACGTTATTCGGCGTCCCTGCATGTGGACTATCCCTTGTCATGAACCAGCATAGTGAGGACGCAGTGCAAGAGCGCGGCGGCCGCGGCGGGACGAAACAGCCGCTGGTGGTGCGCGTGACGGACCACGATTTCCAGCGCGAAGTGATGGAGAAGCTAGGAAGGCTTGAAACCAAGATGGACATGCTGGTGGGCGGATTTCAGCCGGGACGAATGAAGCTGGCCGAAGACCGCATCCTGGCGCTGGAGAAAACCGACGTCCGCCGCGGAGTTTACGAGCGGCTGGTAAATGCGGCGATCACCATTGCCATTAGCACGGCGATTGCATTTCATGAAAGGCTGGGAATCCGGTGAGGGCTTTTGCCGGAGTGGAAACCGCTTCTTGCTTGAGTTCTCAGTTCGCGGCTCGAAGTCCCCGGTTTCCGGTGTCACATTTCAAGAACAATCTGAGCGAGGAGAAAAGCGATGGATTTATTGTCCAAGCTGGTGCAGGGACTTGCCTTCGTGCCGGCGGTGGTGAGCGCGATGGAGAACTTTTTCAATGGGCGGCCGGGAAGCGACAAGAAGGATGCGGCAATGTCCTTTGTTCAGGCGGCGATCTCCATGGCGGATTCGGTTTCCAACCGTCAGATCGTGGACCCGGCGCAGTTCAAAGATGGCCTGAGCAAGGTGATTGACGGAACGGTCGAGTGCCTGAACGCCTCGGTGTGGGCAAAGAAGTAAACTGGCTCGCTGGCCGTCATCATCACGGCATTTCTGCTGGACGCCGCAACCCATAGCCGGATGTGGCGTGCAGACGTCTTTTGATTGATCGCGTCGCTGGGACCATGAGACCCCTGAGGAGAGAGTCGCTCAATCGCGGATATAGGAATCTGGAGTATGATTGTAAGTGTCAAAACGGGTGGGGGCGGTTTGGCGAGGTTTCGCGCCAGGTATTGTCGAAGCCTCGAAAAGGCCGCAAGAATGAGCGCAGAACGAAAAAGAGACTAAACAATACGGCAAACTTTCATCCCAATACCTTGGGTATGCATCGAAACCAAGTAGCAAGTGACGGACGTAATCGGGCCGTAACGGTGCACCTAGGTGATTAAAGTCCTATGACGAATGGGCCGAAGAAATCGAAGAAGCCGTGCTACACTGAACGGCCAGAAAACACAGCCCCCAAAAGGGGCCCCCAGATTGCGCAGCCAATAATGAACACCGTTAAGCGAATCCCTTCCGACTTCCTTTCCGCGAAGCCATCGTTTGCCTCTGGTGTTGCACGCTTGATGGATTTTTCGTGTGCTTTTGACGCATACAACAAGAGTGCCAGCCCGCAGGAAGCAGACTTCCGCGCGACCTTGGCTGACTGGCTCTCCGTTGGCTTCGATATTGTTGACGCCATTGATGAGCTTGAGGAAGAGCAGAAGATCGCATAAGCTATCTCGGTGGCAAATAGAGACAAGCGTCTGGCGAGACGGCTTGAGCAAAGAATCGTTCAGGCAAGCATCCAGAGCTTCTCTGGGCCGCTCCCTCCACCCGAAGTATTAGTTCGCTACAACGAGTGTGTTCCCGATGGTGCAAAGCGGATCATTGAAATGGCGGAAAAGCAGCAGGAGCATCGGCACAGCCTGGAACGCCGCACCATCCACTGGAACACGGCAGACCAGCGGCTAGGCTTAGTCTTGGGTTTCTTGCTGGCTGCAGGTGTGGCGTTCGGAGGGTTTTGGCTCATCAGCCACGGCAGGGATGGCCTCGGACTTGCGTCCGTTATTACTAGTATTGGTGGCCCTACTACCGCCTTTATCCTAGGACGCCGAAGGCAAGAGAAAGAGCGGTCCGAGAAAGCAAGTAGTTTCCCGACATTCACGCGTTGATCTTCTTCGTGGTAAGTGTTCCGAAGGGGGACTTGAATCCTGCCCCGTGTTTCCCGGCTCCGAAAGTGAGAACGGATTCTCTACTGCGCGAGATCTACTGCAAGCATTGCTGGTCTCCGGAAAACACAGCACGAACTTCGCGGATGTTCATGCTACAGAATTGGGCATTGGTGTCGCATGAATAACCCTTTGACTTCTTTCCATGCGGTTCAGCCGAGTCATCCCACCTCTTCACCCCAGTTTTCCAGAGTCTTCTTGACGAAGGCCATGAACTGATCGGCGACGGCGCCGTCAATCAGGCGGTGGTCGTAGCCCAGGGTGAGATGAACGACGGAGCGAATGGCGATCGAGTCGTTGCCGTCGGCATCGGTGACGACCAGGGGCATCTTGGTGATTCCACCCACGCCCATAATGGCCGAGTTCGGCTGATTGATGATGGGCAAACCGAACACCGCGCCGAACTGGCCGGGATTGGTAACCGTGAAGGTTGAGCCTTCCACTTCTTCCGGCTTGAGCTTCTTGCCTCGAGCCCGCTCGCCGAGATCGGTAATGCCCCGCTGCAGACCCAGGAAGTTGAGCTCATCGGCATTCTTGAGCACGGGAACGATCAATCCCCAATCGAGTGCCACCGCGATGCCCACGTTGACGTGGCGATGGTAGCGGACACTCTCGCCTTCGAGCGAGGCGTTCACGATAGGAAACTGCTGCAGGGCAATGATGGCGGCGCGCACGAAAAAGGGCATAAAGGTCAGACGCGCGCCGTGGCGTTGCTCGAAGGAAGACTTCAGTTTGTTGCGAAGAGAGACGATGCGGCTGAGGTCCACTTCGAACATCGCGTGCACGTGAGCGCTGGTGCGACGCGATTCGATCATGCGCTGGGCGATGATCTTGCGCATCTGGGTCATGGGCACGAGATCGCCGGGAATTGTCGCAGGCGCAGAAGTGCGGGGCGCTGCCGCTGAGGCCGGAGCCGCAGCGGTCGCGGCTGTTGCGGCCGAAGGAACGCCGCGGTCGAGAAAAGCCATGATGTCCTGCTTGGTGATTCGGCCGCCGAGGCCGGTGCCGGTAACCGCGGAAAGGTCCAGGTTGTGCTCGCGGGCGATCTTGCGCACCAGCGGCGAGGAGCGGGCGTGCTCATCTTCTGACTCGCGGGCAGCTGACTCGCGCCCGGCGGATTCACGGCCGGCCGCCGGCGCTTCCGGCTCGGGGGCGGGCACAGGTTTCGGAGCAGCGGCGGCGGGCTTGGCCGGGGGCGGGGCAGCGGCCCTAGGCGCAGCTTTGGCAGGCGCAGCCGCTTCACCATCGGACGCAATGATGCCCACAATCGTATTCACCTGCACGGTAGCGCCCTCGCCGACCTTCACTTCCTGCAGTACGCCCGAGGCCGGCGAAGGAATTTCCGCATCCACTTTGTCGGTCGAGATTTCAAACAGCGGCTCGTCGCGCTGCACCTTATCTCCCGGCTTCTTGAGCCACTTGGTGATGGTGCCCTCAACAATGGACTCGCCCATCTGGGGCATGATGACATCGGTTGGCATGGCTTCCCTTTCGCGCCCGCTGCCGGGCGCAATCTTGAATTATATATTCTTGCAAATGAACGAAGGGAGGGCGGAAGCCCGCTACTCGCCTGTCCCACAAGGAACCTGATCGTGTGGCGCGGGCGCCCTCGCCCGCGTAGCCCGCGTCTTTCTCCGCAAGCTCTCCAGCGCTGCAACGTGCTCCCATCAGCTCAGCGTTCGCTTTTTGCGGCGGCCCAGGGAAGCCAGTAAACTAGCTGGCCATGGTCAATTTTGCAGCCGTTCCTAAACGAACGGCGCTCATCAACGTGGACCTGCAAGTGTGTTTCGTTGAGGGCTCACCCATCGCGGCGCCCGGCGGCCTGGCAATTCTGCAAAAGATGAACCGCCTGGCAGCGGCCTGCCGCGAGGCCGGAATTCTGGTCATTCATACCAGCATCGTCATGCGCCCCGACGGATCAAACCTCGGCGTCTTCGGCGAATTCAGCCCGCCGGCAAAGGCCGGAATTCTGAACAAAGGCGCGCCCACCGCCGCGCTCGATCACAGGCTGGTGGTCGATCCCCGCGACATCCTGCTCGATAAGCCGCGTTTCGGCGCATTCCACGGTACTGATCTTGAGCTGATCCTGCGCACCCGCGGCATAGACACTGTCATCATCGGCGGCGTGGCCACCAACATCTGCTGCGAAACCACCGCGCGTGAAGCCGCCGTGCGTGACTTCCGCGTATTCTTTTTGAGCGACGGCACCGCCACCGCCGACATGGGCTCCGCCTCCGCCGCCGAACTGCAAAAGGCCACCTGCGCCACCCTCGGTTTCCTCTTCGCCCAGGTGCTGACCGTGGATGAGATGATGCAGAAAATCAAGAGCGCCTGACTTTCGAGCCGCCCGGCATCGGCGGCGGATCGCGACCAGGATCGGCGGCGGTTTCCGCCGGCGCAGAACCTGGCGCGGCTTATGCATCACTTTCTGCGCCCTCCTTTGCTTGCTTTTCAAGAAATATCGGCGAGGAGTAGACTTTAGCGATTTCTCGCCGATCCGCTGTTTGCGAGACAAGGAGAAGACTGGATGAAATACGTTATCAGCTGGAACGAACGTCCGCAGGGGTCGCCTGCAGAGTACGAGAATGCGCAGACGCGAATCCTTGAGGTGTTCGGGCAGTGGAAGGCGCCTGCCAATTTCAAAATCGAGTTCTTCGTGGTCAGGGTGGGCGATTGGGGAGGTCATTTGCTGGTCGACTGTGACGATCCGCTGACCGTTCACAAGTTTTGCTCGATGCTGCCGGCTTTCAGTATGGAGGCACGCCCCGTAGTCCCCGTCCAGGACGCCGTCCGGGCCGAACTCGAAGTCATGGCCTGGCGCGACGCACTTAAGGGTAAAGTGGGATAGGCAGGCTGAGGGAGCGCGGGAAGGCCCGGCCTTCCCCGCGCCCATGTGGAGCGGGCGCCCTCGCCCGTGAAATGCTGAAAGCCGATTGAAGCTCAGATTCCACGCACACAGCTTTCACCAAGCCACATTTGCATTCCTCTGGTCCCGACAAAGGGGAATCGAAACAGGGTTGGTCTAACAAAAGGAAAAGGCCAATCATGTTTCCATGACTGACCTTTATTTATGCCGGCGACGACCGGAGTTTACCCTCAGCGAAGCCGAAGGGCTGCCGCACACTTTCGCGTGCATCGGGGTCCCCCGGCACGCACGATTTTGGCGTGATGGGGTGGTGGGGGTCCATCGGCGGGTCAGTTGCTCCGCCTCGGCGCGTATCGGTTCTATTTCTACAGTCATGAGCCGAATGAGCCGCCTCATATTCATGTGGATCGCGACGATTTCTCGGCCAAATTCTGGTTCGACCCGGTCCAACTCGCGGCAAATTCCGCGCGATACAATCAATAGTGGCAGAGCACAGGGCACAGCTCCTGGAGGCTTGGAATGAGTTTTTTGGCGTCAGTGGCGGATGAGCGGGTGTTGGGCGTGGAGTTTACCGACGACGCGCTGAGCGTTTCGCTGCGTGACGGCCGCATTATCTCCGTGCCTCTGGTCTGGTACCCCCGCCTGCTCAATGCCACGCCCGCCCAGCGCAAGAACTGGAAGGTTGCCGGCGGCGGCTACGGTATTCACTGGCCCGACCTGGATGAAGACCTAAGCAGCGAAGGTTTGCTGCGCGGCGCGCCCGCTCCGAAAGCCCACGTTCCCGCCGAGAAATAGATTACTCCGCCCCCCACCTTTGCATAGGACAAAACCGCAAAGGTGGGCCACCCGCCCAAGCACCCCAAGATTGAGAACGAGTGATCCTGTTCAGAGTGGGCCACCCGCGAGGGCGCCCGCCCCACATGCCCCACAGATACGACCCCCTCAAAAAGGAAAAGGCCACATTCATTTCTGAACATGGCCTTTATTTATGCCGGCGACGACCTACGCTCCCACACACTTTCGCGTGCAGTACCATCGGCCCGGCGGGGCTTAACTTCCGTGTTCGGGATGGGAACGGGTGGATCCCCCGCGGTAAGATCACCGACAAAGTTGAGGCGCTTAGCAGGCGTGAATGAGCCGCCGAAGGCGGCGAATGGAAGCCTGCTGCCGAAATCCCGAGCGCATTCTGCGAGGAATCTCTGCGCCATAATTCTCAAAGATCGTGAGGACGAAACCTCACAACTGAATAGATTGGGTGAACGCTGCAAGCAGCGTCCCTACAGAGCTTTTCGTCGGCGCACAGTCGTCAGTCACTGGTCCCCAGTCCTCGTCCAGTTTCTGACGAGGGACTGAGTACGCCCTCCGCTTTCGAACAGTTTCGAACTGAAAGCTGAGGGCTAAGTGCTGACGGCTGTTTTTATGCACCGAGTAAATTTTATGGTCAAGCCGAACGGGCGATTAGTACAGGTAAGCTTCGCACATCACTGCGCTTCCACATCCTGCCTATCAACCAGGTAGTCTTCCTGGGCCCTTCTTAGACTTGCGTCTTGGGAGATCTCATCTTGAGGAGTGCTTCCCGCTTATATGCATTCAGCGGTTATCACAACCGGACTTCGCTACCCAGCGGTGCCACAGGCGTGACAGCTGGATCACAAGAGGTCCGTCCATCCCGGTCCTCTCGTACTAAGGACAGGTCCTCGCAAATCTCCTGCGCCCACAACAGATAGGGACCGAACTGTCTCGCGACGTTCTGAACCCAGCTCACGTACCGCTTTAATAGGCGAACAGCCTAACCCTTGGAACCTTCTACAGCTCCAGGATGCGATGAGCCGACAT
>DATIYF010000121.1:0-3066 GCA_035517775.1 Terriglobales bacterium
AGCGGCCACGCTTTCGTCGGGTTCCACGACATCGCCATTTCCGCTGACGATGAAGATATTGTTGGCATCGGCGACGAGCAACAGCGCCTCCAGGTGGCGAAGAATCTTGTCGGTGCGCCAATCTTTGGCCAACTCCACCACTGAGCGGGGGAGATTCCCGTTGAACTGTTCGAGCTTGGATTCGAAGCGGGCGAACAGGGAAAAGGCATCGGCCGTTGAGCCGGCAAATCCGGACAGGATCTTGTCGTTATAAAGGCGGCGGAGTTTTTTGGCGGAGGCTTTGAGCACCTCCTGACCAATGGTCACCTGGCCATCACCGGCCATGACGACTTTGCCGTCGCGACGGACGCAGAGGACCGTCGTGGAGTGGATCTTCTCTTTCATTTGGCGAATACTCTATTATTGCAGCCGGAGAGCGGTTCCTGCTTGCCGGAGACAATATGGACACCCGCCATGGTATGCCCTATACTGCCGCTCATGAGCATCTGGCGAGTCGTGCTCGTGGGGTGGTTGTTTCTGGCAGCGGGTTCGTCCCAAGAGCGCGAGCGGAGTCTGGTTGGGAACTGGAGATCGGTTGTAACCTCCAAGGGAGGCATCGGAAGCCTGCTCCAATTCCGGGAAGACGGCAGCTTGGATTACAGCCCCGGCGCGATCGTCCCCGGCCGGTTCCGGCTGGAGGGAAAGCGGTTGACCTGCACCGTCATCGAAGGCGATGGCACACAAACGGAGCAAGCGATGACCATCGTTTCGCAGAGCGCCAATGCGTTGAAATTGGAGATCTTGAAAGGCGCTCCGGCGATCGATCTGAAACGAGTAGGGCAACCAGAGGATGCCCGCAACCCGATTCTCGGGACTTGGGTGACAGTGAAGCCGATGCCAGATATGCCGGCGCCGATGTACGCGTACTACCGGTTTCACGGAGACGGCACGGAGACCTTTTCGATCCCGTTCAAGTGGACTCATGGCCGCTACTCGGTGAATGGGGAGCAGATACGATATTCCCTCCCTGGCCAGGCAGTAGTCGAGGGCGCGCTTGGCTGGGACGGAGATGCCATGGTGCTGCCGAAGGCTCAGGGGGAGACGAAGTTCAAGCGGTATTGATCATGGTCGGGGGAGTGCGTACATGCCGGCGCCACATTTCGGCGAACTGCTGGAATGCGGCGGGTCTGCGCCACCCGATGGACATGCGCAGGATTTCGATTCCAGCCCACATCAGATACGTCATGGTGACATATCGGTGAATGTGACCGGCCAGTGTGCCCCATAAACCTGTTGAAGGCGGGACGGGTGAGAGAGCGAACTGGATCAGCCACAGAACGAACAAGGCGGCCGCTTTCCACCACGCCAGCTCCATATTGATCAGGAATAGAGTGCCGATCAGGGACTGACCGAGCGTCATGAGAATTTCGAGCTGCTGTTGAGAGTCAAACATGATCGTAGAAGGGGCTCCGCGGCTCACTGAAAAGACAATGGGCAGCATGGCGGCCAGCAACGTCCACTGGTTGATGTTGCTCGAGACCATATTCATGAGTGCCATGGAGGCGCGATCGACCGTGCGCGCCCAGTAAAACGCGGAGACTTTTTCGGGAAACTCGGAGACGAACGGCGCCACCCATTGGATGAAGACAAAATTCGGAACGCCGAGCGCCGCGGAGACCGCCAGCAGGCTGCCAAGAAATGGCTCGGCCATGAAGTAGATGAGCGCGCCGCCCAGCAGGAAAAGCGCCACGATCAGATTGAGGCGTACCAGCCGCGGCGATGTGACGATGGTGCGCGGAACGAGCTCGAGGTCCTCGATGCCCTCGGCTTCTTTAGGCGGTATGCGGCGCAGCACGGCAAGATACGCCCCGTAGATAGCAATGAGAACGGCGGCGTCCAGCAAATTGAGCGTGGCTTTCCACCAGATGACCGCGGCGTAGGCCATGCAAGCGAGCAAACCGACAACTTCGACCGAATGCTCGGGCTCCAATGCGATGCGGCGCAGCCTTTGACCGGTGCGAAGCCGGTGCATGATGCTGGCGGTGAAATAGATCATGGGCCAGCCCAGACCGGTGAGCAGGCGCAGCGCGCCGGTGAGGCCGGCCAGAAGCAGAGGGACCTGCTGCTTCCAGGAAAGGACAGCCTCTACGGCAAACTCCGGAAGAGTCTGCAGCCACGCTAGAATGGCCAACGCGAAGCCCTGAGCCACGAAGAACTGCGCCGATTCCGCGGCCCAGGCAATCAGCATGGCGGCCAGCAGGATGCAAGGTGCGGTCCAGAACACGGCACTGGGCGGGAGCGCGCGTATCGGCACCACCGCCGAGATCAGCAGCGCGCAGACGGGGGCGACGACCTGCTGCGGCCTACTGGAACCGGACCTCATCGCAATTCTTGACGATGGAATGTTTTTCGAACGCGGCCTGTTTCTCGGGAAAGTCGGTGCGGAAATGGGCGCCACGGCTTTCCCGCCGGGCAAGGGCGCACCGGGCGATGAGCAGGGTCACGGTGCGGATGTTGCGCAGGCAGAACTCATTCAATCCGGCTTCCGAGTTGGCTACCAGTCGGTCGGCTTCGAGCGTCTTGCAGGCGGCTTCCAGTCCTTCACCGGAACGGATGATGCCGCACTGATTCCAGGCGAGGCTGCGCACTCGCTGTTCAGTGGTGCATGGAAACAAAGCTTCAGGCTGTTTCATCTTGCCGGGCGGGGAGCGTACGGCGCTCGATTGGCGCATGGCGCGGCCGGCGCGTGCGCCGAACACAACGCCTTCAAGGAGCGAATTGCTAGCCAGCCGGTTGGCGCCGTGCACTCCGGTCGAGGAGGCCTCGCCCGCGGCGTAAAGACCAGCCAGGCTGGTGCGGCCATCCAGATCGGTACGCACGCCGCCCATGGCGTAGTGGGCGGCCGGATGTACGGGCGCAGCTTGAGCGGCAAGGTCTACGCCGTAGCGCAAGCAAGTTTCATAAACGCGTGGGAAGCGCGAGCGGATGAAATCACCGCCGCGGTGCGTCAGATCGAGAAACACGTGAGGCGCGGCGGTGGACTCGATCTCCGCCACAATGGCGCGCGAGACGACATCGCGCGGCGCC
>DATIYF010000122.1:0-6028 GCA_035517775.1 Terriglobales bacterium
AACGCGATTCAGGCGGTCGCGGATGGAATTGGCGACCACCGCCAATTGCTCACCGATCAGGAAGAAGCCGCCAAGCGCAAGAAAAAGAAGTAGGCCGGCCTGCGTGTTATTCTTTCTCATCCCAGACATGGGCGATTCAGGATCGTCTCTTTCGCCGAGGCATGGCGCCGTGCGCCGAGTGCACCATGCATCTTCCGCGCCAGTTCTGGAAAAACCTGCCGGGTAGCTTAAAGGGGCACCGTGTCCGAACGTCTTCAGCGAATTTTTCAGGAGATTTACCGCGAGATCCGCCCCCGGGCCGACATGCCCGGAATCGAAGTAAGATTTTTCGCCTTTACCAGCATCAAGAACACCGTTCGTTTGCGCGAAGGACTCCTCTTAGTCCGGCTCTCGGATTTGCTGGAAGGAGCTCCCCAGCCGGTGCTGCGCGCCATCGCTCACATTTTGCTCTCCAAGATGTACCGTTCTCCCGTGGATCCGTCCCAGGCCGCGCGTTACCGCCGCTACATTTCCAGCCGCGAGATTTCCCGCAAAGCGCACCTGGTTCGCCAGATGCGCGGCCGGAAACGCATCCTCACCGCCCAGGGCCACACCTACGATCTGGAAGTCATCTTTGAGCAGCTCAACTCCCGCTATTTTCACGGCCTGCTGGCCCGGCCACAGCTGACCTGGAGCGCGAACCATGCCCGCAACTCGCTCGGACACTACGACCCCGCGCACAACGCGATCGTGGTAAGCCGGGTCTTCGACGATGCACGCGTACCGCGTTATGCGGTGGAATACCTGGTCTACCACGAGATGCTGCATCTGAAGCATCCGGTTCGCTTGCGGGGCAGCCGGCGCTGCGTGCACTCCGCCGAGTTCCACGCGGAGGAGAAACTCTTTCCGCGATTGCAGGATGCCCGGCGATTCTTAAAACAGTGGTAGGCGCAAGCCCGGCGCAACTGGCCCGTGCCACTACTATCGCAGTTGGAGATAATGGCCCGGTTTCCCGCTCCCCGCTTGCTGCTCGGATTCCCCGTGTGATGCATATCACAGCCGCTCGTGACTCGACGCGTTGACGGCCCGGCGGCTGCGGGACTATCGTAAAGAGTGAAATTGAAAATCATTTTCAAAATGGTTTCGGCGTAAAAGGCAGATACATTCATGCTTGAGGCTTTCATCGTCACCTTGCGCGAGGGCGTCGAGGCCGCCCTGATTGTCGGAATCACGCTCGCTTATCTCGCCAAAATCAATCGTCCCGAACTTCGCAAGCCGGTCTTTGCCGCCCTGGTTTCCGCCTTCGTCGGCAGTATCGGCATTGCTGTCCTGCTCTCCCGTACCCGCTGGAATCAGGACATCTTCGAGGGCTGGGTCATGCTGGCGGCGGCCTTCTTCGTCGTCACCATGATCCTGTTCATGATGCGCACCGGCCGCAAGCTCAAGGGGGAAATCGAAGGCAAGGTTGGACTGCTGGCTGGCCGTAATGCCGCCTTCGGCCTCTTCTCGTTCGTATTTCTCATGGTGCTGCGCGAAGGCGTGGAAACTGTGCTGATTCTCGGCGCGGTGTCGCTCAACACCACCGAATTGCTGAGCTTTCTCGGAACCCTGGCGGGCGTGCTGGTGGCCATTCTGTTCGGCGTGATGTTCGTAAAAGGCAGCGTGCGCATCAACTTGCAGAAGTTCTTTCGAGTCACCACCGTGATTCTGTTCTTCGTCGCGGCCCAGCTGATTATTTCCGGCCTGCACGAGCTTTCCGAAAATGGCGTGCTGCCCTCCTCCCGCGAAGAGATGGCGGTCATTGGCCCCATCGTGCGCAATGACTTGTTCTTTTTCGTCACCATTTTTGCGCTGGCGGCGTTGATGGTGCTCTTCGAGGTGAAACGGCGCGAACCGGTGGCCATGCCGGAATCCCCCGCGGCCCGCCGCAAGGCGGCCTGGAGCGCCCGCCGCGAACGGCTCTGGATGGTTTCCGTATACGCCAGCTCTTTTCTCTTCATCATGCTGGTCACCGCCGAGTTCATCTATGCCAAGAGCGTGAGCGCACTCTCCCCCTCCACCATGGTGACCTTTGTAAACGGCAAGCTGAGCATTCCGATCTCGCAGGTCTCCGACGGCGACTTGCATCGATTCGCCGCCATAGAGAATGGAAGCACGGTGCGCTTCTGGCTGTATCAGAAACCGGACGGCAAGATCGCCACCGTGTTCGATGCCTGCGAGATTTGCGGCGCCGTGGGTTTCTACAAAGGAACCACCGGAGTGGTCTGCAAGAATTGCGCCGCGCCCATCAATGCTCAATCCGTAGGCATGCCTGGCGGATGTAACCCCATTCCTATGAAGGCTACGGTGACTGCCGACGCCGTCATTATTGAGGAGACGGAAGTGGCGGGCGGCGCCCATTACTTCGCACAGCCATAATGTTCCTGCGCCTTGTCTACGAATCGTTCCGGCGGCAGAAGCGGCGCAAGCTGCTGGCCGGCTTCGCCATCACCCTGGGCGTGGGCGTTGCCACCGCGATGATCGCGGTAGCCACCGATATCGGCGACAAGATCAGCCGCGAACTGCGCAGTTACGGCGCTAATCTCCTGGTCACCCCCCAGGAGGACACCCTCGACGTGCAGATCGGCGGCGTTGACCTGAAGCCGCCGAGCGACGGCGCCTATCTCAACGAAGCCGACCTGCCCAAGATCCGCGGGACGTTCTGGCATCACAATATCGTAGGCTTCTCTCCCATGTTGCCGGTACCGGCTCAGATCGGTGCCTCCGATCAGAACGTGACCCTGGTCGGCACATACTTCTCGAAAAAGCTGACCTTTGGCAAAGAGGACTTTGCTACTGGCGTTCGCATCACCCATCCCTGGTGGAGAGTGGAAGGCGAGTGGCCGAGCGACAATTCCCAGGACATTCTCTTAGGCCAGCATCTGGCGGCGCGGCTCGCCGCCAAGCCGGGCGAGACGCTGGAAGTTGCCGGGCGCAGGCTGCGGGTTGCGGGAATCTTGTCGACCGGCGGCGCCGAAGACGATCAGGTGGTAACGCCTCTGGCCCTGGCCCAGGAGATTCTGGGCAAGCCGGGCGCAGTCCGGCGGATCTACGTCAGCGCCCTTACCAAGCCCGAGGACGAACTCGCCCGCCGTGATCCCAAGACCATGACCCCGGAAATGTACGACCGCTGGTACTGCTCGCCCTATGTCCAGTCGATCGCTTTTCAACTGCAGGAGGCCATTCCGCATTCCCACGCCGAGCAGATACGGCAGGTGGCACAGAACGAAGGGGCCGTGCTCTCGCGCATTCAGGGATTGATGCTGCTCATCACCTTCGCCGCGTTGTTTGCCTCGGCGCTGGCTGTCTCAGCCGCGATGGCCACCGCCATTTACGAGCGGCGCAACCAGGTTGGCCTGATGAAAGCCCTGGGCGCCGGCAACGCCGTGGTGGCCGGCATATTCTTCGCCGAAGCGGCCCTGTTGGCCGCAATCGGCGGTGTGGCCGGCTTTGCCGGGGGCGCCGTGCTGGCCCGCCTCGTGGGCCGGTCTATTTTTAATTCCGATATCACCATTGAGCCCGTTCTCTTTCCCATCATTCTGGCGATTGCGGTACTTGTGACCTTTGCCGGAAGCGCTGCCGCGATCCGCCGCGCCGTGAACTTCGACCCGGTGTATGCGTTAAGAGGCGAGGCATGACCGCTGGCTCCCAAAACACGAAAGGGGACGGGCGTCCTCTCCCCTCCCGCCGCCGAACTGCACCGGCCGCCAACTTGCATCGCGAGGGTAAACCGCATATCTCGATGTTTCTTCGCATGTTGTGGCGGGCGGCCGTGCTCCGCCGCGGTCGCGCTATTTCGGCCCTGATCGCGATGATCGTTGCCGCCGCGGTCACAACTGCCATGCTGAATCTCTACGTGGATGTGCAGGCCAAGCTGCGCAAGGAGTTCCGCAACTACGGCGCCAATGTTGTCGTCGTCGGCAAGGATGGCGCTACCCTCCCTCCCGCCGCGTTGGACCAGGTACGTTCCACCCTGCAGGGTCGTGGCTTGGCGGTTCCCTTTGCCTATGTCGTGGCCAGAACCTCCGACGGCCAATCTGTCGTGGTCGCGGGCACAGACTTCTCCCAGGTGCGCCAACTGGACCGCTGGTGGTCCGTTAGTGCATGGCCCAAACCCGATTCACAGGCGCGAACTCCCGACACTCCCGTCGCAGCCCTGATAGGTGTCCGCGCTGCAGCGCTGGTCAGCCCCCAGAGCAAGCCATTCGCTCTGAGTTTCCAGAATCGTGCCTTGAACCTGCTTCCCGCCGGTGCCCTGCAAACCGGCGCTGCCGAGGATAGCCGCATCTACATTCCGCTGGCGGATTTTGAAGCCTGGACCGGCGTGCAGCCCTCCACCATCGAAATTGCCGCTTCGGGGGCGCCGGAAGAAATTTCCGCGACCATGCAGAAGCTCTCGCAGTCGCTTCCGACCGCCGAAGTTCGGCCCGTGCGGCAGATTATGGAAGGTGAAGCCCGCGTGCTCGGGAAAACCCGAGCCACCCTGCTCATGGCGGCCATCCTCATCATCTTGACGGCTGGGCTATGCGTGCTGGCTACGCTGATCGGCTGGGTCTTCGATCGGCGGCGGGACTTCGCCATCATGAAGGCGCTGGGCGCCTCCGAGACTCTGGTCAACGGTTTCTTTGCCGCGGAGGCCACCGCGCTTGGCCTCATCGGCGCCGTGCTGGGTTTTGCGATTGGGATCGGTGTGGCAGCCTGGATCGGTCGCGTCAACTTCAACGCTCCCGTAGTGCCGCGCTTAAGCGTGCTGCCACCGGTTTTGGCAGGCAGTGTCCTGGTTGCCTTGCTATCGGCTATCTTGCCCATTTCGCTCTTGCGCCGCGTGCAGCCAGCCGCGATACTGAGGGGAGAGTGAGATGATCCAGCTCAGAAATATCAGCAAGGTTTATCCGGCGAAAGCCGAGGCCAATGGCGGAGTAATCCGCGCGCTGGACAATATCTCCCTGTCGGTCGCCCCTGGCGAGTGGCTAGCCATGATGGGCCCCTCGGGCTCCGGCAAGTCGACATTGGTCAATCTGATCGGCTGTCTTGACCGTCCCTCGTCGGGAGAAATTCTCCTCGATGGCGAAGACGTTGCCAGCTTCTCGCCCGCCGATCTAACCCGCGTCCGCGCCGAGAAGATTGGCTTCGTCTTCCAGCAATTCCATATGATCCCCTTCCTCACCGCGCTGGAGAATGTCATGCTGGCCCAGTACTTTCACAGCATGACGGATGAGCGGGAGGCGCTTGACGCTCTGGAGCGTGTCGGGCTGAAAGACCGTGCTCATCATATCCCGTCACAACTCTCCGGCGGCGAACAGCAACGAGTGTGCATCGCCCGGGCGTTGATCAACGACCCAAGAATTGTTCTGGCCGACGAGCCAACCGGCAACCTCGACGCACAGAATGAAGAAATCGTGTTGCGGCTGCTGCGCGAATTGCACCAGCAGGGACGAACCATCGTCATGGTGACGCACGATCCGGTGGTCGCCCGACTCGCCGACCGCCGCATCGAACTGCATCACGGAAAAATCGCCGCCCAGGAAGTCTTCTCCATGGCGGATGAAGAGCAGTTCGATGAAGTACTCGAAGAACTATGGGTATTAGGCGAACATGGAGAGATCGCCGAAGTTGGCCGGATGGAAGTGCATGGCGCGCTGCCCGTCAGCATGGCGGTCGAAAAAATGATGGATATGGGACTGGTCACCGCGACCCCCCATCCCCCGCAAAGCCACGGGCACCGCCCCTTCGTGAATCCGTGTCATGATGCGCTTAAGCCCAGCGGCGTCTCCACCGGCGATGGCACCATGATCGTCGAGCTGACCCAGCGCGGCCGTCAGCGCGCCGCCGACATCATTCGCCGCCATCGTCTGGCGGAACGGCTATTCACCGATAGCCTGGCGATGGACAGCGAGACCGAAATCGAGCAGCAAGCCTGCAAGTTCGAGCACATCCTGTCGCCGGAAGCGACCGATAAGATCTGCGCTTTCCTGGGCCATCCAAGAACATGCCCCCACGGAGCGCCCAT
>DATIYF010000123.1:0-158083 GCA_035517775.1 Terriglobales bacterium
GACGATGGCACCATCACTCGCCTCGAAGAAAACAAATACCGCTGGACCGCGGCCGATCCCAGCCTGCGCTGGTTCCACCAGAACGGCCTCAACATGGACGTTCACATCGAAGACATTTCCGAGAGCGTGGCCGCGCTCGCCCTGCAAGGGCCCACTTCCGGCAAGCTGCTCAAGACGGTCGCCGAAGCTGACATTGCGAACCTGAAATATTTCCGCATGACCAGCGGCAAAATCGCCGGCGTGCCCGTGGATATCTCGCGCACCGGCTACACCGGCGATCTCGGCTACGAAATCTGGGTCGCGTGGAAAGACGCGGTCAAAGTCTGGGACGCTCTCGTCGAGAAAGGCAAGCCCTTCGACTTACACGCCGCCGGCATGCTGGCGCTCGACGTGGCCCGCATCGAAGCCGGTCTTCTGCTGATCGAGGTAGATTACATCAGCAGCAAAAAAGCGCTGATTCCCTCGCAGAAATATTCGCCCTACGAACTGGGCTTCGGCAAGATGGTCCACCTGGAAAAAGAAAACTTCATCGGCCGCAGCGCCCTCGAGAAAGACCAGAAGCGCGGCGTGCCCCGCCAACTCGTCGGTCTGGAAGTAGATTGGACCGACGTCGAAGCCCGCTTCGAAAAGTTTGGCCTCACGCCCGCCGCCCCCAGCCAGGCCTCGCGCGTGCACGTGCCGGTGTATGCCGGCGAAAAGCAGGTCGGCAAAGCAACCTCAACCACATGGTCTCCGCTGCTGAAGAAGATGATTTCACTGGCCAGCGTGGATACGGCTCACTCGGCCCTGGGAACAAAACTCCAGATGGAAATCACTATCGAAGCCGAGCGTCAAACCGTGACCGCGAACGTGGTCAAGCTGCCTCTCTTCAATCCGCCGAGAAAGACTGCCGTCCCGGTGTAAGGCCGTGTGGAGGCGGGGCTATGCCCCGCCGGGTCGAGCGAAGCTCGACGGAGCTGCGGCCCTGCCGGCCGAAAGGCCGTGTGGAGGCCGGGCTATGCCCCGCCGGGTCGAGCGAAGCTCGACGGAGCTGCGGCCCTGCCGGACGGCCGAGAGCGCCGTCCCCACACGGGCAGAGTGTCCCCACAGCTCGTCAGCCCCGCCGTACCTTCCTTTTCTCCGCCCAATAAATCCCCGCCCCAATCAGCACCAGCACCGCCGACCCTCCCACCACCTTCAGCACCGCCAGCGGCTTGTTGGGATCATCCGGCTGCGGCATCAGCGAGATCAGAATCGTCAGCGTCGTCGTGAGAAATCCCACTGCGGCTACCACCTTGGCCACCCGCTTCCCGCCGGGCACGCGAATCACCTGCGGCCCGGCAGGCTCAGCCTGCAGCTTGATCATCGCGGCGAAAAGATACAAATACGGAATGAAATAAGTGATCACCGTCATCGCCGCCATCACGTCGTAAGCGCCCTTCACGTTCGTCCCCGCCTGGCCCAGAAACACAAACAGCGCTCCCAGAAGAAACTGCGTCAGCAGCGCCACCCAGGGCGTTCGCCAGCGCGGATGCAGCTTCCCAAACGCTGAGGGCAAAAAGTGGTCAATGCCGGCGACAAACGGCAAGCGCGCCACTGCGGCCAGATATCCACTCGCCGCCCCGACATTGCTTAGCGCGATCAGGAATGCCGCTACCGGAATTACGCCGGCAAAACCCACCCGCCCGGCAGTCTGGGAAATGGCTTGCATCAGCCCTTGCAAGTTGCTCACCGCCGAAGGCGGCAGCGCCAGCAGCACCCCAACCGTTCCCAGGATGTAGCACAACGCCACCGTCACCCCGGCGAAAAACAACGCCCACGGCACCGTCCGCCGCGCGTTCTTGATCTCTTCCCCCATGAACGAGGCTGCTTCGCATCCGCCGAAGGCAAACGTGAGCAGCGACCAGAAAATAACGTCGTTGAAGTGTGTGCTCGGAACCATAGCGTGCACCGTGAAGTGGGTTGCCGTCCCAAAGCGGTGCCAGGCCACCACCCCCATCACGATCACAATCCCCACCGGAAGCCACATGGCCAGCGCGCCCACGTTGTGCAGCCATTTGCCAACGTCAAGGCCCACCAGGTTCATCAGCGTCGCGCCGCCCAGCGTAAGCAGAGAGAACACAATGTAGAACGTCGCATTGTTCGAAAGATGCCCCCACGCCGGCCGCATGTAGATGATGTTGCTGGCGGCGAAGTAAAGCACCGCCGGGAAGTAGGGCAGATTGCTCGTCCAATATGTCCAGGCAGACATGAACCCGGAAAAATCCCCGAACGCCTTCTTGCTCCACACATAAAGGCCGCCCTCGTTGGGATAGCGCGACGAAAGCTCGATCACCGAAAGTGCCAGCGGCGTGTAGAACGCCAGCCAGGCGCCAATCCAAATAACAATGGAGCTCGGCCCCGCTGCCGCCGCCGTCGCAATCCAGCGCAGGCTGATGCCGGTGACCACATAGAACAGCACCAGGTCGCGGAACCCCATGACCCGGCGCGGGCGGCTGACATCTTCCGCCTCGGCAATCGAAACGCCCGAGTGCGAAGCCGGCGTTGCGTCGTTTCCGTCCAGGGATGGTTCGGCCAAATGTGCGTACCTGGTCAGTTCGCTGGGATGCCAGATCGAAAGAAGCTAGGGATAACACCGAAGCCGGGCCGGGGCAAGCCGTTTCCGCATTCGAGGTTGGTGGGGGGCTGCCGCAGGGAAGCATAGTGCCTTCGCGAGCCCCTCGTGTCCTTCGTGGTTACTGCCTTGCGCTGTGGCCCCGGGGATTTCAACCCCAGGGGCGCCATCATGCTCAATCAATTGCCATCGGCGGGACCGCACCCGGCCGGCTCATGAACTTCTCATAGCACTCCGCGCACAGCCAGTCGCGGCCGTTGGTGTAGCCCTTGCCATGCGCTTCCTCCTCCGATTCGCAAAGCTCCCAGCGGCAAATCGCGCAATGGTCCACCTTCCAGCCGCCCTTCACCAGCTCGAAGTGGTTGCCGTCTCGCGCCAGCGTGAGATCAAAGGAGAGCGAGCCGTTCTGGCGGTCCACCGCGATGTCGCGCCGCTGCCACGGCCGTTTATGCCAGTGCCAGGAATATTCCCGGCACCTCTCCACCGCGGCCCCCACATAGTCGGCGCTCCAGGCGGCGCCGTGAATCTCAACCGTCGCTCTCGTCGCCGCCGTGTGCTTTATGGCCGGCCCGGGATGGCTCTCGGCCGCCGCCCAGGGCCGCCCGTTTCCCCTGGCCAGCTCGGCGCGCACCTCGGCCAGCTTGGCGCCGTGCTTGTGCGCCAGTTGCGCGGCATAGGTTTCCGGCTCGCGCAGCAGCCCCAGCAGCAAATGTTCAGCCCCGATCTGCGGATCACCCAGCCGGGCCGCCTCTTCCGCCGCGTGTTCCAGAATCCACCTGGCCTCTTTGGTCAGCGGCAGGTCCACTGAAACCGGCACGCTGGTTCCCTGGGGCAATAGCTCGGCCACTTCGCGCCGCACCGTGGCATAATTCACGCCCGGCAGAAAGCGCTGCATCAGCATTCGATCTTCCTGCACCAGCCCCAGCAGCACGTGCTCCGGCTCAATGTAGGCCGAGCCAAACCGGCTGGCCTCCTGGCGCGCAAGAAAAATGACCCGCCGGGCTCCTTCGCTGTAACGTTCAAACATTTTCTATCCTGACTTTTGCCATGCGGGGGAGGTTCCAACCAAGATAACCGGGTGCAGGCCCGATGCACAACGTCTTCGTGATTCTTTGTGGCGCGGGCGCCCTCGCCCGCGATGGGCCTGACTGTTGCACCTAAGCCTGCGACGCCGCCCGGCTATGTAATATCAGAGTACGGAGAAGAGAAAAACCCTTCGCGGCCCATGAATTTCTCGAAGCACTCGGTGCACAGCCATCCGCGGCCGTTCGTGTATCCGGTGTTGTGGGTCTCATCTTCGGGGGCCTCGTATAACTCCCATCGGCAGACAGCGCAGCGATCTTTCTTCCAGCCCTCTTTCACCAGCTCAAACTTGGCCGGGTCGGCCGCGAGCCTCAGATCAAAAGAGACGCGGCCGCTTTGGCGGTCCATGACGATGTCGCGCTTCTTCCACGCCTGCTTGTGCCAGTACCAGGAGTGCTCGCGGCAGCGCATCACCGCCTCATGGATGTATTCCAGGTTCCAGCGCGCGCCGTGGATTTCGATGGTTTCAACCGGAGGCTGAGCAGGAGGGGCCGACGCAGACGGCTGGTGCGAAATTCTAGGCTTGTCCGGGCCCCATCCGGGAGTCTCGGCGATTTTCTTGCGCAGATCCTCAAGTTTCGCGCCGTATTTCTGCAGAAGCTGTGCTCCCGGATCTTTGCCTTCGCGCAGCAGGCCGAGCAGCAAATGCTCAGTGCCAATGTGGCGGTGATTGAGCCGGTCAGCTTCTTCGCCGGCGTGGGCAAGGGCTCGTTTGGATTGAGGACTTAGCGGCAGGTCCACACTGGTCGGAAATTTCTCTTTGGATACAGTGCGTCGCCTCACTTCCTCCTGCACTGGCAGGTAGGTCATTTCTCGCAGAAAACGAAAGAACAGGGCTTTATCTTCGCGTAGAAGTCCGAGCAGAAGATGCTCAGTCTCGATGCAGGGCGAGCCAAACTCGCTGGCCTCATAGCGGGCGAAGAAAATCGCCCGCCGCGCCTTCTCTGTATACCGCTCGAACATCTCTACTCCACTGCTGTTGCCTTCCCGCTGCTGCGCTTCCAGTAAAGATAGCCGGGCACCCCGATCAGCACAATCGTCATTCCCCAGAAGGCTTCGGTCGGCCGGGTGATGATGGTGTTCAGGGTCCAGGCGCTCCCAATCAGCACATAAATCGCCGGCAGCCAGGGATAGCCGGTACAGCGGTAGGGCCGCGGAATATCCGGGCGTTTCCAGCGCAGAACGAACAGTCCGATCACGGTCAGCGTATAGGAAAGCACCATGCCGAAAATCACGTAGGTGTAGAGCTGGTCGTAGCGGCCGCTCACCGTAAGCAGCGCCGCCCAAATGCCTTGGCCGATCAGGCTGAAGGCCGGCGTCCTCCATTTGGGGTGAATCTCTGCCATCTTCTTGAAGAAGACCCCATCCTGCGCCATCGCCAGATACACCCGCGCTCCTGAGAGCGTGCAGGTGGCTGCCGCGCTGAAGCAGGAAATCGCAATCATGGCCGAAAGCCACACCGCCGCATGAGGTGAAAACAGCGCCGCCGCAGCGGCGTGGGCGATGGTCTCATGCTGTGCCACCTCCGAAAGCGGCATGGCATAGACGTAGGTCATGTTCATCGCGATATAAATCACCCCCACTGCCACCACGCCCAGCACCATCGCCAAGGGCACATTGCGCCGCGGCTCTTTCACCTCGCCCGCCACCCAGGTGATGTACACCCATCCGTCATAAGCCCAGAACACCGCGATCAGCCCCACTCCCATGGCTGAAATCCAGGCGCCGGGGCCAAGTCCCAGGCTCAGGCTCGCGCCCGGCGCCGCGTGAAAATGGGACCAGCTGCCCTTCCCAATGATGAATCCGAGAAAAACAAACGCTGCCATGGCCGTAAACTTCGTCCAGGTAGAGACGTTCTGCAGCAGCGCGCCCCAGCGCAGCCCCACGACGTTGACGTACGTCAGCACGGCGATCAGCACGATGCCCACGATGTGCGCTCGCGTCAGCGTGATTCCCAATACTGAGAGCACCACGTGCTCTTCTGAAATGAACGGCACCACCCGCCCCGTGTAGGCCGCCGCAGCCACGGAGAGCGCCGCAATGCTGCCGCCGTTGGCCACGCTGAAGAGCATCCAGCCGTAGAGAAAGGCGATCAGGTCGCCGTAGGCTTCGCGCAGGTACACGTATTGCCCGCCCGAGTCGGGGAACATCGAGCCCAGTTCGGCGAAGGCCACGCAGGCGAAGAGCGAGATCACGCCGCCCAGCACCCACACGCCAAGAAACAGAATGGGATTCGGCAGCGGCGCCGCAATATCCTTCGCAGTAAGAAAAATCGAAGACCCGATAATGCCGCTTACCAGCAGCAGAACAGAATCGAGCAGCGAGAGGCCGCGAATCAGCGAGGGTTGAGAGGCAGACTTCGGGGCGTTAGTCTCCGGAGCGGTGGCCATGTTATCCGATGCCCAGCTCGTCAGGAGATTCGAGCGGCGTGCCGCAGCGGCGGCAGATGACCGCGCCGCAATCCCCGCAGGTCAACGGATCGGCAACCTCCTGGCCGCACTGCGGGCAATAGAAAAGCGGTTGGGATTCAGGCTCGGCCTCAGGCTCCGGCATGAGGAAAAGAGAGTAGCACAGATGCGCTTTGTCTCTGTGTCCTCTGGGGTAAATACTCAACCGCCTGAAACCAGAAGAGGACGACCGCAGAATAGTGGTCGGAACCCAGGCGCAGCATGAGGTTTCGGAGACCTACGACTCAGTGCGGCCCGGCTTGTGACGTGCCGTTAAAGCAACTCTTAGGCCACAACACTTGTACTGCCACGGTGGCGGCAAGCGTGATCAGGAAACCTGCGAGCTGCGGATGAGCCGGCCATAAGAATCGCCCCATCCCCAGCCACCACGCCCATAGTCCGGCGCCGGTTCCAATCAGGCTTGCAATCCAGCTGATTTTTGTGGAAGGCTTCATGGGTCGCCCCCGTAAGTTACGAAAACTCGGGGAATTTGTTCCGCGCCGCATTATCTCATGCTGCTTCTTTCATTTGCCGCGCTGCAGTCTTTTTGGAATGGCCTGACGCATCCCGGTAGGGTCTCGTGGTATGAAATAGAAGACAGCGCCCAAACCGGGCCGCACCATGAAGAAATCACAATCGCCCGATCAGAAGCTGCAGCAGGAATTCAATCAGTGGGCCGAGCGCGGCGAAGGCGAGAAGATGCGCGGCCATCATCTCGACATCACCGAAAAGACCCTCCGCCTGATGAACCTCCGCCCCGGCGAGCGCGTGCTCGATCTCGGCTGCGGCTCAGGATGGGCCACGCGCATGCTGGCGCGGCTGGTGGGCGAAGGCCCGGAGGGCTTCGGCCAGGTGGTCGGCCTCGACATCTCGGACGAGATGATTCGGCAGGCGCGCGCGGAGTCAAAAGACTTCGAAAACATTCTTTACGTCTGGGGATCGGCGCAGCAGATTCCCTGGGAGGAAAATTTCTTCGACAAGATGCTGTCGGTGGAATCGTTCTATTACTATCCCGACCAGGACCGCGCCCTGGCCGAGCTTTTCCGCGTGATGGCGCCGCGCGGCCGCATGTTCATCCTCATCAACCTGTATAAAGACAATCCTTACTCGCTGCAATGGGTGGACAAGCTGAAGGTGCCGGTGCAGGTGCGCTCCTCCGCCGAGTATGTGGAGCTACTGAAGCAGCATGCCTTCGAAAATATTGAGGCGCGCCAGATTCCTGACGACACGCCCACGCCCGACGACTACCAGACGAAGTCGTTCCACAGCATCGACGACCTGCGTGCCTTCAAACGCACGGGCGCGCTGCTGCTGATGGCCAGCAAGCCTGACCTGCGCACCCCCGCCCCGGGGTACACGATTTACTAGCCCTGCACGGGAATACTTGTGTGGGAGCGGGGCTGTGCCCCGCCCGGTCGAGCGCAGCTCGGCGGCTGGCCGGAAATGCCCACCAATGTTCCCGCGGGAACACATCGTCATCCCGAAATCGCCAGCACAGATCTGTGCTGACAAATAACCCATAGCAAACAAAGGGCTTAGGGGGCAGCACAGGCGTTTCGAGGTCAAAATCCCCGCCCTGTGTCTGCACAGAACGCAGACACAAGAGCGGGGCACCCGACCGTTAAAAGTAAGAAAGGGGTATGGAAGCGCACCCACACAGGGGCGATGGATGTCGGCCTTGCGCGCCGCCTGGACGGGTCGGAGACCCGTCCCCACACGAGCGAAGTTCCCCGGAGACTGCCATTCCCGTGGCCCTACTTCACGCCGTTCTCCGGATTCCAGGAGCCTTGCAGCTTGCGGACGTAAATGATCTGCCCGATATGGTAGGCATTGTGGGTGCCGATGCGGGCGATGGTCGGAGCCCACTGCTCCAACTTTTTCTCGTCGGCGGCGGCTACGGCCTGCTCCCAGTCGGTAAGAACCTGGTCGAGCTGGTGCACGGTGTCGTTCCAGGTCTTGCTGTCGAAGTTGTTGAAGGTGTCGTCGTTCTTGCCGCTGTAGGGCGCGGGCCTTTCGCCCTTGAACCGGGCGAGCTCCTCGCGATTCCAGAAAACCAGGTGATAGGCCAGCTGGCCGACGGAGTGATTGCCGGCGCCGGGCGTCCAGCGGGCTTGTTCGGCGGTGAGTCCTTCGACGGCAATATTGGCGGGCACGAACCAATCTTTCTGATTGTGGGTGGTGCGCAGTTGCTCCAGCAGGATGCTGCGGAGGGTGGCGGGTTTTTGCTCCTGCGGCTTTTGCGCCTGCGCGAAGAGTGGAACAGAGAATGAGAGAAGAAGGATAACCCAGAGGATTCGTTGCATACGGAATACCTCCTTTTCGGAGCCGGCCGGATATGGGGCCGGCGTCGGGAAGACAGTGTACGCTCCCAGCGGGGGCCAAGCCGGGGCCCAAAAACTAACCGTCCGCCTGCTGGAGAAGCGCAACTGCACCGTCGAGATCGCCAAAACCGCTCAGGAGTGTCAGAGTCCTTCTGAATGAAGGGCATCATCGCTGCGGCCCGAGCTTCGATCAGGCCCGAATGCCGCCGGCCATCATGCGGCCGGCAGCACAAGGGCGGCGCCATTTATCCACCGGCACCGGCAGCGCCGGTACCTTGCGGCGGAATGTCTCCGCCGTTTTCTTTTGGCAGTACACGATCCAATTCCTGGAAAAGCAGGGAAGGATTGATGGGCTTCGAGAGGTAGCCATCGAATCCACAACCCAGGATGCGCTCTTTGTCTCCCTGCATGGCGTAGGCGGTAACGGCCAGCACCGGCAAACGGGCAAAGCGAGGGTCCTGGCGGATGCGGCGAACGGTTTCATAGCCATCCATCACGGGCATGCCCAGATCGAGCAGCAGGATGTCGGGTATGGCCTGCTCAAGACTCTGCAGGGCCTCCTGGCCGTTATGGGTTTCAATGACCTCATGGTCGCGCAATTCCAAGAGCTCGCGCAGTAACTCGCAGTTCACCGGATTATCCTCGGCGATCAATATTTTTTTCATGTGCGCCATGGAGTAAGAGTGTGTGTTTTCAGCCTCGCATAGCCGAAACGGGCTTCGCCAGGTTACCTAAGTTTTTCTTGAACTCTGGTTCCGCTGTAAACGCGGGTGCTAGTAGGCCACCAGGCGCAGATGAAGGACGCCTGTGTACTCTCCGGCAGGCGCGCCCAGGTCGTTGATCGGAGCCAATTGTACGTTCAGGGTATCGGTGCGGCTGGAGGTCAGGTTGGCGGTGGAAATCGCCTGATGGAAGAAAGTCCGGCTGGCGTTTGCGGTTCCCACGCGGGCGCTCTCGCTGAAGGATCCAAGTTCGCCACCGGCGATGCCGCCGAGAAGGTGGCTTGCCGGCAGCACATGCCCGGCAGCGTCTGACATGGCGGCTTGCGGCGAATCGAAGAACCCGACCAGTTCCACGTTGCTGGACTCTGAATTCAGCACCCAGGAACTAGTGACCGATACGGAAGCAACCGCAGTGCTCTGGGCCGGATCCGGAACATTTGCATCCAGCACGATATCGCTCAGACTGAGGCTTAGTTGCGCCGGCACCGTCGCGGTGAGCGCAATGGCGGCTTTGTTGCTCTGCACGCCGCCGGCGGACTGTGCAACCGCTTCGTCGCAGCAGAAAAGGGCCAGCGAGAGGGCAAGAATGCCAGTCAACAGCGTTTGGGCCGTCGGGCCGTATTTCATGGCTGAGTGCATGGGCAATATGCAGGAGTGCAATGTTGTGCCCAACCGCCGGCCCGGAATGAAATCTTCGGGAACAACTGTAAATACCTGTATCTAAAGTATTTATCTTTGATATCGGGCTGCAGTGCAGTGACGCCCGGGCTACCCGCGGCTTTTAAGTGTGCAAACTTCAGACACTACGTCTGGTTTCAAGACGCTTTAAGATCCAAAACATGACGGCACAGGACCCCCGAGAGGCGGGGCCGTGGCTAACAGCATCTCTTTGAAAATAAATGACTTGGATTACAACTGGGCGGCCTTCGCCTGGGGGCGCTTCAACACTCGGGCGATCTCAGCGATGAGCTGATGCTGCCACGATCCGTTCTTCTGGAAAAGGGCCTGGGTATCGCGGCCGAGCAACGAGATCTCCTCTGCCGTCAACTGCTTGCCGGTCATAACCAGGATGGGCAGCTGGCGCAACTTCTCCTGCTTGCGGATATAGCGGATCACCTGGAAGCCATCCATTCCGGGCATAAGCAAGTCGAGCAGCACCGCCGCAACCAATTTTGAGGAAAGCACTTCCAGAGCTCCGGCGCCGTTCTGGACGCTCTCGGTTGCAAAACCTGCCGACTGCAACGCCTCCTCCAGCAACTGCAGGCTTCTGGCGTCATCATCTACCAGAAGAATGGCGGAATCGTGCTGGCTGCGGGCAGGCACATGTTTGCGGATAGTTTCGAGCAGGATGGAGCGGTGGATGGGCTTGACCAGGTAGTCGGTCGCCCCCAAGGCAAAGCCGACCTGCTTTTGCTCCACGATAGACAGAATGATGACGGGAAGGTTGGCCAACTCCGGCTCCTTGCGGAGGGCGACGAGAGTCTCGAAGCCGTTTCCTTTGCTCATCAGAACGTCGAGGGTGATGACATCCGGGGACAACTGCCGGGCCTTGATGAGGGCTTCGGCGCCGGATTCGGCTACGGCGACGTCGTACTCCGGCTCGAGGTAGCTGGAAAGGAGTTCTCGGGCGGAAGGTTCGTCATCCACGATGAGGACCAGGGGCCTGGCGCGTCCTGCCGCCGCTTCCAACGGAGAAGCCGCCGCCGGACCGGGCTGCGCCAGTTGGGTGGTGGCGCTGGCCAATGGCAGAGTAAAGGAGAAACAGCTGCCCTTTCCCACCTCGCTCTGCAGGGAAATCCTGCCGCCATGCTGCTCGACCAGGCGCTTGGTGATGGCCAAGCCCAGCCCAGTGCCCTCGCGGCTGGCCGTGCCTCCTTCGGCCTGGCGAAATTCCTCGAACACCAGCGCCTGATCTTCGGGGCGGATACCAATTCCGGTATCTCTCACGCTTACGCGGGCGAAACCGCCATCGCGGCGGGCGGTAACTTCGATGCGCCCCTCGGCCGGCGTGAATTTCACGGCATTGCTCAAGAGGTTGTACAAGACCTGCTTGAAGCGCACCCGATCGGCATGAATGGAGAGCTCCGGCCCCAATTGCTGCTCGATCTGAATATTCTTGGCCATGGCCAGAGCTCGAATGTTGGAGAGGACCTCGGGCAGAGCGTCCTTGACCACGAAATCCTCGCAATGCAGCTCGAGCTGGCCGGCTTCGATTTTGGAAAGATCCAGAATGTCGTTGATCAGTTGAAGCAGGTGGGCCGAGCCCTGTTTGATGTGGTTGACGAAGCGCTTCTGCTTGTCGTTGAGCTGACCGGCGGACTGCTCGGCCAGCAGTTCGGAAAAGCCGACGATGGCGTTCAGCGGGGTGCGCAATTCGTGGCTCATGCTGGCGAGGAATTTGCTTTTCAGCTGCGTGGCGCGCTCCACCTCGCGGTTGCGCAGCTCCAATTCCTTGTTGGCGGCCGCCAGTTGGGCGGTCCGCTCCTCGACTCGGGCTTCCAACTGGTCGTGGGCGTGCTGCAGGGCCGTGTCGCGCCCCTGGATTTGCCCCAGCATCTCGTTGAAGGCCCCGATCAGGGTCACCACTTCATCGCACCCCTTGGCCTCAGAAGCCCGGACGGAATAATCCTTATTGTGGGAAACCGCGCGCACGGTCTCCGCCAGATGCACCACGGGCCGCGAAATTGGGCCTTGAGAAAAGCGTGAGACCAGCAAGGCCACGATCAGAGAAATCAGAAGTACGGCGCAGGCGATGACGGTATAGGTTCTTACCCGGTCGGTGATGGCGCCCAGGTCTGACCGGAGATAGACGAAGCCAATGGTTTTGCCCTCGGAAGAAATGACCTCTACCAGGCCGATCTCATCTTGCCGGAACCAATGAGCCTGGTTGCTGCCGGGGGCCAGGGCGGGCAGCGGCAGGTTATGCGCGTGCCCGTTGCGCCAGTAAGCGGCGAAGGGACTGCCATCGGCGGTGTAGATTGCGCCGCTGATCAGGTGCGGCGAGGCCTGCAGCGCCGCCAGGCTGCGCTCGGCGGTCTGGGGATCGTTAAACACCAGCGCCGCCTCGCTGTTGGAGGCGATGATCTGGGCCTCGGTGGAGAGCGAGTGCACGATCCCGACCCGCGAAGTGTACATGTCATAGGCGAAGAAGGCGCCGCAGGCCAGCAGCAGGGCCGCGCCACTCACCAGCAGGTTCATCCAGGTAAGCGTTTTGGAGATAGGAGCGTTCTGGGATTTCTGCATGACCATCAATTCCTGGCGGCAGCGTCCTTCCTGACGGCGAGCGCGACCTGAAGCAACTCCGCGCTCAAGCTGAGTCCGGCGTTCTGGGCGGCAGTCAGATTCACTTCGAAGCGAACACGGTCACCCTCCAGGACAAACTGAATCATGCCGCCGCGCTCCGTGAAGTGAGGCATGTCACTGACGGTGAGAATTGCCGCTTTGTCGAGTGAGCCGATAATTTCGCTGAGTTGCCCCTCCTCGGAGGGGCCCAGAAACAAAATCTGGCAAGCGCTCGAGTCTTTTGGGCTTGAGATTCGCCGGGCAGCTACCTTCCTGCCCGCGAGGCTTTGGCCGGCGAGGGTTGCATCCAGGGTTGCGCCGAAGGGGTCCTCGCCCAAAACGCAAATGTTGAAGGGGCTATCTTTGGGCGAATTCGCCGGCGCGGGCCACTGCACGAAGCGGCCGAAGCCATAGAGATAAGCAGCCTTCACCTGAGACTCGGTGGGCCGGGAATGCTGAGCCCACAGCAGGGGGCCGGCCGCAAGGGCGCACACCAGTGCCAGGGCATAGGGCCAGCGCAGGGCTTTTGGCGTGAGAATCAATCGGCCTCGCGCCTCCAGGTGATCTGCGCGTACACGCTTCTCTTGATGCCGACTATCGGCCCCGGATCGCTGGCGAACTCGGCATGCTCGGGTTGGAGCAGGTTATCGCCCATGACGGAGAAGCCGAGCTGGTGAGTGGCTTGCCAGCTGAAGCGAAGGTCGGCGGTGCTGTACCCCTCCACCTGCTGCGCCGGCAAGGCGCTGACATAACGAAACGTCTGGTCGAATTCAAAGTGACGAGGCAGGTTGAAGCGGGATTGAAAGCTGAGCTGATTGTGCGGGCTGGAGCCTTCGTCGGTGCTCACGGTCCCGGTATCGGGGCTGTTCGGCTTGAGTTTCAGATTCAGGTTCAAATAGGAATAGGCCGCCTTCAGCTGCAGCCATGGGGCTGGGCTCCAATCCGGGGCGACTTCAAAGCCATCGCCCTCGCCCTTCACCCCGTTGACCCAGGGAAAGTGAAAGGTGTAGTGCGCCGGAGGAGGAGAAGAATCCAGGCTCAAGACCGGCGCTCCCAGGCTGACCAGGTCGTTGTATTGGTTGTGAAACAATGCGAAATCGAAATAGAACTTGCGCGTCACCAGCCGGCGGTAACCCAGTTCGTAGCTAAGCAGTTGCTCGGCGGAGAGCTGCCGATTGCCATCAATCTCGACGTACGCGAGCGGCGAAGCCAGCAGAAAGCCATCATCTCTGAAGTCTTCTTCAATGCGCGACGGAGTGCGGACCGCCCGGGTCACGGCTCCCCACAGGGATTGCTGGCGGCTGATTCTCCACAGGGCGCGGGCGCTCGGCTGAGGTTCGAAGCCGGTGTAGTTATTGTGTTCGAGCTTGGTGCCCAGGGTGATGGAGAACTTGTCAGGCACGATGGCAATTTCATCCTGCACGAAGCCGCTATAGACGTTGTTGGCGATGTGGTGGGGGGTGAAATCCAGCGACGCGACCGTCTCGACGAAGTCGCTGGGGCTGATGCGCGCGCCGGCGCCCCAGATGAAGTCCTGGCGGCGGCCTAAAGTCAAATGGTGAATGAAGTCCACGTCGAAGGTATTGCGGGTTTCGCCATAGTGCGGGGCGAGGGCGTAAGTGCGATCGTAGTAAGCCTGTACCTGAACATCGGAGCCTTGCCGGAGCTGGCGGCGCCAGTGCATCAGTAAATTGCCGCCGGATACTGCAACGGCCTCATCGGAGACGAGCTGTTCCGGCGGAGAAAACGATCCCATGCCCACCCGCTCGCCCACCCCTCCCTTGTACATATCTCCCTGGAGGGTCCATTGGTCGGCGCCAGCGCTCCAGTCGGTGCGGAAGCCCAGCTGCCCCAGCCGCCCTTCATCGTAGGTGGCATCGTCGGAATGGTATTCGGGGCCGTCGCCGTAGGCCTTGCCATAAAAGCGATAGTTGAAATTGCGGCCATTGCCGTTTCCGTAGCGAAAGGCGGCGATGGCATGGTCCACGCTGCCTCCGCCGGTGGTCACCAGCATTCCATGCGTATCTTTCGCATTCTTGGTGATGATGTTGATGACGCCATTGACGGCGTTGGCTCCCCAGATCGTCCCACCGGGGCCGCGGATCACTTCAATGCGCTCCACGTCCTCGAGCATGATGCCGTCTTGCAGCGCCCAATAAACCCCGGCAAACAGCGGCGTGTACAGACTGCGGCCATCAATGAGCACCAGCATGGATTTGGAGAATTGGTCGGCCAAGCCGCGGATGCCGACCGCCCAGTGGTCCTGATCAATGCGGCTGACCTGCACCCCGGGCACCAGCCGCAGAGCCTCGGGAATGGTGGTGACGCCGGCGCGGCGAATATCTTCCTGGGTAAGCACGAAGACCGCTGCCGGCGTATTCCAGACTTCTTCCGGCTCCTTGGAAGTTGTGGTGACTTCCACTGTACCCAACTGGGCCAGGCTCATCTGCACCAGGCTGCGGTCGGCGGTTTGCCCGCTCTGCGCCAGGCCGCGATGGGGCCATCCCATTACGCCTGCAAGGGCTGCGATGAGCAGGATATGGCCCACCGGCCGTGGCGCAAGGCTCTTGCTCCATGTGGCAGTGGCTGTGCCCCCTGCTGAGTCATAGGTCAAGAAAAAAGCCCGTACTCTCACGGCGTACTTCCTTTCCCCAATTTTTCCGCGTCAGTCTTGAGCGCCGGCCGCCGCGCCCCGGGACAAAAATCTTGCGGTGCCGCTTCTCACAAATTTTTCGAATTCGGCGAAGATGTGCCGGTCCCACCAGCCGCGCTCCACCTCCAGCTTCATGGTCTGCAGCGCATCTGTAATGGAGAAGGCAGGCTTGTAGGGCCGGACGGTGGTGAGCGCGTCGTATACGTCCACGATCTGCAGCACCCGGGCGGTGACGGGAATATCTTCCCCGCGCAGGCCATCGGGATAACCCGAGCCGTCAAATTTTTCGTGGTGATGCCGGATGATGGGCAAAACTGCGCGAAAGGACTTCAGGGGCGCGCAGATGCGCTCGCCGATGACCGGGTGCTCGCGCATGATCTTCCATTCCTCAGGCGTGAGGCTGGTGGGCTTGAGGATGATGGAGTCGGGCACGGCGATTTTTCCGATATCGTGCACCACGCCGGCGCGCCGCAGGGCGACGACCTGCTCCACCGGAAGGCCAAGGTGGCTGCCCAGCGCGGCAGAATACTCGGTCAGCCGCTCGCAGTGCCCATGGGTATAGGCATCCTTGCCTTCGATGCTGCGGGCCAGCGTGAACAAGACCGACTCCGCGCGTTCCAGCTCATCGGTGCGCTGCTTGAGCTTAAGCAGCGATCTGACGCGGGCCAGGAGTTCGATGCGGTCCACCGGACGGCTTAGAAAATCGTCCGCTCCTGCCTGAATACCCTCGATCCGGTCCTGCTTGTCGGAGAGCGCGGTGACCAGGATGATGGGGATGAGCGCAGTCTCCGGGTTGTTTTTCATCTGCCGGCATACGTCGAAGCCGCTGAGGTGCGGCATCATGACGTCGGAGATCACCAGGTCCACGGGGCTGCGGCCGAGCTGCCGCAGGGCGTCGGAGCCGTCGGCAGCGGTAAGAATGGTGAATCCCTGAGTATCGAGGAGCTCTTGGAGAAGTTCCCGATTCGAGACCTGGTCATCGGCGACCAAAATGGTCTCTTTAGCTGGGTGATTTGACTGCGACGGCATGCCCCGACCCGCTCGTTTGGGTTAATGCGTGCTAGTGTCGCACGGCGAAGGAAGCTGGCAGAAGTTACCGAAGTGATCAGGGTAATAAGTCTTAGGCGGGAAGCCACTCCGGCTTTTCCAGGTGGGCAATGAAGTCGCGGATATGCTGTTCGCTCTGACTGTTCAACTTGCTGAAGCGGATACCCTGGCGCTCGGCCTTGGACCAAATCACAACGCCCTCGGCCTCGACGACGGCGTTCGACCCAGGAAGCGAAAACGAAATGTGCACGGCCTCACCCGGTCTTAGGCGGGCGGTTTCAACCTGCATGCCGCCCTGGCTGATGTTCCAGACCTTGCCGCGCTCGGTGTGCGAGTTGGTGGTGCAGGTGACATCGGTCTGCAGGGAAACGCGCACGGACCGCCGGCGGTTCTCAAACAGGGTGCCGCGGACGGCACGGAACAGGATGGTCAGCTTCTGCCGGTCAACCGGTTTTTGCAGGAAGAAGGTGGCGCCAATGGCAAAGACTTCGCGCATGGTCTGCCGTTCTTCGCGGCCGGTGACGATGACGATGGGGGTGCCTTTGTTCCAGGACGAAGCCCTTACCATCTGCGCCAACTGGAAGCCGTTGGGGCTGGGCATTTCAAGGTCCAGGAAAATTCCGTCGAATTTTTCCTGATTGATCATGGTGGCGGCCTTGCGGCTATCGCTCATGGGGTGCACTTCGGCCTCGAGCGACGACAAGACCTCGCTCATGAGCTCCAGGCTGGCCGGATCGTCTTCAACCACCAGAAGCTTTAGTGAAACCATAATCCTCTCGCAATCGGCGGTTTGGAGGCGCGCTAGTCCCATTATGAATGGGGGAGGGAAGCAGGCACAAATTACCAGCGGGAAGGGTATTACCAGGTTACCTCCGGGCGGGCGGAGGCGTTTAGGGCCGGAAGACCAAACCCCGGGGGGACAAGATAGAACCTGTTCAGGGCAAGCCCGCCGGAGTTGCCCGCCATGCCGAGCAATCCTCATGGACCAATACCGCCTTCTTCTATTCGTCGCGGTGAAATTTCCTGCCAAAACCCGGCCCAGAGCTGGAGCCTGGAAATGGGTGGACTGAATCCCCCAGTTGAGGCGACAATAGGGAGCCGTCGCGTCCACGATCCACCGGCGGAATTGGCCAGTGATGCGCGCATGGGGAAGACAACTGCCGCAGTGGGTACCTTCTGACCCGCCCTTGCCGGAAATAACGCATATCGGGGCGAGATTTGATAGGCACAGTTACCCGGAAGAAGCCCTTTCTATCCATTCCTTGCATAGCCCGATCGTAGATCGGCAAGGCAGGCCGGCGGCGAAAATCGAGGGCAACCATTTCGCCGCGGAACAGCCGGGCGGCCTCGTTCGCAGCCTCTGCAATGCCGGGCGCCGCGGCCAAGCGATTTCATGAAAAGACCCGGCAAGGCGCTGAACAGGTGGCAATGGTGGCGCTTACTGAGAGCTGGCGCCGCGCCGCGCCATACCGCGTTCCCTCTCGCTCTGGCAGGTGGCGTTGTGTTGTTGCTGTGTCTGGGAGCTGGATATTTTCTCGTGCCTATGGTCCGCGCCGGTCAGCAACCCAAATCAGGCCAGGCCGCCGGGCAGGGAGCGGGAATGGTTTCGACCTCCGGCCAATACGCGCCGGTACTCGATTCAGAAAAGCGCCCCATCACCGCCGGCGGATTCGTGGATGCCGGCCCAGTTGTTTTTCAGAATGTTGCGGAGAAAGCGGGCCTGACCGAATGGACCCACGTGATGGGCACGCCGGAAAGAAAATTCATTCTGGAGACGGTAGGCTCCGGTGTTGCTCTGCTCGACTACGACAATGACGGCTGGCTCGATATTTACCTGGTAAACGGCTCAACCTACGACGCGATGCTAGGCAAGACGGAACCGCCACACGCCGCCTTATTTCATAACAACCATGACGGCACTTTTACCGATGTGGCTGCCAAGGCGGGCGTAACCAATGACCGCTGGGGATTCGGGGTGGCGGTGGGCGACTATGACAATGACGGCTGGCCCGATATCTACGTCACCAATTTCGGCAAGAACCGCCTCTACCATAACAATCATGACGGAACCTTCACCGATGTCGCGGAGAAGGCGGGCGTGACACTGGGCAACTGGTCCACCGGCGCGACGTTCGGCGACTATGACGGCGATGGGTATCTTGATTTATTTGTCCCCGGCTATGTGCACTATGATCTGGATCATCCCCCGGCGCCCGGCTCAAGCGTGGTGAAGTTTTCCACCTGCGAATTCCGGGGCATCAATGTGATGTGCGGCCCGCGCGGTCTGCAGGGCGAGCCCGACCACCTGTTTCACAACAACGGAAACGGAACTTTTTCCGATGTCAGCGAGAAGGCCGGGGTGAGCGATCACAACGCCTATTACGGGCTGACCTCGGTGTTTGTTGACTTGAATAACGATGGCCGGCCTGACCTGATCGTGGCCGACGATTCCACGCCGAACTATCTCTATCTCAACAAGGGAAACGGAACCTTCGAAGACGCAAGCTATGTTTCTGGTTACGCCTTGAACGAAAATGGGGGCGAAACCGCCTCCATGGGCATTGCGATTGGCGACTACCGCAATAATGGCCTGCTCGACCTTTACAACACGGTATTCTCCGACGATTACAACCCGCTCTACCGCAACGACGGCGGCGCCAACTTCACCGAGATCAGCTACCAGGCGGGCATCGCCGAGCCCACCATCCCCTTTCTCGGCTGGGGCGCCGGCTTCCTCGACTTCGATAACGACGGCTGGAAAGATTTGTTTGTAGTGAATGGGCACGTTTATCCGCAGGTGGACCAGGCCGGCTGGGGCACGACCTTTGCCCAGCGCCCGCTGCTTTTTCATAACCTCGATGGGAAAAAATGGGAACTCATGCCCGCGGTGAAGGGTACGGGCCTGGCGGAAGTGTTTACCGGCCGCGGCGCCGCCTTTGGCGATTTGTTTAACGACGGAAAGATTGATGTTGTGATCAACCAACTAGGGCGCGTGCCGGCGCTGCTGCGCGACGTAAGCCCAGATCGCAACCACTGGGTCGGGCTGAAGTTAGTGGGCGGACCGCGTAGTCCCCGGGACGCCGTCGGCGCTACTGTTTATCTGACCGCCGGGGGCGTGCGCCAGCGCGCCGACGTGCTGAGCGGCGGCAGTTTCGCTTCTTGCAACGACCCGCGGGTTCACTTTGGGCTGGGGGCGCAGGAGAGCGTGGACGAGGTGGAGGTTCACTGGCCGAGCGGCAAGATTCAAAGGTTCAAGCTGCCGGCGGTTGACCGCTTCTACACCGTGGAGGAGGGTGCAAGCCCTGCGGCGGCGGAGCCAGGAAAATAAACTGCTCTTTCCGATAAGACCGTCGTCTCGCCAGTGTTGGATGAATCCGGGCCGCAGATTTTCCACCATAGAAGGGGGGAACGGCTGGCCCAAGGTGCCAGGAAGGGCAAGAGGCGCTGGCCGGAATGGAAGGCGGCCAACCCGTACTCCTGTGGTCCGAACCTGATCTCAGGGTTCCTGCGAGAGGCTGCGCATGATGTCAATTTCCCTCTGCCGGTAAGGCGTACCGTCGGGATGGAAGACCTCATGAAACCAAACTGGCGGCTGCAGCAGAACATAGGGCCGCTGCCAGGAATCCCAGGGAAGATAGGTCTGGGTCTTGCCCGCCACCAGCCCCCAATTGATGGCGGCAACATGTCGCTTCTTCGCGATGGGCAAGATGGTGTCAAAGGTGCTGCCCACCGGACGCGCCATGAACTCCGTGCACAGAATCGGGCGGTGCAGGCGCTCCAGCCACTGGAGATGCTCTTCGAAGTCCTCCGGCCAGGAATAATTGTGGAATGAAATCACGTCCGATTCGCCCAGCTGAATCCGTTCCATCGCGCTCAGTTTTTCATCCGAAGACCAATCTCCCTGCCAGACTCCGCTGGTGAGCGGCTGCGAGGGATTCTCAGCCTGCGCCCATTCATAAACCATGGGCAGTAGCTTGAGCACGAGATCCACTTTGTCTTTCGGTTCGCGCGCCCGATATGAGCCGCCGTTGGTGTTGTCCGGCTCATTCCATACATCCCAGGCCAGCACGCGGCGGTCGTTGGCGAAGGCTCCGACCACCCCCTGCACATAAGCCTTCAGGCGGGGATATTGAGAGGAATCGGCCAGGGCGACAGCTCCGGGACTTTGCACCCATCCGGAGTTGTGGACGCCGGGAACTGGCGGGTGCTGCGGCCCAAGTTTCGGGAAAGGGTCCCAGCAGGAATCGAACAGGACGAAAATGGGGCGGATGTGGTGCTTATCGGCGATGACCAGAAAGGTCTGCAGCCGTTGCTTGAAGCCGGCCGCATCCTGCTGCCATAACAGATCGTGCAGAAAAACGCGCATGGTATTCATGTGCGCGCCCTCGGCCCAGGCGAGTTCCTTGTCAATCTCTTGTGGATCGAAGGTCGCGGCTTGCCACATCTCGAGCTGATTGATAGCTGTGGCGGGAATGAAATTGCTGCCCAACAGCCACGGCTGGCGCTGATACCAGGCGGCTGCTTCGGCCCCACTCCACCGCTGCCTGGGAGCCGCCAACGCAGAAGAGATCAGGAGGAAGAAGACAGCCAGTTTCAAACAGCGCATGGAGTCTCCTCGCATGGGAGTTTATGCGATCTCCACTTTAACAAAACCCCAGAGCCGAATTCGATTGCAGGAAGGGTCGGCCGCGGATTTCCTCCCAAAACCGCGAATGGATTTGCCGACGTATAATCGGGTGCCCATGCTCGAACCCCGAGGTCGCTTTGGCTGGAAGGTCTCCGTCGGATTGCTGCTGCTCGCATTCGGCACGCCATTGTTGGCGCCGCAATCTGACGGCGCCAAGCCAGGGCCCGCAACTACCTTTACCAATCCCTTGCTGCCTACGGGGCCCGATCCCTGGGTGGAACACAAGGACGGTGTGTATTACTACATGAATACCACGGGCGTAAATCTTACGCTCTGGAAGACACACAGCATGCCCGCATTGAAGTCAGCGGAGAAAAGGGTGGTCTGGATTCCGCCGGCCTCCGGCCCCTACTCCCATGAGATCTGGGCCCCGGAGATTCATTTTCTCGAGGGCAAGTGGTACATCTACTTCGCCGCGGATGCGGCTACGAACATTTCTCACCGCATCTGGGTGGTGGAGAATGCTTCTGCGGATCCGCTTCAGGGCACGTGGACGCTGAAAGGGAAGGTGAGCGCGCCCTCCGACAAGTGGGCCATTGATCCTTCCGTCTTCGAAGACCGGGGCAAGCTTTACTTGATCTGGTCGGGCTGGGAGGAGGACGAGAACGGCACCCAGAGCCTCTATATCGCCCGCCTGAAGAATCCCTGGACGGTTGAGGGTGTACGCGGGCGAATTTCCACTCCGGAATATCCCTGGGAAAAGGTCGGCGATGTAGATGCTCGAGTTCTTCCCGATAGTCCCCCGCACATTGACGTCAACGAAGGCCCGGAACTGCTGAAGCATGGCGATAAACTGTTCCTGATCTATTCGGCCAGCGCCTGCTGGACCGACGCTTACTCGCTGGGCATGCTGACGGCCACTTCCGGAACCGATTTGCTGAATCCGTCTTCGTGGAAGAAGTCGCCGCGGCCAGTGTTTCAGCAGGACCCCAACGCCGGTGTGTACGCTCCGGGCCATAATTCATTTTTCAAATCGCCTGATGGAAAACAGGACTGGATTCTTTACCACGCCAACTCCGCCCCGGGTCAGGGTTGTGGCGAGCACCGCTCGCCGCGGGCGCAATCATTTTCCTGGAGGCAGGACGGCACTCCGGATTTCGGCAGGCCCCTGGCCACCGATACACGTATTCCGCTGCCATCGGGCGATTCCGGCACGCCGTAGGTTACCGGCTCGATCACAATCGCCAGCGCTCCTTGAAGCGGCCCCGGAGGGAGCGGGCGCAGCTTCACCAAGCGCCACAGTTTTAGTCCACAGACAGCGCGCTGATGGTGACGTAGTATCCGTCCGGATCCCGGACGGAGAACTCGTTGGTTCGAGTGTTCGGATTGAGGTGGGGTTCCTGTTCGAAGCGAGAGACGAGAGAGCGCGCCCGGTGCAGCGCCTGTTCGAAATCATCAACCCGGAAGAACAACAGCAGGCCGTTGCCGGGGGTCCCGTGATCGGGGCCCATCAATGAGGCATGCTCGTGAGCACCCCATTGGTGGAGGCAGAGCAGGACACTTCCATCTGCATCGAGGATCTGGCCAAAGTAGTCGTGGGCGGGAAGGGTGGCGGGGTGACCGAACAGCGCCTGATACCACTGGAAACTGCGCCCGACGTCACCCACCCCGATGATCGTCCAGATGCGCTTCATGGATGCCCCCCGCAGCCTGCTTCTTGCCTAGTGTAACTTTGAATTCTTTCCAAGAGGAGAGAGCAAACCGGCGGGGAATTCCTTTTGGTGAGGAAGCCTCCCGATTTGCAGATCAGCGCGGGCAATATTAACCTGTTCGCCACTGCCGATTGCAGCAGAAACCGGAATGAGCCTGAAGCGAACACGGGGATCGCGCCACGTCACCATCCGTGATGTGGCAAGGTTGGCCGGCGCCTCGGTCTCCACCATTTCGGCGGCGCTCAACAACTCCGACTATGTGAGCGCGGAGATGCGAGGCCGCATCGAGCAGGCCATCAAGGACCTGAAGTATCGCCCCAACGACCTGGCACGGTCGTTGCGGCTGAAGAAGACGCACACCATCGCCATCGTCGTTCCCGATCTTTCCAACAACTTCTACCTTGACCTGGTGCGGGGGGCCAAGGACTATTCGGCATCGGCGAGCTATACCATGCTGATCGGCGACTCGCGCGAGAGCTGGGAGGAGGAGCGCAGTTACCTGGATCTGTTCCATCGGCGGCGGGTGGACGGGCTGGTGCGGATTCCAGCGATGAATTCGCCGCGGGGGCGGCTGGAGGCGGTCATGGGAGATGTTCCGGTGGTGTACGCGGACCGTTTGCCGCCCATCCGCGATCCGCAGACGCCGCGCGTGGGTGTGGACAACCTGCGCGCCGCTGACAGCGCCATGCGCTACCTGGTAAGCCTGGGGCACCGGCGCATCGCCATCATTATCGGCGACCCTTCCAGCGGAACCTCCTCGGAACGCCTGGCGGGATACATGCAGGCGCTGAAAAATGCAAAGATTGCGCCGGATGAATCGCTTATCCGCTCCGGCCACAACGACCTGGAGAGCGGGCACTCGCAAACCATGCAGCTGCTGACAGGGAAAAACCGGCCAACGGCGATTTTCTGCACCAACAACCTGATGGCGCTGGGAGCTTTTTCTGCCATCCAGGAAATGGAGCTGCGGTGTCCGGAAGAAATCAGTCTGCTGGGATTCGACGATTTCTACTGGGCGACGTTGCTGCGTCCGAAGCTGACGGTGGTCAGCCAGCCGGCGCGGGAAATCGGAATCACGGCAGCGCGCATGCTGATCGACCAGATCGAAGGAGGACCGGCGGCCCCAAGCCCAACGCTGTTGCCCACCAATCTGATTGTGCGCGACTCCTGTTGTCCGCCGCCAGCGGCGCACTCGCCGGCCGGCGCCGCCGGAGGGGCGGGCGCCCGTGCCCGCAAACGGCGTCCCTGAAATTGAAGCGGACTGTATTGAAGCGCTGTTCGAGGGGGGGCGCGTGGGGAATTCCGCGCTTCCTAACGAATCGATTCGGCAGCACGATTCTCGCGGTTAACATAGACAACGAAGAGCGCTTCGGGCTAACCTTTGGCGGAAGAAAAAATCATGGACAAAATTACGAGAAGACAGGTGCTGCGCACTAGCGCGATCGCTCCCGCCCTGGCAACGGGCATGGGGCTGGATGCCTGGGGAAGCGAAGAAGGCAAACGGCCCGTCCGGCTGGAGGAAGTGATTGGTTTCGAGACCGCCGAGGCGGTGGCCTCGCATCCACTGGCGATCCTGCCGCTGGGCAGCGTGGAGTTCCACGGGCCGCACAATCCGCTGGGGGCAGATTCCATCATCATCTCGGGCATTGCGGAGCGAGTGGCGGCGCGCACAAACGGGCTGCTGCTGCCGACGATTTGTTTCACGCAGTGCCCCGCCCACACCGCGGCCTTCCGCGGCACCATGTCCATCCGGCCGGAAGTCATGACCATGTACTTCGCCGACATTCTGCGCAATGTGCTGCAGTTCGGATTCAAGCGAATCTTTGTGTTGAACGGCCACGACGGGAACATCGGGCCGGGCCGGGGTGCGATTGCCGAGGTGGCGCACGAAGTGGGGGACGCGGCCATCCTGTTCGCCAGCTGGTGGGAGTTCCTGCCGGGAGAGATGATGAAATCGCTGGCGCTGTTTCACCAGGCCAACGGCGGCCACGGGCATGGCGGTCCGCTGGAAACCTCGGCGGTAGCGGCTTTTCGGCCCGACCTGATCCATCTGGACAAGGCGCGCGATCTGCCCGAGCCGCCCGACCTCTCGGGCGGGCCGCCGTATTTCCTGCAGAAATCCAGGGCGGAGAACTGGCCTGGGTACTCGGGTAAAATCAGCGAAGCCTCGGCGGAGAAGGGCAGGCGGCTGGTGGGGATCAGCGAAGACGGAATCGTGAAGCTGGTGGAAAACTGGCTGAAGAACCCGGACGCTCCGGGAAGCTGGTGACGTGAAGCGGGTTGGAGCAGGCTCTGCCGCGGCGATATGAGGGTGATCGTCAGGATTTCGGGAATCGCGGCAATCGCGCTGGCGCTTGCCTGCGACTTGGCGGCACAAAGTACATCCGCGGCGACGAATCGCGAGCCGGCGGCGGTAGCGGAGGCCGAATCCCTGCTGGCGCGGAAACTGCCGCAGCAGGCAGTCAGCGTGCTTACCGCCTATCTGCAAGACCACGCCACAGATGATTCCGCCCGCCTGCTGCTGGCCGAAACGCTGCTTTCGATGGGGCAAAGCCAAGCGGCGCAGGAGCAGTACAAGACCCTCCTCAAAAGCGCTCCGAACAACTACATTGCCCTGGCGCGGCTGGGCGAACTCGCGGAGCAGAGCGGCCGGTTTGAAGAAGCCGAGCCTCTACTGGCGCGCGCAGTAAAGCACAGCCGTGGCGAGCCGCAACTGCGAACCGAGTGGGCGGAGGCGCTGGCGTCGCTGCATCGCTTTCGCGAAGCGAGCCAGGCCCTGGCGGGAGTTGCAGCCCCGCGGGGCCACGATGAGCGCATTGCCTTCTTCCGGCTCAAGGCGGCCATCGCCGAAGGCATGGGGAATTCCGTAGTGGCGGCTTCCAACATGGAGAGCGCGCTGGCACTGCAGCCTGACGACGGAAATCTGCAGCTGGCCACGGCGGCAGCCTTGCTGCAGGCAAACAAGCCAGAACGCGCTGCAGCGCTGGCGGAAGCGGTTTACGCCCGGACCCAAGACCGGTCAGCCGGGCTGATGGTGCTGCAGGCTCGGCTAGCCAGTCATAAGGACACCCAGGCCATTCTGCAATCGCTGCGTGCACTGCCCCTGCCGGCCGAACGCGCCTTGGCGCTGCGGCAAGAGATGGCCGAAACCTTGATCGCGCAAGGAAAGTTTGCCGACGCGATCGTCGATTTGAAGGCGGCCGTGGCCATCGCTCCTGAAAATTACGACCTTTCCTTCAACCTGGCGCTGGCGCAATTCAGGGCGGGGCAAACCAAAGAGGCCATGGAGATGGCGGAAAAGTGCAAGGCGCTGCACGATAGCGGCGAACTGGAAGACCTGTTGGGTGATATTGAGGAAGCCGAAGGAGACAATCTGGCCGCCGTACGCAGCTACCAGGCTGCGGTTTCGCTGGAACCGAAGAACGAGGACTACCAGATTTCGCTGGCGCTGGAGTTCCTGCGGCATCGGAATTTCGCACCGGCAAAGCTGGTGCTGACGCAGGCGCAGGCGGTGAACCCGAAGTCATGGCGGGTGCAGCTTATGCTCGGAATGGTGGAATACTTCACCGGAACAAAAGCTGCGGCCAGCCCTATGCTGCTTCAGGCAGCAGATCTGGCGCCGCAGCCGGAGCTGGTGCTGCGCTACCTGGGCGACGTGGAACTGGATGAAACCACGGCGCCAGACGCGCCGGCGGTGGCGCGGATTTGCGGGTTTGCACGCAGGCATCCCGAGGCGGCGAGAGAACAGTTCTACTGCGAGGCATTGCAATTGCACAGCGACTATGCCTCGCACGACACATCTCACCTGAATGAGATTGTGCAGCGGCTGACGGCAGTGGCGCGCCGCTTGCCGGAAGATGCCCGGCCGCACTGCGAACTGGGGCGCGCATACACCTGGCTCGAAGAATGGAACCTGGCGGTACGCGAGTCGCAGGCCTGCGCGGCGATGGATCCGGATTCGGCGCAGGCTCACTACCGCCTGGCACGCTTATATCGCCAGGTGGGGCAGAGGGAGCGCTTCCGCCAGGAACTGGAACGATTTAAACAGGCGTCGCAGGAACTGGCCGACCAGAATGAACAGCACGAAAAGACGCTGAAAACATTCGTGTACACGCTGCAGAACCCCCGGTAAAAGGAGTTTTTGCAAAATATTTCTTGACAGTGCACCTCAAGCAGGTGTAAATCTCCCGAATCGTTTCGGTTTTTTGAGGGTTCTCAAAAAATCAGCCGAAGTGGGACCACAGCAGCGGGGTTTGTGGCGGTGGGGCGCACGTCAAGAGCGAATTCTGTGGAGCAAAGGAGGCTGCATGCAGCCAAGAAAACTCACAGGGAAGTCCGTGGCGTTGACGGTTTTGCTTTGGGGGGCCTTAGCGCTGATGACTACATCTGCATTCGGCCAGATTGACCGCGGCGCTCTCACCGGCAAGGTCATGGACGCGTCGGGCGCCGTGATTCCCAACGCGACCGTGCTCATCACCAATCGTGATACGGCGGTCGCCATCAGCACCACGTCGAATGACGCGGGCGAGTGGCAGGTGCTGGCATTGATTCCGGGCACCTACTCGGTCAGAGTGAGCGCGAAAGGATTCGAGACCTACGTTCGCAACGATATTGTGCTCCACGTTCAAGACCGGCTGGGGATTTCCGCGTCACTCAGGCCCGGGCAGGTAACCCAGGAGGTGGAGGTCACCAGCGCCGAGCCCTTGCTGCAAACCGAGAAGGCGGACATCGGCAATGTGGTCAACACGCAGCAGGTGAACGATCTGCCCCTGAACGGACGGCGCTACGCCGATCTGGCATTGCTGGAGCCAGGAGTGCAGAAGTTTTATGCGGCCAACAACCCCGCGCCCGACCGCTTCAGCGCCAACGGCAACTCGGAACTGCAGAATAACTTTCTGCTCAACGGGATTGATAATAATTCCTGGTCAGAGAACCTGCAGGAGTTTTCGGTGCAGGTAGTGCAGCCGGCGCCCGACGCAGTGCAGGAGTTCCGCGTGCAGACCCGCACCTACTCGGCGGAATTCGGCAACTCGGCGGGAGCGGTGGTGAACGCAACGCTGAAGTCGGGGACCAATGGCTATCACGGAGACCTGTTCGAATATCTCCGCAATAGCGCGCTCGATGCCAACACCTGGGCCAACGGCTTGAGTAATCCGGTCACGCCCAAGGGGCCTTTCACGCAAAATCAATTCGGCGGCACCTTCGGCGGCCCCATCATCAAGAACAAGACGTTCTTCTTCGGCGACTACCAGCGTTTCACCAGCCGCCGGTCCTCCACCCAGGAGAGTACTGTTCCTACTCCGCTCATGAAGCAGGGGAACTTTACCGAGCTTCCTTATGCGCTTGCCGATTCTCCCATACCCGGGCAGCAGGGTTGCATCGTGGGCAACATCATTCAGGCTACCAGCACCACCGGGCAGACCTGTATTGACCCGGTGGGATCGAACCTGGCGGCATTGTTCCCCGATCCCACGCCCGGCCTGATCCAGAACGAAGGAACGCCGGGAAGCTGGACCGGCGCTCCCGACTATATTTTCAACGCCTCGGTTCCAGACGATACCTACTCGCTCGATGGGCGAGTGGACCACACCCTCAACGCCAAGAACACTGTGTTCGGAAGTTACAGTTACTACCACGTGAGCCGCCAGGATCCTCCCTGGACCAGCAACGCGGTGGTGGGGAACGGAAACTTCGCCACCCAGTACCGCATCCACACCCAGCAGGTTAGTCTGGGTTGGACCTGGACGCTTTCCAATTCCCTGCTCAACGACGCACGCTTTGGGTTCGCCCGCGATTACGCACACAGCGACCCGATCGGGGTGCAGCTGGGAACTTCGCTTGCGCCCAACTACGGGCTAAACGGTATTCCCGTCACAGTCAACACCGCGGGCTTGCCGCCGATTGAGATCACGGGGTTAACCCGCATGGGAACCTCTCCCTGGCGTCCCCAGTTCCAGGTTTCGCAGTCCTGGAACTTTATCGAGAACTTGAGCTGGCTGAAGGGGCACCACAGCTTCAAATTCGGATATCAGTACCTGAGAAAGAGCGATAACTTCGCCGATATCAGGGCGCCGCAGGGCGAATTGCAGATTGATGGCATTTACGTTACCTCTGCGGCCGGCAATATCCATTTTGGACTGCCAGATTTTCTGCTCGGCAACGTAGACGCCACTCACTTTACGACCCCCCTGGTAGTCCACTACTTCCTGCCGGGGCATTCGTTGTACGCCATGGATACCTGGAAGGCGACTCCAAAGCTGAGCGTAACCTACGGTCTGCGCTATGAGTTGTTCGCGCCCGTGCTTGATCGCGACAATCTGGCTTCGAACTTCACTCCCGCCAATGGCGGCGGCATTGTCTCGGCCGCTTCCAACGCATCCGGATGGGCGGACCGCGCCTTGATCAACCCTGACAAGAACAACTTCGCCCCGCGCCTGGGCCTGGTGTACCAGCTGAGTGACAAACTTGTGCTCCGCACCGGCTACGGCGTGTTCTACCAGCACTGGAACCGCATCGGCTCGGAAAGCCTGCTGCAGTTGAACCCGCCCTTCCTGCAGGATGTGCAGTTAAACGAGGGGCAAGGCAGCAATACCACGCTCTTCCAGTTGCAGAACGGCTATCCGCTCTCCACCATTACCGGCACAACCATTGATCTCACCGCGCTGCAGCTGCGCGCTCAGGATCCCAATCAACGCACCAGCTACGTCGAGCAGACGAGTTTCGGGCCGGAATACCAGGTCACAAGCGATATGGTTGCTTCCGCTACCTACGTAGGAAACTGGGGCAGAAAGATGAATCGCCTGCGGGACGCCAACCAGGGCTTGATTACAGGCACCGACAACGGATGCCCAATTGTGACCTTCCCTTATGCGAACCTGAACACAGTTTCGGTCATCGACACTTCCACCGGGACCGCCGGAGCCTGCGCTCTGACCGGCCAGCATGCGTTCCTGGAACTGGCCACCAATGACGGCAGCTCCGACTATAACGCTTTGGAGTTGTCCCTGCGCCGCAGGATGTCAAAGGGAATAGGATTTGCCGTGAACTATACCTGGAGCCATGGCTTCGCCGACTATGGCGATAACCTGACCTCTACGCCGCTGCCGGCGAACGCCTATGACTATGCTGCCGAAAGGAGCAATTCCCTTCTGGATATTCGCCAGCGCTTCATCACCAACTTCACCTGGGACCTGCCCTTCGGCAAAGGTAAAAAGTACCTGAACTCCGGGGGCGCCGCGGGAGCGGTGCTGGGTGGCTGGCAGTTCAACGGCATCGTTGACCTGCAGACGGGTACTCCCTTCAGCGTGACCGCATCGGATAACAGTTTCACCGGTTCCGCCCATTCGTCGTATCCCAACTGCGTTGGAGATCCGTACGCCAACGTTCCGGCTGGGGACTACCTGAATCCGGCTGCCTTTGCGGCTCCGTCGCCGGGGACCTTCGGCAACTGCCGCCCCTTTGCCTTCTACGGTCCCAGCCTGAGGTCCGCCGACCTCAGCCTGTTCAAGGAAATTCCTATCAACGAGCGCTTCCGGTTGCAGTTCCGCAGCGAATTCTTCAATGCTTTCAATCACCCGAATTTCGCCAGCCCGGGCCCTTCGCAGGGCAGCAACGGAACGTTCCAGATCAGCAACACCATTTCGCCGATCCTTGGCACCGGCTCGGGAGGTCCGGGCGACCCGCGCGAGATTCAGTTTGCTCTGAAGTTGTTCTTCTAAAGCAAGGGAGCGGCGCAAGCCGCTCGCCCTTGCGAAAGGTTTTTGCTTGCCCCCGACAAGACCCGACGACTGGAGTGGCCATCCTAACCCGGATGGCCACTTCAGAAATCGGCTGTCGCCGGGGAAGGGCAGAGAGGACCATGGCAGCGGCGCCTGGTTGCGGAACCACCGAGCCTGCCGTTGTTCTGGAATGGCAGCGGAGCATGCGAATGATTGGGCGCTAGACTGTCAGAATTTCGCGTCCGCCGGAAAGGAGGGACAATGTCAGTCGAGGTGGCCCGCCAAAGCCCTCTGCGCCGCATGACGGAGACCACTCCGACCTGCCTGTGGAATGATTCCGCCTCGGTTGAGGAGCTCACCTCGTCCATTGCGGATGGAGCCGTCGGCGCCACCTGCAATCCCGTCATCGTGTTGGACGTGCTTAAGCGCGAAATGGCCGATTGGAAGAGCCATATTCAAAGACTGAGTCAGGAGATGCCGTCGGCGACGGAAGGGGAAATTGGCTGGCGGGTAGTGGAAGATGTATCGCGGCGGGCAGCCGACCTGCTGCTGCCGGTATTTCGGAAGCACGAGGGCAGAAACGGCCGGCTCTCCATCCAGACAGATCCGCGCCTCTATCGCAATACAGAAGCGCTGCTGGAGCAGGCGGTTTACTTCTCGAAACTGGCGCCGAACATCATCGTGAAGCTGCCGGCGACCGCCGCCGGTATTCGCGCTATCGAAGAGGCAACCTACCGGGGTGTTTGCATTAATGCCACGGTTTCATTCACGCTGCCGCAGTGCATCGCGGTGGCGGAAGCGGTAGAGCGCGGCCTGAACCGCCGCTCGAAAGAGGGAAGAGAACTGGGGAAAATCGGCGCGGTGTGCACTATTATGGTTGGCCGGCTCGATGACTGGCTGAAGATCGCGGCCGACCGCGACGGAATCACGCTTGACCCGGGAGCAGCCGACTGGGCCGGCGTGGCGGTGTTCAAAAAGGCTTACAGGCTCTTCTGCGAGCGGGGCTACCGGATGCGGCTGCTCTCGGCGGCATTTCGCAACCATTATCACTGGAGCGAACTGATCGGGGGCGACATTGTCATTTCTCCGCCCTATAAGTGGCAGGCCCGCTTCAACCAAAGCGAGGTGCCGGTGGTGTCGCGCATCCAACAGCCGGTGGAGCCGGCGATCGTGAAACAACTGTGCAAGCTGGAGGATTTCCGGCGGGCGTACGAGGTTGACGGGATGGAGGAAATCGAGTTCGATTCCTATGCCCCCACGGTGCGGACCCTCCGGCAGTTCCTGGCGGCCTGTCACGATCTGGAGAGGCTGATTCGCGACTTCATGCTGCCGGAACCAAAAAGTTAGCCGGCGGAGGACTGACGTGGGCGGGGGGACGTGGCGGAGGTCTGGCGACGAAGCAACCTGCAAGAGGAAACGGGGAGATGAGAAAAATTCGGCTGGGGATCATTGGGGCGGGCAGGATCGGCAAAGTTCACGCGCGCACGGCTTCCTTTTCGGAGGGTGCAAGACTGGCTGTGATCACGGACCTGGACCGGTCGAGGGCCGAAGAAGCCGCTGCCTTGTATGGAATTCCTCAGGTAGTGAATAACGCTTTGGAGATTTTCTCGGATCCAGGTATCGAAGCAGTGCTGATCTGTTCCCCCACCAATACCCACTCAGACTACATCGTGCAGGCGGCGAAAGCCGGCAAGCACATTTTCTGTGAGAAGCCGATTGATTACGACCTGGCGAAGATTGATGCGGCGCTCAATGCGGTGGAGCGGGCGGGGGTGCAGTTGCAGATCGGTTTCAACCGCCGCTTCGACGCAAACTTCGTGCGGGTGCGAAACGCCATCGAATCCGGGGAAATCGGCCGGCCGCATCTGCTGCACATCGTGAGCCGCGACCCGGAGCCGCCTCCGATTTCCTACATCAAAACCTCGGGCGGAATGTTCTTCGACATGACCATCCACGACTTCGACATGGCGCGCTACCTGATGCAGGACGAGGTGACGGAAATTTACGCCGCGGCAGGCGTAATGATTGATCCGGAACTCGGGAAGGCAGGCGATGTAGATACCGCGGTGATCACCCTGCGCTTCCGCAACGGCGCCATCGGGACCATTGACAACAGCCGGCAGGCCAGCTACGGATACGATCAGCGGGTGGAAGTGCTGGGAAGCAAAGGAGCGATCAGCACCGGCAACTGCTATCCCAACCAGGCCATCGTGAGCACGGGCACGGAAATTCGCCGGGACTTGCCGCTCAACTTTTTTATGGAGAGGTACGCGGCCAGCTTCGCGGAAGAGGTGCGCGCTTTCATCGCGGCGGTGGCAGAAAACCGGCCAACGCCGGTCACCGGCGCCGACGGCCGGGTTCCGGTGTTGATGGGGCTGGCGGCGCGCAAGTCGTACGAAGAGGGCCGGCCGGTGAAAATGGAGGAACTGGCGGCAGCGGTCGTGAAGTAGACCGCCCGCTTTCGTCCGATGCACACCAAACGGCTGACCACCGCTCAGGCGATCATCGAATTCCTGAACAATCAGCATGTCGAGCGCGACGGCAGGCGGCGGAAGTTCTTTGCCGGCGCTTTGGGCATTTTCGGGCACGGCAACGTCGCCGGCATTGGACAGGCGCTGCAACAGAACCAGGATTTCCCCTACATTCTGGTGCGCAACGAGCAGTCGGCGGTGCACATGGCGGCGGGCTTCGCCAAAACCAGCAACCGGCTGGCAACATTCGCCTGCACCAGCTCGATCGGACCGGGCGCCACGAACATGGTGACCGGCGCGGCTGCCGCCACCATCAACCGGCTGCCCGTGCTGCTGCTGCCGGGCGACATTTTCGCCAGCAGACATGTTGCTCCGGTGCTGCAGCAACTGGAGTCGGAAGCCAGCCAGGACGTGAGCGTTAACGACTGCCTGCGGCCGGTATCGCGCTACTGGGACCGTATCTATCGGCCGGAGCAGATCATTACCGCGCTCCCGGAAGCGATGCGGGTGCTGACCTCGCCGGCAGAGAGCGGCGCTGTAACCCTGGCGTTACCGCAGGACGTGCAGGCGGAAGCTTTCGATTTTCCCCTCGAGTTGTTCCGCGAGCGGGTGTGGACGGTCCGCCGGGCAAGGCCAGACAACCTGTCGCTGGAGCGTGCAGCGGAGGCGATCCGCAACAGCCGCGAGCCGCTCATTGTGGCGGGTGGAGGCGTGCTGTACAGCGAAGCTTCCGAGGCGCTGGCGGCTCTGGCCGCGGCAACGGGGATTGCGGTATGCGAGACCCAGGCGGGCAAAGGCTCGCTGGCCTACGATCATGCCCAGTGCGTGGGCGCCGTGGGAGCGACGGGAACGTCGGCGGCAAACCGGCTGGCGCGCAATGCGGATTGCGTGATCGGCATCGGAACGCGCTACACGGACTTCACCACCGCTTCTATGACTGCGTTTCAGAATCCCAGGGTCCGCTTCGTCAACATTAATGTCGCCGAGTTTGACGCCTTCAAGGTCGGCGCGCTCCCGCTGGTGGCAGACGCCCGGACCTCAATCGAAGAATTGTCGGCGGCGCTGGCCGGCTATCGAGTGCCCGACCCGTATGCCGCGAAGGTGCGCGAGTGGAAGCTCGAATGGGAGAAGGAGGTTGACAGGCTCTTCCACCTGAACAGCGAGCCGCTGCCCGCGCAGTCGGAAGTGATTGGAGCTCTGTGGGAAGCGTCGGGCCCGCGCGACATTTTGTTGTCGGCGGCGGGAAGCCATCCCGGCGACCTGCACAAACTGTGGCGCACCCGCAGCCCCAACGGCTACCACCTGGAGTATGGCTATTCCTGCATGGGGTACGAGATTCCGGCCGGCATCGGGGCGAAGATGGCCAATCCCTCGCAAACCGTGTACGTATTCCTGGGAGACGGAACCTATCTGATGGCGCCCTCTGAAATCGTGACCTCGATCCAGGAGGACATCAAGATCGTGATCGTGCTGGTGAACAACTTCGGGTTCGCCAGCATCGGAGGCTTGAGCCGGTCGCTTGGGTCGGAGGGTTTTGGCACGCAGTATCGCCGGCGTTCGGCTTCCGGCGCGCTCGACGGAGAACTTCTTCAGGTGGATTTTGCAGCCAACGCCCGCAGCCTGGGTGCGTGCACCCTGGAGGCCAAAAACCTGGCGGAGTTCAAAGCAGCGCTGGAGCAATCGAAGACGACTGACCGGACGACAGTGATCGTGGTGCAGACGAGCCGCGAAGCGGGCGTCCCAAGTTACGAATCATGGTGGGACGTAGCTGTGGCGGAAGTGTCGGAGAGTGAGAAGGTGCGGCGGGCGCGCTCCGAATACGAGCAAGCGCGGAAGAAAGAAAGGTATCACCTGTAGCTGGGGAGGCACAGCCATGGCGGCGCTTCGTGTGGGCAATGCTCCGTGCTCTTGGGGCACCCTGGAGTTTGAGGACGTCAAGGGCAAGCAGACCCCCTACGGGCAGATGCTCGACGAATTGCGGGAGACGGGATACACGGGAACCGAACTGGGCGACTGGGGCTATATGCCGACCGATCCGGCGGCCCTCGGCGGCGAACTGCAGCGCCGGGGTCTCACCATGTTGGGGGCGTTTGTCCCGGTAGCGATGAAAGACGAAGCGGCGCACCAGCCGGGCATAGAAAACGCGCTGAAGATCGCACGATTGCTGGCGGCGGTCGCCACCGATCCCCGGCCTTTCATCGTGCTTGCCGACAACAACGGGAGCGTACCCGAACGGACGCGCAACGCCGGGCGCATCACACCGAAAATGGGGCTAACTCCGGCGGAGTGGAGGACATTCGCCAGGGGAGCGGAGAAAGTCGCCCGCTCGGTACGCGATGAAACCGGCCTGAGAACCGTTTTCCATCATCATTGCGCGGGATACGTGGAGACACCGGAGGAGATTTCGGCGCTGCTGGAGTTGACCAATCCGCAGTTGCTGGGCCTGGTGTTCGACACCGGGCACTACTGCTTCGGCTCCGGAGAAACCGATGCGCTCGGCGGCCTTCATCGCTTTCAAGAGCGCGTCTGGTATCTGCACTGCAAGGATTACGATCCCGTGGTCGGTGGGCAAGCACGCAAGAACGGCTGGGATTACTTCGAAGCGCTGCGTCACGGCGTGTTCTGCGAACTGGGGAAGGGCTGCGTGGATTTTGCCGGGGTTATTCGATGGGCGAAAGACACCGGCTACGACCACTACCTGCTGGTGGAGCAGGACGTTCTGCCCGGCATGGGAGACCCGAAGGAAAGCGCGCGCAGAAACCGGGAATATCTACGCAGGGTGGAAGGCAGCCTGGCCGCATGACCCTCGCATGAGGTAGCCGCCGAGTCGCGGCCAATCAAGCTTTCAATTTGATCGGGGAGAACTGATGGCCCTCACCTACCCGTAAAAGCCCTTTATTGCGCTCCGCCCCGGAACGCGCTCAATTCCCCGACGAAGCATGCAAGTTGACGAAGGGCAGGCTACAGGTGCGGTAGGATAAGCGCTATGGCCAGGAAGAGAGATGCCGCAAAGGGAAACACCCCGCCCCGGATGCCGAACATCTACGATGTGGCGCGTGAAGCCAAGGTTTCGGTCTTCACGGTTTCATCGGTGATCAACAGCAACGGGCAGGTCTCGGCGGTTTCCCGGCGCAGAGTGCAGGCCGCAATCGAAAAACTGAACTACCGCCCCAACCTTCTGGCGCGCAGCCTGGCCAAGCGGCAGACCTTCACTATCGGGATCGTGGTGCCCGATATTTCCAACCCATTTTTTCCGCAGGTGGTGCGGGGAGCGGAAGACGTGTTGCAGAAGGCCGGGTACAGCGCGCTGCTGTGCAACAGTGACGATCAGGAGCAAAAAGAAGAGCACTACCTGGACTTCCTGATGTCGCGGCGAGTGGATGGCATTCTGCTGGCGAAGACGCCGGCGCGCATGAGCCCGGCGGTGCGCCAGCGGTTGCTGGATTCGAGGATCCCCATTGTGCTGCTGATGCGCTCGGCGGGCGACTTCCTCGCCGACGCGGTGATGACGGACGACGGCGGGGGCGCGTTCGAGGCGGTGTCGCACATGGCGAGCCTGGGATACAAGAGCATTGCGTTCGTGAGCGGACCGCTGGAAGTGAGCAATGCCACGGAGCGGCGCGACGGGTACTTGCGGGCGCTGAAGGCGTACCGGCTGACCGCCAATCCCAAGCTGATGTATGAAGGCGATTACCGCATGGATTCCGGATACCGGGCGGGGTTGACTCTGCTGCCGCGCCGTCCGGAAGCGGTGTTCATCGCCAATTACATGATGATGATCGGCTTCATGAAATCGGCCGAGGAGATGGGCCTGCATTGTCCGGAGGATTTCGGGGTGGTCAGCTTCGACGATTACCCCTGGTTGGGCTTTTTTCGCCCGCGCATGACCACGGTGGAACTGCCCAAGTACGAGCTGGGATCGGCGGGGGCGCAGCTGCTGCTGGACCGGATCGCCGGGAATCGGCAAAAACCCACGCTGCTGATGCTGCCGACGCAATTGCGGGTAAGAGAGTCGTGCGGATTTCCGCAACGCACGCGCCGGTCGCGGCCTCACGAGGCGGCGGATGGAACTCGGCGCTAGCGTGATCCGGCTTGACACCGCTTTCTGACGCCCCTATAGTCCTAAGCGGTTAGGTGTTTATGTCAAATCCGTCGGTTTTTCACTCCGATCCGTCTCGCCAGGCGGGACTCCTTCTCGATATGCCGCGCGAGCGGGCGGGCTGGCAGTGGATGAGCTTCTACGTGCGCCGCCTCGCCCCCGGCGGCCTGCACGAAATTTTCAGCCAAAACGAGGAGACCGGCCTGGTGCTGCTCGGCGGCGTCTGCATGGCTGACTGGGGTCAGGGCCAGGTGAGAATCGGCCGGCGCAAGAACGTGTTTGACGGGCTGCCGTATGCTCTCTACCTGCCGGCGGGGCGCCGGGCGAAGCTGAACGCGGTGACCATCTGCGAAATTGCCGAATGCCGTGTGCCTTCGGAGGCGGGCGGGGAAGCGCGCCTGCTCACGCCGGCGGACGTGAAGGTTTCGCTGCGCGGCGGGGGAAACGCCTCGCGGCAGATCGTTGACATCATGCCTCCCAGCTTCCCCGGCGACAAACTGATGGCGGTAGAGGTTTACACGCCCAGCGGGAACTGGTCGAGTTATCCGCCGCACAAACATGAGGTACACAATCCGCCGGCGGAGGTGGACCTGGACGAAATCTACTATTACCGCTTCCAGGATCCCGCGGGGTTTGCCTTCCAGCGGCTATACGCCTCTGACGGCTCGCGGGAGAACGTGGTCACGGCGCGCGATGGCGACGCGGTGCTGATTCGCGAGGGATATCATCCGGTGGTGACGGGGCATGGCTACAACGCGTACTACCTGAACTTCCTGGCCGGCAGCGCGCGCTTGCTGGCGGCAACCACCGACCCCACCTATGCCTGGGTGACCTCGACATGGAAAGGCGTGTCGGAAGGGCTGCCGCTGGTGACCGAGCCGGCCACAGAAGGCTAGTTTTCCGGTGCGCGCATGACGGTGAGCTCGCACCTACTACAGCTAAGGAGCTGCCACCTTTGCGACCGTTGATTGCCGCGGGGGAGTTCTTCTTCGATCTCATCTTTCACCAACTGGAACGCCTTCCCAACATGGGGGAGGAGTTGGTGACCCCAAACTTTGCCTTAGCGTTGGGCGGAGGCGCTCCGAATACGGCGATCACGGCCGCGCGCCTGGGGCGCAAAGTCGAGCTGCTGGCCGTGCTGGGCGATACTTCGCTCGACCATTTCGCGCTGAAAGAACTCGGCAAGGAAGGGGTGGGAACCAGGCTGGTGCAGAAGCGCAAGGGAACCATGGGTGCTTTGACCGTTTCCGTGTCGCTGCTGAAGGACCGTTTTTTTCTGACCTACGCGGGATCAAATGTTTTCCTTGAGAAATATCTGCTGGCGCCGGCGACGCGGAAGAAGCTGGCCAGCGGCGGGCACGTGCACTTCGGGCTCTCGCCGCGCGACTGGAAGCCCTACGCGAAGCTGGTGCGGTGGCTGAAGGCGCAGAATGTAACCACTTCGTGGGATCTCGGCTGGCATCCGGAAGCAGTCAGACTCGCGGGCTTCCGCGAGCTGTATGCCGCTCTGGACGTGGTATTCCTGAACCAGATGGAAGCACTGCGTTACGCCGGGACAGATGCACCGGAGAAAGCAATGCGCAAGCTGGCCGGCGAGGGACAAGTGATCGTGGTCAAGCTGGGAGCGGACGGGGCCATGGCGCTGGGCCCAGAAGGGCAGGCGAGGGCTGGTCCGTTCAAGGTGAAGGCCGTGGATACGACGGGCGCGGGCGACGCCTTCAATGGCGGCTTTCTGCATCGCTGGATGGGCGGCGCCCCGCTGGCGGAATGCCTGCGCGCCGGAAATGTGACCGGCGCACTTTCCACCACCAAGCCGGGCGGTAACGCCGGTACTCCAAACCGGGCACAACTGGCCCGTGCTCTGAGACAAATGAAATGAAACTGGCAATCCTTGGCGGCGCCGGCGCAAGAGTGCCCCTGGTTCTGGTCGGCCTGGCGCGCTTCCACGAAGAGCTGCGCATAGACGAAGTCGCACTGTGGGATATCAATGCCGGCCGCCAGAAGCTGATCGGGCGCATCTGCGCGGCCATGATCGAGCGCTATAGCGTTCCGATCAGGGTGCGTGTAGGGAAATCCGTCGAAGATGCGGTCGAAGGAGCGGACTTCATTATCGCCAGCGTGCGGGTGGGCGGAACCGATACCCGGGTGCTGGACGAGAGAATTGCGCTCTCGCATGGAGTGCTGGGGCAGGAGACGGTGGGCCCGGGCGGCTGGGCGATGGCGCTGCGCACGATTCCGCCGGTGCTGAAATATGCGCAGCTGGCGGAAGAAATTGCCCCGCAGGCCTGGCTGCTGAATTTCTCGAACCCCGTGGGCATCGTGCTGCAGGCGCTGCTGGCGGCGGGCGTCAAACGGACCATCGGCGTCTGCGACACGCCGCGGGAGCTGTTCGAGTCCGTGGCTGCGCTGCTGGGGGTTCCCAGCCAGCGGGCGTTCTTCGACTATCTCGGGCTTAATCACCTGGGATGGGTGAGGTCTGTGCAAGTGGATGGCCGAGACCGGCTGAGCGAGTTGTTCGAAGCGCCGAAGCGGCTGGCGCATGCGTATCACGTGCCATTGTTTTCCGCGGACTATCTCCGGCAACTCAAGCTGTTGCCAACCGAATACGTTTATTTTTACCTGAATGCCCCGAGCGCCGTGGAGAAGCTCAAAAAAGCCAAACAGACCCGCGGCCAAATGGTCGCCGAGCAGGAGCAGCAACTCTTCGAGGGCGTCGCCGCGGCCGGCAATAACGGCAGTAAGGTAGTCGCTGCCTACGACAATTTTCTGGCCAGCCGCAACGCGACCTACTTCCAGTTGGAAACCGGAGCCAAGGTCAACGAAGAGAAGGTCGAGAGCGCCCGCAAGGAGCTCTACGAGAAGGCTGCGGGCTATGAGCGGATCGCCGTAGACGTGATGCGGGCGATTGCGCGCAACCGCCCAGTGGTGTTTCCGGTTGACGTGGCCAACAACGGCGCGATGGACGAACTAGGCCCTTTGGATGCGGTGGAAGTGCCTTGCGTGATGGATTCCAATGGCGCCAGGCCGCTGGCGGTGGGAGCTATTCCCCAACAAGTCCGCTCACTGCTGCTCGACGTAAAGGAGTACGAACGGCTGACGGCCCAGGCAGCGCTGGAAGGCTCAAAGAAGCTGGCGCTGGAGGGTCTGGCGGCGAATCCGCTGGTCAGAGACCGCGGCTTGGCGGATGCGATGGGGCAGGAATATCTGCAGGCGCACGCGGCCTATCTTGATTACCTGAAGTAGATCAGCGCATTTCCGCGTACTCTTCGCAGCAGAATAAAGAGATTCTTCATCCCGGGTAGGTTTCATGCAAAAAAAGCGGCACGGCCAAGGCCGTGCCGCCGTCATCCCAACCAAATTACTTGGCGGCCTCCGCAGGGGCCTTGGCCTTCACGGCGGCGTGGCTTGCGTGTCCGCCAGACACGGCCGGTGACTTGCCGAGGCTGACCAGGTTCGCGAAGAGGCGATACGAGCCCGGAACGCCTTCCGGCATCTCCCGGTAGAAGGCATAGGCGCAGTAGATGTAAACGCCCTTGCCGTACTTCGCGTAAAGCAGGCCGCCTTTCTGCGGGTCCTGGCCGGGATCGTGGGTTTCGAGCAGAGGCTGATAGTGGGAGTCCCACGACTTAAGGAATTTCGAGCCGCGCTCTTCCACCCAGTTCTTGAAATCATTTTCCGTGATTTTATTGGGCCAGGTGAAGACGGGGTTGGAAGGCTCGAGGATTTGCATTTTGGAGTCCTCGTCAGTTACTTCCTCCGGGTTATTGCCCATCTGGTAAGGATATGGCCCATAGTTGTGGTCGTATTCGGGCGTGTTGTACTGCACGATGACGACGCCGCCATTCTTCACGTAGTCGAGGATGCGATTGTTGTAGGTCTTGAGATCGTCGCGCACGGCATAGGCGCGCACGCCCATGAGGATGGTGTTGAAACGGGAAAGGTCGCCGCTGGCCAGGTCGGCCGCCGACAGGAAGTGGACATTGATGCCGAGGTTCTGCAGCGACTGCGGCACGTCGTCGCCAGCGCCGACGATATAGCCGACATTCAGCCCAGGAGCGACCTTCACGTCAACTCCCGTAGTGCGATAGCTGGAGGGCTGATACAGGTTGTACGGACGTAGGCCGGTATAGCCGACGGTGTGATAGCCCAGCTTGTAGTCGTGGCCGTCGTAGCTGGCAATCGCGGTCAGCGTGTATGGCTTTTGTTCGATCTTGCCGGGCGTGACGTGGAATTGCAGCGTCTGGTCTTCGCCATCCTTCTCCGTGGCGAAATCCTGATGCGGTGCGCGCCAGCCTGCCGGCAGGTCGAGCTTTACCACTCCTTTAGCCGGGCCCTTGACGTTGCTGTGGACGGTCACGGTCAACTGGAACGACTTCGAGTTCAGTGGCACGATTCCGGCGCGCGGCGACATTGAGACGGAAACAGCGGGCGCCACAATCAGCGGCTCAAACACGGTTCCCGGGCCCGTGATGCGGCTCACCGACTGGACCACCTGCGAAATTTCAAAGGGCGCGCCATCCAGCGAGAGCTTGATGCTGGCGACGAGCGGATAGGGTCCGAGCGGAAGGTTGGCGTACTGCGGTTGCTCGAGGTTGTAGTAAGGCTGCTCAATATCGGGGCGGGTGAAGTAGGGCCGGGTGAAGGCGGCATCGGCGGGCGCCTGCACCGCAAAGCGGATATCCTTCGAAGCCTGCTTCAGAGTACCGGCCGGGTCAGATTCCGCCTTGCCGTTCCAGGTTTCGCCATAGGGATTGTGAAGCGCGACGCTCTCAATCTGCACTGGGATATCAGACGGATTATAAGCGTGCACGTTGACGTGAAATTCCTGTCCGGGAATGGCCACCTGGAAGGTTTCGGGATTGCGGAAGAAGCGAGCGAAGGGGCCGGTGGGCTCCTTGTCGGGGGCCACGGTGGCCATTACGGAAAGCCCGAGGGACTCGGCGACGGCGTTCTCGAACTGAGCCTGCTTCACCTTCAGCTCATGGGTTACATCGTATTTGGCTTCGTCGCTCAGGCTGCTGGAAGCCACCTTCTCGATCAGCGCGTTGGTGGCTTTCAGTCCCTCGGCCAGGGTAGAGGCGATGGCCTCGGGATGAGCGGCGTTGAAGCTGCCCATCGCTTTTTCCACCAGTCCGTTGATCTCTGTAAGGCCATCTTTCAGGAAGGCGTCGTCGCCTTCCTGAGCCAGGCTGGCGATGCCCATGAGAGAAACGTCAATGCCCTCAAACAGCGATGATTCCTGGTCAGGCACGGAAACGGCGGAAGCGAAGCGGTGATAGTCCGCCATGTCCTCTTCTGCGGGGGGCAGTCCGGTGCCTCCGTTTTGCGATTTCTGGTGGCCAAGGCCCAGACGTGAAACCTGCGCATAGGTGAGGCCCAGCAGCGGACCGTAGTCTCCTTCCGGAACCTCCACGTTTGTGCTGAGTTGGCCTTTTATGATCGTGTCGTTGGTGTAGTTCCGGAACTCGGCCGGGTAGTACCTTCCGTCCGCGTAGTCATAGATTCCCTTGTCGCTGATGATGGCGAAGGGAACACGGGCGTAGTCCTTCAGTGGTTTCCAGGGGCGGAGGCCTTCCTTGATCTGCTCCGGGAACATGTTGGGGTTGCCGGCGGCGTTGAAAGCTTCCTGCGCCATCTGGCCGGCAACCTGATGATGGCCGTGCCCGTCGGTGCGTCCGCCGACGAAGACGGAAGTGATCACCAGGGGGCGGGTCATGCGAATCACGCGCACCACGTTGGCCAGAACCCGGTCATGGCCCCACTTATCGAGCGCTTCTTCCTTGGTTTTGGAGAAGCCGTAATCTATGACAGAAGTCCAGAACTGCTGCGCGCCGTAGTAACGGTCGGCGGCGAGCAGTTCTTCGGTGCGGACCAGACCCAGGGAGTCGAAGTAGTCGGGCGACATTACGTTGGCGCCGCCCTCGCCACGGTTGAGGGTGAGCAGGGTGACGCGGACGCCGCGGCCGCGCGATTCGTAGGTCAACATTCCGCCGTCTTCGTCATCGGGGTGCGCGGTCACCATAATCAGACTGGCGCGGGTATGAAGCTTCTGCAGGCTCTGCCAGAGGGCCGCCGCTCCCCGGTCGAAGGGCAGCGGAATGGCAGCAACCTGCGGATTGGAACCGACGGCAGCAGGAGATTGAGCCCGGGCGTGGAACGAGGGAGAGATGAGGGGAAGGGCGAGTGTGAGGCCGACGATGACCAGAGCGAGTACGGTTCGATTGCACTTCAAATCTGTTTCCTCCTGTTGCCAACTACCAGCCGCGGCGGGCGGCGGGGAAATCGCGGTAGGCAGCACGCGGTTGGCAACTCATGTGATGATGCAAGCATGCCGCATGAGAGCACGAAAGGGACGATAAACTTCGACCCGGCGGGCTCGATTTTACCGCGTCCGCCGGTTTATCAAAGCGCTTAGCTAAAGTCAAACAAAATCCCCATCGGGGGGTGCGCTTTCGCTTGACAGCAGGGCGCCTAACGACGTATCAATGCCAATCTTACCCTGGAGGAAAAGTGCCACCTGACCCGCGCACCCAAGAACCCTCTCCGGAGCCGAAAGGCTTGGTCCGCGGCCTCGGCCTGAAAGAGGCCACCGCGGCCAACGTGGTGGAAATGGTTGGTATTGGGCCATTTATCACCATTCCGTTTCTGATCTCTGCCATGAACGGGCCGCAGGCGCTGCTGGGCTGGCTGGTGGGCGCGGTGCTTGCCGTGTGCGACGGGTTAGTGTGGGCGGAGCTGGGCGCGGCCATGCCGGGGGCCGGGGGATCGTATCTTTACCTCCGCGAAGCCTATGGCCCTAAGCGCATGGGGCAATTGATGGGTTTCCTGTTCGTGTGGATGATCCTGTTCACGGCGCCGCTGTCGGCGGCAACCGGGGGAGTGGGGTTCGCCGAATACTTGCGCTACTTTGCGCCCACACTGTCCCATGCGGCGACTGTGGGGGTGGCCATCCTGGTGGTGGCCTTCGTGACCCTCATGGTTTATCGCGACATCAAGACGGTGGGGCACCTCTCGTTCTGGCTGATGCTGGTGGTGCTGGGCAGCATTTTGTGGATCATCGTTTCCGGGCTATTCAAGATCAAGGCTTCGCTGCTGACTGATTTTCCGCCGCATGCGTTCCACCTTTCGCACAAGTTTTTTCTGGGCCTGGGGGCTGCGAGCCTGATCGCGATTTACGGCTACGGGGGCTACAACAATGTCTGCTATCTGGGCGCCGAAGTAAAGAACCCCACACGGAATATTCCGCGCGCCGTGATTCTTTCGATCGTGGTGGTCGCGATCCTGTATTTCTTCATGACGGTCTCGATCATCGGAGTAGTACCGTGGCAGCAGGCTGCGATGTCGCAGCACGTGGTTTCTGATTTCATGCAACTGATTTACGGCCACTGGGCAGCACAGGTCATCACAGTGTTGATTCTGGGAGCAGCCTTCGCATCGCTGTTTGCCCTGATGTTGGGCATGAGCCGCATTCCGTACGCCGCTGCCGTGGAGGGTCAGTTCTTCAAGCCCTTCGCCCGGCTGCATCCAACGGGGCGCTTCCCGACGGTCTCTATTCTGACCCTGGGCGGGCTCTCGGCGTTTTTCTGCTTCTTCGATCTGAACAACATCATTCAGGTGTTGATGGTGATCCAGGTCATCATTCTGTTCCTGGCGCAGATTCTGGCGGTGACGCTGATTCGGCGATACCGCAAGGACATCCAGCGGCCATTCCAGATGTGGTTCTATCCTTTTCCCAGCATTGCGGCGGCAGCGCTGTGGCTGCTGGTGCTGGTTTCAACGGGATGGAAGCTAGTGACGATCGGAGTGGCTGTGCTCGCCTTGGGAGTGGGACTCTATATGCTGAGAGCGCGCGCGCAAAAGCAGTGGCCTTTCCTGCCACAGGAGAGGTAGAGCCGCCAGGCCTTTCTGACGATACTGGGTTGACCATTACGCGAGCAGGGTGCGGAAGGCGAAGGTCAGAAGCTGTGTTTCCAGCGGGAGCGGCTGAAGTGGCCTCAGAAAGGAGCCGTTCGGCTTAAGCAAGCCTCGCTTAAGGCCGAACGGCGTGTTCCTTCTTACGCTAGTTGATTAGCGCCTGCGCGCAACGGAGCCGCCGGCGTGGCCCGCGGTCAGCGTTTGGGTTCCGCTGCCGAGTTGAAGGCCCCGGCCGGCGGACATGTTCGAAGAACCCTGGAAGCCATTGGTTGCGGTCGAGTTCAAGTCCATGCTGTGCACACCAGACATACGGCTGGCGGAGTTGAACTGACTGTTGGAGTTGAACGAGTTGGAAGAATTCAGCCGCCCAAAGGAAGCAGAGGAACTCCCCGAGGTGCTGCTGGTTGAGTTGAGACTTGACCGCAGAGGGGTCATCTTGGAGTGGCTGAGTGAAGCATTTCCGGCCGCAGCGGAACCCGCGTCCGCCGCACCAGAGAAGGCTCCGGCAGCGCTACGTCGGCTGGCCGCGCCCGAGGAGGCTAGGCTACCGCTGGCATTGCCCGCCAGGTTTGCACTCCGCGTCTTGGCCTGCCCCATCGCCCCTGCTCCCTTGGAGGCCGCGATACTGCTGCTCGAGGCCACGCTGCTGGTGGCGCTCGCCGCCGCAGCGGTCCCGCTCTTTCGCGTGATCGGCTGGCGCTTCAGACCTGCATTCAGCCCGGCAGAGCTGGCGGCGCTTCCATTGACCTGCCCACCCTGCTTCGACGCCGAAGCCGAAGTTTGCGCCGAAGTCTGACCCGAGGCCTGCACCCGAGAATGATTTGCCTGCACGGCGGCTCCGCCGTCTGCCGCCGCGCCGGCTTGAGCACTGGTCTGAGCCCAAGCGGTTGAGGTTACAGTGAAGGCTGCCGCGATAAGCAACAACTTAATGGTATTCATTTCGTAACACCCCCTTAAAAGTGGGTTCCGGGCGCCAGTGAAAAGGCCACCCAAAGGTTAAGGGCATGTTGGAGAGGGTTTGATATAGGGGTTACGGCCGTGCTTGGGCAGGAAAAAGGACAATACAGGCGGGCGCAAAAGGACAGCTCGCGGAATATCCCGCAACGGGTCTCTGCGAGCCGAAAGAGAAGAGCCGGGCAGTCCTCGAAGCCCTAGCGAACTCCCAGAGTTGTAAGCCAATCCTGCTCAGCCTTGTAAGTATCCAGCCGGCCATAGCCAAGCTGGGGTTGGCCGATGTCATCTGCATGCGAGATCGCCTCTGCTGCCTGCGACTGCGTGCTGGGCGCACTGGCTGTGCTTTGCAGCGTAAGCGACAGAGAGAGCGCGGCAAGCGAAAGCGAGGTCTGCGAGCTGGTCTGCGCCGTGTAGGTTGAGGCCAGCAGGGCCGCAGTGCCGGTCACGAACGGGGTACTGAACGAAGTGCCCCAGCCGGCGGCATAAGTCCCATAGGGATAAGTGGTCATGACACCTTCGCCGGGCGCAGCCAGCCACACCGGCGGCGCACCGTAGTTGGTAAAGGAGGACTGAATGTCATTAAGTCCGGTGGAAGCGACGTCAATCACGTTCTTGAGGGAGCCGGGATAGACGTTAGTCTCCTCGCCGTCATTGCCGGCAGCGGCCACGCAAATCACGCCGTGGCTCGTAGCGTAATTCACGGCGTTCTCAAGCTCCTTCGAGTAGCTGCCGTAGTGGAAGCTCATGTTGATGACGCGCGCTTTGTGGTCCACGGCGTAGTAGATGGCCCGCAGGATATCGGAATCGTAACCGCTGCCATCTGCCTGGAAGGCCTTCAACGGCATGATCTGTGCCTGAGGAGCAACCAGATGAATGATTCCGGAAACCATGGTTCCGTGGCCGAAGGCGGCGTATTGCGGATTGTCGAGCACTGCAACCGTGGACTGGTCCAACACCGCCACCGTGGACTGAGTAACCTGGCCTTCGCCATCGAGCACTGCGACGGTGGACTGGCTGACATCTCCCATTTCCGAGCCTCCGGCCTGGTTGCGAGTGAAGTCATAGCCGGGGACCAGTGAGTTCTTGAGCACCGGATGGTTGGGATCCACTCCGGTGTCAATCACCGCCACCAGAGTGCCTGAACCCGTGACATGGAACGTGGAGTGGGTCGAATTGGTACGGATGAGCTGGTTGGCCGGCTGTTCAAGATATCCGCGCCATACCGTTGTTCCGTAGTAGCTGACGGGTGTGCGATCGGTCAGATAATCAGGTGCCGGACCAGCATCAGCTCCCTGGGTCGAGACCAACTGGTCAAGCTCGACAGAGACGATACCCAGGTTGAGGGTCAGCTGTGATTGCAGGATCTGAACATTCAAAATGCTCGGCGCTTCCACCAAAAAGAGCTGGTTATCAGGGTCGCCCAGGCCGCGCACTACGGAACATCCCAGCAAATGGCAGGTGCTTGAGAGCTTCGCCAGGCCGAGCGTGTCTCTGACCACAAGCCGAGTCTGAGCCTCAGATTTCGGAGTCGCCAGAACCGCCAGGAATACCACCAGCAAAAAAGCGCTAAACCCACGAAACTTGCGACTGCCGCGAGTAAAGCTGAAACTTACACGCCTCATTGGGCCCCCACTCTTCAATGCCACCCTCTTGCGTATCCGTTGAGTCTAAGACAGATTTAACGATCGCTAAACTTACGCCCGTAATTCGGCGCAGGTTACCCCAGTGGCCTCACAAGTTACGCCAAATCAATGCTTTGGCCTGGACTTCCGGGTGGAGTAACGCGTTCAGCCAAGGGGAGGATGATGGGGTCTTCCGATCCGATTAAGAGGCTCAAACCCGAACCGGCGAGATCGAACTGAAATTCGCCAAATTCGTTGGTCGTGGTGCTTGCGAGGAGGGCTTGCCCACGGTGCAGACGAATGGTTTTGCCGCCGGCGGCGCGGGGTTCGGCGGCACGGCTCAACAGCTGCCCCACCACGCGCGCCGGAGCCGCGCGGCGGTGCGATTCCAGCCGGAGGTCAATGTAGAGTTCGTCAGTTTCAAAAAGGAGTTGCCGGTCAGAAGCCGGGCCGCGCACGCCAGCCAGCGCGGGCTGCAAGAGCGAATCGAACATCAGCCGCACTTTGCCCTTGGCCGGCGCGGAGGCCATAAACTGGGTCTTGACCAGGTGAACTAAGTTATCGGGAGGGGTCAGCGAGGGTTCTTCCCTGGCAAAGGCGATGATCTGCTCCGACATACGCAGCAGCGCGCGACAGGTCGAACATTTGCCGGCGTGCTTCTGCATCGCGGCGCGCAGGTCCGCTGATAGCAGGTTGCGGGCAAAATCAGCCCACGATGCCTCGTTGTAATGTTTCATCACGCCCTCCGGCCAGACTCGCTCCCATCAAGTAAGGGTAACCAGCAACCGTAAAAATATACCCGGGGAAAAATCTTGTTCCTCTAGCCTTTGCCGACCAGCATAAACGGAGCCCATTGATACGGATGGGGATAGCTGGAACGGAGGTCGAGCATGGCTTGGCGCAAGGCTACCGGCTTCGACCACCCCTTCCGCAAAAGGCGGTAAAAGGCCTTCATGAATTTCGCTGTGCTCTCATCGTGCACATCCCAGAGGCTCAGGAGCAGAGACTGCGCTCCGGCATGCAACAGGCCCCGGACAAGCCCAAGGAGCTCATCGCCGGCAGCCACCACGTTGAGGCCAGTCGAGCAACCGCTGAGAGTGATCAATTCCGCCGGCAGACTGAGCTGGTACAGGTCATACAAGTTCAGGAACGATCCTCCAAGGCGGATGGAAGAGAACATAGGGTTATCTTGCCGGAAGTAGCCGTGAGTGGCGATATGGATCATCCGGCTGCCGGCCCCCTTGCGTCGCAGCACTTCGGCAGTTGCCTTCTTCCCTACGAACAACTGTGCCCGGGGAAGAATGTTGCGAAGAGCTTCCACTTCATCTTGAATGGCCGGCGCTCTCGAGTCCGGTACCCCCAGCACGAGCGACGGCCGGCCTGTAGGAGCAGGCCTTTGTTGGCAGAGCGCATAAATGCCGGCGCTGGGAGCATAGGAGATCGTCTGTCGCTCGATAAGAGGGTGATCGCCGTCGTAGAGGGCATGAAAAGGCACATAGTGAAGCACACCGTGGGGCACGACGACCAGGTGTTCGGCCTTAAAATGCCGGGCAACAGGCGCCATCAGCTCGGCGTAGAGCTCCCTAAGATGAGCCTGGGCCGTGCGCAGCAGCAGGTTGTGAAATGCTTTCACATAGCCGGGGTCGAGGCGAAACTTTGCCAGCTGGAATTGAAGCAGGCGTAAGATGCCCGCGATCTTCTCCGCCGGGGAAATGGGAACAATCTCGAAGATCTCGTGCCCTACCACGCAGGCGAAGAGATTGCCACGAATCTCGAAGTATTCGACGATCAGGGATTTCTTGGGCAGAGCGGCGCGGACTGCGGCCAGCGAAGGTTGCGCCGACGATTGCGATTCCCCGCCGGATGCAGTGGCGGTTTCCTGCATCATGTGGACGAGCTTGTTTTCCCGCTCGCTGATCTGGCCCTGCAGGGAGGCGATCCGCTGGGCCGACCCGGCCTGGGGATCAAGCTGCTCTTTTTCCAGCCGGTTGTAATACCCGTTGAGCTCCTCTCGCAAGTCGCGAATAGAATGGGCCAATTCAGTTTGCCCATCCGCATCGAGGGTGGAGAGCATGGGCTGCGCGAAGAGCTCCATCAGGCTGCGTGACTTCGCTTGCTCGATGTAGGCGAAGGCTTCTTCGCGGGCGGCCGGGCTATTGCGCTGCAGACACAGCTCAACCAGCCTCTCGTACACCTCCAGACGGTTCTTCACGAAGGAGATTTTCAGTTCATCCCGGCGCAGGGTGCTGCGCAGGGTTTCGAAAGCTGCTCGCGCCGAGAGGTAGGAGCCATAGGCTTGCTGCAAATCGCCAGTGGAGGAGGCGATATCCCCCATCAGGAGATGGGCCTGAAAATCCAGGTTGGGCAGCTCAAGCCTGGCGAGCTTCTGGAGCACAATTCGCGCACATTGCAGGGCCTGGGCAAGATTGTCTTCGCGCAAGGCTATACGTCCCAGCAAGAGCTGCGCCAGCGCAGCCTTGCCGGCGAGGCTCAGCCGCTCGAGAGAATTAAATGCCTCAGTGCACAAACTGCGGGCGGAGGGAAAATCTTCCTTTTGATATGAGAGCAGGGCGCGGTACAGATCAATCAGGGAGGGCCAGGCAGGATTGCCTTCTCGCACGAACATTTCTCGCGCCTGGGAAAAAAGCTGAAGGGCCTTCTCTGCGTCTCCCATTTGACCGGACGCCATGGCGGCAAATGCCAGGCACTTGCCGGCTTCGTAGCCGATTCCCAGTTTGCGGAAGCCTTCATAGCCCTGCTGCGCCAGATCAGCGGCCTGCGAACTGAGATTCAACTCCACATAAAGCTCTGCCAGATCGAGATTGCAAAGCGAATGGTGATACTGGTCTCCGATTTTCTGGGCTTTGCGGCGGGCCTGCTGCAGGAGCTCAATGGCCCGCCCGTACTGACCGCGATGGTAGTAGAGGTAGGCGATGTTGTAGTCGGCCTGGGCGGCGAGCAGGGGCATACCATGCCCGGCACAGAAGCGCCGGGCCGCCTGATAAGTGCGCAAAGACTCGGCGAAGTTGTTCAGGCTGATCTGGCAGGTCGCGATGTTACTCAGAACCGCGGCAACTGCCTCGCTATCCTGTTTCTTGGAAAGATTGCGGCGTGCCCGCTGGTAACAGGCAAGGGCCTCGGAAAAGCGGTCCTGGCGGAAGTAAATATTTCCGACGTTGATCTCAAGGCGGGCGAGGCGGAGCGTATCTTTTTCCCGGATGAACACTTTGCGGGCGCGCTTGGCTGCCGAAAACGCCTCTTCGTATTTGCCAAGAAGAAGCAACGGCTGGATCGAACCGCTCAGACCCCGGGCCAGTTCATGCGTATTGCCGGCCTGCTGGAAGAGATGCGCAGCTCGCTGGTGGAATTCAACTGCTGCGGTATTGTCTCCTTTGGCGAATGAAACATTGGCCAGTGCCCGCAAGGCCCAGGCCTTGGATTCCTCATCGCCGAGTTGCTCGGCGATCGCCAGCGAAGCATCGGCCAGGCGCGCGGCTTGCTCTACATCTACCCTTATCTGCTCTCTGGCCTGATCTGCCAGTTTCACAACGAAGGCGGTCCGTCGCAGGGCGGGATTGCGGGCGACAAAAGTGCGGCGGGTGGCTTCATCCCGAAAAGCGGTAAGTTCCTGCAGCAGCTCTTGTGGACGCGACGAAGCCGGTTGACGCCGCGCGGCCGCAGATGGAGTCACGTGAGGCCACCCTTCACAAGCTGCTCCCGCAGACGCTTGAGGCAGCGTCCACGGATAAAGCCGATTGAGCCCGTCGCCAGACGCAATTCCCGCGCAACTTCGTTGTACGGGCGGGGAGGGTCTTCAAAGAACAGCATCTGAATCATCCGCCGGCAACGCGCCGATAAAGCCGCCAGCGAATCGCGCAGCAGTTGCTTCCGCTGAAGCTGGTAAAGAAATTCCTCGGGCAATTCGGCGGGGAGAGATTCTTCTGTGGCGACTTCCTCGACATCTTCCACGGTATCGAGGCGCTGCTTCTTCCAGCGCAGACACTTGTGGTAGCTGGTCTGCATGAGCCATTTGGGAAGGGCAGCCGGCTCCCGCAAGCGCGCCAGGCTGGTGAGCAGATCCAGGCATACTGCTTGGAAAATGTCAGCGGCATCTTCGCGGGAAAGGCCAAATTTGATGGGCACCGAGAAGATCAGGTTCTTGTATTTGTCGATCAGAGCAGACCAGGCGGCTTGGTTCCCTTCGCGGCACTCGCGAACCAGGCGTTCGACCGGCCAGGATTGTTCGCGGCCTGTTGCCGCCTCACGGGTTTGCGCCAAGTCCGGATCCGCCTTTCGCCCGGAAATACAACTGCTCAACATTCCACAGCGTGCTCGGCTCCAGCACGGCAGGTTTGAAATTCGCCAAGTCTCTTTTCGCTCCTACCAGAACATTGGGGGTAGCGAGAAAAATAACCGGCAGCTTCGCGGCGATAATGGCCTGTGCCTGATCGTAGAGCGCTTTCCGCTTATTGTAGTTGAGCGTGACCATCTGTCTTTCCATGAGGCGGTCGAGTTCCGCTTCCCAGTCTGTTGCCGGTTTGGATTCCCCCAAATGCCAGAGATGGGTGCTGCCACTCGAAAGCCAGACGTTCATCTCAGAGTTGGGATCGGCATCTCCCCCGCCTAATCCCAGGACCACGGCTTCGTAGTCATAGGCCTCAAAAACCCGGTTCAGCAGCGCCCGAAACTCGAGCGGGATGACGTGCACGTCCATACCCAGGCTGCTCAAATCCTGCTGAACAATATTTGCCATCGCCGTGCGCTGCGCATTGGAAGAGCTGGTGAGGATGGAGAACTCCACCCTCTGGCCCCGGGAATCCAGCAGCTGGCCGTCATTGCGCCAGGTGAAGCCGGCAGATTTCAGCAGCATGCGGGCATTTTCCGGGGAGCGCGCTGGCCGAGGCAAAGACGGGTCCATCCATAGCTTGTCCGAGGGACTTACATTTCCCCACAAAGGCGTGCCTTTGCCGGCATAGACGAGTCTGACGATTGCCTGCCGGTCTATGACATCAGAAACTGCCTGCCGGAAGCGGAGATCGGAGAACCAGGCTTGCTCTTTGGCGATGCCATCGAGCTTTTTTCCGCTGAGGTTGTTCTGGTTGAACAGAAGAAAATTAAATTCGAGACTTGGACCCAGATCGGAGAGCTCGTATCCGCGGCTGGGAGCGTTTCTGGAAAGCAAAGCAAAGTTTTCCGCGCCGATGCGGCTAAGCAAGTCAGTATCGCCGGCCTGAAAGCGGATGACCTGCGAATCCTCACTTCCCACGAAGAGAAATACCAACTCGTCAATATAGGGAAGGCGGTTCTTGTTGCGGTCAGCTTTCCAGTAGTAGGGATTTCTTTGCAGAACGATCTGCTGGCCGGGCACGTACTGCTTCAGGCAATAAGGGCCAAGCCCGGCGATTTGCTGCGGCGGAGTATTCAGCGTCCAGGCCTGGGCGAGCTTTCCTTCCCGGTAAGCGGTCTCGAGACGATGCCGCGGCAGCATGGCCAGGCTGTCAAAAATGCGCTCCGCGGCGGCATAAGGCTGTGCCAGGGTGAAGCGGACGGTGTAGGCATCCAGCTTCTGCACGGCAATGGGCTTGCCGGCGACAATCAGCAGATCGCGTTGCGGAGAATGGAGGTTCTGATCGAGATAGACCTGGAAAGAAAACACCACGTCATCAGCATCGAAGGGCTGGCCGTCGGAGAAGCGTATGCCGCGACGAAGCTTGAGGGTGAAAGTCTTGCCGTCGCGCGATACTTTCCAGGATTTTGCCAGCGCCGGTTCAGTCTGCTGGGAGGCGCGATTGATGTGGATGAGATCGGCCATCATAGTGCCGGTCACATCGCGCGAGGGGCTGTCAGCCGCGATCACGGGATTGAAGGTCTTGGGTTCGCTGCGCTCTCCGACCACCAGCCGGCCGCCATATTGCCCAATCTCGCCGCCGGTAATTTGAAGCTCTTCCCCCGATTTCGGCGGCAGAGGAATGGAGGCGGCGCGGAGGCAAAGCGCGCACGCGACCAGCAGAAGTATGACCTGCTTCAGGCTGCGCATGACCTGTCCACAGGTCAATATTGTCAGATTGGCGCGGATTCGAGCTTTCTTTGCAGCGCGTTGGCGAAGCTAAAGTAACTAAGGCAGAAAATGACCAGAACTGCGGCGGGAGCGAACATCCACCAGTATGACACCAGGACGTTGTATTGTTGCAGGTTCGCCAGCTGATTGCCCCAGCTGGGCAACGGCTCACTGAGCCCCAACCCAAAGAAAGAGAGGGTTACCTCCGCAATCACATACTGCGGCACCAGTAGAGCAGCTTGGGTCAGCAAGACGCCGAAGGTTTCGGGGAGAATGTGCCGGCGCAGAATGTAAGGATCGGAGGCTCCGAAGCCCCGGCTCGCGAGTACGAATCTGCGATTTCTTGCGCCCAGCACGATGCCCCGTATCAGTCTTGCGGGCTTGGCCCATCCGATCGTCCCGATCACTCCGACCAGAAGGAAGAATGCACTCAACGGATCAAGATGAAGAGGCAGAAAAGTGCGCACAGCAAGCAGAAGATAGAACCAGGGAAGGACCAGAAACAATTCCGCCGCGCGCATGATCGATTCATCCCACCAGCGCCCATAAAAACCTGAAACGATTCCCAGAAATGCGGCAATGAAAAGCGAAACGCCGGTAGCCGCGAGTCCGGCTGCCAGCGAGATCCTTCCGCCGGCCAGAATGCGGGAAAACTCGTCCCGGCCGTAATTATCGGTTCCCGCCAAAAAGATATGCGCGGGAGCAGTTACTCCGAACAAATGAGTGTTGGAAGAAATCAAGCCTGCGATCTTGTATGGCGCACTTCTGACAAAGAACTCAAGCGGATAAGCCTGGCCGCGAACTTCCTGATACTCATACACCCCTGCTGGGGCAGGTTCGCTTTCGTACACGAAGGGACGGAGATGAAAGTGCCCTTCAGCATCCACAAAGTGGAGGCTGGTCGGCGGGGCGTAGGGGAAATCGCGATTCTGCGAGGCCGTGTCATAGGGTGCGACAAAGCCACAGAAAAAGACCGCGCCGTGCAGCAGCACGAGAAAAACAGCGGCGGTCCAGATTCTGCAAGTGCTTTTCATGTCTCAATCAGCCCGAATTCTCGGGTCCACTGCCAACAGCAACACGTCGGCCACAAGATTCCCCATCACCATGAACAACGTAGAAGCCATGACCACGTCAATCACGACGTACAAATCCCTGGACATGGCGGCATCGAGCAAGAAAGGACCCAGGCCCGGCCAGCCGACGACGACCTCGACCAGCAGGGAAGCGCTCAGGAGGCCGCCGAGAGAGAGCCCGAACAGCGAAATCAGAGGATTTGCTCCAGCAGGCAAAACATAGCGGAACAAAAGCCTGAAGGGGCCGACACCGTGTCCGCGCGCGGCCTGAATGAAGGGCGCTCCCAGGACCTCGCGCATGCTCGAACGCACATGGCGCAGGAGAATCGGCAGAGTCGCCAGAGTAAGCGCAACCACGGGAATCACAAGATGCCAAGCAAGGTCGCGGAGCCCCGGCAGAAGGCCCGCATGTTCAGGATTGAGAGATGCCATTCCGCCCGCGGGCAAGACGTTTGTCCGAACCGCCAGCTCGAGGAACAGCAGAGCCACGACCAGCTCGGGAACTGCCAGCAGCACTGAGGTAGCTCCCGTGCACAACCGGTCGCGCCAGCCGCCTGCCCGCAAGGCCATCCAGATACCCAGGGGAATGGCGATCATCCAGGCGAGCAGGGTCGCAGTTGCGGTCAGCAAAAGCGTGTTCCAGGCTCGAACCAGAAGCAAAGGTCGAATCGGCGAGTTATAGGCGAGGGAATATCCCCAGTTTCCTCCTAAAGCGGCTTTAATCCAGTCGAGGTAACGCACGGGAAACACTTTATCGAGGCCGTATTGCGACTGCAGGGCTGCGATCGTCTCGCGGGAAACTTGCGGGTTCAACTTCAGTTCGTCAAAATACGTCCCGGGGGCCAGGCTGGTAAAGGCGAAGCACAAGATCGAAACCCCGGCCAGTAGAAACAGCGCGTGCAACAAACGGCGCGCAAGAAATCTCATGGCAGGGGCTCCTGGAGACGGGCAAGCCCGGATTCAAGCGCGTGCGCAGAGGAGATCAACTGCTGCGTGTGCTCGTGAGACGGGACAGCGAGAACTTGTTCCTTGCTGCCGTACTCCACAACCTGCCCCCGATGCATGATTGCGATGTAGTGGGCGATGCGAGCCACCAGGCTTAGATCGTGCGAAATCAGAAGGTAAGTGAGCGAGTGGGCGGCCTGAAGTTCTGCGAGCAACTTGAGAATGTGGGCCTGCGTAATCAGATCGAGGCCCGACAACGACTCATCGAGGATCAACAGGCTCGGCTGACAGGCGAGCGCTCGTGCAATTGCCAGGCGCTGGCGCTGGCCTCCGCTGAGTTGCAGTGGAGCGCGCTCGGACCAATCTGCCGGCAGACCGACCTCGGTCATCAGGTCAAGCGCCCGCCGCCTGCGCGCATGGCGTGAACCCAGGTGTCTGATTGCCAGCGGCTCTTCGATGATCTGGGCCGCAGTAAGCCGAAAGTTCAATGCTCCGGCCGAATCCTGAAATACCAGTTGCAGCCGAGGGCGGAACTGCCTCAATTCAGCCGCCGTGGACTTGGTGACGTTCTTTCCTTCCAACCAGATTTCACCGCTATCGGGGCGCTCGAGAAGGGAGAGGCATGCGGCAAGAGTCGATTTTCCTGAACCCGACTCGCCTACCAGGCCGGTGACGCAACCGGGGGCAAGCTCGAAATCAACGTTTCTAATTGCATCTACGGTGAATCGCTTGCGTGAGAGGCGCGATCTCTGTTCGTAGCGCTTGCTCAGCGCTCGAACCTTAACCAGTGCCGGCTTGGGCGCGAGTTTGGCGGCACTAGTTACCATACTGGAAGCAACTCACTTTGCGCCCCGGTTCGGCTGCGACTTCTGCCGGCTGCTCATGCGCGCAGATGGCACTGCGCTGTGAGCACCGAGGCTCAAACACGCAGCCCCGGCCGCCGGAGTTTGCCGTGAGGTCGGGAATGAGCGCCAGCGATGAGCGGTCTGGGCCCGCTGCTCGAAAAGAGCGCGGCATCAGGCTTAACAAACCCTGGCTGTAGGGATGAAGGGGGCGGCTAAACACCTGCGCCAAGGCTCCCTCTTCGACGATGCGGCCGCCGTAAATGACCACAACTCGATCGGCGAGACCAGCCAGCTCCACGGGGTTATGGGTGATAAACAAGATCGCCATACCCGTGGTCTGGTTGAATTCTCGAAGCATCCGGAGGATCTCAATCTGTGTGGCGACATCAAGGGCGCGCGTGCACTCGTCAGCGATGAGCAGCTCGGGTCGGCAAACCAGGGCCTGGGCGATGACCACGCGATGCAGTTCGCCACCGCTGAGTTCATGGGGATAGGCGCGATAGACCCGCTCAGGATTGCGCAGGTCAACCGCCTGCAGCATGCCAATGACGCGCTCGCGCCGCTCCGCCCGCCCCAGCTTGCAATGGGCCCGAAGGACCTCGGCAATCTGCTGGCCAACTCGCATTACGGGGCTCAGCGCAAGACCGGGATCCTGATGGATCAACGCGATTCTTGCTCCGCGAATCGAGCCCAATTCGGCGCAGGGCAAAGAAAGCAGGTCCTGGTTTTTCCAAAAAATGCTTCCGGAAATCTCCGTTCCGTGCGGCAACAGCCTCAGCAAAGCCGCAGCCAGGGTGCTCTTTCCCGAGCCCGATTCGCCAAGAACGCCAACCATCTCTCCTGCTCCCAGGCGCAGATTGATGCCGCAGAGAGCAGGAACCTTGCGACTCGATCCGGCCTTATAAGTTACGGCAAGATTTGAGACGGCGAGCAGTTCGGAAGAGCTTAAGGCCGAAGGCGGCGGCCAGGCAGACTGTAAAGAGACTTCCACATCGGAGCCCTCAGCCGCATTTTCAGGTATTCAGCCGCCGAGAACTAAATTACCGAGGTAACAGGGGAGGGCGCCCGACCTGAGTAGCTCACTTCCGAGATTTCAGTTCCCGGTTCTCAGCGGGGGCTCCTACAGATATTTATCAAGCCCCGGAGGGGATGGTTCGGGCGTGCCAATGAGCGCGTAGGTGGCAGCGGCGCGCGTGAGAGATTCGTCCGAGCCGCAACCAGAATTGACCTGACCACCCTGAGCTTCTACGGAGAGCCAGGCAAGGCGAACGATTCTGCGCGCGGCCCAGGCTCGAAACAGCCTGCGGCCAGGAAGCAGTTCGCAGGCCAAGCTGCAGTCTTCCGCGGTCAAGGCAATCTGCATGGCGGCGGGCTTCCGATGGCTAGGCACGCTGCTCCACCCGAACAATGAATTCGTGAATCGCGGCCTCGTTTTCAGAGCCAATCTCCGTGAACTGAATTCCTCTTCGATGCTCCTTTGCCCACACCACCATGCCGCATGCTTCGACGGTCACGTTAGAGATTGGAAGGCAGAAGGAAAGTTGCACCGGCTCGCCTTGCTCCAGGTCTTCAGCATCTATCTGAATGCCGCCCAGGCTGAGGTTGCAGCTGAGCGCGCGTACCGTCCGGTGGCCGGTCTTGCAAACGACCTCGGTTTGAAGCGGAACCCGAATGTAGCGGCGGCGGTTTTCGAGCAGAGATCCGCGCATGGTCCGCCACAGCGCCATCAGCCTCAGCGGGTCCAGCGGCTTGTGAACATAGAAGCACGCACCCTGATGAAAGGCCCGCTGCATGGCGTGGCCACTCTCGCCTTCAGTCATCACGATGATTGGCGTGGAGCGGTTCCAGAGGGAGGCCCGAACCTTTTCCGTAAGTTCCAAGCCGCACACCGGCGGCATGGCGACATTCAGAATGATGCCATCAAACCTTCGGCTGTTAATCAAGAGGGCAGCTTGGCGGCTGTCATGCACCGGTATGACCCGCACCGGAAGGCAAGAGAAGACCTCTACCATGAGGTCAAGGCTGGGCCGGTCACGCTCCACAAGGAGTAACCGCAAAGGCCTCTGGGTCCGACCCGAGAGTTCCGGCCCCGAGGCCATTTCCTGGTTCGGGCCGCGGAAGACTTGTGCAGGGCTCAGACGGGCGGACATCTCGTCCTCAACCTCCATAGGAGCACTCCGTCCCGGTGGCCTCAGTTGTCTTGCGCACGGGGCGGGAAAAGATCATGTGCGGCCTCTGGCTCTGCCCGCTGACGAGCTTGGCAGTGGCGCGCCCCGCTCCCCCGGTGCTGCCCACCCCTGGCCGGCTCAGGGCGCGGGAGACGCTCATCAGCGCCGTCGAGCCGCACGCACGGCACAGCCCGCGGGCGGCCGTGATCATCTCGCAGTCCAGGCACAAGTTTGCCTGGGCCAGAGGAACCATACTCAACGGGGAATTCTCCTTGTTGTTCGCCCAACTCCAGCTCTTCATCAGGCCCCCTCTTTGGTGGATGCCGGTTCCAAAGGGGCCGCGGCCCAAAGCTCCCCAGGCTTCGGGCCGACGATCCCAAACCCAACCCGTCGCGGGTCGAAGCGATGCCGCAACTTCCATCCTTCATTCGCCTCTTGCGCCGAGCTGGGGTCGTGCTTCGGGGAGGGTGCGAGGTTGCACCCAGGAGAAACTTGGAATGCTCTCTTATCGGGAGTCGAGATCAAACGGAACATGCCCGGAGTAAAGCAATCGGGGAGCCACGGCTAACCCGCCGCGCCGGCGATTTTTTCCAACGACTTGCCCTTTTGCGCGCCGGGCAGGTGTCCGTAACGTGGTGCTCGATTATGGAAAGCAGACAGGACGTGCCCAACGCCGGTTCGCAGCTTCACAAAAAAATCCTCCTCCCCTATATTTTCTTGTGCGCTCCGCGCCCTTATTCATCGAACGGAAGATTGTCTGCTGGAAAGGAAGCCGGGTGATGAAGTCTCTTCTAAAGGAAATGGATTGTACGGAAGTATCTTCGTCCGGGCCGAATGCCGCGCCAGGCGCCTCGTCCGACAAATGCGGAGACCAACCAGCCCAGCTTGTCTTCGACAGTGCACGGATGTCCTCAGGCGTGGCGACGCGCAGCAGCGCCGCTTCTGTGAGACAGTTGCTCTACCGCTCAGGGCCGGTCTGCATTGATCTCCACATCCAGCCCCGGCCCGGCATGGTCGCAGCTGAAGTCACCGGCCAGTTGCTGGATTCCAGGCGGCCGAGTCACATCATGCGAGACATCCCCGTGAGCCTTCTCTACGACGGCGGCGCGGTGTCACACCAGACCACCAACCAGGTTGGCGAGTTCGATTTCCGGGTGGATAGTCCGCGGCATCTGCAATTGGTCTTTGGCATCGGAAAGCGCAAAAGCGTAGTGGTCACCGTTCCCGATGCCCTGGTTTGAGGCGCCGATTTCTGCCCGTTAGCCTTCCCCTTCCCTCCCCCCGTCAAACTGCGTGTGCGTCAGGAGGCTGGGGCCGGAATCCTCGCCGGCCTCCTCTGGCTGTACAGAATTCGAACTTTTGCAGGGAGCTCTTGAACTATGCTGAAGGGAAAAATCGTCGTCGGGGAAGATGATGGCGCGGTGCGCACGGCCCTGAGCGGCTACTTGAGGTCGCTCGAGTATGAGGTCAGAGAGGCGGCCACGTGCGAAAGCGTTAAGGAAGCCTTCAAGGGCGGCAAACCCGATGCTGCCATTCTGGATTATTCGCTGCCCGACGGAACCGCCCTGGATCTGCTACCTCAGCTCAGGCATTCTCACCCCTCCGTGCCGCTCATTCTCCTCACCGGCAACGGAACCATCCAGCTGGCGGTGCGGGCCATCAAAGAGGGCGCCGAGCAATTTCTCACCAAGCCCGTGCAAATGGCCGCCATTGCCACGGTGCTGGAGCGCGCCCTGCAAAACCACCGAAGCCATCAGAATCAATTACCCGGCAAATCGCGCGAGAAGCGGGAGAGCGTAGACCCGTTCATGGGCGGCAGTGCCGCCATTCGCAGCGTTGCTGAGCAGGCGGAGCGGGTCTGCAGAAGCCACTCGCCGGTACTGATCACCGGCGAGACGGGTGTTGGCAAAGGCGTCTTGGCGCGCTGGATCCATAACCACGGGCCTCGCGCGGCGGAGGCATTTGTGGACCTGAATTGTGCCGGGCTGGGGCGGGAGCTGCTCGAGACCGAGCTTTTTGGCCACGAAGTAGGCGCCTTTACCGGCGCGGTAAACCGCAAGGCCGGCCTAATGGAAGTGGCCAACCGGGGAACGGTGTTTCTTGATGAAATTGGCGACATGGACCTTCAGGTACAACCCAAACTCCTGAAGGTTCTCGAGGAAAAACGGTTCCGTAGATTGGGCGATGTGCACGAGCGGCAGCTCGATGTGCGCCTGGTCGCCGCCAGCCATCAGAACCTCGGCCAGCAGGTGCGGGATAAGAAGTTTCGCAGCGATCTTTATTTCCGCGTGAGTACGGTGGTCATTCAGGTGCCGCCGCTCCGCGAAAGAAAAGAAGACATCCGCCCGCTGGCCGAGCATTTCTTCCAGCGCGCGGCCATTGACCTGGGCCGGCTGCATCTGACTTTATCTCCCCAGGCGCTCGAGAAAATTGATCGCTACACCTGGCCAGGCAATATCCGGGAGTTGAAGAACGTGATTGAGCGCGCAGTTCTTCTGGCAACCGGCGACTCGGTTCGCCCGCACGACTTGCACCTGGAGTTCGAAGACAGCCTGCCCGCCGGTGGAGATGAATCGCTGATGACGCTACAGGAGCTTCATCAGTTGCACATTCGGCGGGTTTTAACCGCCGAACGCGGCAATGTGGCCCGCACCGCTGTGCGCCTGGGCGTGAGCCGGGCCTCTCTGTACAACAAGATGAAGGCCTTCGGCATCAGCTACGAGCGAAAAGAGTAACTTCGGTGCCGGTTTTACTTGGCCACAGCGGCCCGGACCTTCCGGGCTTCCTTCCATGAAGCGGACGAGCCGGCATCGGCTTCGGCCGGCGCCTTAGCCGGGGCAAGATAACCCGCCTCCCGCAGCCGCGAAATGGGGAGGGCTGCGCACAGCAGATTCGCCTGGACGAACTCGACTCCCATGCGGGCGAGCAGCGCAATGTCTTCCTTCGACTCCACTCCTTCCGCCACCACTGCACTGCCTATAGAAGTCGCCAGCGTAGCCACGGATTCCACCACCGCCAGGCGTCGTGAATCATTTTTCAAGCCGCGCACAAAGTAGGAGTCCAGCTTGAAGTACTCGGGGTGGCAATCCACCATCATGCGGTAGTTGGACTGTCCCAGGCCCACGTCATCCAGGGCGATGCGGATGCCCGCCTCGCGCAGAACGGCCAGGCTGGCGTTCAGGCTGGGCACATGACAGGCGGGAGCGTGCTCCACGATTTCTACCACAATGCGGTTGGGGGCCAGGGAATGCCTGCTGGCCAGGTTGAGCAGGAAGTTGGCAAAACCCGCCTTCTGCGCCAAAGTCGTAGCATGAACGTTGACGTTCAAGCTCAGGTGCGCGGGCAACTCCATCGCCTCCTTGAAGGCGACGGAAAGGCAGGTGCGGTCCATGGCATGCTCCGCCTTTTTTCTGCGCACGTAGTCAAACAGGACGTCGGCCCGCTCGAAATTTGTGTGCCGCGGACCGCGCACCAGGGCTTCCAGGCTGCGCACCACATTCCGCTGATCGCTGATCCGGAAGATAGGCTGAAAGCAAATGGACAGCCGGGCCGGATCTAGAATTGCATCCAACAACCTGGAATTCATGCTTCGGCCCCGATGAGGACTTTGATTCTTTCCGTCATCTCTTCCAGCCGCAGCGGCTTCTGCAGGAAGGCGTCCACGTGCTGGGTCAGGGCCTCGGACTTAATCTCCGGCCAGCCGTAGCCCGTAAGCACAATAATGTGCGTGGGCAGGGAAAGCTCGCGAATGTGCTTCACCAGGTCAAGGCCGCCGAACCCAAGCTTGCTCAGCCGCAGGTCTGTGACCACCACCGCGTAGGGAAAGAAGGCCAGCAGAGTTTCGGCTTCTTCCAGCTCTCTGGCGCAATCCACGTGATAGCCCATTGCGGTTAAGTACTCGTAATAGCCGCGCGCTAACTGCTCGTCGTCATCCACAATAAGAATTCTTTCTGCCATGCCCGGAATTGAGCACGCCGCCTGCCAACCCATGAACGGACGAAGTTATTGAGAAGTGAAGGGGGCGCGCGGCGGACAAGTGTGGAAGCGTCCAACCACAGGTCAAGCTTTATAGAAACTGAACAAGGGAGATGGCGGGCAGTTCCGGGGTAAGTAATTACTCGCGTAACTTGAGGACAGGTGGCGGCGAAAGTAACCTGAAGCACCACCGTTCCGCATAGGAGTACCCGAATGGGAAGCGCAGCCACCGGCCTGGCCAAGGATCCCTCCGAACAAAAAAGCCTTCAGGGAGTGTTGCTCGCCTACCGGGCAGAGCTGCTCGGCGGCTTGGCAGGCGCAATTGCCCATCGTTTCAACAACATCATGATGGCCGTCTCCAGCTATGCCGAAGTGGAGCTGAAAAGGGCCACACCGCAGCAAAAACGCAACCTGGAGCAGGTTCTCAGTAATGTCGGCCAGGCGACTTCCCTGGTGCAAAAACTGATCACCTTGAGCCGCCGGCGCGAACCCTCGCGGCAGCCTTTATCACTCAACAGCTTGGCAACCGGAATGAGCGGACTGCTGCAGCAACTCTGCGGCGAGGGCGTAGAGATCGTCCTTGACCTCGGCCAGGCGACCAAAGCGGTGGAAGCCGATCATGTCGAGATCGAGAGCCTGATTCTTGGCCTGGCCATGGAAATAAGGAACTATCTGAGCGGTGGCGGGAAGCTGACGCTTTCCACGAACTTGCGGCAGCTCGACCGCTCATTTTTTGAGGCAGACGAAGCCGCGGCTCCCGGATGGTACGTGCTGATTTGCGTCAGCGGCCAGCGTACAAAAGAGGGCCAGGCGTCGAGCAAGGAGGGAAAAGATCCCGCAGCTGCTTCTGTCGCCGCCGCGCGCAGCCTCGCCAAACAAGCGGGCGCGCTCCTGAGAGTCTCTGATTCTCAGAATGAAAGAAGCTGCACGCTCTATTTCGCGGCCCTGGGCCAGGCCGCTCCCGAAGAACCGGCGGTCAATACGTCCTCCAGGGCTCTGACTGTTGCCCGCACCATTCTCGTCGTGGATGATGATGACGCCGTGCGTGTACCCGCCGCGGAATTCCTCAAGATGGAGGGCTTCAAAGTACTCCAGGCCAAGAACGGCCCCGAAGCCCTGGAAATCATAGAAAGGCACAATGGTTCGCTCGACCTGCTGGTAACCGACATACTTATGCCCGAAATGACCGGCGGCGAGGTGGCAGGAAAGCTGCAGCATCTGTATCCGGAGCTCAAGGTTCTCTATATGTCCGGAGATTCGAACACCGCTCCGCTGGCGGGCCCAGCGGATCCGGCCTCTACTCCGCTGCAAAAGCCCTTCCGTCTCAATCGGCTGAATGACATGATCCGCGACTTGCTGGGAAGCTAGGCAGAGCTCAAACAGATCCGGGTGAAGAACCTTTGAAGAAGAAGGAACGCAAGAAAATCGCGGGCCTCGCCAGCATTCGCCGCTTGCGGGAGGCTCTGCGGCAGAGTGAGGCTCATCGCAAAGCCTTGCTGGATTCGGCTTTCGATTGCATCATCTGCACGGATGGCGAAGGCCGAATCATCGAGTTCAACGCCGCCGCTGAAAGAACCTTTCGCCGTTCACGCAGCGGAGTCGTGGGCGCCGACCTGGCGGAAACCATACTTCCTGTTCCCCTCAGAGATTTTCACCGCCGCGAGTTCTTCCACTCGCCTTCTGCCGGCAAGAGCGAAATGATCGGCAGCCGTCTGGAAAGCACCGCCATCCGCTCTGACGGCGTCGAATTCCCAGCCGAATTCACCGTCAGCAAGGTCATTGCTGGGGAGCGGACCATGTTCACCGTCAACGTGCGCGACATTAGCGCCCGGCTGCGCGCCGAGGAGTCCACCTTGCGCCTGGCAGCCATCGTCGAATCTTCGCAGGACGCCATTTACGGAAGCGATGCCGAGGGCCGGCTCCGCAGTTGGAACAAGGGCGCGGAACTCACCTACGGCTACACGGCGGAAGAAGTGCTGGAAAAAAATGTTTCCATCCTCACGCCCCCGGGCCTGGAGGAAGAACTGGCCAAGATTAGCGAAAGAGTCCGCGAAGGCCAGCAGAGCCGTAATATCGAAACCGTAAGAATGGCCAAGGGCGGCAGGCTTCTGCACGTTTCCCTGACCGTCTCGCCGATCCTGGATGGGCACGGCGAGGTGATCGGCGCCTCGGCCATCGCCCGCGATATTACGGCGCGAAAGGCTGCCGAGGAGGCCCTGCGCCGCGCCACCGAAACCAGCGTCTATGCTTCTCCTGTCCCGATCATCGGGGTGGATACGGCTGGCCGGGTGACTTTGTGGAATCCCGCAGCCGAGCAGGTCTTCGGATGGAGCGAGCAGGAGCTGGTAGGCAGGCCGAACCCTGTCATCCCCGACGACGAAGCAGACATTACCTCCCTACTCTACAAGAGGCTGCTCGCAGGCGAAACCGTGCGAGGGGTCGAGCTGCACCGCCGCAAGCGAGACGGTTCTCTGGTACCGGTCAGCCTTTCTGCGGCACCCCTTTGGGACGAAGGCGGGAATGTCAAAGGCATCATCAAGTTCCTGACCGATATTACGGGACAGAAACGCATTGAAGAAGCGCTTCGGGCTGCAGAGGAAAAATATCGCAGCATTTTTGTGAACTCCCTGGAAGGCATCTACCAGGTCACTCCCGACGGGCGTTATCTCTCGGCCAACCCGGCGCTCGCCCGCATGCTCGGGTTCGATTCCGCCGAAGACCTGATGCGGACGCGGCAGGATATTGCCAACCAGGAATACGTGGATCCCGCACAGCGCACAGAATTTGTCAGGCTTCTCGAGGATCAGGGGCTGGTGCAGAACTTTGAATACCAGGTCTATCGCAAGGACGGCAAGATCATTCTGGTTTCCGAAAATGCCCGCGTCATCCGAGACGCTCAGGGGAACATCCTGTACTACGAAGGCACGGTGCAGGATATCACTCAGGAACGCCAGTTGGAACAACTGCTGCGCCAGGTGCAAAAGGTCGAAGCCGTGGGCAGGCTGGCGGGCGGCGTGGCTCACGACTTCAACAACATTCTGATGGCGGTGAGCAGTTTTGCCGAGCTCATTGGCAGAAAGATCGCTGGCGATTCCGCCGCAGCCAGCTATGTGGAGGAAATCCTGAAAGCATCGGACCGGGGCTCTGCGCTCACGCGTTCGTTGCTGGCGTTCAGCCGCAAGCAGGTTTTTCTGCCTAAAGTGGTGGATCTGAATTCCCTGATACAGGACCAGCTCGGCATGCTCCGCCGCCTGATACCAGCGAATATCGAGCTCAAGTTCGTTCCTGGCGCCGGGCTCGGCGCGGTGAAGATTGACCCCAGCCAGATGGAGCAAGTAGTCATGAACCTGGTGATCAATGCGCGTGACGCCATGCCCGAGGGCGGCCACCTTCTGATCGAAACGTCTAGCGAGCGGGCCGGACTGCAACAAAATGGTTTGCGGATTGCAACTCAGGAGTGTGTGGTGCTTGCAGTCCGCGATAGCGGTATCGGTATGGATGCTGCCACTCAGGCGCATATCTTCGAACCGTTCTTCACCACCAAGGAGCAGGGTAAGGGAACCGGGTTGGGCCTGGCCACCGTCTTCGGCATTGTGCAACAGAGCGGGGGAGACATCAGCGTGCAAAGCGAGCCTGGCGCCGGCTCCACTTTCAGAATCTATCTGCCTCGGGTGCAGGCAGAAGCCGTTGCTTCTGAGAATACCGACGAGGCTGCGGCCTTCTATGGTGGAAGCGAGACCATCCTGCTGGCCGAAGACGAGCCAAACGTCCGCGAGTCCGCCGCGACCTATCTCCGGGAAAACGGCTATACCGTGCTGGTTGCGGCGAATGGAAGCGAGGCTCTGCAGTTGGCCGAGCGACATTCAGGGCCTATCCATCTGCTGCTTACTGACCTGGTGATGCCGGGCATGAAGGGCAGTGAACTCGCTCAACAAATCCAGTTCAGTTGGCCCGAAATACGGGTTGTGTTCATGTCGGGCTACTCGAGCGATCTCTTCTCCGGCCGGGAAAAGCTTGATCCTGCCCACATGTTTCTTCAAAAGCCCTTTCGGCTGACCGCGCTTGGCCGCTGCATCCGCGATGTCCTCAACCGCAAGGCGGCTGCCGGAGCGGGCTGACTACCGAAGACGGCCACATCTTATACACTCAGAAACTCCTGCGAGTACATTCAGAAACTCCTGCGAGGCGCACTCCCATCGCAACTCTCGCTCAAGCCCCGCCTCTCAAACCATCATGGAATAGCGAATTTAGGTGGCGTTGGGCTGTTCGGCAACCGACTGACTCCATGTAGACTCTACAGTGGAGGTTCGGTTCCTTCTGCGGGATTGCCATTTTCCTTCCCCACGCAGGAAGGACCAGGAGCGAAGCTTGACAAGGGTCCTGAGGTTGGTCGCCATTCCTTTGATCGCGGCAGTGCTGAGCCTTGCTGGCTGTTCAGACAAAACCTCCGCCTCCGCCCAGGCATCCCAGGGCAGCGGAGCGATTCAGAGGCCGAAAGAAACCTCTGCCATACCGGTCATGGTGGCCAAAGTTGAGCGCAGCACGATCCCAGTGGAGTTACATGCGATTGGCACCGGCCAGGCCTTCAAGACGGTCTCGGTGGAATCGCAAGTGGCCGGCATTGTTCAGGAGGTGCATTATCGCCAGGGGCAATTTGTCCACAAGGGCGACTTGCTGATCATCCTTGACAAAAGCCCGTTTCTCGCCGCTCTCGCTGAGGCGCAAGCGGCGCTGGCGCGCGATAAAGCCCAGGCCCAACTCGATCAGGTCCAACTGCAACGCTATGACGAACTTTATAAGCAAGGCATTGTTCCCAAAGAACAATATGACCAATACCTGGCGACTTCGACCGCCGCCGGAGCGACGGTCAATGTGGATGAGGCGGCGGTTCAGACCGCCCAGATTCAGCTTTCCTATTGTTCCATTTACGCCCCCATCAGCGGAGTGACAGGCGCCCAGCTGGTCTATCCAGGGGCCGCCGTGAAGGCCAACGATCTCCCCGTGCTGGTCGTGATCAATCAGGTTTCGCCCATCTACATTAACTTTTCTGTTCCGCAGCAATATCTGGAGTCCGTCAAAAGACTGATGGTACGGTCGCAGTTGCCGGTGCAGGCGACGCCGAGCGGGGATTCGGTTGCGGAAAGAGGAACTCTGACCTTCGTCAACAACACGGTAGATCCCAGCACTGGGACGATCGCACTGACGGCTTCATTTGCCAACCAGGACGAACGCCTTTGGCCCGGCCAGTTCTCCAACGTGCTGCTTCGCCTGGGCGAGCAGCAGAATGTGCTGGTTGTGCCAGCGTCGGCGGTGCAGGCCGGGCAACAGGGCGATTATGTCTTCGTCGCCAAGCCGGATATGACGGTGGACGTTCGGCAGGTGAAGGTGGGGCAGACGGTCAGTGATAAGACCGAGATTTTGCAGGGGCTTTCCGCCGGAGACACGGTAGTCACGGATGGTCAGGTGCGTCTGGTTCCTGGCTCCAAGATCTACCTCGCCAAACAACTCTGATCGTCTGCAAGCTTTCATGAACATTTGCGAACCATTCATTCGCCGTCCCGTAATGACCAGCCTGGTGATGCTGGCCATTCTTCTGTTTGGCATTCTCGGCTACCGCGACCTCGCAGTCAGCGATCTGCCCAACGTGGATTTTCCCACGATTCAGGTCTCGGCCGGGTTGCCTGGCGCCAGCCCGGAGACGATGGCATCGTCGGTGGCCACGCCCCTGGAAAAACAGTTCACTACCATCGCCGGACTGGACTCGATGACTTCCACCAGTTCGCTGGGCAACACTGAGATCACGCTGCAGTTCAACCTGAGCCGCAATATTGATTCGGCCGCGCTGGATGTGCAAACCGCCATTTCAGCCGCGGCCAATCAGCTGCCGCCCAACCTGCCTTCGCCGCCGACTTTCCGGAAGGTAAATCCCGCCGACCAGGCAATCTTCCTCCTGGCGGTGACCTCGCCCACGCTGCCGCTTTATGAAGTGGATAAATATGCCGAGAACCTGATCGCTGAGCAGATATCCATGGTGCCAGGGGTGGCTGAGGTCTCGGTCAACGGATCCGCGAAATATGCGGTACGGGTGCAACTCAATCCCGAGGCTCTGGCCAGCCGCCAGATCGGCATTGACGAAGTGGCGCAGGCGATTCAAAACGCCAACGTGAATCTGCCCATGGGAACTCTGAATGGGGCCAGCAAGTCGTACAACATCGAGTCCAATGGGCAGCTTTCGGACGCCGCCGTGTACCGGCCTCTTATTGTTGCCTACCGCAATGGGGCACCGGTCCGGTTGGATCAGGTGGCCACTGTCAGTGACGGCATCCAGGATTTGTACGTGGCCAACTGGATCAACAATGTTCCTGGAATCATGCTGGCGGTGCAGCGGCAGCCGGGCACCAACACGATTGATATCGTCAACAATATTCGCAAGCTCATCCCGCACTTCTATGCAGAAATACCGCCTTCGATCAACCTCTCGGTGGAGTACGACCGCTCCGTCTCCATTCGCCAGTCGGTAGATGACGTCAAGTTCACGCTGCTGATGGCGGTGTTTCTGGTGGTTCTGGTCATCTTCCTTTTCCTGCGCAACGCCTCGGCCACGGTGATCCCGAGTCTGGCGCTTCCCATGGCGATCATGGGGACGTTCGCGGCGATGTACCTGCTCGGTTACACCGTGGATAACCTTTCGCTTCTGGCTCTGACCCTCTCGGTGGGCTTCGTAGTGGACGACGCCATCGTGATGCTGGAAAACATCGTGCGCCACATGGAGATGGGAAAGGGAGCAATGGAGGCCGCTCTCGACGGCTCGCGGGAAATCAGCTTCACCATTCTCTCGATGACGCTCTCTCTGGGCGCCGTCTTTCTTCCTGTTTTCTTTATGCCCGGCGTTTTCGGCCGCCTGCTTCACGAGTTTGCCGTGGTCATCATCTCGGCGGTGCTGGTTTCGGGGCTGGTATCGCTCACCTTAAGCCCGATGCTCTGCCGCTTCTACTTACGGACCCAGCATGGTGAAGGGCATGGCCGGATGTATCGCAAACTGGAGAGCGTTCTTGACGGGGCGCTCGACTGGTACGGCTGGAGCCTGCGACTGGCCATGCGGCATCGCGTCCTGGTCATGATTTCCGGCCTTCTTATTCTGGCGGGAACTGCATGGGAGTTCTGGGCGATCCCGAAGGGCTTTCTGCCGGAAGAGGATACCTCGCAGATCGCAGTCTCAACCGAAGCCAATCAGGGCATCTCGTTTGACTCGATGAAAGCTCATCAGGAGGCGGTGAATCGCATTCTGGCAGCCGACCCCAATGTCGTCCAGTTCTTCTCGGGCATCAGCGATTCGAACAGCAGCGGCCTGAACAACGGCAGAGCTTTCCTCCATTTGAAAGACCGTTCCGATCGTCCCTGGACCGATAGCCCGGCCTACGACAGATTGAGTGCGGAGTACAGCCGCACACCCATCCTTGGTTCTCTGGTTGATTTCATTCGGCCGTTGTTCGAGCATCACATGGCGATCAATGATGTGATCCACGAATTGCAACCGAAGCTGAATACCGTCCCCGGGATGCGGACGTTCCTGCAGAATCCGCCGGCAATCCGCATTGGCGGGCTCTCCACCAAGAGCCTGTATCAATTCACTCTTTCCAGTCCCGACACTGATCAGCTTTACAAGTACTCGCAGATGATGGAAGCGAAGATGAAGGCGATGCCGGCACTGGCCGATGTGACCAGCGATCTGCAGATCAAAAATCCGCAAGCCAATGTGGTGGTCGATCGCGACAAAGCCTCCGCGCTCGGTGTCACGCCGCAGCAAGTGGAAGACGCTCTCTACAGCGCGTACGGCCAGCGCCTGGTTTCGCCCATTTACACCTCGAACAACGAATACTGGGTAGTTTTGCAGTTACAGGACCAATTTCAGAGCGATCCCAATGTCCTTTCGGACCTTTACATCCGCTCTGCCTCGGGGCAACTCGTTCCGCTGGCCGCGGTGTCAAAATTCACCACCAGCGTAGGCCCGCTCACCGTGAATCACACCGGCCAGCTTCCCTCGGTGACGATTTCGTTTGACCTGGCGCCGGGCGTCGCTCTGGGCAATGCAGTCAGCGACGTGCAGAACCTGGCCAGTTCGCTGCTGCCCCTCTCGATCACCACCAGCTTTCAGGGCACCGCCCAGGCCTTTCAGCAATCCCTCGGCGGGCTGGGCATTCTGCTCATTATGACGGTGGTAGTCATTTACATCGTGCTGGGCATTCTTTACGAGAGCTACATTCATCCCATCACGATTCTCACCGGCTTGCCGGCGGCGGCCTTCGGCGGCCTGGTGGCGCTTTCCCTGTTCCGCATGCAGCTCGATATCTATGGTTTTGTCGGCCTGATTATGCTGATTGGCATCGTCAAGAAAAACGCCATCATGATGGTGGATTTCGCCCTGGATATGGAACGCAAGGGCGATTACACGGCGGCGGAATCGGCCTACCAGGGCTGCATGATTCGCTTCCGCCCGATTATGATGACCAGCGCCTGCACCATCATGGGCACGCTGCCGATTGCAATCGGCTTCGGCGCGGATGCCGGCGCCCGCCGTCCACTTGGCATGTGTGTCGTTGGGGGCCTGCTCTTTGCGCAGTTTGTGACGCTCTACCTCACGCCGGTCTTTTACACCTATATGGATGGCTTTCTGAAGTGGCGCCGGGGCAGGCAGCGGGCGCCGAGTCAGGAAGAAGCTCATGCCCTCGAAGCTGCGCTAGCCAGTAAACCGAATCACGCCGGAGAGCGATGAAGGTGTTCGGGTGCGGCTTTGCCGGCCACCCGGCAAGGCTTAACCGTAGCCTTCGCGGGTGTCAGAAATACCCGGTTCGGTCTGATAACTTGGCCGCCATCTTGCTGCTAGCCCCAGCGCGGCTGCTCATCCAGGCTGATGCCCAGCGCCGTCTTGGCTACTACTTCGTGCGTCAGGAATGAGTTGGCGGGGTGAATGCGGCCCAGCCGCGCATCGCGAAGCAGGCGCTCATAGCCGGCCGAACGGAAAATTCCGGCGCCGCCGGCGATCTCAAGACCCAGATCCACCACCCGCCAGGCCCCTTCCACCGCGTGGTATTTGGCGGCGAAGATCTTTGACGGCCATTCCATGCCGTGGTCCACGCCGTTCGACCAATCGTCGGCAATTCGATCGAGATGCGGCCCGATGGATTCCATCTCGAGCACCATTTGCGCAATCGCATGCTGCACCTCGGGATGACACGCCATCGAGCGTGAAAGCGCGAGCGACTTCTTGCCCTTCGCCGCAGCGATGCTCTTCTCCAAAGCTCGCCTGGCCAGGCCGTAGTAAATGTTGCCAAAGCCCAGCAAAGCCCAGGCAAATATGGAGAGGACAAAGGCGTCTATTCCAGCGCCTCCGGCGGGCACGATGCGGGCGATATACCGGTCGGGAATAAATACATTTTCCAGGAGGGTATCGTCACTGCGGGTGGCGCGCATGCCAAGCACGTCCCAGGTTTCTTTAATGATGTAGCCGTCGTTATCACGCGGCATGAAGGCGTGCACGATTTTCGGCGCGGCTGGGTCGCTGGTGTCCATCCCATGCATACCGAAGCGCGTCCAGACCGGGGTCAGGCTGCCAAACTGCTTGCGGCCAGTGAAGCGATAACCGCCCTTCACTGGTTCGGCTTTGCTTGTAGAGAGCAGCACCGGAATGTCGTTGCCACTCTCGGCATGGCCGGCAGCGAAGATTTCGCCTGCCGCAGCTTCGGTCAGAATCCACTCCAGGGAAGTATCACCGCGGCGCCAGAGATCCGCGGCCACTCCGACCCAGTAGAGATGCATGTTTACGGCCAGGGCGGTGGCGGGGGCATAGTAGGCCAGACGGCGCTGCTGGCGGCACATTTCGGCAAGGCTGAACCCGGGGCCGCCGAATTTTTTCGGAAGCGGCAAAGTGAGATACTTGTTGGCGCGCAGCTCTTCGAAGTCCTGATCGAAAAAGCGGTTCTCCCGGTCATAAGTCGCAGCGCGGGAGTCGAAGCGGGCCAGCATCTCTTCCGTGAGAACCGAGTGCGCGGGCGAGCCGGGCTTGGTTCCCTCGGCGTTGCTAGGAGCACCGCCATCGCTCGGAGATTTGAGAATTGTCGCCTCAGTAGTTCTCGCCATACCTTTCTCCTCGCATTTTTGATTCGGGTTCTCCGGTCATTCTACAGCGCGCAACCGGCTGAGCAGCCCTTTGCGATGCGGACTGCCCAGCCGTGTGCGCCCTGCTCTACGGTCTTGCTTCGTAAACGATATTGAAGGGAGTTTCGGTGGCGCGGCGAAAGCGGCTAAAGCCGGCCGAGGTCACCACTTCCCGGATGCGTTTCTCGCCCGCCTGTGCGCCCAGGCAAAGCGCAACCTCCTGCGATCGGGAGCAGGGAGTGCACAGCAGAGTCGAGAATGAGTAGTAAACCCGGCCCACCGGGTTCAAGTTGTCCTGCAGTTGATCGTTGGCGAAGGGCTCGACGATCATCCAGGTGCCGTCTTTCGCCAGGGAGCGGCGGACGTGCGCGGCCGCGCCCACCGGGTCACCCATGTCATGCAGGCAATCGAAAACGGTCACGAAATCGTAGTCCTTGCCCGGGAAGTCCTTGGCCTTCGAGACCTCAAAAGTAACCCGGTCAGCCACTCCCTGCCGTTTGGCCGTTTCCCGCGCCGCTTCAATGGATTTATCGTGATAGTCGAAACCGAAGAACTGCGAGTTGGGAAACGCCTTCGCCATGAGCACGGTGGATGCGCCCTTGCCGCAACCGACGTCGGCTACGCGGCCCCCGGCTTCCAGCTTCTGCTCTACGTCGTGGAGTGAAGGAATCCAGGAGCTGACCAGGTTGGCGGCATAGCCGGGGCGAAAGAACTTCTCGCAGCCGTGAAAGACGCCGTCCTGGTGTTCGTGCCAGCCCATGCCCGCGCCGGTGCGGAACGACTCTGCGATGCGAGGCACCGCGGCCAGGGAGCCCAGAGCGAGTTCGAAGGCGCCGGGCAGGTAAGCCGGGCTGTCATCCTGCGCAAGGGTAAAGGACTGCTCTTGGGTGAGACTGAATTTGCCGCTAGACGCGTCGTAGGTGATGTAGCCGCCCGCGGCCTGCGAGGCCAACCATTCGCGCAGGTAGCGCTCATCGGTTCCGGTCCTGGTGGCCAATTCCGCCGGACTCGCAGGTCCGGTGGCAAGGGCTTTGTAGAGTCCAAGTTTCTCGCCGATTACCACCATGCCGGCGTGGACCGAGGCGCCGAGATCGGTGACGAACTGCCCGATGAAGGCGTTCAGCTTGTTCATATCGAGAGCGGGAGCCTGTGCTGTACTCATGTTTCCAATCTCCTTTTTCGCGGAGCGGACAAGTTCCGTTCCTGCAGATGTTTTCGACTTCTTTTGGCCGTAGCGGCTTGCTAAAATCCGCACTGCTCGGTTCCCGCCGGCCCGGCGGAAACCGCCGTAGCCTGCTGGAGAGTGCTGAATCTCGCCCGCCAGCATGAAATTAATACAACCGGGCAAGCAGCGTAACGAAACAATGCCGAATAAACGCCGAAAAAATACAAAGGAAACTTTTACCCTTGCGGGAGCATGAACCCACCTTGCAGACTACCCCTTCCGCCTACCGGTTTGGTCAGTTTACCCTTGATCTGGCAAGGGGTTGCCTTCTCAGGGCAGGGGAGGAAATCAAGCTCCGGCCCAAGGTTTACGAGGCCCTCAAGTTTCTGGTGGAGAATCCTGGCCGCCTGATCGGCAAGCAGGAATTGATTCAGGCGGTTTGGCCTGACAGCTTCGTGACCGACGACTCGCTGGTGCAGTGTGCGGTGGAACTGCGGCGCGCTCTCGAGGACCATGACCAGCAGTTGCTTAAAACGGTGCCGCGCCGGGGATACTTGTTTACGGCCAAAGTCACGCCCTCGCAGCCCAGCGATTCAGTCTTCCACGACAGCAGTCTCGAGTTGGCCGGGGAGCCACCCCCTAAACTCGGCAGAAGGCGTGCGGATCTGCCCACTCCGCGCACTTCCCTGATCGGCCGCGAAGCGGAAGTGAAAGCGGCGGCCGAACTTCTGCTCAGCCCCGAGGTTCGGTTATTGAACATCACCGGGGCTGGGGGAGTGGGCAAAACACGGTTGGCCATTGCGGTGGCAACCTCTGTCGCCTCCGACTTCGCGGGCGGAGTTCAATTCGTCGGACTCGCCTCCATCACCCATGCGGACCTGGTGCCCATGGCGCTGGCCAAATCGCTCGATATTCAGCAAGTGGCGAACCGCACGGTGCCGCAAATCATCAGCGGGTACCTGCAGGAATCGGGGCCGTTCCTGTTCGTGCTCGACAACTTTGAGCAGGTGCTGCCCGCGGCCGCGGTGGTGGCCGAAATTCTGGCCGCGTGCCCGGCTCTTAAGGTGCTGGTCACCAGCCGCGAATCTCTGCGCGTTTATGGGGAGCAGGAGTTTCCCGTGGCTCCCCTGGAGCAGGATTCCGCGGTGCAATTGTTCGTGCAGCGCGCCGCCGCCGTGCGCCCGAACTTCGCGCCCACGAGCGAGAACTCCCCGGCGATCCGGGAAATCTGCTCGCGACTGGATGGCCTGCCGCTGGCCATCGAGTTAGCGGCTGCCCGAACCAAGCTGCTCTCGCCCGCTGCAATCCTCGATCGCCTGCAAAGCAGCCTGCAATTGCTGACCGGCGGGGCGCTCGACCTGCCCGAGCGGCAACAGACACTGCGCAAAACCATAGACTGGAGCCACGGCCTCTTGAATGAAGCCGAGCAAAAACTGTTCCGGCGCTTTTCGGTTTTTATCGGCGGGTGCACTCTGGAGGGCGCGGAAGCCATCTGCAACACCGGCCTCGACCTGGGTATGGACCTGTTCGATGGCCTTTCCTCGCTCGTGGACAAGAACATGGTGCAGCGGGTGGACCGGCCGGATGCGGAAGCACGTTTCACCATGCTGGAGACGATTCGAGAATACGGCCTGGAGCGCCTGGCGGCCAGCGACGAAGAGGCGGCGACGCGGCGGGCGCATGCCGCCTATTGTCTGGTGCTGGCGGAGGAGGGCAATCCAGAGTTAGGACCCTCGCAACGCGCTCTATGGCTCTCGCGCTGCGACCTGGAAATTGATAATTTTCGTTCGGCTCTGGACTGGCTCTTCGCCGCCCAGGAGCTCGACTGGGGGCTGCGGTTGTGCATGGCTCTGTTTCGCTTCTGGGACATGCGAGAGCACTTGCTCGAGGGCCGCGCCCGGCTGCAGACCGCTCTGCAGCTTGCCCGTTCGGCACATACCAAGGAGCGAGCCAAAGTCTGCATCTTTCTGGGCGCGCTAACTACGGCCCAGGGCGATTTTCCTGCCGCCCGAGCCTTTCTGGAACAGAGTCTGTCACTCTATATGCACTTGGATGACCAATGGGGTATAGCTGCCTCGCTCAATGCTCTGGGAGTCTCGGCGCGGGATAGAGGAGACTATCCCGCGGCACAAAGCAATTTCGAGCAGGCGCTGGCCTGTTGGCGCACGCTGCCCGACCGGCTGGCAACTGCGCGCTGCCTGCATAACCTGGCCAACGTCGCGAAAGCCCGCCGAGACTATGGCCGCGCTGAAATTGCGCTGCGCGAGGCCACAGAGATTTTTCAGAAGGCGGGGGACCCAAGCGGGGCCGCCTGGTCAATCAACCAGCGTGGTGACATCGCGCGCGATCAAGGCGATCTGGCAACTGCCCGCGACTTCTATGAAAGAGCGTTAAAGGCGTTCCGTGCGGCCGCAGACCGCTGGGGATTGGCCCGCTCCCTGGCCGATCTGGGCCACGTTTGCTGCGAACAGAAAGACTACGAGGCGGCGCATACCGCCTACCGTGAAGCCCTGGAAGTTTTCTCGGAACTGGGCTACAGGCGCGGCATGGCGCGGGCGCTCGAAGGTACGGCCTGCCTGGCCGCGGCTGAAGGACAGGGCGCGCGCGCGCTAAAGCTGGCGGCGGCAGCTACGCGCATGCGGCAGATGATCAGCGCTCCCCTGCCTCAAGCGGAGCAAACGAAACTCGATCAGAATCTGGCGCGCGCGTGGAAATCTCTGAGCGAGGCCGAAGGAAAGCGCGCCTGGGCGGAAGGATCGGCTCTGAGCATGGAAAGGGCTGTGCAATATTCGCTGCAGTAGGCTCGAGGCTACTTCAGATTGACGGGATCAAGCAGGCGGCGCACGGCCGAAACGCGATCCGCCGGAATGCCTACGCGGCGCGCGTGCTCTCGAATGCTGCTTTCGTCGGGCGCCAGATACACGCAATAGACCTTGTCTTCAGTGACATAGCTGTGCAGCCATTGAATCTGCGGGCCCATCTGGTTCAACGTTTCCAGCGAGCGCAGCGATATCTCCCGAAGCTGTGCGTCTGAAAGTGACCCCGCCCCCGCAATTTCGCGCTCAATGACGAACTGCTGCATAGGGGAGCAGTGTACCACCCGGGGGCTTGCCTGAGCAGGAATTCCGGCTCGCACCCTGGCTCAACGAGAGCCGTTCGCCCGATGGCTAAGCGCGATGTTGTAGGCCCCGCGCAGTCTTCGAGTCCTTACTTTTCCCACAACGCCAGGGCCTCCGCGCAGCTTTGTAACAGGAAATTCATACGGCGGGAGCCATTCCGACATCTTCCCGTCCTAGACTGCTACGGCTTGTCCGCACTCGGTCGGAGCTCGCCGGCGTGCGGAATGAGTGGCTCACACCCGGCTTGTGGAGGAACGGTGAGAATTCTGCTGGCGGCATCGGCTCCACCACGTGGAATCCGGCACACATCAACGTCGGCTTGACGGACATTCGGCCCGAAGACGCGTTATTCGCCACCACGCGTTCCCTGACCGCCCTGAACGCTAGCCGGAGCGGCTTGCTGCAGTCTGCGATCCAGACGATCCAGGTGTTGCCAGGGCCTGACCACCAGCACCATGGGCCTGCTCTCCGTAACCTTTCAAGGCGTACAGGTGGATGCAGCTTATATGCCGCAGTCTCATACGCCGAACCTGCAAGGCCTGTTCACCGTGCAGGAGATCAACCTGGATGCCGACCAGTTCTCTTCACTGCTGCCCGTCCCTACGGCTGTCATCACCTCCATTCCCATGCCCATGGGTTACGTGCCGAACGCGGCTGCAGCCAGCTCCAACAGCTTCAAAGTAGTGGTGATCAGCTATGGCTCACCCGATGTGCAGGTGATTGACGCCAGCAACGATCCTACCGACTTGGCCAGCAATACGGTGATCGCAACCTTCACCGCGCCGGTCCATCTCAGCGCCGCATTCAACGGCGTGAACTGCATGGTCTGCGGTGTCGTGATTAATCCTGTCGGCGACCAGGCGCTATTGAGCACGGCCCAGGGATATTTCACCATGGACCTGACCGCGGGCACCTTCACTGCACTTCCGCTCGTCCCCACTGCGTATCCGGCGGCGAGTTTTATTCTCAATCCGCTCGATGCCAATGCCGTCCAGGTTTACAGCCCTACCTACGGCCAGGACCCGAATGCTGCGGGCGAAGTGCAGATTCTCAGCCTCTCCAATAACACAGTCACGACCAATGCCGCCCTCGGAACTGCGACGCCAGGGGCCTTGGCGGTGGACCTGTTTACTTCAGTGGGTGTGGTAGCCGATATCAATAGCCCCAATCTGGTTCTGCTGAATATGAATGAGCTGCAAAACCCCTCACCGACGACCTGGGCAGCCTCTGAGACCGTGGTTCCACTGACCGGCGGATGTGCATCTGCTCCGACGCCACTGACCATGAGTGCACTGGCAGTAGGAATAGGAAATCAGCAGCTAAACCACGTCATTTTCTCCAGCCAACCATCGGGCAGCTGCGTGGCTTTGCTGCGCATGCCCACGGGCGAGATTTCGGGGCCGCCCGATGTGGATACCTTTCTTTATGGCCATGGCACGATGCCCGCGATGCCGGACGGCAGCCCATTCACCGCGGCAAGCGATGCCAACGCGATTTCTGCCTACGTGAGCCTGTACAACCGCAAGCTTTACGGCCTGCTGGTGAGTGCGGACCAGAGCTGGATTGCTCGCCTTGATCTGGGGTCTCTCAGCAACAACCTCTCCTTGAATCCGCCCGAAGGTTCGGATATCAGCGGGACCCTTCTCGCGGGGCAAGGCGGCGACGCCGTCCTGTACCTGCCGACAACGCAGTAGCCTCAGCCGCGATTCTGAAGGCCGTTAGATTCACAGACTCTACCCTTCCTGCTCAGCGCCTGCTCCCCGCCCGGGCGTGGCGCAGGCCGAGAACTTCGGCTTGGTCAACTCAGCCAACAGCGCGAGCACCCGGGTGAGCGCCGCCTCTGCCTTTGGCGACAGCGACTCGCCGGGTTCGAAATTTTCGCCGCCGATTGAGATCATGAAGACCGGCGGAGTGTTTCCATAGAGCTCTTTGGACAGCGCCAAAAGCGCCCCCGGCGAAAGCGCGTGCGTAAAAGGAACGACAGGGAGTTCGGCTTTCACTTCCTGCAGTTTGATCTCGCCAGCCTCGCCGGCGGCAGTCGCGTCCATGAACAAAACCATTGCCGACTGGCTCATCTGACTGGCCGGTTCCGCGAACGCAGGGACCACAGCCGCGAGGCACCAGATGCGCGAGCTAAAGATCCTGACCAAAAAGGTGCGCGCTCTCGCGAGCGCGCCTGCCACGTGTGTTTTTCCTTGACAGAAGACTTACATGGATGTCGGACAGCCCAACCGCATGTGCTTTTCGAGCTTCAGTTTTCTCTTGTGTGTCAGAAGTGTGCTCAAGCCGCGCACCGGCAGCCCGTCGCGTTGTATTTCAGCCTTCCTCTACCGTTGCGCGAGCCAGCATGGCGTCCTTGAACGTGAGGGTAACGGTTGGTCCCCTCCGAACATTAATCACCAGTGCGGGTCGGAAACACGCCAAGCAGGAGCCACCCTTGTGCCGAACGCTCGGATAGACAATACCGGGAGAACCCTTTTTTAACAGTTCTCGCGCCAGGCTTTGCGAATTCTGATAGCTGCCCGGATCGAGGCACTTCGCAAATTCGCTCGCACCTCGAATGTCATGGAAATCAGCTCGGAAATCAGCAAGATAATCAGCATAGCTCACGACTTCCTCGTCCTGCCAATTGATTTCTTTCAATTCCAGGGCTTTGTGAAAAGCTACTTCGGCTTGAGAAGTGTCCAGAGCGAAGCCTGCGTACCAGGCACCGCGATCTGCTAGATTGAATCGGCTGCCCATAGGGTGTGCGTGAGTAAAGGCAGCGTTAACGATGTGCGCGTAGGATAAGCCAAATACCAGTTCATGAACACTGATGCCAGGCAGGAGACCCGCTTCACCGAGCAATCGATCGTTGGTGGCACCCTCAAGCTCGAGTAGGCGATCCAGATCTTCATCATCCACGGTCAGGCGGGCCAAGACGCTCTTACCCTTCCCGATGTATTTGGTTGGAATGAGGCGGTGTGTATCGTCCCGTCGCAGGGCCGTCGTGCCGGGCAGCCTCAACGGCCGCCTCTACGTGCGTCGAGTAGCTGACGCACCCGCAGCATAGCGGGAACACCTCCCTTTCTCATATACGTCAGCGGCGTTTCTCCTCCAAATATCGGATTGGTGTTCGGCAAGGAGATCCACGCGTCGGCCAACCGTTCGCTGTAGAGGATATTCAAGGCTTTGAATATCCCCATGGCTAGAGAAACTCGCGTGAGCTGGTCCTGGTCGAGTTTCTTCGTTTTGCCCCCCTTGAGATGATAGAAGGCTCCATTTGAAATTCCCCCCAAGAGCTGCCGGGCATCCTGGTCCCGCAGCTTCCAGGAGCGTGTGAGCTTGAAGAATCCCTTGATAGCCGACGGACTCAGACGAGCTTGAACCTCTCTCTTTGATAGATCGACTGGAACGTACCAAGAGAAGCCCGCGATCGGCCCTTGCAGAGTAGCCACTCCTCCTGTGGGCATATTCTTGTACCTCCATTTACGGAGTATGTTACATCCATATATGGATCAAGGCAAGCCTCAACTCCCCCCGCCAAAGTCCCTCTAAGCAATTGAAAACACAAGCTCGGGTAGCCTCCCCGAATAACTGACAACTCACCTTCCGGTAGGCGAATTCGCAATGCGCCGGAAGGGTGCCTCATTCGGGAGAAAGGAGGACATCTATGTCCCGCAAGGTTGGTCAGATCATCGTGCGCGGCGAGCCAAGGTGGCTCGTCCGCGTTTACCTGGGGCGCGATCGCGACAAACCGACTCACGGCCGATCTGTCGAAATCGCGATATTGATCGTTAATACCGCGTGTGATAGCATGATATCATATCGCGATTGAGAGGTGACCATCGTGGGACAACTTGTGGTCAGAAACATTGAGAACGTCGTCAAGGCGCGTCTGCAGCGTCGGGCCAAGCGCCATGGCCGCAGCATGGAGGAAGAGGTGCGCGATATTCTGCGCGACGCGGTTGCTGAAGAGAAGAGCCCCAGCGGGGGGCTTGGAACCGACATCGCGAAGTTATTTGCCCGATCAGGACTCGCCTCGGATATCACCGAGCTTCGCGGGCACGCGATTCTCCCGGCAGAATTCGAGTCATGATGGTCTTGGACACCAACGTGCTCTCTGCCTTGATGCGCCAAGTGCCCGATCAAAAGGCGGTTGCGTGGCTCGACCGACAGTCTCGGTCCTCTGTCTGGACGACGTCGATCACGATCTTGGAGATCCGATTTGGGCTTCAAATCATGGCAGCGGGAAAACGAAGGTTTCTATTGTTAGAGGCATTCGAGGCACTCTTGGATCAATTGGGACATCGAATCGCTCCCTTCGATGACGAGGCTGCGGATCAGACTGCAGATTTGATGGCCGTACGGCAACGCAAGGGGCGGACGGTTGAGCTGCGAGATACTATGATTGCGGGCATTGTCCTTGCACGGCATGCGACCCTGGCAACGCGCAATCTAGTGCATTTCGAGGATCTCTCGGTGCCTATCATCGACCCTTGGACGGCCTGAGCTGTGCGGTGTGCCAATTGTGTGCCAGAACCGCGGGAACAGGATTTCGGCGTGCGCGTAATATCAACTCTCGATCTCTTACGGCCGATCATCCGTAGATTCCACAATCGATTGATGAATCACTCTGCTGTGGTGCGATTTCCAAAAGCGATAAGTACCGGAGAGGCCGGCCTGGCTCCAGACAACTTTGCATTCTGAGGGTCTGTGCCGTCCGCTTTCCTAAGCTTCGGGAGGGTATAGAAGCTGTCAAGCTTAGTCGTGGTGTACCCGTCGGGCACCAACACCAGGAGGTCGCAAGTTGTCGTCACGACCAGCAAGCCGTTTATCGACCATACGCAGATTGCTTGAGAATGAGAAGCTGGGGAAGAGAACACCGCGACGCTCTTTCCCGTCAGGTATCTTCTCAGTCAGTTCCTCATATGCAGTGCCGCTTCCGGCAAGAAACTCCAGGTCCTCCTCCGGCAGAAAGCTCATGGACGATTACCCGCGCACGCCCGGATTAGTTTTCGGTTTCCGAGTCTGGAACTTCTTGATGCCTTTCGGCTCCGCCTTAAAGGAAAGATCAACGGACTCATCAGGACCAATCTCCGGATCCTCGCCACCGCCGGGGACCACTTCGTTGACAATCCAGTCTGGCGGGCTGCCTGCAAGTCAGCGCAGGCTTTTAGGTGCGCCGTGTAGAGCGATCCTGGCGAATACGGTTGGATTCCCGCCCGATGCGGGCTTGCACGAATCCCCCATCGTCCGGCTGGCTGGATCGGGCTTGCTGCCCCCCTCTTGTGCTGTGTGACCAGAGTCACGGCAGGAGTGATCACAATCACAGCCCGGAATCTCAACCTTCCTCGACAATATAGTGCAAGGCTCGCGGGGCACGATTGTTCCATATCCTCCACGCCGAATGGCTTGCTCCGGGTATCAGGCGGTTCCTCATCGAGGCGCCCCGGATTGCGCGCAAACAACAGCCGGGGCAGTTCGCAATTGTTCGCATCTATCAGGAGGGTGAGCGCATTCCGCTCACCATTGAGAGCTCCGATCCGCAGCGCGGAACGATCAGCATCGTCGTTCAATCCATCGGCAAGACCACCAACCTTCTCAATTCGCTGGACGCCGGGGACAGCATCCTCGATGTAGTTGGCCCTCTTGGCAAGCCCTCGGAAATCCAGAAATTCGGCACAGTCGTGGTGATGGGCGGAGGAGTCGGAACCGCGATGGCCTATCCCACCGCCGCCGCTTTGAAGCGCGCGGGCAACCGCGTTATCTCGATCATTGGCGCAAAGAATAAAGATCTGGTCATTCTCGAATCGGAGATGCGCGCGGTGAGTGATGTGCTCATGGTCACCACCGACGATGGCACTTACGCCGATAAGGGCTTCGTAACCGACAAGCTTCGCCAGTTGATCCAGAATGGCGTGCCCGTTGATCTGGTTCTGGCGGTCGGGCCGATCCCCATGATGAAGGCCGTGGCGGAGATGACCCGCGGCGAGCGCATCCGCACCATCGTCAGCCTCAATCCCATCATGATTGATGGCACCGGCATGTGCGGCGGCTGCCGCGTCTTGGTGGGCGGCACCAGCGAATTCGCCTGCGTGGATGGGCCTGAGTTCGACGCTCACCGCGTAAACTTCGAAGTGCTGGTCCAGCGCAATACCACTTACCGCGAACAAGAGCGCGAGTCCATGGCCCAATTCCGTCGTGGGCATGAGGCGCAGCCGGCTGCCAAGACGGAAACAGTCTGCGCGGCAGAAGAGGCCCGGCCGTGACTGCGCCTGCCAGGCCGTCACTGAATCCGCTGCCGCTCAAAGAGCGCATGAAAGTGCCTCGGCAGCCGATGCCCGAGCAGCCAGCGGAGATCCGCGCCGCCAACTTCAGCGAAGTGAATCTCGGCTATAGCCCAGAGCTCGCCCGCCAGGAAGCCCTGCGCTGCCTGGAATGCGCCAAGCCGGCATGCACCAAAGACTGCCCCGTCGGAGTGAAGGTCCACGAATTTGTGCAGCTCATCGTGGCCGGAGACTTTCTCGCCGCTGCGGCCAAGATTCGTGAAAACAACGTGCTGCCCGCAATCACGGGCCGCGTCTGCCCCCAGGAAGATCACTGTGAGGGCGGCTGTCTGATGGGCAAGAAGGTTAAGCCGCTCGGCATCGGATACCTGGAGCGCTTCGTTGCCGACTATGAGCAGCACATGGGGTTTCGCGTTCTGCCCAAAGTCCCTGCCACTGGAAAGAAAGTTGCCGTCGTGGGCAGCGGACCATCGGGGTTGACAGTGGCCGGCGAGTTGGTTCGGAAAGGCCACCGAGTCCGCGTCTTTGAAGCGCTGCACGAATTGGGCGGCGTGCTGGTCTATGGAATCCCCGAATTTCGCCTGCCCAAAACCATCATCCGCGAACAGCTGGACTACATGCGCGACATGGGCGTGGAGTTCGAGACGGATGTCGTGATCGGCCGCACAATCACCATTGATGAGCTCATGGAAGAAGAGGGCTACGACGCGGTATTCATCGGTACCGGCGCCGGATTGCCTGTATTCATGAACATTCCCGGCGAGCATCTGAACAGCGTGTACTCGGCGAACGAATTTCTTACTCGCATCAACCTGATGAAGGCCTACAAGTTCCCGGCCTATGACCAGCCGATGCTCGATCTGCATGGCAAAGATGTTGCCGTCATCGGCGGAGGAAACACGGCGCTGGACGCCATCCGCTCTGCGCTGCGTCTGGGCGCGCGAAAGGCCCACGTGATCTACCGGCGCAGCGAAGCCGAGATGCCGGCCAGAGCTGAAGAAGCCAAGCATGCGCGCCAGGAAGGAATTGAGTTCCACATGCTCACCAATCCGGTCGAATTCCTTCCGGATAGTGAGGGCTGGCTGGGCGCGGTGCGCTGCCTCCGCATGGAACTGGGCGAGCCGGATGCCTCGGGCCGCAGGCGGCCGGTGCCGGTGGCCGGCTCGGAGTTCGAAATTCCCCTCTCGGTAGTAGTCATCGCCATTGGCACCAGCGCAAATCCCATCGTGCAGAGCACCACCCCGGGTTTGGGCACAGACAAACGCGGTTACATTCAGGCCGATCCCGAAACCCAGCGCACGTCGCGCAGAGGCGTGTTCGCCGGCGGGGACATCGTCACCGGAAGCGCCACCGTCATTCTGGCGATGGGCGCAGGCAGCAGGGCGGCAAAGTCCATTGACCAGTACTTGACCACGGGCCAGTGGTAAGAGTGAAGAAGGAGGTCAGCGATATGAACTCAGCTCCGAAATGCGAAAACTGCGGAGTTCGGCGCCGCGCGCAGGAGCGTCCGAACTCCTTGATCGCGCGTCTCTGGCGGTGGCACACCCGCTGGTGTCCAGGATGGAAGGCGTACCAGAAGTGGCTGGCTGAGCGCCCTGGCCGCAGCTGAACCGGCCGCCCAAGGCCGAGAGAGGGGGGCGGCGATGCGTGTGACGAGCCTCACTCCGCCAGGTGGCTCGGGTCACGGCCCCGGAATCACGGAAAGATGTACTGGAGGGTGTGGCCAAAGACGGATTTTGACAACTGGAGGTGGGGTCATGATCGACAGTCTGTTCTTCGCCGGGTTCGATCCTTTGCATGAAGTGCCCGAGTTGTGCACGGTCTGCTCGTTGCGCCCGCCGGTCTTTGGTTTTGACTATCGTGCGCTGGATGAGAACGGAGAATCGCGAAAGACCACTGGCTTCTGCTGCGCTGCGTGCGCCGCTGCCCTGTTGGAGAAACTGGAGCGGGCTGAATCCAGAGAGTGGGCCGAGGAAGAAGCCGCACTGGCCAAGGATGATTTTGATGTCACCGCGCTGCATAAGCAACGGCTGGCCGCGTTTCCGGGCAGCGGGCGTAAGTGACGGCGGTAGAAACCTCGAGTAAGGACGATTCATGAAGAGATGTAGATAGATTGCGTAAAATCTGGAGGGTACTCTTATGGGTGCAGGTATCATGACGCCGCCCGGAATCAAGGTCCCGGGCGATTATATTGAGGACGTACTCAACACAGTCAAAGCCAAGAATCCCGCAGAGCCTGAATTCCACCAGGCCGTGCAGGAAGTCTTCGAATCGCTCCGCCTGGTCCTGGCGAAGCATCCCGAATATCGTTCGGCACGCATTCTCGAACGCATTGTAGAGCCCGAGCGCGTGCTTATGTTCCGTGTGCCCTGGTTCGACGATCGGGGGAACATTCAAGTCAATCGCGGTTTTCGCATCGAGATGAACAGCGCCATCGGCCCCTACAAAGGCGGGCTGCGCTTCCATCCTTCTGTGAACCTGGGGATCCTGAAGTTCTTGGCCTTTGAGCAGGTGTTCAAGAATTCTCTGACCACGCTTCCCATGGGCGGCGGCAAAGGCGGATCAGACTTCGACCCGAAGGGCAAGAGCGACAACGAAGTGATGCGCTTCTGTCAGAGCTTCATGACCGAGCTGGCCCGCCACATCGGGCCGGACACCGATGTTCCCGCTGGCGATATCGGGGTTGGCGGGCGCGAGATCGGCTTCCTCTTCGGACAATACAAGCGTCTGCGCAATGAGTTCACTGGCGTGCTGACCGGCAAAGGCCTGAACTGGGGCGGCTCGCTGATTCGTCCCGAGGCCACCGGCTACGGTTGCGTGTACTTCGCCTCCGAAATGCTGAAGAGCCGCAAGGACTCGCTCGAAGGCAAGCTCTGCCTGGTTTCCGGCAGCGGCAACGTCTCACAGTACTCGGTCGAGAAGCTGCTCGATCTCGGCGCCAAGCCCATCACCTGGTCCGATTCCAATGGCGTGATCTACGATCCGGATGGAATTGACCGCGAAAAGCTGGCCTGGGTCATGGAGCTGAAGAATATCCGCCGTGGACGCATCCGTGAGTATGCGGACAAATTCAAGAAGGCGATCTTCATGCCCACCGACGTCAAGCTGGACCACAATCCGCTGTGGAACATCAAGGCGGATTGCGCCTTCCCCAGCGCCACGCAGAATGAGATCACCACGAAAGACGCGGCGAACCTCATTAAGAATGGCATCAAGCTGGTGGCCGAGGGCGCCAACATGCCGAGCACCTTCGAAGCGACCAAGATGTTCCTGGAAGCAGGACTTCTTTATGGTCCGGCCAAGGCGGCGAATGCTGGCGGCGTGGCCACTTCCGGCCTGGAGATGGCGCAGAACAGCATGCGCCTGACCTGGTCGCGAGAAGAGGTGGATAACCGCCTGCACCAGATCATGATCGCCATTCACCGCAATTGCTATGAGACCGCACAGACTTATGGGACTCCGGGCAATCTGGTGAACGGCGCCAACATCGCCGGCTTCCTGAAAGTGGCCAACGCGATGCTGGACCAGGGGCTGGTGTAAGCAGCGGTAAGGACCCTTGAGTGTGCCCCATCCTAGCCGCGTTTTGTGCGGCCAGGGTGGGGATTTTGACTTTGCGCTTTGCTATGTCCATTATCCACGCTCCCGAGCCCACTCTCGCCCCCGAGCGCATCTTCGAAGGCTTTGAAGATCTGATGCCCTTCCGCGTCCAGGACATCCTTCTGGTTTCCAGCCTCTACGATTCCTTTATTCTGCGCGAAGACGGACGTCTGAACGAACTCCTCATAAGCGAATCGCTCGACCTGAACCTTCAGCGCATTCCCAGCATCACCCAGGTCTCCACCGGACTCGAAGCCTTGGCCCGCTTTCAGCCTCGCTTCAACCTGATCGTTACCAACCTGCAGGTTGGCGACATGAACGCCGCCGAACTCGCCCATGAGGTCAAGGAGTCCGGGCTCGACACTCCCGTCGTGGTCCTGGCCTATGACTACCGCGAGGTCAAGAACTTCGTCGCCCGCAACCCTGTCTCTGACATTGACGGCATTTTCCTGTGGCAAGGAAACGCCCGCATCCTGATCGCCATGGTCAAGTACATCGAAGACAAGCGCAACGTGCAGCACGACACCGAGACCATCGGCGTGCCTGTGATCCTGGTCGTTGAGGACAACATCCGCTATTACTCCTCGTTCCTGCCGGTGATTTATACCGAGCTGATCAACCAGTCGCGGCGGGTGATTCGCGAAGGCATCAACGCAGCCCACCGGCTCATGCGCATGCGGGCGCGGCCCAAGATCCTGCTCAGCTCCAACTACGAAGATGCTGCCGAGCAGGTGAAAAAGTATGGCAACTACCTGCTGGGCGTTGTTTCAGACGTAGAGTTCCCCCTCGGGGGCGAACTGAGCACTGAAGCCGGTTTCAAGCTGGCCCACCTGGTGCGGGAATTGGTTCCCGATGTTCCGGTGGTCCTGCAATCCAGCCGGACCCAGTTCAAGGCCCAGGCACAGAAAGAAGGATTCTGCTTCCTGCGTAAACGCTCTCCAACCCTGCTCCGTGACCTGCGCCGCTTTCTGGTGCGGCAGTTTTCCTTCGGCGATCTTGTCTTCCGGTTGCCCGAGGGGAGGGAAGTCGCGCGCGCGGGCGACCTCAATGCCCTGGAAGCCGCGCTCCGCACGGTGCCGATGGAAAGCATCGCTTACCACGCCCAGCGCAACGATTTCTCCCGCTGGCTTACTGCCCGCACCGAATTCGCGCTCGCGCAGAGACTCCGCCCGCGTAAAGTCTCGGATTTCCCCACGCTTGAGCACCTCCGCCGTGACCTCATCGCCTCCATTGCCGGCTACCGTCTGGAGCAGGGCCAAGTCCTGATCGGCGAGTTCAATCCCGCCACCTTCAAAGCCGAGGGTAATTTCTTCTTGCGAATCGGCGGCGGATCGCTGGGTGGAAAAGCACGCGGCCTGGCCTTTGCCCGCCACCTGCTGCATCAGCACAATCCGGCGCGCGGCTTGCGTGGAGTGCGCACGACGGTCCCGCCCACCGTGGTCATCGCCACCGACGTCTTCGATCGTTTTGTGAACGACAATAACCTGCTCGATTTCGCCATCCAGAGCAATGACGATGCCGAGATTCGCCAGAGATTCCTCGCTGCCCCGCTTCCCGCATCGCTCGAAGAAAGCCTGCTGGCCTTTCTGCGCGCGGTCCGCTTTCCGCTCGCGGTGCGCTCCTCCAGCCTGCTGGAAGACTCACAGTACCAACCTTTCACCGGCGTGTACGAGACCTTCATGCTGGGCAATCATCAGCCCGATATTCAGCTCCGCTTGCTCCGTCTGATGGAGGCCATCAAGCGCGTGTACGCTTCTACCTTCAGCCGGGGCGCCAAGGCTTATGTGCGGCTCACGCCCTACCGTCTGGAAGAAGAAAAGATGGCGGTCATCCTTCAGGAGGTCGTGGGCACACAGCACGGTCGGCGGTTCTACCCGGATTTCTCCGGCGTGGCTCGGTCGCGCAACTTCTATCCCGTCGAGCCTATGGCTCCGGAAGACGGCATCGCTGCCGTCGCCCTCGGGCTGGGCCACGAGGTCGTGGCCGGAGGCAAGTGCCTGCGCTTTTGTCCTCGCTATCCCCGCAGTCTCGTGCAGTTCTCCACCGTCGAAGACATGCTGGCGAATTCACAGTCGGAATTCTGGGCCTTGGAACTGGGCCACGGTATGCGCGAAGCCGATCCGCTGGCCGGTCTACGCGAGGCGCGCTTTGGACTCGAGGCGGCCGAAGCCGACGGAACGCTGCACTCGCTTGGGTCCACGTACGTGAGTGACAACCATGCGATCTATGACGGTCTGAGCCGGCCCGGCGCCCGGATTGTGAGTTTTGCGCCGGTGCTGAAGCACGAGGTCTTCCCGCTCCCTGCACTGCTCAATCAGCTGCTGAAGATTGGCGAAGATGCCCTGGCGCGTCCGGTGGAAATTGAGTTTGCCGTGCGCATGCCGCGCGCCTTGAACGATCCAGCTGACTTCGGCTTTCTTCAGATCCGGCCGCTGGCGCAATCGCGTGAAGCTCAGGAAGTCCGCCTGGAAGACGTTGAGCCAGCCCGGCTCCTCTGCCAGAGCTCCAAGGTGCTGGGCAATGGCCGTATTTCCGACATATATGACATTGTGGCTGTGGATTTCCACCGTTTCGAGCGCGCTCACAGTAAGCAGGTAGCCGAAGGCATCACCTACTTCAATTCCAAGTTGGCGAAGACGCCCTATCTGTTAATTGGCGTGGGCCGCTGGGGATCGGATGATCCGTGGTTGGGCATTCCGGTGGCCTGGGAGCAGATTTCCGGAGCTCGCGTGATCGTTGAAGCCGGCTTCCGCGACTTCCGCGTCACGCCGTCGCAAGGCAGCCATTTCTTCCAGAATCTGATGGCATTTCAGGTGGGCTATTTCACCGTCAATCCTGACGCAGGCGAGGGCTTTGTAGATTGGCAATGGCTGGCCTCGCAGCCCGCGATCGAAGAACGGGAGTGTGTGCGTCATCTGCGCTTTGCGGCGCCCCTTACCATCCTCATGAACGGCAAAATCAGCCAGGGAATAATTTTCAAACCACCGCTTGAACGGTGAGGCGAAGAAAGGCCCGGGTGATGGTAATCACCAGGGATGGTGAACTTCGGTATGGCTTTACTTGGAGCCAAGCGGGAGCCTCGGCCGCTGCGGCTCCATCTCTCAGGAGATCCAGCCAGCATCCCTTGGATTACTTGCCGGCGTGTGACAGCCTTCACTAGCGCAAGTATCTGGGGTCACATCCTCAAGCCCACTGGAAGACTCTAATTTTAGGCAGGCTAAGATGCCTGTGGCCCAAAAATCTCGCGCCCGGAGTAATTCCATGACAGATGAAGAGCTACTGCAATGTCCGTTGCTACGGGGACTCGATGCTATGCACCGCGCCGAACTGCTTGGCCTGTTGAATTACAGTAATCTCCGCACGAACCTGGAGAAGTGCCTGGCTGATCGGCCTCGCGCGGGGGAGGTGGGCGAAAGTCCAGCATGCTCGGCTACCACCCCCAGGCCCGCGGGAGAGTTCGAGAATCAAGTCCGTCGCTGGAAACCCGAAACTCCGTTGTGGCGCAGAGGCGCGAAGGAGTAGTGCTGCGGGGCAGCCAGAGGCAGGGAAGCGCCTGGCAGCGGATTTTCTTGTCAGAAAGTAAGTCGTTAAGATTCTGCTGTTTAAGGGCCGTAAAGAGGAATGACAACACTTGCCAGTGTGATCCGGCCGGTCGGGCAGACACTTTCCTTCAATTCCTGAGCGTCTTCCCTGTCTTCAGCGTATGCTGAATCCTCTCCTGTGTCTTCCGCTCTCCACACAGCGATTTGAATGCCTCGCGCTCCAGATCCAGAACATACTGTTCACTGACGGGCGTGCCGGGAGTGACGTTGCCGGCGCACAGGACTTCGGCGATTTTGTGCCCGAGCTTTACTTCGTATTCGGTGATGTGCTCGCCTTCGCGCATGAGGTTTACGCCCATCTTGAGCGTGGCCAGGATGCTCTCCCCTGGCGCGGGAATTTGGGTGCGCGCCACCGGAGGCTCGTAGCCGGCGCGCACCATTTCCAGAGCACGGGCTTTAGCGTCGGCCAAGACGCGTTCGCGGTTCATGCTGATGCCATCGCTATTGGAGAGGAATCCCAAGTCGCGGGCTTCGTGCGCTGAGGTGGCTACCTTGGCGGTGGCGACGGTTTCGAAGGCCTTCTTTATGGCTTCCATCAGCTCGACCGAATCGGCGATGTTGCCCGGGGAGGGGCGAGTGCCCTGGCGGAGGGCGGCAGCAGTATCCACCGCGCGGAGCAACATTTCTTTGCAGCCTCCGCCGCCGGGGAGAAGGCCCACGCCGATTTCGACCAGCCCAATATAGAGTTCGGCGTGCGGCTGGCGCGCGGCGCCGTGCAGAGTGATCTCCGCGCCTCCGCCCAGCGTCATGCCAAACGGCGCGATCACCACCGGCTTGGGAGAGAACTTGATGGCCTGCGTCATTTCCTGAAACTGGCGGACGGCCAGGTCAATTTCGTCCCACTCTTCTTCCTGCGCCGACATGAGCAGGAGCATCAGGTTCGCGCCGACAGAAAAGTTGACGGCGTCATTCGTGATGACGATGGCGTCGAAGTGATCACCGGGGCCATGCGGTTTCAAGCTCTGTGTGATGAGAGAAATAATATCCGCGCCCAGAGAGTTCATCTTGGAGTGGAACTCGATGCAGCCTACGCCTTCTCCGAGGTCGACTAATGAGGCGCCGGAGTTTTTCTTTACAACGCCGTTGGACTTCTTGGCGACGGTCACCGACCAGACACCGGTTGGGACCAGAACCGGTTCATAGTTCCCGGTTCTCAGTTCCCAGTGCAGGCGTCCCGAGGGGATTTCCTGATCATCCGTGTACCAGGACTTTTTGCCAGAAGCCAGCAGCTTTTCGACATTTGCCGAGACTGCGCGGCCTTCTTTTTTCATGCGGGCGACGGTAGCTTCCACGCCGGTGGCGTCCCAAAGCTCGAAGGGACCGAGCTCCCAGTTGAAGCCCAAACGCATGGCGCGATCGATTTCTACGATGGAATCGGAAATCTCTGGCACACGATTGGCAGAATAGTTCCAGAGATCGGCAAGCGCCGACCAGAGAAATGCTCCGGCCTTGTCGCCCTTTTGCGGACCTGCGCCATCGAGGCCAAGCAGCATCCGCACGCGCGGGCCGATTTCCTCCAGATTCCTGGCCATGTCGAGCGCGGGAAACTTCGGTTTCTGCCGGGGATGGTACTCCAGGGTCTTCCAATCCAAAGCCAAGCGTTCACCCTCGTGGCCGGAGTCGGTGGGCGAGGCCGCGCGCCCTACATCTTTCTTGTAGAAGCCGCCCTTGGTTTTGTCTCCCAGCCATTTGCGGGCAAGCATTTGTTTGAAAAAGTCAGGCAATTCTGCGTGGTGCGAAGGCTCTTGTCCGCCTGTTTTGCCCATGTTGCTGACTACGTGGCCGAGGATATCGAGTCCAACCATATCCATGGTGCGGAACGTCGCGGACTTTGGCCAACCCAGGGCTGGTCCGGTGAGTGCGTCCACTTCCTCAATGGATAGTCCCATCTCTTGCATCAACCGCATCACGTTCATGACGGAAAACGCGCCGATGCGGTTGGCAATAAAGTTGGGAGTGTCTTTGGCAAACACAACGCCTTTGCCCAGTCGAACGTCGGCAAACCAGGCGATGGCTTCCATAAGGGCGCGATCGGTGTCTGGGCCAGGAATCATCTCCAGCAGTCGCATGTAACGTGGAGGATTGAAAAAATGCGTACCGAACCACGAGCGGCGGAAATCTTCGGAGAAGCCTTGAGCAATTTGCGCCACCGGCAAGCCGCTGGTGTTGGTAGTGATGATTGTCCCCGGACGCCGGACTACTTCGACTTTTCGCAGCAGGTCTCGCTTGATATCCAGGTTTTCGACCACGGCTTCGATGATCCAATCCACATCGTGCAGCTTTTTGAGATCGTCTTCAAAGTTACCGATCGTCACCAGTTGAGCCAGAGAAGGCTGGAAAAAGGCGGCCGGTTTGGATTTTCTGGCGGAGTCAAGGCCAGCCGTGGCAATCTTGTTGCGCATCGGTGCATCCGCATCGGGCGGGACGATATCCAATAAAAAGCTGGGCACGCCCGCGTTGGCGAAATGAGCGGCGATGCGCGCGCCCATGGTTCCGGCGCCAAGTACGGCAACTTTATGAATGCGTTTCATGACGAGGTCCTCCCCCGGGCATCAAACCACGATACTGCAAAGTTGGGTCATGGGGAATGGAGTAACGCACGCGGCAAATCCGCAAGTTGGGTCAGGCAGAAGACAAGGTATGACAGTTTCAGTGTTGGCCTGAGGCTTTCGACTTGCCGTGACCCAGCGCACTCAAGGCAGTGACTTGACGCACTCGCCGTGCTTTTCAGGTTCATAATAGTGGTGGCTGTCGGTGGAGGTGGATATGCGTGAAGTCGTGCTGGTTTCTTCGGTGCGCACCCCAGTGGGCCGCGCTTATAAAGGAACACTGCGGGCGACACGTCCTGACGATTTAGCGGCGATCGCGATTAAGGGTGCGTTAGAGCGCGTGCCGCAGCTTGATCTCAAAGAGATTGAAGATGTAGTTCTCGGGTGCGCTATGCCCGAGGCTGAGCAGGGAATGAACGTGGCTCGCACGGCATTGCTGCGCGCCGGCCTGCCCATTGAAACTTCGGCGATGACCATCAATCGCTTCTGTTCGTCAGGGCTGCAGTCCATTGCGATGGCGGCAGAGCGCATCGCTGGCGGCGGGGCTGAGGTGATTGTGGCCGGCGGCACGGAATCCATGTCCATGGTGCCGATGGGAGGCCACAAGATTTCGCTCAATCCGTGGCTGGTGGAGCATTATCCCGATTCGCTTATCTCCATGGGGCTGACTGCAGAGCGTGTTGGGAAGCGCTGTGGCATTACGCGCGAACAGGCGGACGAATTTTCGCTGCGCAGTCACCAAAAGGCTCTCGCGGCCATCCAAGCGGGAAAGTTCGACGATGAAGTCGTGCCGGTGCCGGTGAGCTTCACGACCCCCAACGGCTCGAAGCCGAAGAAGCACGAAATTGTTTTCAAAGTTGACGAAGGTCCGCGGGCGGATACTTCGCTCGAGGTGCTTATGTCGCTTAAGCCGGCTTTTCATAGTAAGGGGACGGTAACAGCGGGGAATTCGTCGCAGATGTCAGACGGCGCGGCGGCGGCGGTCGTCATGTCCGCTGAGCGCGCCAAAGCGCTGGGCATCAGGCCGCTGGCGCGCTATGTTGCGTTTGCTACTGCCGGATGCAAGCCGGAAGAGATGGGCCTCGGGCCGGTGTTTGCGATTCCCAAGGCGTTAAAGCTGGCGGGATTGAAACTTTCAGACATCGATGTGATCGAGTTGAACGAAGCCTTCGCGGCGCAGGCGCTGGGAGTGATGAAGGAGGCGGGACTCGATCCCGCGCGTGTGAACCTCAATGGTGGAGCGATTGCGCTCGGTCATCCGCTGGGCTGCACCGGCGCAAAGCTGACGGCCACCGTCATCCGCGAGCTCAAACGCCGCGATGCGCGCTACGGCATGGTGACGATGTGCGTCGGCGGAGGCATGGGCGCGGCGGGAATTTTTGAAAATGTAAGCTAGAACTCTCCGAAGAAGAGCACAAGAGTGCGTATGAGGTTCAGGCGGAGTAAGACTTAGCCGTGATGACCGTCACAGCGCGAGCGATAACCACAACCTATCGTTAATTGGGTAATTCCTATGCCGGAAGCCGCTGCTCTGGACGCCGGCCTCCATCAGCTGTCGCCGGGCCAACTCGGCGCTGCGCTTGCAAGCTTCCTATCTAAAGAAGCCTCGACCGCCGAGCGGATCACCGCGATTGAAGCTGGGCTGCGCAGCCCGATGGGGCAATCTCTGCGTGACGCCATGGCGCGCTGGATCGTGGATGCAATCGTTCCCGTGGAGAGGCTAGTTCCAGAGGCCTACCTGAAATGGCGTCTGCCGGTGCGCGACTCAATGATGTTTGTCGTGGCGCGCTTGTCTCCGGCTCGTCTGGCGCCCAAGCTGCTGGAACAACTTGAGCTTCCAGAAAGAACCTCAGTCGAAGAACGATTATGGCGGCTGATTGCCAAAGTACCCGGGCTGCAAAAGCTGGGACAAGTGATCGCGCGCAATCGGCATCTCCGTCCCGCGCTGCGCAACAAACTGGCCTGTCTGGAGAACGGAATTCGCGACGTGAAGGTGGAGGAGATTCGCGCCATCATTCAAAAGGAGCTGGGCCCAAAGCTAGAGGAATACCAGGTACGAACCGCACCCACTTTACTTTCGGAGGCGAGCGTCAGCGCAGTGCTGCGCTTCAGTTGGAGCAATCCGGCAACTAAAGAGCGAGAACGCGGCATCTTCAAAGTTCTGAAGCCGCACATCCCCGAATACTTTGCCGAAGACATGGAGTATTTGCAGGGGCTGGCAGAATACTTCGGCAAACGCCACCACGCATATGGCTTTCCCGCGGACCTGATCCCCGATACATTCCAGAAAGTGCGGCGCCTGTTGAAACACGAGGTCAACTTCAGCCGCGAACAGAAGACGCTGCTCGAAGTCTGGAACCTTTATCGCAATATGCGCGGAGTACGAGTCCCGCGGGTCATTCAGCCTCTTTGTACGCGCAGCATTACGGCGCTCAGTGAAGAGCACGGAATCAAGGTGACCAACGCGGCCGCCCGCATGCCGGCGGTACAGCGCAGGCAGGTTGCCGAGCAACTCATCGAAGCATTGGTCGCTGTTCCGCTACTGGCGGCTCAGGAGGACGCCATTTTCCACGGTGACCCTCACGCCGGCAATCTGCTCTACGACCGCCGCACTGGCCGACTGACCATCCTTGACTGGGCCCTGCGCGAGCGCCTGAGCCGCGAACAGCGGCGGCATCTCGCGCTGCTGTTTCTAATGGTGAGCTTGCGCGATCCGGTCGGTACGGGCAACGAAGTGCTTGCGCTGAGTCAACGTCACATAGGTAGAGAGTCGTCCCAGGGGCGGCTGGTTCAGCAAGCAGTTACCGGGTTTCTGGACGAATTGCCCGCCGGCAGGCTCGCCAGCGGCGTGGATGCGATGCGACTGCTGGAGCGAATCGCGATCGCAGGAGTGAAGTTCCCCGGGCCGCTGGTCATGCTCTCCAAAACGATGTTTACGCTGGAGGGCATCCTTGGTGATCTCGGAGGCGACGGCATGGGCTTCACCATCGCGCGCCACGTTGCCGAACACTGGCTCGGAAACCGAAAAGCCTTTCGCTCTCCGCTGAAGACCCAAGACTGGATCACGCTCCAGTGCAGCGCGCTGCTGTACGGTACTCGCTGGTGGCTGAAGACGGAACAGACGTTGCTGGATCGCTATTTGCCGGCGGCACGAAACTCATCGCCCGTTCTGCCAGCGCGGTAATCGTCAGGCTGGGGTTGACACCGAGATTCGCCGCCACTACTGATCCATCGCAGATGTACATGTTCTTGTAGCCGAACACCCGATGTTGCGAATCAATCACACCATGCTGGGGAGAATCGGCGATCACGCAGCCACCGATGCAATGCGCAGTGCCGGGCACGTCGAAAAGAATCTCCGGCCAAGTGCTCATGGCGGTGCCACCTGCAACTTGCGCAAACGTTTTGGCAAATTCATTCGCTTGCGGAATGTAAGTGGGAACCTTGCCTCCCCGACTGACCAAGAACCTTCGGAACGGCCAGAACCAAGGGCGCTGCCACCCCATCTCGATTTCTCCATCGAGGGCCTGCATGCAGAGCAGGATCACTGCCTCTCGCGCCCATCCTACCGGCCAAAACATGCGCATGGTTTTGACTGGATGCCGCAGCAGGGAGACGAACACATTTCTCATCCAGAGTGTGATGCGGCGCGGTCCCGGCTGCCCGTCTGTGAGGAGCGTGCATAGCAGGCTCATAGTGTCGGAACCACCGGGGTAGCGGACGGCCTCGATGTGGGTGTGCTCGTCTATGTAAATGCCGGAACCGATAGCGATACCCCGCGAGAAATCCTGGCGGCTACCGAACACGCGGGCGCCGATGAGAGATTCAGAGTTCGTGCGCACGTGCTTGCCAAGCCGATCGCTTATGTCCGGCAGCGATCCTTTTTCTTTGAGCTGAAATAGAAGTTCCATCGTTCCCAAAGAAGACGCAGAAAAAACAAGGCCTCTACAAGTGAAGCGCCGAGATCTGCGGCGGAGCCAGGCCGTGGATTTCACCGTGCACACTGCATATCCGGCGCCGCCGTCGCGGGCGCCATGCAGCGGCCGAACGTTCACAACTTTGGTTTCGGGAAAGATCCGCGCCCCGTGCTTCTCGGCCAGGTAAAGGTAGTTGAGGTCTAGAGTATTCTTCGCCCCGTAGCGGCAACCCATCATGCAGCCGCCACAACCGATACAGGTGGTGCGCTGCGGGCCTTCTCCCCCAAAGAATGGATCACGAAAAGTCTGACCGGGCGTGCTATTTTGGGCGCCCTGAAAAATGCTTACGCGCGTGGGATAAAAAGTGTGTCCGCAGCCGGCGGCCTCAGCCGCGCTACGCAACCAGTCATCACCAGGACCCAGAATCTTGTTTTCGATTACGCCTAACATGCTTGAAGCTGTCTCGAAGTAATGAGGCATTTCGGCTTGCCAAGCGGTGAGGCCTTTCCAGGTCCCAGAGTCCCACACTTTTCGGGGAGGCTGAAGCAGGGTGCCGGCATAGGTGATGGAGCCGCCGCCTACGGCGCAGCCATGGAAGATGGTTGCGTGACGGAAGAAGCGCATGTTGAAGAAGCCGCGGAGCCCGAGTTTGGGGCGCCAGAACCAGCGATGCAGAGACCAACTGCTACGGGGTAGATTGTCAGGCGTCCAGCGGAGACCCATTTCCATGACGGCGACTTTGTACCCCTTTTCTGTCAGGCGATGAGCGGCAACACTGCCCCCGAAACCAGAACCGATGACGATGAAATCAAAATCGAATTGGGTGCTCAGATTCACGATTTTTACAGCCTAGCGGCACGAGTAAACTGACGCGTTCCCCTCCGGTCCGCTGGACTTTTCGTTTGGCACGGACTATGGTTTTTCGCCATGCGTCAGCTTCCCGAAGTCGAAGAGGCCAAAGCGCTGATGACGGAGGCTATGGAGTGGTCGGTATTCACCTGGCTTTTTAACAAGAGCAGGGTGCGAGAGACCGCGGACCTTGCCAACGCGGCCGTGGACAAGTTGAACCAGAGCGTGAAAGCGCGCTGGAGCAACGAGGTGAAAGCCGCTTACAAGGAACTCACAGCAAGAGTCCCGGCAAACCGATCGGCGGGATCCGCGGCTGACGCTGCGGAGTCCGAGATTGCACGCTTGGTGAAAAGCGTGAAAGAAGCGGATGACGCCGCTCGCCGCGCCAGAAAGGACGCCGAAGGCACATTTGACGAGGCCGAGCGACACCTGAACACCAGCCTGGCGCGGGAGGGATGCCGGAAAGCTATCCACCAATGGGAACTGGACGAAAAGGCGATCCGCCGGGCTGAAGCGGCCCCCCGTTCCACCAAGGCGAAAAGTTAAGATTCGGTCGCACACATTCTGGCCCCGTTCAGCAAGCGACGCGCTCCTCATTCTTTCTTGATCCAACTCGTTGTGCGATAACTTCACTAATTCTGTTTAAGGCTTCCACACTTTGCGGCGCATCCGGCCCAAAGACCTGGAAGTTATGGTTCATGTCCTCCCAGCTCTCCAGCGTGGCATCTGCGCCTTGGCGTTTGGCGTAACTCGCGAAGTCCTCAATGGTCTCGAACAGCGCTTCGCCGCGTCCCGCTTGTATGTAAACAGGAGGAAGGCCACGCAAGTCGGCCTGCACCGGCGAAACGAGCGGATCACAGCGCTGCTCCGGATCGCAGAACCAATCTCTCCATTGCAGCAGCGCACGCTTGTTGATCCAATCAAACTGGTCGTTACCGATGCGCTCAGTCTGGAAATCGGTGGGTGGCGAAAGCGCCACCGCCAACGCGGGAAGTCGAAGGCCCGCCGAGCGCGCCGCCAAGAGCAGTGCCAGGCAGAGATTCCCTCCCGCAGAATCGCCGGCAATTACCAGGCGCTTGGGATCCGCGCCATTGTCGAGCAGCCACTGATAGGCGCTGAGGGCATCGTTGAGTTGTGAGGGGAAACGGTGCTCAGGAGTGAGGCGATAGTCGAGGGCAAAGGTCCGGGATTTTGCTGCGAGAGTGATTTGCGCGATGAAATTGGCATAGCTCCGAGGGTAGAACGAATATCCCCCGCCGTGAAAATACAGGAGCGTGACCGGCGATTCGGCGTTCTTGCGAGAAAACCAGCTTCCGCGAAACTTCTCGTGTTCTATTTGCCGGATGTTTATACCGGCCAGGGCAGGCGAACTGATCAGCATAGAATCCAGGTAGCAGCGCGCCTCCTGGATATCCCTGAAGTCAAGCGCAGAGGCCACCTGCTTTTGTAGCATTCGCGTGACAACTTCCACGAACCAATTCCAGCCGGGCAGCCGGGGACCTTTGAACAAACGGCGGGCGGATACCTCGAGCACCGACTGGGCCAATTCCGCCGCACAGCGGAACTGATACGGTCCATTGAAATCAAGGCGGGAAATCATGCGATTCAGCCCTTCATGCACACAGCGCCATTTTGTCAGGGCAATAAGCCGGGACCTGTAAGCGAATTGGCGGAGCTGGAGATGGATCAGCTACTACCGTACGCAACACGCCATCGGCGTGGCGCCACCAACCGCGGACGGCATAACCTCCAGTGTAGAGAACGCGCAGCCGGCTCCAGCCATGCAGGTCGCTGGCGTTATCCTCTCGAGTGACGGTCACACAACGCGTATCAAGGCGCAGCCCTTCCTGCAGGGCCTTGAGCGCACTTTCTTTGCCGCTCCAAAGTAATGCCAGCAAACGCGATCGCTCGGCGGCGGGCGCGCGCTCTATCTGCTGTTGTTCCTCGCTCGTGAAATAGTCAGTGACAAAGGCCTGGCTTCGCGGCTCGATCAATTCCAGATCGCAGCCCAGCTTGACGCCTGGTTCCGCAACCATGCAAATGGCCCTTCCCGCCCGGTGGCTGAGGGAAATGGCTGCAGGCGTCGGCATGCCGGTGACGAAGACCTCAGGGGCGCCGGTAGCTGCGGGACGAATCTCCATTCTCGTAAGCAACGACGCATGCAAAGGCAGTTCTTGAAATGCCGCCACAGCACACTTGGCCGTCCAGCGTCCCAGCCGCCACTCCGCGCGACGTTTGGGAATACGGAAAGAATCGAGACGGAGCAATTCGCCGTCGCTCAGCCAGCTGTTTCCTCGAGGCACTTGGGCTTCTGTCTGCTCCAGCCAATAGATATTCATCCCTGTTCACTCTTTCACTAGGCGGCTTCGACCACCCGGATCTGCAATTTCTCGGTCCGCACTTGCTGTTCTCGCGCAATCCCCCGTTCGATTGCGCCAATCAGGTAAGGGCGCAGGCTAGCGGGAGGAATGATGCAATTCAATGCACCCACGTCGAGCGCGCGTTGCACGCTATGCACCCGATCAAACTCGGAAGCCATTTCGCCGAGCTTCTCAGAGTGCACGACCTTGAAGAGTTCATCCCACTGGACGCGCAATCGTCCTTTTTCCGCGGCCTCGGCCTTGACCATTGCATCACTCAATTCCTTTAATCGTGGGTCCTTGCGCGCTCGATTCTCCACTTCGCTGGCGAAGACGACTGCCGCGGCCGGCGCGCCGCCGATCACCGAGGCATAGGTGCCTTCCAGGGCCGCCACCTCAAGGTTCTCATTCAAGGTCCGCGAAAACACCACATAAGCCCCGCCGTGGTAGCGGGAGACCACGCAGAACACCATTGGCCCCTTGAAGTTCACCACGGCCCTGCCGATCTCGGCGCCATACTCCAACTGCAGGCGGCGCATGGATTCGGGCGAACCATCAAAACCCGAAAGGTTGGCCAACAGGACAACCGGCCGATTGGCGCTCGCCGCGTTTATGGCGCGGGCGACTTTCTTGGACGATTGAGGGAAAAGGGTGCCAGAGGTCCATTGATCGGGGCCGTCGGCGGGAACAAATCCCAGGCGCGGCAACTGCCGGGATTCGATGCCGATCAAGCAGACTGGATAGCCGCCGAGATGCGCATCCCAGACCACCGCGGTTTCCGCCGCCCGCATGCCCGCCCAGCGCTCCAGCGGCGCATGGTCCTGGTCGATGGCCGCCATCATGACCGTGCGAATATCGAACGACTTCTTGCGCCCAGGATTGCTTTCATCAGAGAAGATGTCTCCTACGCGTGTGAAGCCTTCCTCGCCCTGGCCGTGAGGATAGGACTGCACATCGCGCTCGATTGGATCCGTGGTTACTGCGCGCCGTGGGAACCGCTCACCCGGAGCAAGATAAGTGTGCTCGTAGTGGCGAAACAGGATATGGCAGGCTTCATCAATGTCTCGCGCCCAGTACTGCGCCTGACCATTGATGCCCATAATGCGGTCGTAGCCGCCGATGCCCTGATTGTCTTCCGCGGAAATGCCGCCAGAATAATCCAGCGCGCGTTTGCCGGTGAGCACCATGGCGGCTTTGGGCGTCATCACCAGGAGCCCGCGAGTATGCATGAGCATCGTGGCCTCGGCATTCCAGTAAGGCTGTGCGCCTACGTTGATCCCATTAACTAGGAGATTGACCTCGCCGCCTGCCTGCGTAAACTCAACCAGTCGGCGCAAAACACGCGCAATCCAGTCCATGTTCTCGACACCACTATCCATGGAAATCTTGGCTCCGGCCGAGATTGGGAACCACTCCAGCGGCACTCCCATCTCTTGGGCCATATCCAGGGCGGCGATGATGCGCTGACACTCAGCCTCAGCCAGCGCGCCAAGATCTTTGCTGGGATCGCCAAGCAACATGACGCGAGTCATCCCTTCGGGATAGCGGTCGGTAAAGTTGCGAATGACGCCAGCAACGATGTTCGCGTGGTTTTGCCCGTAAGGCCGAGTGACCGGAACCAGACGGCCCCCGGCGTCGAGATCGTGTTCCACGAAATCTCCCGGCGGAAAATCGGCACGCGTGTGTTGACCGCCGGGAGTGAGCATCTTGATGATTTCGTAGGGGTATATGAGTCCGCGCTGCCGCATGCGAACTACTTTCTGATCGTATTCGGGCAGCGGCCGGATGGGTTGCAGCCTGTCCGCGGGGCGGAAGGTAATCAGCATTCCCCGGCCGCCCGGACTCGAAATACGCACCACCATATCGCGCAGTTCTCCAGTCGCCGGATTCGGAATACGTGCCCGCACCACCACTTGCTCCAAGCCGAGCCCCTCGGTAGCAGGCGCCAGCCGCCCGACGATATCGCGCAACTCATCGCGCTCCAGATTGAAGGGTGGCCACACATAGAGGAATATCCGATTCCAGAACAGCCGCTGATTGGGAGCGCGCCGCGATTGAAATAGTCGGATGCTGGCCAGCGCCTCAGTCAACATGCGCTCCAGATGTGGCAATTGCACGATGCGGCCGGCCTGGTCACGCACCGGCGTCATGTCGCGTACTTCGGCGCACGCGATCAGCCGCTCATCCTTGGGATTTTCACGAGCAACCGCATGAAGAACGTAGACGTCCTCCACCGACGGCAGCCGTTCAATCTTGAAATTGCTGAGCCGCCACAGATGCAGCCGCTTGCCCATCATGGGGTGCAATCCGCGATAAAGCTTCTCCTCTTCATAACCATTGACACTGGGGCGATAGGTGAAATGCTGCATTCCTCCCGCTCCCTGAGTATGAGCCGGGCAAGCGACTTCAACCACAATGCGACGGATGGAGCGCGGAAAACCGAGGTGATTCAATACAGAGTGAAGCTCCTGCTGCGTCGCCTCTGCGTCTCCCAGCCGGCCGGGATGCCAGGCATAAAAATCAATGACCACGTCCTGATCCGCCGGCACCTTCTCGATTAGAGGGAACATCGCAGCGGCGGCTTCTGAAAGCCGGGAATATTCCGTGTGGGTGGTAAAGGCACGAATGCGCTTGCCCTCATGATCGTATTCTGCCGACACGAAAGAGCGGCCATCCACGTCGAACGAATGAAAGTTCTCGAGGACGCGAATGCGGTAGTAGCGCCAGGTAATGGCCTCCAGCATCAGTTTCCGCATGGCCAGGTCGGCAGAGGCAAAACGCGAGGAGAGCAGGCCCACCAGTGGCTGTGGACAGTCCACCAGTTCACGTACTCGCTCATGGCGGTCGGCGCCCTCCGGATTGGCCGCCATACGCGCTAGTTGTTGCTCAACCTGGTCGTACACCTGCTTGCGCGCCTGCTCGAACAAGGGTTGATCGAAGTGGCGATAGCGCACCTCGCGGGCAAGATCGCTGACTGCCGGGAATTGCCCGTTACTCATGGCGATCATCCGGTCGAGCAGGGTTCGCAGGGAACCCTCGGCATGAGGCGCAAGCCCTGCGGTTGGTTGCAGGCGGCGTTCGAGCAGCGCCAAGACCGGCGCTATCTGCTGCTCCACTCTTTGATGGGACTTGTAGATCCACAGTAAGCTCTCTTCCAATCCCGGCGTGCGCTCCAGGCTGTGGACGCCGTAATGCGACAGGGCGCGGCGAAGCCGGCCGACAAAGTCCGGGGGAAGTCCCTCGCCGCCGGTCTCCAACATACGCAAATACGAAAACAGGTAGGCCTCAGCGCTCGGCTCCTCGCCGCTGGCACGGTGGTTCACTTCCGGCTCGCGCTGGAAGAGGGAACAGATGTCCGCAAAGATGTTAAGAATTTCATCTTCGGTTTCCCTGATGTCACCGCTGTATATCGGACAATTTCGGTTCCATTGTGAGAGCATGCCCAGGGCGTGCTTCGGGTCCACATCGAAACCCAGCATGAGCTGGCGAAGCTTGTCAAGGCTAAGGCGGCAACTGGAAGCGGTCGCTTCGTGATCCGAACCGCGCGGCATCTCGAACACTACTCTTGGTGCGGAGGCGGCCACCCCATCCCCCGCGCTGGGTTCGATCTGCATCAGGGGTGCCCCTGTACCCACTTGCACATTCGGAATGACCATCACCTGGCGCACTTTGCCGCAGAATGGAGCTACGACTTGCATTTCCATCTTCATGGCTTCCAACACAGCCAGCCTTTCGCCTGCCAAAACCGTGTCGCCCGGCTTGACCGCGATCGAGACCACTACCGCCGGCGCGGAGGCATGCACGATGCCGCCATCGTCACGGTCTATCTGGTGCGAAACACCGTCCACTTCGATCCGGTAACTCAATCCCTGGGCAACCGAGACCACGTGGAAACGGCGTTCACAGACAGTCAGCCAGTACTCGTAATCCCCAAGGCGGTTGATCTCCGCGTCAATGCGCGATCCGTTGATTTCTACGCGATACTGTTGCGGACCCAAGCGATAAGTTTTAGGAGAATAGGAATGGCCACGATAGCGCAGCTCTGCTGCCCGGCCCACCTCCACCCGCACCTGTGGCCGTCCCCGTACCGCCGACGCGTAGAACTGCGCCTGTTCCACCGCCAGTTGTTCGTCATAGGCTTCGATCGCAGCTTGCACCAAAGCCACGTCGGCATAGCGTCGTGACAGGTGGTCACCGTTCGCGGCCAGGCAATCCAACCATCCGACATGGAACTCACCTCGTCGAACCTCATCGCGACCCAGCAACTCAAGCAGGAATGACTTGTTGCTGGCGCCGCCTTTGATAACCACCACGCTCTCGCGCAACGCTCGTTGCAAGCGTGATAGCGCCTCCTTGCGGTCGCGGCCGCAGGCGATGATTTTGGCGATCATCGAATCAAACTCGACCGGAACCGAATCGCCTTCCGCCACGCCAGTGTCAATGCGCACGCCTGGACCGGTGAGAATTCGGAAGCGCTTAATATCGCCGGGAGCCGGAGCAAACCCGTTGTCGGCATCTTCTGCATTCAGCCGCACTTCAATGGCATGTCCGATTGTGCGCGGCGGCTGGCCCTCTAACCGGCCACCCCGGGCAACATGAATCTGTAGTTTGACCAAGTCGAGCCCTGTGGTGCATTCCGTGACCGGGTGCTCGACCTGCAAGCGGGTATTCATCTCCATGAAGGAAAACGTCTGGCTTTCGGGTTGATACAGGAATTCCACCGTGCCGGCGTTGTGATAGCCCGCCGCCCGGCTCAGCCGCACGGCTGCGCCGCGCAGTTCCTGATCTTGCCCGGCAGAGAGCGCGGGCGAGGGCGCTTCCTCAAGGATCTTTTGCTGGCGGCGCTGAATGGTGCAATCGCGCACCCCGACCGCCCAGATGTTGCCGTAGTGGTCGCCGATAACCTGGACCTCCACGTGACGCGCGCGCTGGATCAATTGCTCAAGAAACACTGTGGGGTCGCCGAAAGCCTTGAAGGCTTCAGCACGGGCACTTTCAAATGCTGCAGCCAGCTGGTCTTCCGAGACCACCTTGCGGATGCCGTGGCCACCGCCACCGGCAGTGGCCTTAATAAGGATGGGATAGCCCATTTGCCCGGCACAGCGCCGGGCGTCTTCTACCGTCTCGACCGGGCCGCCGCTCCATGGCGCCACCGGTATGTGCACGCGCTCAGCCAGTAGCTTTGAAGCAATCTTGTCACCCACGCGCCGCATCACATCGCCATCCGGGCCGATGAACACAATGCCCATTTCCCGGCAAAGGTCAGCGAAGGCGGCGTGCTCAGCCACGAAGCCCCAGCCCGCCCAGACTGCTTCCGCGCGCGCGGCTGCCAAGGCGCGCTCCAGAGCTGCATAGTCTACGTAGCTGCTCTTGAGCTGCCCGGTATTCGCGTCGAGCACGTGCGCCGGGCCCAGGCATACCGCTTCATCGGCTTCGCGCACGAACATGGCGCGCCGGTCCGGTTCCGTGAAAAGCGCGATGGCCTTGAGAGAGGCGCCGTGTTCCTGATTGAACTCGCGGGCCGCATGAATGAAACGCATGGCGGCCTCGCCGCGATTCACCATTGCTACACGTGCGAATTCGTAGTTCATAGAGGCCTCGATCGACGTGGATCTCGGCGCCCAGCGTCATGCCGCAACTGGCTCTCGCAACATTGCCGCGTGCAGGTTTTTCATAGCCTCGGTGTCAGCGAGGTTCGCTACCGCTACGGTGCGGTAGTAACTAAGCTGGAGGTAGCAGTTTCCCTTCGTATCGCCAACCTCAGCGTCAAAACTGCCTTGCCCTGGATTGGGAGTGACCACCGCGTAAAGTCGCTCGGCTGTGTCTGGGATGTTCAACAGAGAGATACGATCAATGTGTTGCGGCAAGCCCATACGACCTTCGAGGCCCATCTCCCAAACTCCTGCCGTCTGGAAGCACAACTCAATCAGGCGCGGGGCCATGATGGTTGGCAAGCCGGAAGGAACATGATTCTCCGGCAGATTCTTCGCCATCTGCCCGACCACTCGCTGGCCGTCCCACCATGCGCGCTCTACCACTTGATAGGCGGGTCCGTGGAAATAGAGACGATAAATGTCGCTTGATTCGATAACGTTCCCGTCCGGCGTACCCAGCGCCGGAACGAACCTCGGGCGGAGAGATTCTTGCATCAGAAGCACGCGGGCAGTGAAGTGCGTCGTCACTTGCGGTTCTTCGTGGTTTGGCAATGACCTGCTTCCAAGCAGACGGCAATCCGCCACTAGGCCATCGCCTTGGGAATAAATCACAGCTTCGACCGTGACCGTGCGTGGTTCGCTGCGGTAGAGCTTGAATGGCGCCAGGAAATTCACCTCCTCGATGGCTGCAACGTGCCAGCCAGGAAGCAGCGCCAAAGCAGCTTCGGCGAAAGCTTCGAGGCCCATTACGCCGGGCAGCACCGGCGTGCCATTGATCTGGTGGTCGTAAAGAAATGGCTGAATCTTCGGATCAAGAGTGGTCTGAATCGTCAAAGGTTTGTACAAGCCTGCGCTCACGATCTTGCCGAGCATTGGGCCGCGAGACTGACTGGTCGCGGAAAGATCCAGTCCGCCGGCGTCATCCCACTCTTGCAGCAGAACGCCGAGCCGCTGCCCGATGACGATTTCGCCACGTGTTCCTCCTTGGGTAAGTTCGCGGCGAATCAGGGGTACACCAGCTTCCGGCGGAAGCATGTCAATCCCCGCCACCTCCATCACCTTGGGAATCGAGCCGCGGGTCGCCATGCCGATGCCGCCCCACGCAGTCCAGTCAATGGCGATGCCGCGCGTGGCTGGGCGAGTGGTACGGAAGCTGGAAGTGAGCTTGCAGAGCAGGTCGTTGGCTGAACTGTAGTCGGTCTGGCTGGGGTTGCCGAAGCGGCCGGCAATCGAGCTGAACGCCACCGTAGCCCCGAGGGGCATATCGCCAATCGCACGCAGCAGATTGAAGAAACCATCGGCCTTAACGTCGAACACCAGATCGAATTCGCGCGGCTCCTTCTCAAATAGGGCGCGGCTGCGGTCGAGTCCGGCCGCATGCAGGAGAATATCAATGCGTCCGCTGCGTTCGCGAACCTGGGTGATGATCTTGCCTACTGCCTCCGCATCGGTGAGGTTGACACTGAAGTAGTAGGGCGTGCCGCCCGCAGCACGCACGGCATCAATTGCGCTGCGCGCCGCTTGCGCCCGTTCCAAAGCAGCCAACTCTTTTTCCACCAGGGCTGGTGTGGCCCGTTCCCCACCCGCCTGGATACGGGAAAACAGCTCGCGCTTGAGGCCCTCCTTATCGGTGATGAAGCGCCGGAGATCGGGATTGTCAGGCCCAGGCTCGGGAACCAAGTCGAGCAGGTAGAAGGTGCCGCCGGATGCGGCTGCGAGGTCAGCCGTAATGGCCGAAACGATGCTGCCGGCAGCGCCGGTGATCAAGAAAACGGTGCTCTCGTTCAAGGCCATCCCTGGCTGGCCGTCGCCGGCCGGTCGCTCTTGCAGCCCCACCGTCCAACGCAGCCCGTTCTTGTAACCTATCTCGATCGCGCCGTTGTCGCGCAACGTCTCCGCCAAAAGCAGTTCGGCAACCTTTGCTGCTTTGCGGTCAGCTTCGAAGTCAACAGCCTTGACGTGTGCCTCTGGGCGCTCACGCTTGTAGGTCTTGGTGAAGCCCACAACCGCGCCCCCCAATGGCGCCAGGGCGCCAGCTTCGTCATAGCCATGTTGTCCGCCCAGCCGCGTGGCGGAAACCAGGAACGTGCCGGGCTTTGCGATCTGCTCGTACAGCGCGCGCATCGCCGTGTAGAGCAGCTTGATGCGCACCCGCACCGCCTGGCGCCAGGTGGTGAGATTCATTCCACTGATCGGCCCTTCGTCATCCAGTGCGGGCAGCCAGTAGACCCCGTGAACTTCTCCGGCAGCCGTCCAGCCTTTGATTGTTTTGCTCAGAGAGTCGGCATCGGTCGTGTTCTCGATGTGGAGAACTTCGATACCTCTAGCCTTCAAGAGTTGGGTAAGCGCCTCCGCGACCCCACCGTTGTCGGGCATCACAATCACGCGACGGCCGGCCGCCAGCGAGACGCCGCTCGGCTTGCAGCCAGCAAGCGGCGGACGCAGGATGGCCAGCGGCACGCGCCGCGGAATGCTGTTCGCAGCATCCAGACTGGCGAGGGCCGGGCGCGTCGCATTCACCGGCGATGAAACAGGAGGTAACGGTGGCAATACGACAGGCTGCCTGGACGCTTCTTGGACAGCCGGCTCTTTCAACCGTGATCTCTCGACCGCGAACTTAATCACATGTGCCAGAGTTGAGAAATCCCGCAGTTTGAGGTTTTCATCGCGAGGAATGCCGTATGCCGCCCGGATCGCGGCAAGCATCTCCGCTTGCTTCACCGTATCAATGCCGAGGTCGGCTTCGAGGTCGAGATCCAGGTCCAGCATGTCTTTCGGGTAGCCGGTCTTCTCGGCGACAATCTCCAGCACTTTCTGCTTGATTGAGTCGTCCGTGGAAGTCTGTGTAGCGACTGGAGCGGGAGCAGATGTCAGTGGCTCGGCAACAGCGGGCGCCCCCGGGGGCGTGCCCGCGAGATCAGGTCGCCTTTCCAGGACAAAGCGAATCACGTGGGCCAAGGTTGGATAGTCCCGCAACTTGCGGTTCTCATCCCGCGGAATGTTGTAGATCTCGCGGATGGCGGCGAACATCTCGGCCTGTTTCACGGTATCAACCCCGAGGTCCGCTTCGAGATCAAGGTCGAGGCCGAGCATGTCTTTCGGATAGCCGGTCTTTTCCACCACCAGCCGCAGAATGCGCTCCTTCACCGCATCGCCAGTGTTTTCCTTCACTGGCGGGGCTGGAATCGAAGGTGCAGGTTTGTTCTCATCCTTTATTACGGCCGTTGCCAGAGGCGCCACAGGGGCCTCAGCCACCGCGACCAAGTCCGGCCGCTTCTCATGGACAAAGCGGATCACGTGGGCCAGGGTGGGATAATCCCGAAGCTTGCGGTTTTCGTCGCGCGGGATGTTATAGATCTCGCGAATCGCGGCAAACATCTCCGCTTGCTTTACCGTATCCACGCCAAGGTCGGCTTCAAGGTCGAGATCAAGGTCCAACATGTCTTTTGGATACCCGGTCTTCTCGACAACTAAAGCCAGGATGCGTTCCTTCACTGCATCGCCCGCAGCTTCTTTACTTACCGGGTTCTGTTTAACCGGAGGCGCAACTTCAACCTCAGGCTTCGCAGCAACCGGCCGTGGCGGCTGAACTGGTGGCGGAGGGAGGGCAACCTTGACCTCCACTTTCGCTTCTGCTGCCGGGGAAACCGGAATCGCCGCTTCTGTCTTAGCAGCAATCGCTGCTGGCGGCGCCGCCACGGGCATAGGCGTGCGTACCGGCACCGGCCGTGCCTCCTGGATCAGTTCAGCGCTCCGCGCTTGCGCCCCCTGATCGCGGACCCGCAGCGTGCGCTGCACAACTTCAAGCTCTGCCACCGGGCGACCAGCCATGTGACTGAGCCAAGTGTTCCAGGCGGAGATATTGGCTACGCGATAGGCGTAGCCGAGGTCGCGAGGACTGTTGTGCAATCCATCCTTGGTAGCCACCCAGCGAAGCAAGGTCATGCTGATCTGGGAACCGAATCCCGCGCCCAGCCGCAACGCGTATTCGACCGGATAAACGCCGCCCTTCGATAAGTTCAACGTACCCAACTCCGGATCAACCTCTTTGAAATTGGCAACCCGGGGCACGATGCCCGTCTCCAGGGCTTTAACCGCGAGCACATCTTCCACGCCGGCTCCCATGGCATGGCCGGTGTAACCCTTGGTGTTGGCGATCACAATTTTGTCCGCGTCGTTGCCGAACACATGGCGCAGTGCGTAGATCTCCGCCGCGGCGCTCCCGCCCCGGGCAGGTGTGTAAGTCTCATGGGAGACGAAGACTGTCCGCGGCGCAATCTCGTGGCGATTCACACCGCGTGCCTCCGCCTGGCTCATCAGATCTTCCATAATCCGGCTGATGTGTTGCACATCGAGCCGCGTGCCGTGGAAAGCGCTGTTGGCGGTAACCGCGCTCAGGACTTCACAGATCGGCGTGATGCCGCGTTCACGCGCAGCCTCCGCACTCTCAATCACCATACCTGCCGCGCCCATGCCGATGATCATGCCGTGGCGGCGGCGGTCGAACGGTATAGCGGTTTCCTCGACTACGTCATCCGTAGCAGCCGCTCCGGTAGCCAGGAAACCAGCGCCCATCCAGTCGATGAGGTGGTCGCTGGTGATGTCGTCCGCCGAGATGACAATCACACGATTGCAGCGTCCCGCGCGGATCCAGTCCCCGGCCAGACCCACAGCCTGCGTGGTGCTCGCACAAGCAGAGTTGACTGCCGTGTTGGGCCCGCGCGCTCCAATGAACTCGGCAAACTGCGAATGCCCCATGGGCAATACGCGGAACAGGTAACGGCGATCGAAAACGTACGGCTCCTTCTCGATGGCGTCTGCCAACTCTTCGATGCGGCGGTCCATCTCTCTTGCCAAAATGGAGTAACCGTCAGACTCACTCATCCCGGCGCGCAGGCTTTGCAGAGTTGCCAGTTGCTGGCGGCGGCCATAGTCAGCGTAGTAGCGCGACATTTCGTCGGCAAAGGAATCGAGGCCTGGGAATGCCGAAGCGAAAATTACGCCGGTGCCGTCGCGCAGCGCGTCGGGCAATGCCCAGCGGTCGGGCAGCTGCGTGCCCTTGCTGGTGGTCTTGTAATGCAGGACCAGGGGGATGCCGGCATCACGCAGGGCGTCGAGACCGACTGCGATGGCCAGTTGAGTGTTACGATCGAGCGCCGCACGACGCTCGGCCGACACGCCGAACTCAGTCTCCAGGTCGAAGGTCCCGCCGCGACCCGCGAGCTTGATGACATCGGCGACATTGGTGATCGTCTCAAAGGCGCCGCCGTTGTCGTTCTTCACCAGGCGGGTGATGTGCTTGTCGAGCATGGCCTGGCGAAAACGCGTGGGAATCGCGTCGATGAACTGCTCGCCTCTGAGCAGGCGGGCAACATTGCGGTCGTCGAAGATGCGCTCCGTGCCAGGCAAACCCAGTGCCGCCCCGGTAATCGCAACCGGCTGGTTGATCGAGATGGGTTTCTCTCCGTGATAGATTTCCCAGCCCCGCTCCAGGACATCGGCGAACATGCGGCCGAGTTCAACATACCGATTGCCGTTGACCGCGAGTCTTGGCGTGGCATTTGCGGTTGCCACTGGCTTTGCTGCGGCTACTGGCCGCGCGCTTTCTTGCGAAGCTGGAATCGCCGCCGTGGCCGGCGCGACCCGCGCTGCTTCCGGTGTGCCCCGGCCTAATCCGGCCGCATACAGACAGCACAGCGCCTGGTTGAAGGCAGGAATGTCGCCATTTTTGGGATGATTGGTGAACAGCGAGACCACATCGCCTCGCCCCCCGAGCACGTCTTCAGCAAATCCTTGCAACGCTTTCTTTGGCCCCACTTCCACAAAAACCCGGGCGCCGGCGTCGTAAAGTGTGCCCAAGCCTTTGACGAATTGCACCGGAGCCGCGACCTGGGTTGCCAGAATGTCGAGCATCTGGGGCACCGCATCCGGTCCGGTGGGATAGAACTCGCCATCGGTATTGGCGACGATAGGCAATTGCGGAGGCGCGAGATGCAGCCGCTGCAAGACTTTGCGCAGGGGCTCGCTGGCAGGGGCCACGATTGACGTGTGGAAGGCATGGCTGACGGAAAGCGCCGACACCTCATAGCCGGCCTTCTGGAATGCTTCCATGGCCTGCTCGACCGCCTTGCTCGCGCCCCCAACCACCGCCTGGCGGCTGCTGTTGACGTTGGCGATCACTACATAGCCGTCCACGGTCTTCAGGATTCGCTCGATTTCCTCGAGCGGAGCAAACACCGCCGCCATGCGGCCCTTGTCCTCCGGCGAGAAGCGGGTCATTTCGCGGCCACGAGCGCTAACTGCTTCCAGGGCGTCGGCAAAGGGAAGCGCGTCGGCGGCGAGCAACGCTCCGTACTCGCCCAGGCTATGGCCCATAGTGAAATCGGGCCTGATGCCATAAGCAGCCAGCAGACGGGTCAGTGCGAGATCGGTGGCCAGCACGGCGGGCTGCGTGATTGCAGTCTGCCGCAGGTCGTCCTCAGCCTTGGTCACAGCATCAGGATCAGCCTTGTCCACAAAAACAAATTCGCTGAGCGGCTTGCCCAGCAGCGGCGTCATGATGCGATCCGCTTCCGCAAACGTTTCGGCCACAATCGGCTCGATTTCGCGCAGCGGCTTCAGCATGTTCACGTACTGCGAGCCTTGGCCCGGATACAGGAAAGCCACTTTAGGCGCCGGGCCGTGACCGCGGTAGATGCCTTGCGCGCGCAAGGCCTTCCATATCGCGGGCTGATTAGCCGCAAGCGCTTTAAGGGCAGCGCTCGCCTTCTCCGCCAGTTCTGCGGCGTTGGCATAGTCAATTGCCACGCGTTCGGACGCACGAAGGTCTGATTCCGCGGGAGCCGCCGGTGCCGGCGCGCGGCCTGCCTTGGCTTCCTTCTCTGAAGCGCGGAGTCGTTCAACCAGCGCCGTTTCCGATGCGGCGCCGATGACCAGCGCCCCGCGCAATGGGGCCTTATCAGAAGATGGAGAAGCAGGAGAGGCTTCTTTGGTATTCATAATCGTCTCCGTGAGCTTTGCGGGTGACTGGCTGACCGCCACCGAGCGCTTGCCGTTTCCGTTCAATCTGCCGGGAATGTATTCTTCGAGCACGGCATGGAAGTTGGTGCCACCGAAGCCGAAAGCGCTCAAACCGGCGCGGCGCACGCCATCGGCGGTGGCCGTCCACGGCCTCAACTCGGTGTTGACGTAAAGCGGAGCGTGCGCAAAGTCAATTTCGGAATTGGGATGCTCGCAATTCACGCTGGGCGGAAGCACCTTGTCACGCAGCGCCAGTGCGACTTTCAATAACCCGGCAGCTCCGGCAGCTCCTTTGAGATGTCCGAAGTTCGACTTCACTGAGCCTAGCGCCACTGAGGCGGGGGAGAGATGGAAGCCGCCCAGCAGGTCCACCATGGTTTGCAGTTCGACAAGATCGCCTACGTGGGTGGAGGTGCCGTGGCCTTCGATTAAGGTCGCGCTGGCGGGCGACAAGCCTGCATTCTGCCATGCACGCTCGATGGCCAGTCTTGGCCCAATCGGATTGGGCGCGGTGATGCCTTTTCCTTTGCCATCGCTCGATCCTCCCATGCCGCGTAGCACCCCATAAATCTTGTCCCCGTCACGTGTGGCATCGGTCAGGCGCTTCAACACGAAAATGGCCGCGCCTTCGCCCATGACGAACCCATCAGCCCCTTCAGCATAGGGACGGCTGCCGGTCGCGGAGAGCGCTCCGATTTTGCAGAACTTCACGTAAGTGGAGGCGCCCATATTGCGGTCAATGCCGCCGGTGATCGCGACATCAAAGTCATTCTGGATGAGCCCTTCCGCGGCCGAGCTGATGGCCGCCATTGAGGAGGCGCAGGCAGCGTCGCAGACATAGTTCGGGCCATGAAAATTGAAGAGGTTGGCGATACGTCCGGCGATGCAATTGGCCAACTCGCCGGGCATGCTGTCTTCAGTGACCTCGGGAAGATGTTTCCTCATGCGGTCGTGCAGTTCACGCTTGATGTCATGGCGAACCGCCTCCGGCAAGGCAGCGAAGGTGGCAATGCCTTCCAGCTCGCGCGCATACTCGGGAAAGTAAATACGGAGGGCAGTGAGATAGTGTTTTTCGCCGGCCATGGCATTGCCCAGAATCACAGCGGTGCGATCCGGGTCGAGCGGGCGCTGGGGGTACCCATAGTCTTCGAGCGCCTCGCGGGTGCAAGCGATGGCCCACTTCTGGGCGCCGTCCATCGCATCTACTACGCGCGGCGGAACAGCCAGGCGCCACTTCACCGGCTCCCAGGCATAATCGCGCACCCAGCCGCCGATCTTCGAGTAGCTCTTGTCCGGCGCTTTCGGGTCAGGATCGTAATAGAGCGCCGGGTCCCAGCGCTCAGGATCCACTTCGGTGACGCTGTAGCGTCCCTTCTTTATGTTTTCCCAAAAAGCGGGGACGTTCGGGGCATCGGGCAGGATGGCTCCTGCCCCTACGATGGCGATGGCTCGATAGGATGTGTTCTCCATGACTGCTACTCCTAATAAAGGAGGATTTGCTTCTGTGCCCAGTGTGGTTGAGTGTTTTTCTAACCACAGCGGGCGCAGAGAAAACATCTCCAATCACGCCGCCGCTAGTTCGCGCTTCGCGGCGCGGCCGTACAGAACGTCTGCGACGTAATCCAAGTCTGAAACCAGACCAGCCTGGACGCGGTGAATGGATGGCAGGCCGATACCTGCTTCAAAAGTTGAAATCTCGGCGCCACTGACGCCACCGGCGCCGACCACCCAACGCAAACCATCTTCGGCGACCTTGAGGGCGGCTTCGCGCGAGAAAACACGGCTGATGGCAGCGAGCGCAGTTGCATCGAAGCGGCGGCTGGCTTTGTCGTTCAACTTGTTTTCCGCCATCAATGCAGCGCGGCGAGACAGACTGCCTGCCGATTCCGCGTAAGCAATCAACTCGCCCAGCCTCAGGAGAATGTGCTGAAAGCGGGTGAGTCGCCCGATACGGGCTTTTTCCATGACTTCGGCTAAGGCGTGCAGGGCCAGGGCCGCATTATCTGCCCCCACGTCGGGATGCCGGAGATGCACGTCTTCGAGCTTCTTTGCCTGGTTGTGATAGTGCTGGCCCCGCGTCTTCAGGTGGATCTGCCAGCGGTCGCGGCTGATGGTCATCTCCATAATTTCGGAGGTTCCTTCATAGATGGTCGTGATGCGCACATCCCGGCTGACCTTCTCCACCATGTACTCGTGGGTGTAGCCGTATCCGCCGAGCGCCTGAATGCTGGCATCGGCGGCCGCGTTTCCGGCTTCCGTCGCCATGTACTTGGCGATCGCTCCCTCGGTGTTGAGGCTACCTTCCTTACCCGAGTCAATGCGCTCTGCAGTTTCCTCGATGTAGGAACGGGCAGCCTCGAGGCGCACCACGTGCGGCACGATCAGCTTGTGGGTGTAGCCCTGCTTCTCGGAAAGCGGGGCCCCGGCCTGAATGCGTTTGGCGGAGTAAGGAATTGCGCGATCAAGCGCGGACCATCCGGCTCCCAAGCCGAACGCGGCCACCATCAAGCGCGTGTACCCAAAGACGGCCTGGGCCTGAAGCAGTCCTTGTCCCTCAACACCGCCCACCAGCCGGTTGGCATCAACGTACACGTCGCTGAACGACAGTGCCGCCGTATTGCTCAGGCGGATGCCGTGTTTGTCTTCAGGGTCATCATGTGTGAAGCCTTTCGCGCCCTTCTCCACAATGAACCAGCTCGGCCCGCCGGGCGTGTTGGCGAGAACTGTGTATGCATCGGCGATGCCGCCGTTACTGATCCATTGCTTGGCTCCGTTGATTTTGTAGCCGGCGACTTTGCCATCTTTCAGCACACGATCTGCCGTGGTCTTCAGCGCGCCCAGATCACTGCCCGCTTCCGGCTCAGTCGCGCCATAGGCGAACAGGATTCCCTCCTGCGCGATGCGGCTCAGCCAGTACCTCTTCTGCTCGGGAGTAGCGCCCACCGTAATGGGATCGCTACCCAGAAAGGTCGCCAGCACCGCGGTGGCGACGCCCAGGTCAATGCGCGCCATCTCCTCGCACACCAGATAGACATCGAAGGCGCCGCCACCGAATCCCCCGCAATCTTCGGGGATAAAGAGCAGCTGAATGCCCAACTGGTCCGGACTGCACATGTGGTGCACGATGTCGAGCGGGCATTCATCGCGCTCATCCAGCTCGCGGAGAGTTTCGTCGGGTAAACGCTTCTTGGCGAAGTCGCGGAGCGACTTCAAACTGAGCTTTAACGTTTTGCCGGTGATCATGGGCGGTGCCTCACTTTGCTGCCACGCTGTGCATTTCGCGGACTTTGTTGGTCAACTCAGGCAGGAACTCCAGGATGTCGTCCACGATTCCGACATCCGCCACCTGAAAGATCGGGGCCTTAGGATTCTTGTTGATCGCAATGATGTAGGGACTGCCTTTGAGGCCGGCCAGGTGCTGGAACGCGCCGCTGATACCACAGGCCAGATAGACCTTGGGCTTTACGGTCTTTCCAGACGATCCCACTTGCCGCGACTTCTCCAGCCACTTAGCATCCACCACCGGGCGGGAGCAACTTACCGCCGCTCCCATGGCCTCGGCCAGGTCGTGGGCAATGCTGATGTTGTCTTTTTCCTGAATACCGCGGCCTACGGAGACCAGCACCGTGTGTTTGGTGATGTCTACTTCCCCGGCTTCGGCGGCAATGGTCTCGAGATAACGCCGTCCTGCGCTCAGCGCTCCAACATCCAGCGACCGGTCTACCACCAGTCCACTGACGCCGGACTTTTCCAACGGCTTGAAGGCGCCGGGGCGCACCGTTATGACAGCCCCTGACGAGATGTCGCATTTCACATGTGTACTCACCTGCCCGCCAAATTCGTGCCGAACAACTTTGAGCGATGCGCCTTCCAGGCCTTCGATTCCCAGAACATCGGAGACGTACGCCGCATTCAGTTTGATGGAAAGACCCGGCGCCAAATCAATTCCGAAGTGCTCATGTGCCACCAGTACAAGGCTTCCGGGCGGCACAATTTTCACTACGGCCTTGCGGATCAGTTCGGCGTTGGGATAGGAGAGAGCGTCATTGGCCACCTTCCAGATCTCGCCATAGAAGGGTTGGAGGCTCGCGCAGACGGCATCGAGTTCCGCGCCTGAACCTGTGACGACGGCTGTCAACTGCGCGGAGGAGTCAATCTTCCTCGCTGCCGTGGCGAGTTCAAAGGCGGTGTCCATGACGCCGCCCTTATGTGCGATGTAAGCGAATATGCGCGTCATTACTTTAAGCCTCCTTGGGCTGCCAGTAGCTCCGCAACTTTCTCGACGTTTTCTTCGCGGCTGCCAGTCAGCATCTTGGCGCCCTTGCCGAGCACCGGGACGAAGTAGTCCACCCGCTTAATCTTGGCGGCGGATTCCCCGACCGTGGACAAAGCGACACGGAGGTCCGAAGCGCCATAAGTCGGAATCGGCAACGACTGCGCCGCGCGTATGCCTTTCATTCCGACGTAGCGCGGCTCGTTGATGCCGGTCTGGATGGAGAGCACGCAGGGCAGGTCAATCTCACTGATCTCCTTGTTGCCGCCCTCGATCTCCCGGCTGATTCTTAGCTTCTTGCCCTCGAGGACTTCGATCGAAGTCAGCAATGAGGCGAAGGGATAGTCGAGCATTGCGGCCAGCATCCCGCCGACCTGCGCGCCGCCGTCCTCGGCCTGGACCCCGGTGAGAATCAGGTCGTAATTGCCCTGCTGCACAAAGCCCTTCAAAATCGTGGCGATGCCGCGTCCGTCCGATCCCGTGAAGGCATCATCGGTGAGCAAAATGCCGTGGTTTGCGCCCATGGCCATCTCCCGCCGCAGGATCTCCTCGTCGTCTTCGCTGCCCACCGTGACTACGCTGACCGAGCCACCAACTTTGGCCACAATTTGCAGTGCCTCTTCCACGGCATAGTTGTCCGGTTCGTTGATGGAATAAACCAACTCGTCGCGCTCAATGTCGTTACCAGCGCTATTGAGCTGAATCTCGTTTTCTGAGGTGTCAGGCACCCTTCTTACGCAAACTAGAATTTCCACGTTTACCTCCTCGCGATGGCTCTTTCCTGCATGTCAGGCTGAGTCGAACTGGGCTCGAGCGGGCAGGCGGGGACGCCTGTCTCTGCGCGCGCAATCTGTTGCTCAGTCAGTTCCGCCAGATCGATGGCAGCCATCTTTCCTTCCAGGCCCGCGACTTTGATCGCATCCTCGATATTGGCCAGGCAGAACGGACACGCCGTGACAATCACGTTGGCCCCGGCCTCGGCGGCCATGCGCACACGCTTCACTCCAATTCGCTCTTCTTCTTTCGGCTCGTAAAACAACATCAGCCCGCCTCCGCCGCAGCAGAACGAGCGGTCGCGGGAACGCTTCATCTCCACTCGCCGCAGGCCAGGAATGGCATCAAGCACTTCACGCGGGTCGTCATACACCTGGTTGTGGCGGCCCAGATAGCAGGGATCGTGGTAGGTATAGACCTTGTCGCTACCCGCGACCGGATTGAACTTGATCTTCCCTGATTTCACTTCGCGCGCGATCAGCTGGCTAATGTGCTCAACCGGTGGAACCCCCGTATAGTCATGCTTCAACGCGTTGTAAGCGTGCGGATCGGCGGTGACGATGCGCTGAACCCCTGCCGCCTTGATCGCCTCGGTGTTGTGGTCACGAAGCACCATGAACAGCGCTTCTTCGCCGAAACGGCGAACTTCGTGCCCACTGTCTTTCTCCAGCGTGCCGAGGATTCCGAAGTCCTCGCCGACGTGGTCCAGAATCCTGGCAGTCGCGCGGGCAATGGACTGCATGCGGTTGTCGTAGGATGTGATACTGTCCACGAAAAACAACCTGTCAGCGCCATTTGTCTGATTAAGCGTCTTGACCGGGCAGGGTTGCTGGAAGTCCTTGGCCGTAGTCCACTCGGCCCGCTTCTTCTCCATCTTTCCGTACGGATTGCCTCGGCTCTCCAGCGCCTTCAGCGGCTTTTGCAGCGACTGGGGCACGTTGCCGTCGTCAATCAACCCGCGGCGCAGATCCACGATCTTGTCTATGTATTCGACCAGCAGCGGGCACTCCGCCTCACAAGCCCCACAGGTCGTGCAAGACCAGATTTCGTCTTCTGAATAGATATTTCCCACCAGCGCTCTGCCATTGCCGCTGTGCCCAAACATCGGGTAGTGCTGGAAGGCGTAGTCCCGCGCCTTGATGGTGATGAACCGCGGCGAAAGCGGTCTGCCCGCCGCGTTGGCCGGGCAGTTATCGGAGCAGCGCCCGCAGTCGGCGCAGGAGTAGAAATCCAGCATGTGTTTCCAGGTGAAGTCCTCGAAGGTCTTCACGCCAAACGACTTCACCTGGCCCAGATGTTCATCGCTGATCCCCCACCTCACGGGCTTCAGCCTGTTTTTGTCCAGCTTGGAGAAATACACGTTGAACAACGACGTCTCCACATGGAACTGGATCCCAAATGGCCGATAGCAGAGCAGGAAATAGAACGTGATTTCGTGAAGCAGATAGCCGCTGAAATAAAGCTTGCCAAGCGTGGAAACTGGAAATGAAACGAATAGCATTTTGAGCAGCCAGGGAAGCGACAGCGCCGCGCTGAATTCGGCGATTTCTCCGGCCTGCATCTGAGCCGCCGCCTTCGCAGCTTCAAAGCCGCTGTCCGCAACCATTAGGATGGCAATCAGGACCAGCAGGAAGATCGCGTCGGCTTTATGCGCTTTCCCAAACTTTGCCGGCACCTCATAGCGCGCCGGCTTGAACACTACCCTGCGCACAATTGCGAATACCATGCAGAGGAAAACCACGGTTGCCGCGTAGTCAGTGAGCACTTCATAGACATGCCCGGCCTCTCCTGAAAGTCCGGGCATCACGAAGTTCTGCGAGACGCCCACGATCAGCACGGTGAAAGCCCGCATCGCCAGTAGGATGAATCCAGCGAAGATCAAAATGTGCATGAGGCCGGCGGTCTTGTAACGCGGATGTTTCCACTGCCCCATCCAGAATTTCAGGACTTTTCCCATGCGGGCCAGCGGCCGGTCAAAACGTAGATCGCGTTCGGCGCGGAGCAGCGGTACCAGGCGCCTCGCCACGATGTAGGCGAAGGAGGCGGCACCTAACAAATGGATGAACAAGAAGAGACCGTATCCCTGTGTCAACCAGGAGGTTAACGAGGCAGTGATCTGAATTCCGTGCATAACGTACAGCCTTTCGCAAGAGAAACTAGCCGTGCCGCGTTGCGAATGCCCCCGAGGTCCTATGCGATCAACTTCGTCAGGACTTCATGTTCCTCTTCAGTCGCAGGAGCGGGTTGCGCTGGTTGGGCTGAAGAGGGAGGAACTGTCAGGGGGATGGAAACCCGAACCATTGGCGGCTCGCCTTTCGGCACTTGTTTCTTCTTGGAAGTCTTTCGCCGCGCCGGTTTCTTGCGTGGCGGCTCGAACCCGGCCCGTTCTCGCAATTCTAGGAAGCTCAATTTCAGCAGCTCTTCCAGGCGCCGCAAATCGGGTGCGGCGTGTACGTCTCCGCTGAATCCAAAAAATATCGAGCCGTCGTAGCTCAGCACGGCGCAGTTGACCGCCATCTCGCCGCCCACCGGCACATACGGATACCAGGTCAGCATCTTGTGCCCGAGCAGGTAGAGCGGATACTGTGGCCCCGGAACATTCGTGCAAACCAGGTTGAAGGGCGTGATTGGCAGGCGGCTCACAGCCGGGCCCGCGAGCGCCTGCAACGCGGTTGGGAACATTCCAATCAAACCGCCCGTCAGGCTGACTAACTCGGCCGCATGCGCATGTTTGAGGAACTCAGTCCTGCGGTGCACGGCCACCAACAGCTTCTGAGGGTCGCGAATATCCAGCGGCACGGTAACCGGAACCAAAGAAATTCGGTTCCCCAATTCACTCGCGCTATCCTTGCCACGCAGGTTGACTGGCACCATCATGCGAAAAAGCCGCTCTTTGACTGGATCGCCGTGCAATTCCACGTAGCGCCGGACTGTCGCCGTCACCAGCGCCAGAATCACGTCATTCACGCTGGTCCCGAAGGTGTGGCAGATGGCCTTGACCTCGGCCAGCGGAATGTCCGCCCAGGCAAACTTCTGCGGCCCGCAGTAGGGGATGTTGAACCGCAGCCGCTCTGTGAAGGCGCTTAGTTCCGGGAGCAAGTTCGAAAGCTCCTCGGCCGGGAAAAAGCTGCCGCCGCTGGCAGCAGCTCGCTCCGCCATGTTGAGCAGATCGGCTAGTGCCGAGAGGATCCGCCTCATGAAATCCGAATAGGAATCCACGAAGCCAGAGGTGAGGGAAGTCAGCGGGTCGCGCGGTTTGGGGACCTGGAAACGCAGCTTCTTCTTGCGCAGCCGCGGAGCCTCGGGGCTCGCGTCGAGCAGTACGTTCATGATGCCCACTCCGGCGATGCCATCCGCCAGACAATGGTGCAGGCGGATGATCAACCCGGTCCGATTGCCCTTCAATCCCTGCACCAGAGTTATGTCCCACAGCGGATGCTGCCGGTCCATCACCTGGCTGAAGAGCTTCCCCGCGACCGCCTTGAGTTCAGTGTCAGTACCGTGCTTGAGCGTTACTTTGCGCACATGGCGGCGGAGATCAAACGCCGGGTCGTACTCCCAGCTGGGCAAGCCAATCCCCAGCGGGGCTGACACCACGCGCTTGAGATAGCGCGGGATGGCCGGCAGCTTGGATTCCACGAACTGAACGCAGTCTTCAAACGGGACTTGGCCCTCAAACATGCAGACACTAGCCACGTTTAGTGGCATCCCTTCTCGCTCCAGATGCAGAAAGACCGTGTCACCCCAGGAAAGACGGTCACTTTGCTGATGGTTCTGCATGACAAGCTCCTTAGCCGTTTGCTCGCTGCGCGTTGGCGTTCGCGAACGAAAATTTCGGGGCCAGTCTCACCAGCTTGAGCACCTTGTAAACGTGCACGTTGACTCCCTGGAGCACGACTTTGACGGCCCTCTCTTCGGCCCTTTGAGCGAGTTCTTCCAGGGCTAAGATCGCGCTCGGGTAAATGTGGGTCAGGCCCGAGAAATCGAGCACCATTTCGCCTTCGGCGCTGTTCAATTTTTCTCCTGCTTCCTGCAAGAAAGGAGCCAGGTGCTGTCTCTCCAGCTTGAGTAACACTGTCACCGTTGCCATACCTGCCGCCCTCCACTACGCAGTTTGTTGTTGGAGCGAGGCAACCGCTTGCGCCGCGCTTCTTCCTTCGTAGGCCCGCCAGAACAGCTCAATCAGTTCGCTCATCAGGGGCATGCGAGGGTTGGAACGCCACGAGGGATCGTCGAACGCAGTTTTGACCAACTCGGGTAGGGCACGTTCGAAGTCCGCCCTGGCGATTCCCATCTCGGCAATGGACCGTGGGAATCCCAGCCGGCCGAGGAGTCGTTCGACCGCCGTGATCAGGCGCGTCACTTTCTCATCGGTTGTCTCGCCGCCAAGACCCAACAAATCCGCGACCGCAGCGTATTTCTTGTGTGCCACATAGCCCTGCTGGTAAGGCGAAGGCATGAACTTGGTGGGGACGGCGGCGTTATAGGCCATCACATGCGGCAACATGAGCGCATTGGCGCGGCCGTGCGCCACCCCGAAACGTGCTCCGAAAGCATGGGCCAGCGCGTGGTTCACGCCCACCGAGGCATTGGAGAATGCCATGGCGGCGATGCACGCCGCGTTGTGCATCATGCAGCGCGCTTCTTCGTTGTTGGGTTGCTCAAAGGCAATGGGGAGATACTTGAACACCATTCGAATGGCCTGCATGGCGTTGGAATCGGTGTAGGGTGAAGCGTAGTTTGAGACTCCTGCCTCCAGCGCATGGGTCAGACAGTCAATGCCCGTGTCCGTAGTCAGGCCTTTCGGCATGGACATCACAAACTGCGGATCAACAATCGCCACGTCCGGGCTGAGCGAATAGTCGGCCAGCGTGACTTTGCAACCCCGCTGTCTATCCATCAGCACGGCAAACGGAGTGACCTCGCTGCCGGTCCCACTGGTAGTTGAAATGGCAATCAACCGGGCCCGGTTTACTTTCTGGGTCGGGTACTCAACCACCCGCTTGCGCAGATCCAGAAATGGCGCGGCCAATTCTTCCAGGTCTGCATCCGGCGACTCGTACTGCAACTTCATGATCTTGGCCGCATCAATCACCGAACCGCCACCGAGGGCGATGATCTGGTCGGCCTTGTAGAAGTTGAGTGTCTCCACTCCCTGAGCCACAACCTTCACTTCAGGCTCGGCGTCGGGAATTACCAGGACGTGCACGTGCGTTTCCGGCGGAATGTGGCGGCGCACGATGTCCACGTGCCCAATCCGCTCCAGCGCTTGGTTAGTAACGATGATGGTGCAGCGCGACGGGAACTGGCGCACATTCTCCACGGCATTCATATTGAAGTAAATCTGGTTGGGTACACGGAACCACATATGGGCTTGTGTCCTTTTAGCTAGGCGCTTGATGTTGAGGTAGTGATAGATGTTGAGGTTGTCGGTAGTGCTGTTGCCGCCGCCGGTGCCGCAGCCGAATGAAAACGTCGGGACCAGATCGTTGTAAACCGCGCCCAGCGCCCCGATCGAACCGGGCGAGTTCACGATGATGCGCCCCGCGTTGATCACCTCGCTGAATTGCCGGACCACCTCTTCGTTCCGCGAGAAAATGACCGCCGTGTGCCCCAGCCCTCCGGCATGGTTTACGTCCACGCAGACTTTAAGAGCTTCATCCACGGATTTCGCACGATAGACGGCGAGTACCGGGAACAACTTCTCAACCGAGAGCGGATGCTCGCGCCCGACGCCCCTGATCGGTGCGATCAGCAGCTTGGTGCCGGGCTCCACAGACAAACCGATGAAGCGGGCTATGTCCGTGGCCTTCTGCCCCACCGCCATGGGTTGCATCAACCCGGTGCCGGGATCAATGACGGTGCGCGCAAGCATTTCCGTTTCTTTCTGGGAGCAAATGTGCGCTCCCAGGCCGGCAAATCTCTTCAGGGCTGCGTCGTAAATCTCGTCATCAATCACCACCGTCTGCTCCGAGGCGCAGATGGTCCCGTTGTCAAAGGTCTTCGAAATGATGATGTCCACCACCGAGGTGTTCAGGTCGGCCGTTTTTTCCAGATACACGGCCGTATTTCCGGGGCCCACGCCTAAAGCCGGCTTGCCTGAGCTATAAGCGGCCTTGACCGCACCCGGCCCGCCGGTGGCGTCAATCAAGCCGACGTCCTTGTGTTTCATCAGGAAGGCGTTGTCTTGAAGGGTGTGCGACTCCAGGCAGCTGAATACGCCTTCCGGCGCACCGTGCTTCACTGCGGTCTCATACATGATCCGCACCGCTTCGGCACAGCAGCGCCAGGCTTTCGGGTGCGGGCTGAAAATTACCGCATTCCGCGTCTTGACCGCCAGGATGCACTTGAACAGGGCCGTCGAGGTTGGGTTGGTGATCGGCAGGAGAGAAAGGATCACTCCGATCGGCTCTGCCACTTCCATCAGATTGCGTTCGGGGAACTCGCGAATAACGCCAACCGTATGCTTGTCTTTGATGAAGTTGTAGGCAAACTCGGTGGCCACCATGTTCTTGATGACCTTGTCTTCCATAACCCCCAGCCGGGTCTCTTCGACTGCCAGACCGGCCAGGTGTTGCGCCTGCTCCAGGCCGGCCAGAACCATCGGCTTGACGATGCGGTCAACTTCTTCCTGGGTATATTGGGTAAAGACGGCGGCTGCGATCCTGGCTTGATTGATCAGCTTTTCCAGGTAGGCGGTTCGTTCTGCGCTGAGGGTATCTGCGGCCAGCGGGACCTGGACCCGCTCTTGCACTGCTTCACTCGTGATCATCGTTGCCCCCTGTACTTACGGGAGGGGCGCGTTACCTACGAGAAGCATGCTCACTCTTCAAACGTTCCCGGCGCTCATACCACGAAGGTGGGACATAACCGATTGCCGGGCACACCTGCTCTGGTTCCTATGCGTAGTCGATGGGATGCCTCTCCAGCCAGCGCTCATCGCGAACCTTGCCGATGTTTTTCGCTGCGCCGGAGGCGACGCTCGCAACCATACGGCGGCTTCCCCAAATCACACCTGCCGCAAAGCCGATAACGCCACCGAGCACACCAAACGTCAATATACGACCTGCCGATCTCTGCCGGCTTTCCCGAGAGCCGCTCACCACGCCAAGGATGGTTCCCAAAGCGGCTGGCTTCAAGGCTTTCCGAACTGACTCGCTAAGAAACGGAGTAAGAGGTCTACCATTTAGAAATGCTTCCCGGCCGGAACGAGCTCCCTCCAGCCCAGAATCCAGAACCTTTCGGCCGTATTCAACTTCGGACCGCGACCACTCGCATACGCCCATCTTCGCCTCACAACCCGGCCGATTGGAGATTTAACGCATTTACTAGACCACCGATAACTGACTGAATCCGTAGCGCCTGTCACGGCTCAGTGTGAGTGGAGTCACAGGACCTTGCCTAGGTATGCTTCGGAAGGATCGTTTGTTTTCTGCCGGTTCCGCAATACGATGTTCCCAGACTCTCCCGCCCGACCCTTTGAAAGGGGCGGAGAAAACGGAAAAGGCACACGTTTCCAGCCATGTTCTACGGAAGGGAAGAATCAGAGTTCAGGGCTGAACGGACGGGATGATGCGGCCTTCTTCATTGCGGAACGGCACCTGGCGTTCCCACATCTTGCGGCGTCAGGCTGCGATGGAAGCCGGCAGCGGCATCCAGGCAAAATGGTACAGCGCGCGTCTCCCAAGCTAACCATCACCAATATGGAGGACGGGGCGAAAAAACCCCATCCTCCTGAAAACTTACCCTTCTAGATGACCCAGTATTTGCCGGCCTCAACAAGTTTTTGTGCAACCTTCTCGCGCAAGGCAATCGAGTTAAACGGCTCGTACCTCGAAAGCCTCCGCAGGATAGCGGCTTGCGACCGTAGCATGTCGCCTTCGCCGCAGGCCCCGATCACCGCCCGCGCAGCGCTTTCAATTTTATCCATCGCGCCCACCAGGTACACCCGCGCCATGGCGATGGCATGGGCAGCGCTGGCTTCACCGTGTTGTATAGCGAGTTTTTGGGCGCGCAGCACCGCCGACTCGACGGCGTATGCTTCAATCACCATAGTGGCGATGGCCCCCATGATTTCCTGCTGGTCGCCAATTGCCTGCATATACTTTTGAGTAGCAACCCCAGCTGCGAACAGGGCGATCTTCTTGGCTGCCGCCACTAACCTAAGCTCTTCTCCCAGGAGGCTGTCCGAGCGCTCGTCACGTATGCCGGCCAGAGCTTCATCCATCAGCTTCTTGATCGCTGCCATCAGCGGTAACTGCCCGGAGATTGCCCGTTTCAGCAGGAACCCCGTAATGACCAGCCGATTGATTTCGTTCGTGCCTTCAAAAATGCGATTGATGCGGGCGTCACGATAAGCGCGCTCAGCCGGATACTCTTCCACGAAACCGTAGCCTCCATAGATTTGCACGGTTTCATCCACAACGTAGCCAAGGAACTCTGACCCCCACACCTTGAGGATCGAACATTCAACCGCATATTCGTCAATCACCTTACGAACCTGGGCCATGTCATCATGAAGCGCGCCGAGTTGTTCGATGGCCGCATCCATCATGCCCACGGTACGGTAGGCCATGGCTTCGCCGGTGAAGATTCCGGCTGCCATGTTGGCCAGTTTCTCGCGCACCAAGCCGAAATCAGCAATGACTTTGCCGAAGGCCTTGCGCTGCTTGGCATAGCCGATTGCGTTCTCAATCGAATTGCGCGCTCCGCCGACGCACGCCGCACCCAGTTTGAAGCGGCCCACATTCAGAACGTTGAAAGCAATGTGATGGCCTTTGCCGATTTCACCCAGAACGTTCTCTATGGGGACCTTGCAGTCATTGAGTATCAGCGGGCATGTGGACGAGCCACGAATGCCCATCTTGTGCTCTTCCGCTCCAACGGCAAAACCCGGGAAGTTACGCTCGACGATAAAAGTGGTGAACTTCTCGCCCTCCACTTTGGCGAACACGATGAATAGGTCTGCAAAACCGGCGTTGGTGATCCACATCTTCTCGCCGTTCAGCAGATAAAACCTGCCATCGGGAGAGAGCGTAGCCTTGGTACGGCAGTTAAGCGCGTCCGATCCCGAAGAGGACTCCGAAAGGGCATAAGCGCCGACCATTGTTCCACTGGCCAAGCCAGGAAGGTATTTTTGCTTTTGCGCTTCTGTACCGAAATACACGATGGGCAGCGTGCCGATACAGGTATGCGCCCCCCAGGTGGTGCTGAAACCGCCATACTTGGCGATGCGGTCCGCAATGATCGCCGAAGTGACTTTGTCCAGCTGCATGCCGCCGTACTTCTCGGGAACATCCACGCCGCTCAACCCCAACTCGCCCGCCTTCTTCAGCAGTTCCCGGTTAACGGCAAACTCTTTGTGCTCCATCCTCTCAATGTTGGGAACGATCTCTTGGTTGGCAAATTCCTCCGCGGTCTGCGCAATCAGCAGATGCTGTTCGCTGAAATCTTCTGGGGTAAAAACCTCGACCGGCGTTCGCTCCTCGATCAGGCAGCTGCCGCCGGAGACCTTGCGCATGGGTGTTGCCGTAAGTGTAGCCATAGATCTCACCTCGACCGATACTTGTTCAACGGGCTTTCTGCGCGGGAAGGGCGCGGCTTCAGCCGTGCCGGCAAAGATGTATAAGAACTCGTGGCCCCAGCGCTTGAGGCGCTTGCGTAGCGCTGAAGCCGGTGCATCTGTTGTGGCACGGCTGAAGCCGCGCCCTTCCCCTGGCCGCTTCTGGCCGCGCGATTATGAAACCACGCCCTTTTCCGCGGCCCAATATTGTCGCCGCAACTCGCGTTTCAGGACCTTCCCTGTCCCGGTCTTGGGCAGACTTTCCGGAAAGTCCACCGACCGCGGACACTTGTAATGCGAAAGCCGGGCGCGGCAGAACTCCAGCAGTTCATCCTCCGTCGCTTTCATCCCGGGCTTCAAAACGACCAGAGCCTTCGGCACTTCACCCCACTTCGCGTCAGGCACCGGAATCACCGCCGCCTCGTACACCGAAGGGTGGGCAGAAAGCACTTTTTCCACCTCCAGCGAAGAAATGTTTTCTCCTCCGCTGACAATGATCTCTTTCTTGCGGTCTACGATCTGGATGTAATTGCAGGCATTGACTGTGGCTACGTCGCCGGTGTGGAACCAGCCGTCGCGCATGGCTGTCGCAGTGGCCTCAGGCTGCCGCCAGTAGCCTTGCATGATGGTGTCGCCGCGGACCACGATCTCTCCGATGGCGCTGCCGTCGTGAGGCACTTCTTTTCCGTCTGGCCCCAGCACTCGTAGTTCAACGCCGGGAATGGCAAACCCGGCCATGGCCTGGCTCGCGTATCGCTGGTCGCCTTCCCACGCTAAGCCCGCTTTCATCGCCGACTTGGCAAGCGTCGGACTGGTTTCGGTGAGCCCATAGCCCGAGATGCAGGCGCAGCCGAGTTTCTCTTGTGCTTCCTTCACCAGGGTGGGAGACGAAGCCGCCCCGCCGATGACAATGGTCCGCAAACTGCTCAAGTCATAGTTCGCTCTCTCTAGAGAATGGGTAAGGGCTGCGACCATTGTCGGAACCATGGCGCAAGTCGTCACTCGTTCACGGTCCATCAGCCGGAATACGTCAATCGGGTTGAAGTGGTGAATCATGACATGGGTTCCGCCGACCACGGTTATGGTGTGCGCCGTGCCCCACCCATTGGCGTGAAAGAGCGGAATGGTGTGCAGCAGTACCGACGTGCACGACATTTCACCCAATGTGGTTGGCGATGTCTGTCCCGCAGCGAGCACCGACAAAGCATGTAAGTAAACGTTGCGATGGGTGAGCATGACGCCCTTTGGACGGTCGCTTGAGCCACTGGTGTAAAACAGTTCGGCAATCGAGTCCTCGTCAACCTGGGTGAAATCGCACTCAAACGGTGGGCCGCCGGCAAGGAGGTTGTCGTAATTCTGGGCGGCCAGCCAATCGGCCTCCGGCTGGCCATCCAGCAGAAAGGTGATTTCCAGGGAAGGAACGGTTGTTTGGAACGACTGCGCCAGCGGCAGGAAGGGCCTTTCCACAAACAGAAAACGCGCCTGCGCGTCGTTGAGCACAAATGCCAGTTCCTGAGGCGCCAGCCGAATGTTCAACGGAAGCAGAATGCAGCCCGCTCCCAGAATTCCGTAATAGGCCTCCAGCAGCCGGTGGCAATTGGTGCTGAGAATTGCAATGCGGTCGCCTGGTTGCGCCCTGCGAGCGACAAGGGCGCCGGCAAGCCGCGCCGCGCGCTCGGCGAATTGCAAATAGGTAAAACGCTGATCGCCGCAGACCACGCCGACTTTATTGGGAAATTGTTCACGCGCATAGCGCAAGAACCGAATGGGGGTAAGAGGGATTTTCATGTGCGCCTCGCGATTGATGACAAGATGGCAAGGGGAAGGGCACAGCTTCAGCCGTGCCCTCAAGGAACGCACACACCAAACTTCCACCGCATGAGGTGGTTGCCTCATCGGCAAGCGATTTTGAGGTCGCGGCCCCGTGGGCACGGCTGGAGGCCTGCCCTTCCATGGTTCCCGGTAATTACGCGACCGCCGAGATTGCCTTCTCTTTCCGGGCCCGCGCTTTCTTCGCGCGCCGGAGCGGTTTTTCAGCTCTGTGCTCGCCCGCGGGCTTCACCATGACATCCATTAACGCCTTCTGGGCGTCCACATAGCTCTTCACACCTTCCCGTGTCAGATCACCTAGAGGCACGAAGGGGAAGGGCCGCAGCAGTTCCAGGCCCTTGCCCGCGGTCTTGACATTGGCGTTCATCTGCTTGCCAGCGATGTCTACCAGTTTTTTCTGAGCGTCAATGAACGACTCGGTGGCCTGCCTCGCCAGTTCTGCCAGTTCGCTGGGTTTGGTTTTCTTTGCGGCGCCATTCTTCTTGCCGCCCGTGGCCTTGGTGGTCTCTTCGGCGATGACATCCAGGAACTGCTTTTGCGCTTTGGCAAAATTCTCCATGCCTTCGCGCGCCAGATTCACCAGGTGCTCGGGTTCATAGGGCTTGCCCGCCTTGGCGGCTTCCACCCAGGTGTGGGTCTGCTTGCCGGCAATCTTCAGGAACTCTTCCTGCATGTGGATAAAGGTTTCTACGCTGCGCCCGAAGAGATCGGCGAGGGCATGTGCGGCCGGCCAGTCTCCCATGCGCTCCTTCACTCCATTCATCAGGATCTCGTTCTGCTTCTTGCCGAGATCGAGCAGGACCTTCTGTCCTTCGATAAAGTTGTTCACCCCCTCCCCGGCCATCTCGGTGAGAATGGCGGTAGGAGAGTGGTGCGGGTCGGTCAGCTGCTCACGCACCGCGTGCATGATGTTGGCGTTCTGCCGCATGGCCAGGTCCAACAGGATCCGCTGTGTGGCGAAGAAACTCTGCACGCCTTGCTGCGCCCAACCCGACAGAACATTTACGAATGAAGACTCCCTAGGATGATGGGTCCGGGAGGTCTCGGTCTTAGTGGCTGCTGGCATATAACCTCCGTTGTATTGCTGCATTGCAGCATCGAGGTAAATATAGGACTTTACGGTGGTTGTGTCAAGCATTTATTATTCTATTTGTGCACAGCAACATAGCAAGGTTTTGCTTCAGCATCGAGAGAGGCCGAAACATGGCAGTGCAAGGCGCAGGACCTGGGTGGAGTGGGAAATGGGGGCCGAGGGACGAACAGAATGCTGCTCGGTCATTCCTTTCGTCGGACTCCTGAACTTCGCTGCCCCACGGCGGGAAAAGGCTAATGAAATCCTCCATCATCGTCATCAAAAAATACGGCAACCGGCGCCTCTACAACACTGCCAGCAGCCGCTACGTGAACCTCGATGACATCGCTGCGCTCATCCGCGAAGGCAAGGAGCTCAAGGTCGTGGACGCCAAAACCGGCCAGGACCTGACCCGCGTCATCCTGACGCAGATCATCACCGAAGATGCCAAAGATAAGCCGACCGGTCTGCCGCTCGAGCTGCTGCGGCAACTGATCGTCGCCTCTGATGAAGTGCGGCAGGAGTTTGTCATGTGGTACCTGAAATCGGCCTTTGACACTTATCAAAAAGTCCAAGACGCGGTGCAAAGCCGCCTGGGAGAGGTGCAGACGGCAATTCTGTCGCCGGTGGAGATGATGAAAAACTTTCTGGGCGGCTCAGCGCCACCGAAAACCGAGACTGAGCCGGAGCTGAACGCGCTACGCAGGCGAGTGGCGGAGCTGGAGGAGCGGCTGAACAAAGGTGCGCGGAGGAAGAAGCGCGCGGCGGCTAGCAAGATACGCCGCCCATAGAACTCTATAGAACTCTTACGAGCGGCGAGTGGCAGAGCCTTGAAGTCAAGAGCGCCCGCTTAGAAATGCGGCCTCAGTTCGCATGTCGGCGACCTTGTGGCGATGCGAGTGAGGCTGCTGTCAACGCGGTCGCGTCCGCACGAATGGAATGGCTTGCCCTCTCGCGGTATAATCGCGGTTGGAAGCATCTGCGCCACGACGCGCGATCCGCGTGGGTGTGCGCGAGCAGGGGCAGATTCAGGACAACATTGCGCGCTCATAGAAGGGTCAACGGATCTTCGAAACTTCGGTCCCGACGACAATCCCCCCATCCCCACTCTGAAGCCGAGACCTCCCTCTGGACCGAAGCGCTGTTCGGAGCAGAGGTCCTTCTGCTGCATGCCACACCGGTTTACTACGGATTTGGCGTGCCCCACGGCGATGGCTCGGGGGTGGTCATCATTCCTGGCTTTCTCGGCACTGATCTTTATCTCACCGAGCTTCACGGCTGGTTAGGACGCATTGGCTACTGCGCGTATTTTTCCGGCATCGGCATCAACGCCGACTGTCCGAATCTGCTGATCCAGCGCCATCTGAGCGCGACCATAGAAAAAGCCCTGGATGAAACCGGACGCAAGATTCACCTGATCGGCCATAGCCTGGGGGGCGTAATTGCGCGCTCGGTCGCCGGCGCCAGACCGAAGGACATCGCCTCGGTCATCACCCTGGCGTCCCCGATTCGCGGCACGGTCGCCAATCGAACCATCGTCCATGCCGCCGAAGCTATCCGCCTGCGCATCCTGCAAGAGCACGGCAAGGGAGTGTTTCCGCACTGCTATACCGGCCGCTGCACCTGCAACTTTGTGGACTCGCTACGCCGCGCGGTGCCGGACTCAATGCTCCAGACCGCGATTTATACCCGGCACGACGGCATTGTGGACTGGCGCTATTGCATGACCAGAAAAGAAGGGAATGATTTCGACGTCCCAGGCACGCACATTGGCATGGCCTTCAATCCCACGGCATATTCGATCGTTGCCGAGCGTCTGGCGCTGACGCACTCATCAGATTGAGTAGCTCCCGACGGATTTCTGCTTAGCTGCCTACCATCTCCAACACCGCACCGGAAGCAGTTTCCAGCCGTTCGACCCTTTCGCCCTGAGTCAGCTTCACCACCGCTCCGGCAAGACTGTTGTTGGTAACTTCGAAGCTGCCGGAGCAATCGGTCTTGACGTAAGGCAGGCGATGGATGCCCGGCCCGCTGCCATCCAGCGCAACTTCCACCTGAAGTCCTTGCTCTTTGCCGCAGCGAAAATTCCACCGAAAAGTTCGCGCGTCGTTTCGGATGTCGCGCAAATCGCGAAATACCTGCCGCCGCCCTTCATGCCATAGGACTGCTTTGCGGAAGATCATTCCCAGTGGCATGTCGTAGACCAATGCTTCCAAGGTGCTTGACGACCCATCGGGGCGGGGAAAATACACGTGTGCCCAGGTCCAGAAACCGCGGTGACGATATCCGCAATTATGCCCTTGCAGTCCAAATCCCAGAGGACTCCCTCCGAAGGTCTGGCCATCCAGCGTGATCTTTCCGGAAAACCGGGCATTAGAGTGCGGCGTCCGGGAAAACCCGATCCAGCCTTTGTTGCTCAGGGTGACACGGAATGTCGAACCGTATTCCAGTTCCCAGGCCACCGCATGTCCGTCGAGCTGCAAAGCTCCGCGGCAGGAATTCTGTCCGATTTCGTTTTCACCGATTCGCAGACGGAATGGGTTCTGGCCACACCCGCTGAGTTCCAAATCATTCAGCGCAAATCCTTGAATGAAACTCTGGGGCTTGCCCTCCGCCGGAAACCAAGTGGCCCACACCTGAACTGGCATCCCGCGCGGATCTTCGGCGCAGCCGCCGCGTCCAGGGTTCATCAGCAAATAACGAAACCACCATGCGCCGCTTCCATCGGCGAGTCCCAAACGCAAGAACCAGACTTCATAACGGCGCCGGGTGGATAAAGATGAATAAACTTCGTTTAAGGTCTTCACGGCAATGATCGCGAACTTCGCTTTCGTGGAGATCATACTCCTGTGGCCGATGTGGCGCGGGCGCCTTCGCCCGCGTAGAATTTTCTCCGAACGTGGCTACTGATTTCCAAGTCGCGGCCCGCAAAATAGCTTCGGTCAATCCGGCGACCGGCGAGACCTTGCGCGAACTGGAATGCGCCTCTGAGCTGGAGATCCATGAATCAGTTACTCGCGCCCGCGCGACACAACCGGCTTGGTTCGAGCTCGGTGTCCGCCGGCGCATTGCCGTGCTGAAGAAATTCCAACGCCTTCTCCAGGAGCAAAAATCAGGAGTCGCTAAGCTGATCACGCGGGAAGTCGGCAAGCCCTATGTCGAGTCCCTCTCTACAGAGGTCATCGTGGCGCTGGATGCCGCCCGTTTCCTCATCGAAAACGCCTTTCGCCTTCTGAAAGACGAGCCTCTGCGGCATGGAAATCTCACCATGAAAACCAAGGCCGGATGCCTGCTGCGTGAACCTTATGGCGTGATCGGCATCATTTCGCCCTGGAACTATCCCTTCTCGATTCCTGCCATTGAGACGCTGGCCGCTCTGGCCGCCGGAAATGCGGTGGTAATAAAACCCTCGGAATTCACCTCTCTGATCGTTGTTCAGCTGGCCTCTCTGCTCCAGCAGGCGGGCGTTCCGAAGGATGTGCTCCAGGTAGTAGTGGGTGACGGCCCCACCGGCAGCGCGCTGGTCAACTCTCCGGTAGACAAGCTTGTCTTCACAGGGAGTGTACCCACTGGAAAGCGCATCGCGCAGGCTGCGGCCGCGCGATTACTGCCGGTTCTCCTGGAGCTGGGTGGAAAAGACCCCATGCTCGTCCTGGAAGACGCGAACGTTGACGTCGCCTCCAGCGGCGCCGTGTGGGGGGCATTCGTGAATGCAGGCCAGACGTGCCTTTCGGTCGAACGTTGTTATGTGCAGCGAAACCTCTACCAGCCGTTTCTCGAAGCTTGCGTACAAAAAACCAAGCAGCTGCGGGTGGGTAATGGCATGAATCCGGAGACCGACATCGGGCCTATGATCCACGAACGTCAGCTCCATATTGTGGAGTCACAAGTTGAAGATGCAAAAGCACGAGGTGCGCGCGTGCTGACCGGAGGGTCGCGGCTGCCAGAGTTGGGGCCAAACTTCTACGCTCCAACCATTCTTGCGGATGTTACCCACGACATGCGCATCATGCGCGAAGAAACCTTCGGTCCCGTTCTTCCCATCATGCCGTTTGAGACCGAGCAGCAAGCCATACAGCTTGCCAACGACTCCGAATATGGCCTGGCGGCCAGTATCTGGACACGAGATTCTTCCCGTGGTGAAGCGCTCGCCCGGCGCATTAATGCTGGCGCCGTCCAAGTGAATGACACGGTTTCATCCTTTGGCATCAGCGAAGCGCCTCACGGAGGAGTCAAGTCGAGCGGCATTGGGCGAACCCACGGACGCTTTGGCCTGGAGGAAATGGTTCGCTTCAAATATGTGGACTCAGACCGCTTGCCGGGGATGAAAAGGCTGTGGTGGTATCGCTACGGTGCGAGTTTTACCCACCAGATGGAAGGGATTTTGGACTTGCAGTTCGCCCGCGGCGCCGGGCGCAAGCTGCAAGGCGCACTCCGCTCCTTCGGACTTTTCTGGAGCAGTAAGAAGCTCTAGCGAGATCGCGAACTTGACAGAACAGGAGTCCTTGCACCCGAACTGAGCGCGCCAGGGCCGCTTGACAAGCCGTTAGCCGCAGATCACGATTCGCAATAGGCTGGGCCCATGGCGCAAACGGCAACTCCAGTTCAACTCAAGCCGCAGACGTTGGAGAGTTTCGGCGCTTACCTTCACACCGTCGAAGCGGCCATGGAGAAAACTCTCGCGGGTAGGGATGCGTTTCTGTGGTCTGACTCCACTCCAGAGCGTGCCCAGCAGGTTCGCAAAGGAAAAGTCGTAGCGGAATTTTGGTCAGGCAAAGGCCCAGTCAAAATTCCGAATGGGTTGGTCCACGACTGGATCGGAGCTGCCTTCATTCCTGGCCCGAACGTGGAAGAGGTGCTGGCGCTGCTGCAGAATTACGACAACCACAAGAACATCTACCGGCCCGAGGTTATTGCGTCCAAGCTGATCCGCCGTGCTGGCAATGATTTCCAGATCTATCTGCGGCTGCTCAAGAAGAAGATCCTGACGATGGTCCTGGATACCGACCACGATGTGCACTATCGCTGTTTGCATCGAAACCGCTGGGCTTGCCATTCGCACACCACGCGCATCGCCCAAGTCGAGGATGCCGGAAGCCCCAAGGAAAGAGTGCTGCCACCGGATACAGGATACGGATTCCTGTGGCGCTTGTATTCTTACTGGCGATTTCAGGAGCGCGATGGCGGGGTATATGTGGAATGCCGCGCTATTTCGCTGACCCGAGACGTACCTCTTGGGATGGGCTGGATCATCGAACCGATCATTCAGAAGCTACCCAGGGAATCGCTGGTCCGCACACTTGAAGCAACGCGCCAGGCGCTGCACGCCGGCGCGCAATAGCCCGTTTCCTGCATTACGATCTTCGACCTGCTACCGATGCGGGCTTCCCATTGGGGAAGTCCATTTCTCTCGCCTTGAGTTTGCAGGGGTTGCATTCGTGATCTCAATCACACCTGCGAGTGCCTTAGGTCATTTTGGCCATGGTTTATCAGTCCGACAATAAGCTGTAAAAGGGAGGAGATGGTCATGATGCTTACCTACAGGCTCGTCCATCTCATCGAGACCCGCTCCGATGCCCTCGCCAGTGGATTGCTGCATAAGGTCCAGCGGTCGCCTCGCACCCAGGCTTACCAGAACATACCACCCGAAGAACTAAAGCAGCGGGTGTATGAAATTTACCGCCATCTGGGGGAGTGGTTGCTCGACAAAAGCGAAAGCGACACCGAGGAACGTTACTTCAACATCGGTGTTCGCCGCTCCCGGCAGGGAGTACCTCTGAGCCAACTCGTCTGGGCGATCATCCTAACCAAAGAAAATCTTCTGGAATTTGTCATCGAGGAATCCGCTTCCGATCGGGTGGTAGAGCTCTTCGCCAAGCAGGAATTGTTTCAGTTGCTGGACCAGTTTTTCGATCGGGCCATCCATTCGGCCGTCCTGGGTTATGGGTTTGCCGCAGAAACGAATGGAGAAAGAGGCGGCAAATTGAAAAAAGCCGGGTAGGGCAGAAAGGTTGACTGATGTCGTGGGAAAGCGAGTACCGAAATAAGCTGCGCACCGCCGATGAAGCCTTGCAGCGCGTGCAGTCCGGAATGCGGGTGTACATTCAGCCGGGCTGCGCCGAGCCGGAGACGCTGGTGGAAGCGCTGATGGGGCGCGGTCCGTATGTGTACGACGTGGAAATCGTCCACATGATGACCATGGGCTGCGCACCCTACGTTGCGCCGGAGATGGCCGGACACTTCCGCCACAACGCCATGTTTATCGGTCCCAATGTAAGGGATGCGATCAACGAGGGCCGCGCCGACTACACCCCGATTTACCTGGGAGAGATAGAGGACTTGTTCGAGAGTGGCGCCATGCCGATTGATGTGGCCCTGCTGGAACTCTCGCCCCCGGACTCTCACGGCTTCTGTAGTTTTGGCGTAGGCGTTGACACTTCGTTGACCGCCGCCAGGTGTGCCCGTTTCGTGGTGGCGCAGATCAACGACCGGATGCCGCGCACTTTCGGCGACAGCTTTATTCACGTCAGCAAGATTGACGCCATCGTGGAGTCGTCTCGTCCCCTGTGCGAGATGAAGCAGGCGAAAATCGGCTCCGTCCATGTGGATATCGCGAAGAATGTCGCCAGCCTCATCGAGGATGGATCGGTGGTACAAACCGGGATCGGCGCGATTCCCGACTCGGTCCTCTCACTCCTGATGGACCGCAAAGACCTCGGCGTCCACAGTGAACTGGTGGCCGATGGAGTAATTCCGCTGATTGAGGCTGGCGTGATCACGGGGGCGCGCAAGACCTTCAAGCCGCGCAAAATTATTGTCGGGTTTGTGATCGGCACCCGGAAGATATTCGACTTCGTGGACAACAACCCGATCTTCGAGTTCCACCCCACCGCCTACACTAATCATCCAGGATCTATTGCCCGCAACGACAAGATGGTGGCCATCAATTCCGCATTGCAGGTTGACCTGACCGGACAGGTCTGCTCGGATTCCATCGGCAACCAGTTTTATAGCGGCATCGGTGGACAAGTGGACTTTTTGAAGGGCGCTTCCTACTCCAAGGGGGGCAAGCCGATCATCGCAATTTCTTCCACTGCGAAGAATGACACCATCTCCCGCATCGTGCCCATGCTCAGCCCAGGCGCCGGGGTTGTCACATCCCGCGGCCTGGTGCGGTACGTGGTTACTGAGTACGGCGTTGCTTATCTTCACGGCAAGTCAATTCGCGAGCGGGCGCAGGCCCTGATTGAGATTGCGCATCCTAAGTTCCGCAACGAACTCTACGAATACTGCGAAAAAACCAAGTGGTTGCAGCGTCCCCAGGTGGTCGGAGCGAGGTGAGCTATGACGGCACAGGCGAGGGGCCGAGTCACGATCAGTGATGAGGAATGCAAGGGCTGTGGGCTTTGCATTGAATCCTGTCCGCCAAAATGTTTGGTGCTGGCACCGGAATTGAGCGCTTATGGAGTGCATCCCGCGCGTTACACAGGGCAGGATTGCACCGGTTGCGGGATCTGCTTCTATTGTTGCCCTGAACCGGGTGCGATCACCGTGTACCGCCGCCTGAGCCCGCCACCCAGGACCACCCCCACTATTTCTGGAGGCGAACATGCGGCAGCTTTGTAAGGGCAACGTCGCCGTGGTGAAGGGCGCCATCCTCGCCGGTTGCAAAGCTTATTACGGATATCCCATTACTCCCGCCAGCGAAATCGCCGAAGCTGCGGCGCTTTATTTGCCGCAGGTCGGCGGAACGTTCGTGCAGGCGGAGAGCGAAGTCGCCGCCATCAACATGGTGTACGGCGCCGCTGCGGCCGGGGCCCGCGTCATGACCGCTTCCTCCGGTCCCGGCCTCAGCTTAATGCAGGAGGGCATTTCGTATCTTGCCGGCGCAGAATTGCCCTGTGTGATCGTGGACGTCATGCGCGGCGGGCCTGGTCTGGGAAACATCGCCCCCGAGCAGAGCGATTATTTCGCCACCGTGAAAGGCGGCGGGCACGGGAACTATCGCAACCTTGTGCTGGCGCCGGCTTCCGTGCAGGAGATGGCCAAACTCACCATGCTGGCTTTTGACCTTGCCGACAAGTATCGCAATCCTGTAATCGTGCTGGCCGATGGCTTTACCGGACAAATGATGGAGCCGCTGGATCTGAGGTACCGCGAGAGCTCCGCTCCGGAAAAACCTTGGGCGGTGAAGGGAACTGCTGAGACTCGCGCCAACCTGGTGAGTTCAATTTATCTTGAGCCCGATGATCTCGAGGCCCATGAGCGCCGCCTGGAAGCAAAGTACATTCGTGCGCAGAGCGCAGAGCCGCGATTTGAGCTGTTTCATGTGGAAGATGCGGAGATCCTGGTTGTGGGGTTCGGCATCGTATCGCGTGTGTTGCGTTCGATGGTCGAAAGAGCGCGCGCTGACGGGTTGCCTGTTGGCTTGTTCCGTCCCATTACGTTATGGCCGTTCCCGTCGGAAGCATTGGCTTACGCAGTGCACAACGTTTCGAACGTGCTGGTGGTCGAATTAAGCAACGGGCAGATGCTGGAAGATGTTCGCCTGGCCCTGAATGGCAGCCGGCGGGTTGATTTTTATGGGCGCGTCGGAGGCAATGTGCCGTCAGTGGAGGAGTTGCGTCAGCAGGTTGAGGCGCGCATGCCGAACCGGGTTGACGTGTTTGCACTGAGGAACGACTGAAGAGGGCCGGAGGCGCTATGGTGGATGACAACAAGGTCGGGCTGATGGAAAGCGAGACCGGCGAGTACGGCGTGGTCCACTCCAAATCCGCAGTCTTCTACGATCTCTATGAACGCAAGTCCGACCTCAAGCAGCAGACCCATTATTGCCCGGGTTGCGGCCACGGCATCGCACACAAACTCATTGCCGAGGCATTGCAGGACATGGGCATGCAGGACAATGCGATCTTTGTCAGCCCGGTTGGGTGTTCGGTGTTTGCCTATTACTACTTTGATCTCGGAAACGTGCAAGTGGCCCATGGACGCGCTCCCGCGGCAGCAACTGGAATTAAGCGGGAGCATCCGGACAAGCTTGTGATTTCGTATCAGGGCGATGGCGACCTTGCGGCGATTGGAACGGCGGAGATTGTTCACGCGGCCAATCGAGGGGAGAAGATCACGGTATTTTTCATCAATAACGCGATTTATGGGATGACCGGCGGGCAAATGGCGCCAACAACGCTCGTGGGCGAGAAGAGCACCACATCGCCATTCGGCCGCAGGCCGGGCAATGAAGGCTACCCCCTGCACATGTCGGAGTTACTGGCGACGCTGGAAGCCCCGGCCTACATCGAACGGGTCGCACTCTGCGACAACAAGAACATCATGCACGCGCGCCGGGCCATTCGGCGGGCGCTTGAGGTGCAGCGTGAAGGGTTGGGCTTTTCTTTTGTTGAGATTCTTTCACCTTGTCCCACCATTTGGGCCAAAAATCCGGTGGATGCCCGTAAGTGGATCACGGAAAAGATGATTCCGATATATCCACTTTCTGTTTTCCGCGAGCGTAAAGAAAAATTACCCACCAACCATGCGCCGGCCCAGAAATCCGTGGCCGAGGTTTTGGGGGTTACAGAGGATGGAGGCGTGGAGCAAGCAGAGTACAAGCCTTCCCAACTCCGCAAGAACCTGACGATCAATGTGGCGGGCTTTGGCGGACAAGGCGTGCTCCTGCTTGGGCAATTGCTGGCCGAGATGGGCATGCGCGAAGGGCTTGAAGTCAGCTGGTTGCCCTCCTATGGGCCGGAGATGCGATCCGGCAGCGCGCATTGTTATGTGTCACTTTCCAAGGAACGCATTGGTACGCCACTGACTGATCGTCCAGATGTGCTGATTGCAATGAATGAAATCTCATTACGCAAATTCGCTTCGCAGGTGCCGGCTGGCGGGCTGGTGCTCTATAACGGTATTGTGGCGCCTTCCGGCTTTGCCCTGCCTGATGTGGAATTGCTTTGCATTCCCGCATCTGAAATCGCGGACAAGCTGGGTTCAGCGAAAGCTGCCAACGTCGTCATGGTGGGCGCGCTGCTGGAAGAGACCCGCTGCCTTGCACCCATAACTGCGGCACATTTTCTCGAAGCGAAAGTGAAGAACCGTGACTTGCTGGAAGTTGACATGAAGGCGCTGGATGCGGGAAGAGATTTCGTTGGCCACCAAGCAAACCTTGGCCCTGTAAGCCAGCCGGACGGCTTTGCCTAAACAACCCAGTAAGAGAACCAAAGATGAAAACGTGGTGGGGTGTTCCTTGTGTTGGACTTTAGAATTGGTGCCCCGATAGCGCCGTGAAGCGAGGCATCGCACCGTCAGGTGCAACATCTGATAGCCCCCGGGCCGCCCGAATTCCGCAAGTTACGATGGTGGGATGCCACACGCCTGGGGCAGAAACCGTCATCTGGGTTTATAGTTTCTGGCAAGGCAATCTTATGTGTCTGGCCATTCCGGGCAAGGTCCTCGAAGTCGTGCAGCAAGACGGCATTTCCACCGGCCGCGTTCAGTTCGGTGGCATCATCCGCTCCGTATGTCTGGACTTCGTTCCCGAAGCGAAAGCTGGAGACTATGTTGTCGTGCACGTTGGCTTCGCCATCAGCCGGGTTGATGAAGCCGAGGCCGCTCGCACCTATCAATTGCTCGAAGAAATGGGTGTTCTGCAGCAGGAACTGCCCCCTGCCGATCAACCATGAAGTATCTCGACGAATACCGCGACGGACGCATCGCGCGAGCGCTGGCCGCGCAGATCGCGGAGACCGCCACCCGACCTTGGGTATTGATGGAGATCTGCGGAGGCCAGACGCACACCATCATGCGCTACGGCCTTGATGAACTGTTGCCACGCTCCGTCGAACTCGTCCACGGCCCTGGGTGCCCCGTCTGCGTCACCCCGCTTGAGACTATCGACAGGGCGATCGCGCTCGCCCTGCGTCCCGACGTCATCCTGGTTTCCTACGGCGATATGCTGCGTGTCCCCGGCTCGAACTCCGACCTGTTTCATGCGAAGGCACGGGGCGCCGACGTCCGCGTCGTTTATTCCCCCGTAGAATCTCTCAGGGTCGCGCGTGAGAACCCCGAATGCAAAGTTGTTTTCCTGGCCATCGGTTTCGAGACAACCGCTCCCGCCAACGCGATGGCCGTCTGGCAGGCAAAATGCGATGGGCTCACGAACTTTTCTGCGCTGGTTTCGCATGTGCTGGTTCCGCCTGCGATCCGGGCGTTGATGACCGCGCCCCAGAACCGCGTCCAGGCTTTCATCGCTCCCGGCCATGTGTGTACGATCATGGGGTATCGCGAATACGAAGACCTGGTGCGGGATTATCGCGTTCCAATCGTCGTTGGCGGCTTTGAGCCGGTGGATGTTCTCGAGGCGATTCTCATGTTGGTCCGGCAACTCGAACATGGGGAATCGTGCATCGAGAACCAGTATGTGCGCTCGGTGAACTACCACGGAAATCTCCCCGCGCAGCGCATCATGGGCCAGGTCTTCGAAATTGCGGACCAGAAATGGCGCGGAATCGGAAGCATTCCCGGAAGCGGGCTCCGCCTGCGCGAAGAATACGCAGCCTTCGACGCCGCTCGCATCTTCGATCTTCAGCTTGTGACCGCGGACGAGCCTGGCGAATGCATCAGCGCACAGGTGTTGCAGGGACTGAAGAAGCCGACCGACTGTCCGGCGTTTGCCATTCGTTGCACTCCGGAGAATCCCCTGGGTGCTCCGATGGTTTCCGCCGAAGGCGCGTGCGCCGCGTACTATCACTATCGGCGTCACGCGCACGCGAGTTAAGAAACGTGCCGGAAGAAAAGACTATGCTCGAACTGAGTTGCCCGTCGCCCTTTCCCATCAAGGACACGGTGCTGCTCGGTCACGGTAGCGGAGGCAAGCTTAGCGCCGAGCTTGTGCGCCAGGTTTTCTTGCCACTGCTCCGGAATCCTGCTCTGGCCCGCCTCGATGACCAGGCCATCGTCAACGTCAACGGCAACCGCTTCGCTTTCAGCACCGATTCTTTTGTGGTAAAGCCGCTGTTTTTCCCCGGTGGTGATATCGGCTCTCTCGCGGTTCACGGCACCATCAACGATCTGGCCATGGGGGGAGCGCAGCCGCTGTTCCTGAGCGCGGCCTTCATCATCGAGGAAGGGTTTTCCATGAACGCGTTGCGACGCGTGGTGGGGTCACTGCAAAAAGCAGCCGCCGCGGCTGGTGTTTGCGTAGTGACCGGCGATACGAAGGTCGTGGAGAAGGGCAGCGGTGATGGACTCTTCATTACAACGACGGGCGTGGGCTTGGTGCCTGACGGCATTGATCTTTCGGCAAACCGCGCACAACCCGGCGATCAAGTGCTGCTCAGCGGGCCGATCGGGGACCACGGCATCGCTATCCTGGCACAACGAGGGGGCCTTGAGTTCGAAAGTGAAATACGCAGTGACAGCGCGGCGCTGCACACACTCGTGGCCGATATGTTGCGGGCGTCACCGGCCATCCGTTGCATGCGCGACCCGACCCGTGGCGGCGTCTCCAGCGCGTTGAACGAAATTGCGCAGCAGTCGCAGGTAGGCATCTTGCTTGAAGAGCGGGCAATCCCGGTAAGAGAAGAGGTCCGCGGCGCGTGCGAGATGTTGGGCCTTGATCCACTGTATGTTGCGAATGAGGGGAAGTTGCTGGCCATCGTCAGCTCTAACGCAGCCGAACCGGTGCTGGAAGCCATGCGCAGTCACCCTCTGGGCAATGAAGCCCGGATCGTCGGCGCCGTCACGGCGAGCAATCCTTCGCTGGTCACGATGCGAACTCTGCTCGGGACGACCCGCGTTGTTGACATGCTGCCGGGGGACCAGTTGCCCCGCATCTGTTGAGGCGCGGAAATGCACGAACTGAGTGTCGCGGCCGCGTTGCTCGAGGGCGTAAGAGAGCAGCTGGCGCGCCGTCCCTCCGCCCAGTTGCGGAAGATTGGCATACGCCTGGGCGAATTGTCGGCGGTCGATCCTGAGGCGCTCCGGTTCGCCTTCGAAGTCCTCACCCGGGATAGCGAACTCCCGGAGGCGGAACTGCAGATCGAGATTTGCCCTCGCCGTCATCGCTGTTCCGCCTGCGGCTTTGAATTTACGGTTCACGACTATGACTGGCAGTGTCCGCAATGTTCGAGCCTCGATACTCACTGCATCGCCGGCGAGGAACTGGAATTATCGTTTCTGGAGGTAGAGGAACATGGACCGAGTGCCGTTCCAGCAGAAAATTCTGAGCGAAAATGAACGCACCGCGAATGCGCTGCGCGCTCGTTTTCACGAGCATGGAATCCTCTGCCTTAACATGGTCAGTTCACCCGGCTCCGGCAAAACCAGCTTACTCGAGCGCACCCTGGAAAGTTTCGCGCCCAGCGAGCGCGTTGCCCTCCTTACAGGCGACATCCAGACCGACAACGACGCGGTCCGGCTCCGCCGCTTCGGATTTCCCGTAAAGCAGATCACCACGGGCGGCACCTGTCATCTCGATGCGCGCATGATTGAGCGGGGCCTGGCGGATTGGCGGCTCGAAGATATCGAGCTGCTCCTGATCGAAAATGTCGGCAACCTCGTGTGCCCGTCGAGTTATGACCTGGGCGAAGCTGCCAAAATTGTGGTCCTTAGCGTCACCGAAGGCGAAGACAAGCCGCTGAAATATCCGGCGATTTTCTTCAAGTCCGAGCTGATGGTGCTCAACAAGATGGACCTACTGCCTCACGTGCCCTTCGTAGTCGAGAGCGCGGAAGAGAACGCACGCCGCGTGCATCCTGCCATGGAAATCGTCAGGAGCTCGAGCCTGACGCTCGAAGGCGCGCAGGAGTGGCTGCGCTGGCTTGATCATCGTCGCCGCTCAGCCCGCGATCTCAGGGCCGTATCTGTCTAGTTTATGGATATGCGCTGCCGTAATCAGGTTTTCGGCGTCTTCCGCTCAAACGAAATGTATCGTTCGCCATTGCGCCCAACGAGGCCGGACATGTGCCGGCCCTGATCTCCCTGACATTGCCTTCTGCGCTGATTGCGTGTGCGAGCTGTTCGACCCATGGCTGGGGAAAGTCAATGGCACAAGCTCCAAACAGCTGCTATGAACGCCACTCTGCAAGTGTTGCGAGGGTATAGCTTGTCACCTTGCCCTGTGACTCTAATCACCTCGGCGGCAGTGCCGATGTCTTAATTAATATATGTAGTACATTTGTGAGATTCCTAGGATGCCAATGATGGCAGCAAGTTTGGTTAAGCCCTCAGCCCCCAGCCAGGACAAACGCTGGAAGATCGTGGATGCGGTCATGCGCCGCGTGGGGCAGAACTCGCGCGGTCTGATCGAAACGTTGCACTCGGTCCAGGAAGCCTTCGGCTATCTGGATGAGACTGCCCTGCGATATGTCGCGCTCTCGTTGCGGGTGCCGCTCAGCCGTGCTTACGGCGTGGCCACCTTCTACCATTTCTTCACGCTCAAGCCGGCGGGCGAACACACTTGCGTGATTTGCCTCGGGACGGCCTGCTACATCAAGGGCGCCCCGCAATTGTTTGACGCCGTGAAACAGGAACTGGGAATCTCTGCTGGCGAGACCACCGCCGATAGAAAGGTCTCGCTGCTCTCCGCCCGCTGCCTCGGCTCTTGCGGTCTCGCTCCCGCCGTCGTGTATGACAGTGAGGTGGCGGGCAAGGTAACTCCCGAGCAATTGAAACAGCAACTGGCAAAATGGGACGCTCATGTCGCCTGAAGAACTCGAACAGATTGCCGAAACCGAACGCGAGACGCAATCGCGTTTCACCCAGACCGTACGAGTGTGTGTCGCCGCGGGATGCCTTTCCTGCCAAAGCCAGGCGGTGAAAGACGCCCTCGATAAGGACATTGCGCGCCGCGGTTGGGGCGACCATTGCAAGAGCAAAGGGGTAGGCTGCATGGGCTTATGCGCCGAAGGTCCGCTTGTCTCTACCAGCGCGGGCACGCTCTACAAGCACGCCGTCGCTGAAGATGGGTCGGCCATTCTCGACAGCCTTGGCCACCAGCCGGTGGAACGATTGCTCTGTTCCACCGACGTTCCTTTCTTTCAGCGCCAGCAGAAGATCGTGCTTGAGAACTCCGGCGTCATTGATCCCGAACGGATCGAGGAGTACATCGCGGCCGAAGGTTATCGTGCGCTGATCCACGCGCTCACGGAGATGAAGCCGGCGGAGATCATCGAGCAGGTCACCAAGAGTGGTCTGCGTGGACGGGGCGGCGCAGGCTACCCCACCGGCCTCAAGTGGAGCACGGTCGCAAAGGCCGTGGGCCCCAAGAAATTCGTCATCTGCAATGCGGACGAGGGCGATCCCGGCGCATTCATGGACCGCAGCGTGCTGGAAAGCGATCCGCACCGCGTTCTCGAAGGGATGCTGATCGCCGCTTACGCAGTAGGCGCGTCAGAAGGCTACATCTACGTGCGCGCCGAGTATCCCCTGGCTATCAAGCGTTTGAAGACGGCCATTCGGCAGGCTGAGAAACTGGGATTGCTTGGGACCAACATTTGCGGCACGCAGTTCAACTTCCGTATCGATCTCCGCCTCGGCGCCGGGGCCTTCGTCTGCGGAGAGGAAACGGCGCTCATCGCTTCCATCGAAGGGCAGCGCGGCACTCCACGTCCGCGACCGCCGTATCCCGCGGTCGAAGGCCTGCTTGGCCAACCGACGCTGATCAACAACGTGGAAACTTTCGCCAACGTCGCGCCCATCATCCGCAATGGCGGCGATTGGTATGCTGTTATCGGCACAGAAAAAAGCAAGGGGACCAAAGTCTTCGCCCTCGCTGGACGGGTGCAGAACACCGGCCTGGTGGAAGTCCCCATGGGAATCACGCTGCGCGAAATGGTGTTCGAAATCGGCGGTGGAATTCCCGACGGAAAACAGTTCAAAGCGGTGCAGACCGGCGGCCCTTCCGGCGGCTGCTTACCCTCCGAGTGCCTTGATATGCCGGTAGACTACGAATCGCTGGCGCGGGCGGGCTCGATCATGGGCTCGGGCGGCATGATCGTGATGGATGAAACCTCTTGCATGGTTGATGTAGCCAAATATTTTATGGAATTCTGCATGACCGAATCCTGTGGCAAGTGCATTCCCTGTCGGGTAGGCACTTACCAGATGTACCGCCTGCTCGATACGATCACTAAGCTCCAGGCCTCACCCCGCGATCTTACGTTGCTTGAAGAACTGTGTGACCTGGTGCGCAACACCAGCCTTTGCGGCCTCGGGCAGTCGGCGCCCAACCCGGTGCTGAGCACCCTGCGTTATTTTGCGGAGGAATACAAAGCTCATATTGCCGATAACAGATGCGCAGCCGGAGTCTGCCACGCAGGAGCGCGCGTATGAGTCCCGTGACCGGCGTCAAGACCCTCAAAATCAACGGGCGCGACCTGAGCGCCCGCGAAGATGAGACCATTCTCGATGTCGCCCGCCAGAATGGCATCTTTATCCCGCGCCTCTGCGAGTTGGAGGGGCTCTCCACCGTCGGCGCTTGCCGTTTGTGCCTGGTGGAAGTGAAAGGCGCCAACCGCCTCCTGGCCTCCTGCGTCACCCGGGTGGAAGAGGGCATGGAGGTAACTACCAGCTCTGAGCGTCTGGAGCGCTATCGCAAGGGCATCATCGAGCTGCTGTTCACCGAGCGCAATCACATCTGCTCGGTTTGCGTCTCGAACGGCCACTGCGAGTTGCAGTTCCTGTCGCAGAAGCTCGAAATTACACATATTCATTATCCCTACCGCTATCCATCCGCCCCGGTGGATGCATCTCACGACCGCTTTGTCATCGATCACAACCGCTGCATCCTGTGCACCCGCTGCGTGCGGGTATGCGGCGAGATCGAAGGCGCACACACCTGGGACGTGAAGGGCCGGGGCATCGACTCCATGGTCATCACCGACCTTAATCAACCCTGGGGTTCCTCCGACACCTGCACCGGCTGCGGCAAGTGCGTACAAGTTTGTCCCACGGGAGCGCTCTTTGAGAAAGGCAAATCGGTCGCCGAGATGGAGAAGCGGCGCGAGTTTTTGCCCTATTTGCAACTGATGCGAGAGGAGAAATCGTGAGCAAGAAGCGGCTCGCTACCGTGTGGCTTGACGGCTGTTCCGGCTGCCACATGTCATTTCTCGATCTGGATGAGCGCCTGCTCGCGCTGGCCGAGAATGCTGAACTGGTCTACAGCCCTCTGGTGGATGCAAAAGTGTTTCCCGATGATGTGGACGTAACACTGGTCGAAGGCGCGGTAAGCAGCGAGGAAGATCTGCACAAGATCCGGAACGTGCGCAATCGCACTAAGGTTCTAGTCTCGCTCGGCGACTGTGCCGTGACCGCCAACGTGCCCAGCATGCGGAACCCGTTTCCCCTCAAAGCGATCTACGACCGCGCCTACCGCGAGAACACAACCCTCGATCCCGGCGTCCCCAACCAGGAGATACCGCGCCTTCTGCCACAGGCGCGGCCCATTCATGAATTCGTGACCGTTGATGTGTTCGTGCCCGGATGCCCGCCCTCGGCCGACACCATTTTCTATTGTGTGAGCGAGCTGCTCGCGGGGCGGCAGCCGGAATTGAGTCCGAAGACGCGCTTCGGAGCTTAGGAGCCATAGTGGAGCGGCAAAGGACCATCGTGATTGATCCGGTGACCCGAATCGAGGGTCACGCCAAAATCACGCTCCATCTCGATGAGTATGGAGAGGTAGCCGAGGCGCGTTTTCACGTCACCCAGTTTCGCGGCTTCGAAAAACTCTGCGAGGGCCGCCCCTTCACCGAGATGCCGTCGCTCATGGCCCGGATCTGCGGCATCTGCCCGGTCAGCCATCTCATTGCCTCCGCTAAGGCTTGCGACGCATTGATGGCGGTGCGTATTCCGCCTACTGCTGACAAGTTGCGCCGCGTTTTTAACATGGCGCAGATCGTGCAGTCGCACGCCTTAAGCCTGTTTCACCTCTCCTCTCCGGACCTGCTTTTCGGCATGGATGCCGATCCTGCGAAGACCAATCTGTGGGGCATCGCCGAGCGCAATCCGCAGCTTGCTCGCGATGGAATACTTCTCCGCCAGTTCGGCCAGCAGATCATCGAGCGCCTGGGCGGTAAGCGCATCCATCCCGCGTGGGTGGTGCCCGGAGGCGTGAGCCAACCCTTGAGCGTCGAGGACCGTGATGCGATTCTGAAGGCTGTTCCCGAAGCCCTGGCGATCGCCGAACGCGCCCTCAGCTGGTTTAAGGAAATTCGCGAAAACTTCCGCGAAGAGATCAGCAGCTTCGGCAACTTTCCATCCCTGTTTCTTGGAACGGTAAGCGAAGATGGGCGGATTGCCTTCTACGATGGTCAGCTGCGCTTTGGCGACGCCAGCGCAAACGTGGTCGCAGACAAACTCGATGGCACGCGCTACTTCGACTTCCTCGGAGAGAAGGTGGAACCCTGGAGCTATCTGAAATCTGCCTTCTACAAGCCGAAAGGATACCCCGACGGCATTTACCGGGTAGGTCCCCTGGCCAGGTTGAACGTTGCCGATCGTTGTGGGACGCTGCGCGCCGATCAGGAACTGGCGGAGTTCAAGGAGCTGCAGCGCACCGCAATTCTCAGCTCGTTCCATTATCACCAGGCGCGGCTCATCGAAATCCTTTACTGCATCGAACGGCTGGAGGAATTGCTGCAAGGCCCGGAAATCCTTTCCCGGCACGTGCGCGCCGAGGCCCGAGCCAATTCTCAGGAGGGTGTGGGAGTCGCCGAAGCGCCTCGTGGCACCTTGTTCCATCACTACAAGATCGATGAAAACGGACTCATGCAGTGGGCGAACCTGATCATCGCCACCGGACAGAATAATCTTGCGATGAACCGCAGCGTGCTACAGGTCGCGAAACATTTTGTGCATGGCGACCGGCTCACGCCCGGTATGTTGAACCGCGTGGAAGCCGTCATACGAACCTACGACCCTTGCCTCAGTTGCTCCACCCATGCCGTTGGACAGATGGCATTGCGGGTCCAGCTGGTGGACGCAGCTGGTAACGTGGTGGATGAAGTAGCGCGGCCGTAATGCATGCCTCGAATACTCATCGTCGGGTACGGTAATCCCTTACGTGGGGATGATGGCGTGGCGTGGCGGGTGGCAGAGGAACTCTCACGCGCGCCCTTGCCCAACGACGTTCAAGTCGTGGCTTGCCACCAGCTCGCCCCCGAGCTAGCCAGTCAGATGAGCCAGACGGCGAGGGTCTTGTTCGTTGATGCCACTGCGACGGGCGCCGCCGGGGAAATCAAACTGGAGGAAGTGAAACCTGGGGAATCAGTCGCCCCTTTCTCACACGCCCTTACACCTGGGGCGCTCCTGGCACTGTCCCGGGAACTCTACGGAAATTCTCCACAGGCATTCATGATCTCGATCAGCGGAGCAAATTTCGACCACGGTGAGACTCTATCGCCAAAGGTGGAAGCCGCGTTCACCCGGCTACTTGCGCTGTTGGCCCGCTTGAGCAGGCCCGAGCCCTCTCCCGTCTCCGTGGGCTGAAATGTCTGGCAACTTCAGCCCAGGAAACCGCCTTGCGGAAGTCATCAGCTTCTTGCGCATCCGCCACCGCAATGAGCGGCATTCACGATTTCCTCGACCTCCGCGCCCCCGGCTACCAAGTGAACTGGCTTGCTCACACGCATAAGGACCGTTCGCACAGCGACAGCGCCCGCAACCGCGCCCAAGTGTTTCTAAGCCATGTTGGCGGAATTGAGGCCGGGGCAAACCATGACATTCGCCCCCGCGAAGGTTCCGATAAGGAACCGAAGCTGCTCCGTCCTCTACCACCACGGCCTTTATAGGCGGGATTCATTCCTACACTTCGGATTTCGCTTCGTTTCCGGGGCTCTTCGGAAGACAATCTAGGCGAGATGTATCATGCATCCTGCGGTACCGGATGATGCTTAGCGCCGGCGTAGCGATCCAGTAATATGACATGCGGCGCCGCATAGGATTATCCCGAGACGAGCCATGAGTCTATGCAGCAAACGCTTCCTGAAGGTCGCTATCTGGGTGGCGTCTTTTTCTTGTTTGTGCCCTTCGGCGTCTTCGGCCGCGCCTCCGCTGCAGCCGGTTCCCATTCAGGCGGCCCTGGTAAAGACTTTGCAAGCCGACCGGATCGCCGTCGGTGACTCTGTTCTGGCCAAGGTTTCAGTGGGCTGGAACGACCCGCAATGTGCCTTGCGCCAGGGCGCGATTCTTGAGGGCCGCGTCGTAGCCGCCAAAGCGCATTCCAAGGCTTCCAAGCCGTCAGAGCTCGCACTGCTGTTCGAAAGCGGCCAATGCGGGGGACGGGCCATGAAACCGCTTCCCCTTACTCTGGCGGCGGTGGTGGCGCCGGCTCCGGATACCAACGAAGGCCTATACCAGGGCGATGAAACGTTGCCGCTGAGCTCGGCCCCTGGCCTGGGCATCGGCGATGTCAACAATGTCGGTCCGGCCTTGGGGGGCAACAGCGCCGGGGGCATGCGAAGTGTGCAGGCCGCGGCAGCTACAGTTTTCTCCATGGCGCCCGGCCCCAGGTTGCCTCAGAAGGTGATGCCCGGACAGGTCATAGGCTTGAAAGGCATTAACCTCAGCGTCGGACTGGGCCCCCAAGGCAGTTCAGTACTTTCGAGCGCCAAGCGCAATGTTCGCTTGGCCGCTGGTTCGCTGCTGGTGCTGGTTCTGCGCCCGAACGCGCCGCCATCTCCGCCGTCGGCTCCCGTGGCGGCTTCGCCATTCTCGAGCTCGACGGCAGCGGCCCCCGCGAAGTCCGCGCCGGAGCCAGCCCCCATCCCGGACGAGACCGAAATATGCGCCCCTCCACACTGCAGCCTGGCTTTGGAGAGCAATGAGACAAGTACCCGAAATGCCAGAGCCGCGGCCATCTTCTCGGTGAAAGAACTGGGATATCCACCGAAACCTACTTTCGAAATGCACCAGCTCGATTTCGAAGCGGCCATCTCGTACCTTGGCGCCAAAGAACTATTGTTCAGCTTCAATCCCCACCAGATGGTGCCCCGAAGCGGCCTGGAGGGTGAGGGGCAGACTGTCCGCATCATTCGCGGCGCATTGATTGACTTGGGCAGCCTGAAAGTAGAAAAGGTTGTGGATTGGCGGGTTCAAGACCGCGGCCGGTACCTCTGGGCGGCTGGCCGGGACCGCCTGCTGATCCATTCCGGCAGCGAATTGCGGCTCTACGGCCCAGGGCTCAAGTTGCAGGAAAAGTTGTCTTTGGGCGGACCGCTGGCATTCGTGCGAGTCTCGCCTTCGGGAACTTACATCGCCGTCGGCGTGGTGCATGAGAGGCACACTCCGGCGATCCACCGCGAACTTGCCGAGGAGGAAAACCGGGAACCGGAGGAGGATGTTCAGGTCCGGGTTTTGAATGCAAAGCTGGGCGTTCTGACCACGGTGATGCGCTCCTCCTGGCAACCGCCGCCGGTATTGCTGGATGAGGGCGAGATTCGCCTGTCTTCGGGCGGGAAGAATCGCTGGCGCGTTCTGGAGTATGACTGGACCAGCCAGCAAAGATTGCTGGCTCGATTCGATTCCAGCTGTGTGCCGCAGGCGGCAAGCCTGCCGCCGGACCTGCTGTTCGTCGTGGGCTGCGACTCGCGGACAAGCGGCAAATGGTACCGGGTGCTGCGTCCCGACGGAAAGCTGGTGCTTAAAGGATGGTCTTCGGCTGAAGATCTGGACCAGATTGTAGCCGGAAGTGAACAGGGCGAAACCTTTGCCGTGGCGGTGGCTAGAGCTGGGCATGCTTTAACCCCCGATTCCGTTTTTCACGCCGCCGATCTTCAGAGCGAATACATCGGCGTGTACAGGACGGAAAATGGAAAGCGAATGTTCGGCGTCACCGTTCCTTCTCCTCCGCCGACCCAGCAAACTTTCTCCCTTTCTCCGGGGGGCGAGAAGCTTGCGGTTTTCGGAGCAGATCAAATCTCCATCTACGATGTGCCCGGGGTCGTGGCCGCGCGTAAATAGCGCGCGAAACGCGAATCGTTGCAAGCAGCTGCCAAGAAATTTTCTGCGCTTAAGCATGATGGCTTTCTCCTTGAGCAATTCGCCAGCGGGCATGGTAAAACGTTTACTGCCCCGGGGCCAAGACGTTGCACCGGGTTCTCCGTAATCGAGGGCCGCGAAAATCATTTCGTCTGGCTTGCCTTGAGCGGGTCAAATCGCGGTATCGTGCAGCAATATGGCTTTTCCGTTCGAGTTTAGAGTCCAGCAACAGATTCGCCGTGCCCGCTGGATCCTCGGCGCCACGTCTCTGATTTTCTTGTGCCTTTTGGCCTTCCTCGCTCACACTCTCGCTCAGACTGGTCCGCGCGAGGTGGAACTTGGAATCATCGTCGTAAGTACCGAGACCCAGGCTGAAACCATTCTTGATCGCCTGAAAAGCGGCGAGGACTTCACGCTCCTGGCCAAAGCAAATTCCACGGACCCCACGGCGACTGACGGTGGGGATATGGGCAAGCTTGATCCCGCCACGCTCCGGCCTGAGCTGCGCGATGCCGTGAAGCGATTGAAGACGGGTGAGATCAGCGGAATTGTGAAGATTCCTTCGGGATTTGCCATCCTGAAGGTTCTGCCGCCGCGGGAGGCTCCGGTCACCCAGACCGAGCCGGCCAACCGCCTTTTGCCGCTCTCCGCCACCGGCGCGGTGCGTTATGCACCCAGCATCGGCGGCAAAGGCGAAGCCGATCTAGCCTTTCGCGCCTTCAACAAGCCTGCGGGGTACGAGCAAAATCTGGCGGAGTTGTGCTCTCTGCGCAAGCAGTCGCTGCAGACCCTTACCAATGAGCTGCAGCTGGGACTCAACTCCTCGAACGGGGCCGGCTTAACCGGAAACAGCCCGCTGGATATGATCCAGGCGCATTATGCTCTCGCCGACTTGTACGCATACCAGGGCCAAATGGAACCGGCGATCGAGCAGTGGCTGGTGGCCTACCAGATTGCGCAAGACCAACTGCCCCAGGCCATGGCAGAGCTGGAAGAAGCGCTGGGCATTAGCTATCTGCACCAGTCGGAGATGGAGAACGACGTTTATCGTGCGCCGGGAAACCGGTGCATCTTCCCGCCCAGACCGGGGATCAAATACGCCAAGACGGCCGACTCCGAACGAGCCATCGAATATTTCACGCGCTACCTGGCTCGAAAACCTGACCAGCTCGACATCAAATGGCTGCTCAATCTGGCCTACATGACCCTTGGGGAGTATCCGGACGGCGTGCCCGCGGATTACCGGTTGCCGCTCTCGTTTTTTGAATCACCGGAGGATGTGGTCCACTTCAAGGATATTGCCGCGGCGGCAGGGATCAACTCGTTCGGAACTTCGGGAGGGCTGATCGTTGACGATTTTGAAAACAATGGACGTTTTGACATCGTCACCTCCTCCTATGGTCAATGCGAGCCTATGCATTACTTCCACAACAACGGCGACGGCACCTTCAGCGATCGCACCCGCCAGGCCGGGCTCGCCGATCAACTCGGGGGCTTGAACCTGATTCAGGGCGACTACAACAATGACGGCTGCGTGGACATTCTTGTGCTGCGCGGCGCCTGGGAGTGGCCGCAGCGCAAATCTCTGCTGCGCAATAACTGCAACGGCACATTTACCGACGTGACCGCCCAGGCAGGTCTGGCGCAGCCCGCCACCAGCACACAAACCGCAGTCTGGGTGGACATTGACAATGACGGCCTGCTCGATCTTTTTGTGGGCAACGAGAACGGCCCGGCGCAACTTTTCCATAACAAAGGCGATGGCACCTTCGAGAACATCGCTCACTCGGCCGGGGTTGACAGCTCGGGCTTTGCCAAGGCGGTGGTGGCGGGCGACTATGACAACGACGGCTATATGGATTTATACGTATCCAACTTGAATGGCGATAATATTCTCTATCACAACAACCACAACCGCACTTTTACCGATGTCGCCAGACAAGCCGGCGTGCAGAAGCCCTGGCAAAGCTTCCCCGCGTGGTTTTTCGATTACGACAACGATGGCTGGCCCGATCTGTTCGTCGCCAGCTATTACGTCTCCGTGGATGAGACCCTGCGCAGCTACCTGGGCTTTCCCGGTAACGTGGAGACACTCAAGCTCTACAAGAACATGGGCAACGGAACCTTTCGCGACGTTACCGAAGAGGTCGGCCTGAACCGCGTGTTCATGCCCATGGGATCGAACTTTGGCGATGTGGATAACGACGGGTATCTCGATATCTATCTGGGCACGGGCAATCCCTCGTACGCATCACTGCTGCCCAATGTTTTATTGCATAACAAGGAAGGAAAATTTTTTACGGATATAACGGCGTCTTCGGGTACGGGTGATTTGCACAAAGGTCACGCGGTGGCATTCGCCGATATGGAGAACAAGGGCAGTGAAGATCTGCTGGAAGAGATGGGAGGAGCCGTGCCCGGCGATGCCCACGCTTTCCGTTTCTACGAGAACTCCGGCAATCGCAATGATTGGATCAGTCTGCATCTCGTTGGCGTGAAGAGCAACCGCTCGGCCATTGGGGCGCGCATCAAGGTTACGGTGGAGAACAGAGGGCAGCCTCGGCGCTTTATCTACCGCACGGTGGGGAGTGGGGGCTCCTTCGGCGCATCGCCCCTGACGCAGCACATCGGCCTGGGCCCGGCGGCACACATCCTTAATCTCGAGGTCTGGTGGCCGGCCAGCAACACGCGGCAGGAATTTGCCGACGTAGCGCCTGATCACTTCCTTGAGATCAAGGAGTTCGCAAAAACCTTTACGACGCTGGAACGGCATCCCTATCATCGGGAGGGCGCCCAGGCTGTGATTAAGGGGCCTCCGCCTCCGGCATCGCCGGTGCTCGAATCGAAGTGAGTCGCAGATCCAGTATCGCGCATGGCTGGGCGCTGAGGGCCGTGATCGCCCTGGTCCTGGCTGGGACCTCGTTTGCCAGGCCGGAGGCACGCTACTCCGCCACGGGACTGGTCCTGAAGGTCGAACCTGGCGGCCAAGTCATTACCGTCTCTTGCGATGCTATTGCCGGTTTCATGGACGCAATGGTCATGTCATTTCCCGTCCGTTCCCCGGACCGGGCAGAGAGGCTGGAACCCGGTACGAGAATTGCCTTCACTCTGGTTGCCGGGAAAGACTTCACCTATGCCGAAAACGTCAAGGTGCAAGCCTTCGAGAGCCTTGAACAGGACCCCGCACAGGCGCGGCGTTTGCATATGCTGGAAGAACTCATGGCGCCTTCCGCGCCGGCTGCAAGACCGCTGCGCGTGGGCGATGCGGTGCCAAACTTTCGATTGATTGATCAGGCGGGCAGGCCGGTCACGCTCGAAGAATTCGCGGGCAAAGTGGTCGCCATAACGTTTGTTTACACCCGCTGTCCCTTTCCCGATTACTGCTATCGCCTTTCCAATAATTTTGGGCAGCTGCAGAAGCGATTTCAAGGCCGTATGGGCAAAGACCTCATACTCCTCAGCATTGTGATTGATCCCACGCACGATCAGCCCGCCGAACTGAAAGAGTATGCCCGCATTTGGAAAGCGGATATCAAGGCCTGGCATTTTCTCAGCGGCTCGCTGCCCGAAATCAAGAGAGTGGCCGAGAAATTTGACATGCATTTCTATCCTGACGAGGCGCTGTTTGTTCATTCCTTCCGCACTGCAGTCGTGGACCGCCAGGGAAAGCTGGCTGCCAACATCGAAGGCAACCAGTTCAGCGCGCAACAACTCGGAGACCTGGTGCAGACCATTCTGGCCCGCGACAGCGCCGCGCACAGAGCCCATGGGGAAGAATGACGAAGAACGCTCTGCGCAGAGCGTGAGCGCAAAATGGGGAGGCGGCGCCGTGAAGCTGCTTTTAATGATGAATCGTTTGCTGTAAGACGCGGCACAAGCCGAAACCCAATCCGGCAAGTAGCGCAAAATAGGATATTTTATGCAAATTGGGATCAAAATAACGTTTTCCCAGATGTCGTTTCGGGAAACGATTTCTGGCTTGACAACGCTCCTTCACCCAGACTAAATTCGCGACTAAATCTGATGCCGAGCGCTTGCAGGTTGCCGCACATCCGGCTGCGGCGTGGGCTAAGCATTTTATTGCTGGTGGTTGGGGTGGTTGCGCGGCCATCGCTTTGCCCCGCCCAGGATGATGCAGAGAATACGTTTCACCAGGGTGTCCAGGCGATGCAGAGCGGGCACTGGGATGAGGCTGGTGCGGCTTTCGCCAGGGTGGTCCGGATGCGGCCGCAATTTGCCGAGGCCTACTTCAATCTGGGCTTGGCGCAATCGGAGCAGAGAAAGTGGGATGAGGCCTCCACCTCTCTCGAGCGGGCGCTGAAGTTAAAGCCCACACTTCACGGAGCCAGCTTGTTCGCAGGCATCGCCAAATACCGGCAGAACGAGTATCCGCAAGCCATCACCCTGCTGCGCCACGCGACCCAGCAGGAACCGGGCAATGCCGCCGCCTACATGTGGCTTGGCGTTGCTGAACTGGCTGCCGCGGACGCGGATGACGCCGCCACCGCTCTCGACAAAGCCGCCAGGCTCAAGCCCAATGACGTGGACATCCTTTACCACCGCGGCCGGGCTTACATGCTCATCTCCAAAGAATGCTACGAGAAGATGTACGAGGCGGAGCCCAATTCCTGGCGGGTGCATGAGGTGCTGGGCCAGTCGTTTGCCGAGGCGGAACGCTACGGCGACGCGATCAACGAATACCTGACCGCGATTCGTCTGCAGCCGCACGAGCCCGGCCTGCACCAGGAACTGGCCGACGTGTACTGGCAGCAGAACGATTTGCCCCACGCCGAAGCCGAATTCCAGAATGAGTTGCAGGAGGACCCCGACAACGTCACCGCCATGTACAAGCTGGCGGTGGTGAGCGTGGAGCGGGCCAAGCCCCAGGCGGCCGTGAGCCTGTTACAGGAGGTGTTGCGCAGGAACCCGCGCTCGGCGGATGCGCACTATCAACTAGGGCGGGCGCAGGCCCAGATGGGGAAAGAGGATGCCGCCATCCAGAGCTTCTCGGCGGCGGTGACGGAGGCGGGCAAGGATGACAGCGAGACCCTGCGGCAGTCCTATTACCAGCTGGCGCAGTTGTACCGGCGGGCACAGAAGCCGGCGGAATCACAGGCCGCTCTGCAATCGTTTCTTCGCCTGAAACAGGAAGCCGACGCACAGCAGGCGCAGCGGCTGCAAGACAAACTGAAACGCGCGGCGCAGATGCAAGACGCGACGCCTTGAAGATCCAGCAGTATGTGGGGTGTAAGCGCGAGGTTGCCCAGCGTGGGGGTTCAGCACTTGGTGAGAAAACGCTTACCAAGGTGCAGACTTGGGAACCTCAGTAAGCTATACCGATTTGAAAATGAGTGTGCCGGAGAGCGCATTCCATTCGTAGCCAAGCTTTGCGATAGGGAGAGAGAAAATGAGGACGACGGGCAGAGGTCAGATTCGCCACTTCAGTTCTTGCGTGGGGCAGTTTCTTTTGGCAGTCGCTCTATTGGCTGGCCTTGCCGTGGCGCAGACCAACCAGGGGTCAATCGCGGGAAACGTTGTTGATCCCGCGGGGGCATTGATCCCCAACGCCAAGATTATCGCTACCGACGCGGGCACGGGTGCAACCTACAACACTGTATCGAGCAGCGCCGGCTTCTACCGCTTTCCGAACCTGAATATCGGGACCTACACCCTTTCGGCGTCGGCCTCCGGCTTCAAAACGGCGCAGCTGACCGGGGTGCTGGTGCAAGTGGCGACTACCACCTCGCTGGATATCCACCTGCAGACGGGCGCGGTCACCGAGACGGTTGAGGTTAACGCCAACGCTCCCACGGTGCAGACCAACAGTTCGGATATCGGCACCGTAGTCGGCAACCGGCAGATTCTCGACCTGCCCCTTGTCCTGGGTAGCACGGTGCAGGCCATGCGTTCTCCCGAGTCTTTTGTGTTCCTTACGCCAGGGGCGGTGGGACCGGGCTCGGACTCCGGCAACGGCGGCACGTTCGAGTCCAAGATCAGCGGCGGCCAGAACTA
>DATIYF010000124.1:0-36741 GCA_035517775.1 Terriglobales bacterium
ACAAATAGCAGCGCATAGTTATTGGCCAGTATCAGAACCAGCATCGAGAACATGAACAGATTCAGATATCCGAAGAAGCGGTAGTAGCCGCCTTCGTGCGCCATATAGCCGGTGGAATAGATATGAATCAGCATGCCTACGCCGGTGACAAACAGAAGCCAGACGGAGGAGAGCGGATCGAGCAGAAAGCCGGCATCCGCCTGGAAGTTGGCCAGAGTGTGCCCGTCGTGGGTTACGTAGTTGAGATGGCCGGTGTCGCTGCCCAGCCAGGTGAAGAGCACTCTTTCGTAAGGATGGTAGCCGTTGGCCGCGATCCAATTGCGGTATTGCAAGACCGCGCCGCAGCCCCAGAGAAAAGCAACCACGACCACACCGACGCACACGGCGTTGACGGCCGACTTCTGCAGCCGCCGGCCAAAAAAGAACATCACCGCCGCGCCAAAGGCCGGCAGCAGCGGGATGAGATAAATGTGGTCTAGAAATAGCATTCAGCACTCAGCAGTCAGCGTCCAACATTCGGCACTCAGCGTTCGGCTCTAAGCGTTCGGCTCTAAGCGTTTGGCACTTAGCAGTTGGCATTTGGCCATGAAGGTTCCTGCGGCTCCCTGCAAAACCTCCACGACCAAATACCAAGTGCTAAATGCCGGGCGCTCTCAGCTAAGTGCTGATTGCTGAGTGCTGAATGCTTCCCTACCACTTCAACAAGTCCACTTCGTCCACGTTCACGGTTTCCTTGTTGCGGAAAAACGCGATCAGAATGCCCAGGCCGACAGCCGCCTCAGCCGCTGCGTCCGTAATGATGAAAATGGCAAAAATCTGCCCCTGCAAACCCCACAGCCGCGAGAAAGCCACCAGGTTCAGGTTTACCGCGTTCAGAATCAGCTCAATGGACATCAGCACGATGACCACGTTGCGCCGGGTGAGCACACCGATCACGCCCAGCACGAAGAGTGCTGCCGCCACCGCGAGATAGTGCACTGTGGTGATCGGGGCCATGAAAATTTCCTAGTAGAGACGCAGCTAGCTACGTCTCTACGCATCTAGCATTTGGCGCTTAGCATTTGGTCGTCGAGGTTCCCCGGGTCAGCAAAAACCTCCACTGCCAGGAGCCAACCGCCACGCCAAGTGCTTCCAGCTGAAAGCTGATTGTTAATAGCTTTCTTTCAGATCCTCTTCTTTGCCATCACCACCGCCCCGATGATCGCCACCAGCAGCAACAGTGACGCGATCTCGAAGGCGAACATGTAATCTCCGTACAGATAGAGCGCGATCTGCTGCGTGTTCGACTGCTCTGCCAGTTTCACCGCGTGCTCAGGAAATATTCTCTGCCCCCTCACGTACATCCCCGTGAACAGCCCGCCCAGGGCCACGGCCGCGACTATCCCCACCAGCCACAACTGGTTGAACTGCTCTTCCTTTTGCGCGCGCTCGAGGTTCACCAGCATAATCACGAACAGAAACAGCACCATAATGCCGCCGGCGTAAAGGATGATCTGCACCCCGGCCACGAAGGGCGCGTACAGCATCAGGTAAAGCCCGGCCAAGGCGAGCAGAGTCACAATTAGCGCCAGCGCCGAGTGCACTGGGTTGCGCCGCGTGATCACCATCAGGCCGCCGAAAATCGCCAGCCCCGACAGCAGATAAAAGAAGAACGTTGTGGCCACAGGCTGCATTTCAAAACACTCCCCAAACTGCAGTCAGGATCAGCACGCCCAGCCCGGTCGGCAGCAACACCTTCCATCCCACCGTCATCAGCTGGTCAAAACGGTAGCGCGGGAACGTGCCACGATACCAGATGTAGAGATACATGAAGGCCGCAACCTTGGCGATGAACCAGTAAATATCCTGAATGCGGTCACGCACGGCCGGAATGAACAACCCGATGCCGATCAGCGCCAGCGCCGCGCCGAAACCCGCCAGCCCCATGGTTTGCACCTTGAAATACGGATGCCTGGGCATACGCGCGGTGCTGCGGAAACACAGCGCCGCCAGAAACAAAAACGTGACCCCCGGGAACAGCGAAAAAATGAATTCCCAGGTGTCACCGCTCAACCAGTGGGGAAAAGGCCGCAGCCAGCCGCCCAGCCAGAGCGTGACTGCGATAGAGGAGACCGCGATCATGGCCGAATACTCAGCCAGAAAGAACAACGACCAGCGGAAGCCGCTGTATTCCGTATGAAAGCCGGCGGTCAACTCGGATTCGGCTTCCGGCAGATCGAAGGGTGCGCGGTTCGTCTCCGCCACCATCGCCACGGCAAAAATGAAGAACGCGATCAGCCCCAGGGGGAAAAACTTGAACACAAACCAGGTTTCCTGCGCGTACTGCGCCTGCACGATACCGATCATGCTCAGCGTTCCGGTGCCGGTTTTATCCAGGCTGGTCATCAGAATTGCCGAGACCACCGCCAGGCCCATTGCGATCTCGTAAGAAACCATTTGCGCGCTGGAGCGCAGCGCCCCGATCAGGGGATAGTGCGAGTTCGAGGCCCAGCCTGCCATCACCACGCCCAGCACGCTTAACGATGAAACTCCGAGCATGAACAAGACGCCGATATTCATGTCAGTGACGGCGTGCGCCGGGCCGAAGGGCACAACGATGAAGGTGGTGAAGGCCGCCGTCACGACGATCAGGGGCGCCATCCAGAAGACCAGCTTGTCAGCGCCGGCCGGAATAATATCTTCCTTGATCAGCAGCTTGATGGCGTCGGCAATCGGCTGCAGCAGGCCATGCGGCCCCACCCGCATGGGGCCAAGACGCACCTGCATGTGGGCGAGAATCTTGCGCTCCAGCCAGTTCATGGCGATCACGGCAACCGAGAGGCCGCCGAAAATCAGGAGAATGTAAACCAGCGCCCAAAAAATATTGCCCGCCTGGCCGGGCGTAGTGTTGCTCTTCAGGTAGGAGGTGACGTAATCGAGCATCAGCGGTCCACCTCGCCCAGCACGATATCCAGAGTGCCGATCACCGCAATCACGTCAGCCACCAGTTGGCCGCGCACCATCAGATCGAGCGCCTGCAAATTGACGAAAGAGGGCGGCCGCACGCGCAAACGATACGGCTGGGTCGAACCGTCGCTCACAATGAAGTACCCCAGCTCGCCTTTGGGGGCCTCAATGGAGTGATAAATCTCGCCCACCGGTGGTTTGATAACTTTCGGGACCTTGGCCATGATCGGCCCTTCGGGAATCTTGCCCACCGCCTGCTCGAGAATACGCAGCGATTGCCGCATCTCTTGCATGCGCACCATGTACCGGTCGAAAGTATCGCCGTTGCCGCCGGTCGGAATTTCAAAGTCGAATTCTGAATAATTGGCGTAGGGCTGGGCCTTGCGCAGGTCCCATTTGACGCCGCTGGCGCGCAGCACCGGCCCGGTCACGCCCAGCGCAATGCAGTCTTTGGCTGAGATCACACCCACGCCGCGAGTGCGCTCCACCCAGATGCGGTTGGTGGTCAGCAGCTCTTCGTATTCACCAATTTTCGGCGCCACGAACTTCAGGAACTTGCTGACATCCTGTTCAAAACCCTCATAAGTCTCATACTGGCAGCCGCCGATGCGAAAAGCGTGGGTGGTCAGGCGGGCGCCGCAGTATTTCTCAAAAATCTTGAGAATTTCTTCCCGGTCGCGAAAGGTATAAAACAGCGGTGTGATGGCGCCGATATCGAGGGCGTGCGTTCCCAGCCAAAGCATGTGGCTGGCGAGCCGGTTCAGCTCGGTGAGAATCACCCGGATGTAATTGGCCCGGGGCGGCGCCTGCACGTTGAGCAGCTTTTCGACCGCCTCGCAGTATCCCAGGCCGTTGGAAACCGCGGCCACGTAATCCATGCGGTCCACGTAGGGGTTGAACATCGCATAAGTGCGGTGCTCGGCGATTTTTTCCACGCCCCGGTGCAGGTAGCCGATCACACACTCGGTGCCCAGAACCTTTTCGCCATCCAGCTTCAGGATTACCCGCAGCACGCCGTGGGTGGCCGGATGCTGCGGCCCCATGTTGATAATGAGTTCGTTGGAATCAAGAAAGGTCTGGTCCGGTTCGCCGAGTTCCAGGTGGGAAAGATATTTCGTGGCGTCCGCCATGGTTATTGGCCGCTTTCGATTCCCAGGTTGATCTGCACCCACTCGTTGTCTTGTTGAATGATGCCGTAATCCTTGCGCAGCGGATGGCCTTTCCAGCCGTCGGGCAGCAGAATGCGTTTCAAATCGGGATGGCCGTCAAAGGCAATGCCGAACATGTCGTAGACTTCGCGCTCCAGCCAGTTGGCGGTTGGCCAGATGGAAACCACGCTGGGCACGGCCTCGCCATCGGCAATCATGACCTTGACGCGAATGCGCTCGTTGTGAGGATGCGAGTAGAGGATCCAAAGCAGATCGAACTGCCGGGCCCGCTCGGGATAGTGAACCGCGGTGATATCTACGCAGTAGTCGAAGTGCTCTTCCGTACGCAACACCTGCAACAGCTCGGGGATGAGCGAGCGGTCGGCGACCATGTAATTCTGGCCGAGGTAGCTGAGCGCCTCGATTCCCGAACCGTATTGCTGCTTGAGGCGGTCAATCAGCGGCGAGTCCCAGGGCTGCGGAGTCGGTCCAGCCGGCTTGGCGGGCGGCGCGGGAGCTGCCGCCTTCGGCGGAGCGCCGGGGGCGGCTGGATTTGGAACCGCCGCGGGAGCGCCCGGCTTCTGTGCGGGAACCGATTCTACGTTGGGAGGATTGGGGCTCCCTGCCGGGCCTCGGGGCTCACCGGTGGGAGGCGGCGTAGGGGATTTGGTTTCGTCTGGCATAGCTACGAAGGGTCATGCCTCCGCGCCCACGAGTGCTCAGAAGAACGTTAACTTCTAACAGCTTGCGGCGGGTGTGTCAACGGAGATTGGGGCGCAATTCATGTCCGGTAGAGACGTTGCGTGCAACGTCTCTGGCTTGCCAGTCTCCGGCGCGCGGCGCCTGGAGCAGAGGCAGCAAGCTGCGTCTCTACGGCTGGGCGCGTGACGCTGCCTGATACCCCTCAATCAAGTCCCGAATCCGCTGCGCGTCGGCCTTGCGGTGACCGTGGCTGGTGAGCGGGTCAGTGCCCGCCGAAGATTCGATCACGATGTCCGACCAGATCATGCCCGTCGAAATATGCACCGACGCCACCTGGCTGATGGAGATGCTTTCCTCGTTGCTGCCAAACAAGCGCGACTTCACGCGGCTGACGCGCAGCGGGCTGACTACGATGCGCGTAGGGAAGAACAGATTGCCGCGCGTCCAGCGGCTGGCGGTAAAGGTTTCGGATTGTGCTTCGGGGGATGGCACGAGAGCACTCAGCAGTCAGCAGTCAGCTTGGAGCACTTGGCACTTAGCACGCCGTTCAGGTTTTTGCCGGCATCAAGAAAATACGAAACGGCCAAATGCTAACTGTTAAGTGCCAAATCCATCAAGCTGAGTGCGGATCGCTGATTCCTGCTCACACCCACTCCAGCGCGCCCTTCTTCCAGATCCAGATGTAGCCCACCACCAGAATGGCAAGAAAAATCAGCATCTCGGCCAGGCCGTACACACCCAGCGCCTTGAATTTCACCGCCCAGGGAAAAAGAAAGATGGTCTCGACGTCAAACACCACGAACAGAATGGCGATGATGTAGTAGCGCACGGTGTAACGGCCGCGGGCGCTATCCAGCGGATCAATGCCGCACTCGTAGGGCATCAGCTTCGTCTTGCTGGGATTTTCCGGCCGCACCAGCTTGGCGGCGAGCAGCGTGACCGGAAGGAGCACGCCGATCAGCGCGATGAAGATGAAGATGGGAACGTAGTTCTGTGGCATGAGAACTGCCCAATATTACCCTGCCGCACCACCGGCTTCAAGCGGCACTCAATACGCCGCGTCCGGCCCCAGGGGCTGGTAGAGGGCCTTGGTGTAGTCGTCGGCCGAGGTAAGGTAGCAGGGCAAGGGCATGCGCCGGCGCTCCAGATCCACGGTGGGAGAATCCTGCGAATAGCGCAACGCGACCTGTCTGCCGTCTTCATCATCAGACATCATCTGGCGCAAGGTTTCATCGCAGCTGGGGTCGCGTGTGGCGCGAATTTCGTGCACGGTCGAGTAGTCGAAGCCCGTCTCCGAAAGCCGCGGCTGGTAAGGCAGGAACCCATACACCAGCTTGACGAGGCGCAATTCTCCGGGCGTGAGTTCTTTCTCGGCGACAAAGACCTCCTCACTCGAAAAAAACGACGAGCGGGGATGCGACCACGCCAGCGCCACCAGGCGAACGCGAATCTGCTGCTTGCGCGCCGTTGGCCAATGCAGACTTCCCTGCGCCGGGCGCGGACGTAGAGCGGCGGCAAACACAAACAAAAAGGCAAAGAAAACCAGGCGGGAAAGCCAGTGCTGCGGCGACTTCATTGTGATCCCCTGGGCTGGGCGTTTGACGGGCGGCGCGCGGAAAACCGGGTCAACTGTGCACCCTTAAGATGCACCCGAAAACGGCCGGGTTTTTACACGGAAGTACATTCGGCAGGCTGTTCCGGCCGTGGGGACGCAGCTTATTGGGAGCAAGGGATTTGCCTGCCGCAGGGCGGGCCTGCCTGCGAGCTGAAGGGCCGGCTAGTGCAATCGCGGCGCGCAGTTCTGACTCGCCTGCTTGAGCAGGGCGCCGGCGCACTCGGCCAGCATTGCGATGCCGTCTTCTTTGGAAACCACCACGCTGACTCCCGCGGCGAAAGCTTCTTCCTCCAGGAAGCGGTCTTTGAACATGGTGAAAAGAAGCATCGGGACCCCCGGCCGTTCGCGCTTCAGGGCGCGCGCCGCCTCCAGGCCGTTCATCACCGGCATGGAAAAATCGAGCACGATCAGGTCGGGGTGAAGCTGCCGTTCTTTCTCGATGAGCTCGCGGCCGTTTGTCGCCTCGCCGCAGATGGTACAGTCCAGGCTGCGCTCCAGTACCTTGCGAATGGCGCGCCGAATGGCTTCGTTATCATCCGCGATCAGAATCGCTTTCTGCATAAACATCTCCCAGAATAATGGGATTCTGATATACCCACGTCGTTAGCACAATCGGGTCGTTCCAGTATTACTTTTGGGAGGGCAATGCAGCGCCAAATTTCAACGCGGCCCGGGACCGCCGGACCTTATTTCTAATAAATCCTGCCAGGGGCCCAGTGTCCTGTTACGGTGCACACGAAAAATGCGCGGCTGTTTATAATCGCACTTTCTAATTTTTCAGAGCCAGGCGCGAGCTAGCGCGAAGGATACCGGACCTTGGGACTCAACGAAGAGATTTACAAACTGCGCCGCGAAAAGCTGAAGCAGATCGAGGCGCTTGGCCAGCAGGCCTATCCGCGGAAATACGCGTTGACTCACACCCTTCCGCAGATTCTCGCCGAGTACGGCGAAAAATCAGCCCAGGAGCTGGAAAACCCCCGCGTCAACGTGCGCGTGGCCGGACGCATCATGGCAATCCGCCTCATGGGCAAGGCCGGCTTCGCCCATCTGCAGCAGAACGGCAAACGCCTGCAAATTTACGTTAAGAAAGATGCGGTCGGCGAAAAGGGCTTTGAGCTTTACAAGCTGCTCGATCTGGGCGACCACATCGGCGTAAGCGGCTATCTCTTCCGCACCAAAACCGGCGAGCTGACGGTCCACGTCGAAGAGATCACGTTTCTCTCCAAAGACCTGCTTCCGCTACCCGAGAAGTGGCACGGGCTCACCGATATCGAGCTGCGCTATCGCCAGCGCTATGTGGACCTGGTGATGAACCCGGAAGTCCGGGAGGTCTTTCTCAAGCGCAGCAAGCTCCTGCACTCGCTGCGGAGCTTTATGGACTCCCGCGGCTTCGTGGAGGTCGAAACTCCGATGATGCAGCCCATCGCCGGCGGCGCCGTGGCGCGGCCGTTCGTCACCCACCACAACACGCTCGATATGGACCTCTTCCTCCGCATCGCGCCCGAGCTGTATCTCAAGCGCCTGACCGTGGGCGGCTTCGACCGCGTCTATGAAATCAATCGCAGCTTCCGTAACGAGGGCCTGGGCTGGCGCTGGAATCCCGAGTTCACCATGCTCGAGTTCTACCAGGCCTATGCGAACTATCGCGACGTCATGGATTTGACGCAGGAACTGATCACGCAAGCCGCGAAAGATGTGACCGGCGGAACGAAAACCAAATGGGGCGAGCAGGAGATTGACTGGGCCAACTGGCGGCGCATGACCATGCGCGAAGCGATTATTCACTTCTGGCCCGAAGCAGCGGGAGCGAAACCGGAGATAGCCGATTTTGCCTCGCAAGATTCCGTGCGGCGCCTGGTCGAGCGTTACAACACGGCCTGCGCCCACGTGGCCTATGATCCCAATGAACCGGCTGGCAAGACCGTTGCGAATCTCTTCGACGCCGTGGCCGAGCCGCACTTGACTCAGCCGACCATCATCTACGAATTCCCGACCGCCATCTCCCCGCTCTCCAAGCAGAAGCCAGACGAGCCGGAGTGGACCGAGCGCTTCGAAATCTTCATCGGGCAGATGGAGATTTCCAACGGCTTCAGCGAGCTCAACGATCCCGAGGAGCAGCGCCGCCGCTTCGAGCAGCAGTTAAGAGAGCGCGAGCGCGGCGACGAAGAAGCCCACCAGATGGATGAAGATTACATCCGTGCGCTCTCCTATGGCATGCCACCGGCCGGCGGCGTGGGCGTTGGCGTGGACCGCCTCTGCATGCTGCTGACCGACTCGCACACCATCCGCGACGTGATTCTTTTCCCGCTGCTGCGTCCGGAAAAACACTTAGCCGCAGACGGCACGGACAAGACCGAGCAGCCTTAGGACGCCCTGTCATTTCGAGCAACGCCGGAGCGTTCAACTCCGGCGAAGCCGGGAAAGCTCTAAGTAGATTTTGCGTTCAACCGGCCCTTTCTACAGTTAATTCCTTTGGTTCCCCCTCTTGCCATTGCACTGGAAATGGTGCAGTGGGCAGCCTACACTTCCTGCCATTCGGGCTCAACAACAGGCGGCGCTATCGTAGCGTTCAGGACGCCTCCAGAACGCTGGGTCGATAGCGCTTTGCCGTTTCCCCTGGGCGCGCCTCGACTCACCCGCAGCAACCTGCAAATCTAGAACGAATAAATCAGGTCGAATTCCTGGCGCCTGAGATTAGGCTCGACCTCTCCCGGCGCGACCCCGGTTGCGAGCACCGCATGCTCCAGGCTGCTGTTGAGTGTTCGCCCAAACCACAGCGTGTACTGCGCCGTCACTCGTGCCTGCGGCCGCCACATGGCATAGATTCGCTGCTGCAGCACGTTGGTGGGGGCGCGCTCGTCGCTTTCCGCCCAGGAGGCGAGAATCGCATCCTGCTCCAGCCTCCAGTAGGAGTAGCCGAACTGCAAATCACCTTTGCTCTTTGACTGCCCCAGGCTGATCTCGCCCAGATACCCCTTGCTCTGCGAGCCCAGGCTGGCGAGAGCGGCGCCGCTGGTGCTGAGCGGATGGCTGGCCGCCTTCAGGTTGTCTTCAATTTCCAGAACCAGGTTCAGGGGCAAGCGCTTGCTGCCAGTATCAATCTGGTTGTTGAGAATGAAGTCTGCGTATTCGAAGCCCGAGAGGAAGTGAGACTTCCCGCTGGCATCCTGATACGTGGCATTGGTCATGCCATTGGCGGCGAAGGCGCAGGGCGCCGTACTCGGCAAAAGTACGCCGGTAGAGCAACCCGGCCCCTCCCCGCCCGCTTGCGTGGCGAATGTGGAAGCATTGAGCAGCGCATCCACAAAGCGCCAATCCAGCAATAGGAAGGAAGGTGTGGTGGTGAGCGGCCCGAGTTTCACTACGCCGGAGACTTGTCCGCCCAGGCCGAAAGAATCATCGCCCTTCGAGACTTCGTTGTAGAGCAACTGAATGCCCTGCACGGTAAAGGTCTTGAGCACCGGCGAGTTCAGGTCGAAGGAGAACTTTTCGTTGAAGCCTTCGGGATTGATATCGGGATCGAAGGTCAGCGAAGTTCTCTGCCAGGGGAACGCGAACTTGCCTCCGGTCAGCGAGAGCCACTTGGCGCCGGTGGGGTTGAAGGTCACGTAGCCGCGATCCAGGCCGATGGTTTTGCGGTCGAAGTTGTTGGTAAAGGTCTCGTTGGTGGTGGTGGGGTCGCCCAGTGAACCCGTGGCCAGGGCAAAGCCGCCAACGAAAGACTCGTTCAGCTTGCCCTCGAGGCCAAAGCGCACCCGAATGCGCGCCCGGTTGCGGGTAATAACGCCCTCCTGGAAGAAGTCCTCGCCCCGCACCCGCACGTCGCCGCTGAAGCGAAACCGGCCAAGAATGTCGCGCAAAGCGCTGACCTGCTTTTCCTCATCTTTCTGCTTACTGCTGATCAGCGAAAGCCCGGTTTTGGCCTCGACCGCATTGGCGGAAGCTTCGTCAGCTGCCCGCTGCGCTTCGCTGGCCGAGTTCTGCGCCTGACCGGCCGCGGCCTGCGCCTCGCTCGTACCCTGCTGCGCCTTCTGGAGAGCGGCATTGGCCTGCTGCGTAGCCTCCAGCACTTGCTGCAACTGGGATTTGAATTGCTCCAGTTGCTGCTGTTGGGTCTGCAGTTGTTGCTGCTGCGCCGCAACCAGGTTGTGCAGGGCTTCGATCTCCGCCTGCTCCGCCGAGGCGCGTGCCGCCACTGTCTTGTGCCTTGGCCTTGGTTTGGCGGGTGCGGATTGTGCGAACACGACGGCGCTGAGCAGCCATAACGTCGTGATCGCCTTGAGGCTCACATGTTTCCGTTTCATTAATTGTCTCCTTGGGCCTTGGCCCGCGATTGAGGGAGTCGACTACGGCAATTTGTGATTACAAGTAAGTCTATCTAGTAGCTTGTGTTTAGAATCGCATTTCGAGTCATGACGAGGGCCAGCTTCACAAATTACGCAGGAAATCAGCCCGGCCGGAAAGGCCGGCTTACGCGGCCGGCGCCAGCCCCCACCTGTGCTGCAGGCGGCGCTCCAGGGTACGAAATACCAGGCCGTCCACCACGTAGCCGATGGCGATAATCAGAATCATGACGGCCAGCACCTGGCTCATGTCATTCAGGTCGCGCCCGGTCATAAGTAGTTGGCCCAGCCCCAGGCTGACGAAAATCATCTCCCCCGAGATCAGCGAGCGCCAGGCAAAGGCCCAGCCCTGTTTCAGTCCCGAAAGAATGAACGGCAGGCTGGCTGGAAGCAGAACGTACCAGAAAAGGCGAAGGCCGGATGCGCCCAGGTTACGCCCCGCCATGCCGTAGATTTTAGGCATCTGGTGCCGGCCGGCCTCCATGGCGATGGTCACCGACAGCAGCGAGCCCATCACCACCACAAAGATGATCGCCTTCTCCGTGAGTCCAAACCACAACACCGCCAGCGGCAGCCAGCAGATGCTGGGCAGGCTCTGCAGGCTTACCAGCAGGCCGCCCATTGTTTCTTCCAGGAATTTGTTGCTGGCCACGCCCAGGCCCAGAATCATTCCCAGGATTACCGACAGTCCGTAACCCAGCAGCATCCTTCGCATGCTCACGCTGATTCCGATCCAGAAGCTGTGATCGGCGAAGCCAGCCCACAGCGATTGCAGCACGCTTTCCGGCGAAGGAAAGATGTAGGGCGGCCAGATTCTGAGTTTCGCCACCAGGGCCCATACCCCGATCAGAACGGCATAGAAGGCGGCATGCTTGGCAAGGCGTTTCATAGCTCTGTCGAACCCCCGTATTCGGCCTGCAGCGATCTGTTGATCTCTTCCCGCAGATCATCGAGAATTTCGCGCGCCGTCCTGGCCACGGCAACGTCTTCCAGATGCCGCGGCCGTTGCAGGTCAATGGCATACTCGCGCTTGACCCGTCCTGGGCGAAAAGTGAACACGGCTACCCGCCCACCCAACCGGACCGCCTCGCGCACGTTGTGGGTAACAAAAACAATCGTGCGCCCAGTCTCGGCCCAAATGCGCTCCAGTTCGTCGTGCAAAAGATCGCGGGTCTGAGCGTCGAGCGCGGCGAAAGGCTCGTCCATCAGCAGAACATCGGGCTCGGTGGCCAGGGCGCGGGCCAAAGCCACACGCTGACGCATGCCCCCCGAAAGCTGGTGGGTGTAGCTGTCTTTGAACTGCGAAAGATGCACCAGGCGCAGATAATGCTGCGTCTTCTGCTCCCGCTCGGCGCGCGTCAAGCCTTTCATTTTCATGCCGAACTCGACGTTTCCTCCCACCGTGAGCCAGGGAAACAGGCCGAGCTCTTGGAAGATGAGGATGCGGTCAGTGCCGGGGCCGCTCGCCGGTTTGCCATCCACCAGCACTTTGCCGGAGCTTGCGGAATGCAGTCCGGCAATCAGGTGAAGCAACGTGGACTTTCCGCAGCCCGAGGGACCGACGATGCAGAGAAACTCGCCCGCCTGTACCTGCAGGTCAATCGAGTCCAGAGCCAGCAGGCGAGAATCGTTCTCTGCGGCGTAGCTCAGCGAAACGTCCTGTAGTGATAGTTTGGGAGTCGCGGGCGCCGCCGGTCGAGCGGCGACGATCGCCATGCGATCGCTCTTGCGATATTCGGCTCGTATCGGTGCCCTGAGACCTGTCGCGCGAGGGTTTGTGCTCAGATTCGTGCTCATTGAATCGGCTTCCTTCCCTTCTCCGCCAGCACCTGGTTGAGAAGCGTGAGATCGTAGATGCCCGAAAGATCGGGCATTTGCCGCCCCAGAAAGCCCAGCTGATAAGCGTGCCGGGCTGAGGTCAGCAGGCTGCTGCGCAGGGGATCGTAGGTGACTTCCATTCGTCCGAAGGCTTCATCGAGCACAGCAGCCGAAAGCGGCTTTCCCGTTTCCTTGCCAATCTGCTCGTTCAGGATCTTCTTCGATTCCGCAAGGTGAGCATTGATCCAGTCAGTCAGCTCGACATGCGCCTGCAGCCAGCGCTTCACCAGGTCAGGATGCTCGTGCAGAAACTTTGTGCTCACCACCAGATTGGTGATGACAAACTGCCCATGCGGCCAGAGATCGCGCTCATCGAGAAAGATGCGGCCGTTGCCTTCCCGCTCCAGCCGCGTGGCCCAGGGTTCCGGCGCCCAGGCGGCATCAAGCTGCTTCTTGAGGAACAAAGTCAGCTGATCGGCATTGGCGATCGGCATCACCTGCACGTCCCCGCCTTTGTCCGTGGTCTTCAGCCCGTGCGCCTGCAGCCAGGCTCGCAGGGCAACGTCCTGGGTATTGCCGAGCTGCGGCGAGGCCACGCGTTTGCCATGAAAATCCTCCGGCTTCTCGATACCCGAGTCCTTGCGCACGACCAGGGCAACTCCGCCGCTCGCTGCTCCTGCCACAATGCGCAGCGCCTCTCCCTGCGAACGAACATAGCCGGTGACGGCTGGATTGGGCCCGACGTAGGCCATGTCAATGGCCCCGGCAAACAGCGCCTCAATGGCGGCCGGGCCGGCATTGAAGCTCGTCCATTCGATCCTGACGTTTGGGCCCAGGGCCTTTTCGAACCAGCCATTGGCCTTCCCCACCATGGGTTGGGCGTGGGTTATGTTGGGAAACGCCCCCACCCGAATCACGGTCTGGCCAAAGGCCGAAGCGCCCAGAAGCACGAGCAAAAATGCATGAAGCCACGTGTTTCCCTTCATGGCTGGCCCCGAGGCGTGTCGTTCGCGGCCATGGAGAGCAGGCGGGGTTTCTTGTCTCGCTTCCGGTTGGTGAGAGGCTTCTTACCGGAGTGGCCCTTCGATTTGGCCGCGTGCCGGCCGGCAATATCCGCCAGGGTGGTGTGCTCCAGAATTCTGGCCGCGGCATCCCGCACCGCAAGAAACACCCGGTACAGTGAACGGTGCTCAGCGTCGCGGTCAATGAGGGAGCGCAGTTGCTCGGCGTCTCCGAAGGGCGCCAGCGGGCCGTCAATCAGGCGGATGATTTCGCTCAGGCGCACCTCTGAGGGCGCGCGCCGCAGGCGATACCCGCCCTTGGCCCCGCGCACGCTTTCCACGATGCGCGCATTCTTGAGTTCGAGCAGGATGAGCTCCAGAAATTTCTCCGGCAGCCCTTCTTCATACGCAATATCCCGTATGCGGATGGCCCCCTGGTTATAGGAGCGGGCCAGCATCATCAGGGCTTGCAGGGCGTACAGGCCTTTTTGCGAGATCTTCATAGCCCTATATTCCCATAATGTCCATTATTTTACTAGACATTTATTAGGAAAAAACTTGGAACTTCAATCAGAAGAGTGTGCAAGGCTTTGCGCAGGCAAGAAGATCTTAGGGTTTACACCGGCAGGCTTAAGGTCAGGACCGTAAGGCAATCACCCCAGGCGCAGGACTTCCACCGTAATGTTATCCGGGCCGCCGCGCTGCTTGGCCAGGTTCACCAGGGTCTGGCAGGCCTCGCTCAACTCATCGCTCTGCACGGCCGCCTGAATTTCCGTCTCGCTCACCAGGCTCCACAGACCGTCGCAGCAGAGTATGAGCGTGTCTCGCGCTTCGAGGGGCAGGGGTTGCTCCGGGCACTCGGGAGAAACTTCAGTGCCGGCGCCGAGCGCCGCCGTAAGAATATGGCGCTGGGGATGAGAAGCCGCTTCTTCAGGGCTGATGATTCCCTGGTCCACCAGGCGCCCGACGTAGGAGTGATCGCGGGTAAGGCGGTAGATTTTCGATTCGCGCGCCAGGTATAGGCGGCTGTCGCCCACGTGGGCAAAGTACAGCTCATGCGGAAGCACAGCGACGGCGGTGCACGTCGTCCCCATCCCTGCCAGCTCAGGATGCGACGCCGAGTGCTGTTGGATGCGCTGGTGCGCGGCATGAAATCCCGCCAGCAGCAGCGCTCGCGGGCCGCCCCCATCCGGCCCGGCATAGACCTGCTCGATCGTCTCTACCGCGATGCGGCTGGCCTCCTGCCCGCCTTCATACCCGCCCATGCCATCGGCCAGGGTGGCAAGCCGGCCGCGCTGCGCAAACAATTCATCGCTGGCCGGCTCCCAGTAAGAATACCGGTCTTCGTTATTCGCCCGCTGGCAGCCCACGTCGCTCAGGCCGGCCACTTCAACCCCCGGTCGAATCCGCATCACTCCCCGCGTGGTTTGGCCTCCGCCTTCCAACCTGACTCCTAACTCCGTATCACTCGATTAGTGTATCTGGGTCTGCCACAAAGATTGTCACTGGAATGCCCCGGCGCCCGTGCCCCCGGATTATATAACCAGCCATTTATCTCCCTTCCCGCCGATGACATTTGTCATGCCCGTCATGTGATGTTCCCCACTACCTGCACCGTTCCATTTCCGCGATGATCTCTCTTGTTGCAAGACATTCCACCTGGCGGGGGATCACCCAAATGATGGCAACCATGCCGCAAATCTGGCAGCCCAGCCCGCAACCGGCGGCCGATTTTACCGTCGCGGGCCTGGAAGGCGTGACCAAAAGCTATGGCGCGGTCAAAGCGCTCGACCGCGTGGAGTTCCGCATCCGGCCCGGTGAGCTTGTCGCCCTGCTCGGCCCGAACGGCGCCGGCAAGACCACCGCCGTCCGCCTGCTGCTCGGCCTGGCCAAGCCTAATGCGGGCCGCGTGAACGTGTTCGGCGGCAATCCGGTTGACCCCAGGGTTCGCATGCGCACCGGGGCGATGTTACAAGTTGCCAAAGTCCCCGAAACCCTGCGTGTAAGAGAGCACATTGACTTATTCCGCAGTTACTATCCGCATCCCTTGTCCATGAGCCAGTCTCTGGCTGTCGGCGGCCTGCAGGAGATCGCAAACCGCCGCTTCGGCGACCTTTCCGGCGGCCAGCGCCAGAGAGTACTGTTTGCCCTCGCCCTGTGCGGCGACCCCGACCTTCTCTTTCTCGATGAGCCCACCGTAGGCCTCGACGTGGAAGCCCGCCGCGCCTTTTGGGATGAGATTCGCAAGCTCGTAGCCCGCGGCAAAACCGTTCTGCTGACCACGCACTACCTGCAGGAAGCCGACGCTCTTGCCGACCGCGTGGTTGTGATCAACCAGGGCCGGGTGGTAGCCCAGGGGACGCCCACTGACATCAAAAGCCTGACCGCCGGCAAAACAATCCGCTGCCTCACCAACCTCGGGCTGGGGGAAGTACTCGCCCTGCCCGGCGTGCTCCAGGCCCGCCGCGACCGCGAGGCCCTGCACATTGAAGTCTCCCAGGCCGAGCCGGTGCTTCGTGAACTCATGGCTCGCGACCCGCACCTCTCGGCCCTGGAGGTCACCAGCGCCGGTCTCGAGGAAGCCTTCCTCGCTCTGACCCAGGAGCTTGCCCGCCCATGAAAACTGCCGCAAAAGACGCCGGCCCCTATCCCGGAGAGATCGCCATGGCAAATTTCAAAGCCGTTACGAATTCAGAACAAGCTCGCTCGGCCGATCAGACCTTGCGGATTTACCTCAAGGAAGCCAAATATGAATTCCTCAAGAACCTGCGCATCCCGCGCTATTCCCTCTCCGTGATTTTCTTTCCTCTGATGTTCTACATCCTTTTTGGCCTGGTGATGGGCAGGCAAACCGTCGGCGGCGTCAACATCGCAGCCTATCTGATCGGGACTTACGGCGTGTTCGGCGTCATGGGCGCGTCGCTCTTCGGGACCGCCTCCGGTCTCGCCGCCGAGCGCGGCCTGGGATGGCTCGAGGTCAAGCGCGCCAGCCCCATGCCGCCTTTCGCCTACTTTGTCGCGAAAGTAGTAATGAGCACCATCTTCAGCTCCGCCGTAGTTCTGCTGCTTCTCGCCATGGGCATCGCCTTCGGCGGCGTGCGTCTGCCTCTCGCCCAAACCGTTCGCCTGGTCACTACCCTAGTGGCCGGTTCCCTGCCCTTCTGCGCCATGGGCCTGGCCCTCGGATATTTCATCGGCCCCAACTCCGCCCCCGCCTTCATCAACCTGTTTTATCTGCCGCTTTCCTTCTGCTCCGGCCTCTGGGTGCCGTTTATCTTTTTGCCCAAGGCCGTTCGTCAGATCGCTCAATTTCTCCCTCCCTACCATCTGGCCCAGCTGGCGCTCGAGGCCATCGGCGCCGGCCAGCACCAATCGAACTGGATGCACTGGGAGGTCTTGCTCGGCTTCACTCTCATCTGCCTGGGAATCGCCCGCCTGGGCTTCCAGCGTGATGAAAACAAGCTCTACGGATAAATTATGAAAAAGACTTCGCTGAACCTTCGCAATTCCGACGCCCTCGGCTGGATCCTCGCCCTCAGCGGCTTTCTGCTGCTGACTTCCATGGGTAAGCTGGATCTTGCAATTCTTCTGCTTCCCATCGCCGCAGTGTTTGGTTACGCGATTACCTGCCTGCCGGGCAGCAATCCCGCCGCGCAGAACGGCATAAAATAGGCTCACAGGATATGAAGGTCTTTCCAGACAAGCTGTTTCCGGTGGGCAACGAGCATCGCTGGGTGCCGCTGATCTGGCTGCCTTACTTCGCCTTTTTCTGGCTGCAGCTCATCCTCGACCACGCCTCCGCGAGGACCTGGGCGATCAACAGCGTTGGCGGCGCGATCTTTCTGTTCCTGTTCTTTGGCATGTTCTGGGACCGCTGCCAGCGCCACTGGTATTACCTCGTCGGCATCCTGGCTCTGGGCCTGGTGCTCGCGCCCAGCAACGGCGGGGCGGCCACCTTTTTCATCTACGCCACCGCGTTTACTCCCTTTCTTTGCGAAACGGAGGGTGGCGCGCTCACCATCATGCTGCTCATCACCGCCGCCGCCGGCCTGGAAACCCGGCTGCTGCATCTCAGCATCTGGTTCTTCGCCTGGGCGGGCGGTTTCTCGCTGGTCATCGGCGTGGGCAACATATTCTTCGCCCAGCGAAACCGCGCCAACGCCAGGCTGCGCATGGCCAGCGATGAAATCGAGCACCTGGCCAAGGTCGCCGAGCGCGAACGCATCGCCCGCGATCTGCATGACGTTCTCGGGCACACCCTTTCCGTCATCATCCTGAAATCTGAGCTCGCCGGAAAGCTGATTGAGCGCGATCCCGCCCGCGCCAGGGCGGAAATCGCCGATGTCGAGCGCACCTCCCGCGAAGCTCTGGCCGAAGTCCGCAATACCATTCGCGGCTACCGCAGCCAGAGCCTCGAGGCCGAGATCAAGCATGCCGAAACCACGTTGCAGACGGCGGGAGTCTCGGTCCGCGCCGAAACCCAAGAAGTACCCCTCAGTCCGGCCCAGGAAAGCGTCGTCGCCCTGGTGGTGCGCGAAGCGGTGACCAATGTAGTGCGCCACGCCCACGCGCGCAGTTGCCATCTGCGCCTGGCCCCGGTCAATGGCAATTGCCTGCTCGAAATTGCCGATGATGGCCGCGGCGGCGATCTCGTGGAAGGCAACGGCCTGCGCGGCATGCGCGAACGCGTGGAAGCTCTGGGCGGAACCCTGGAGCGCCAAACCGCTGCTGGAACCCGATTGACCATCCGCTTTCCCTTGCTCCAGTCCGGCTCGAATGGAACCCATTGAGCCCAGCCATCAAAGCCGGCAGACACACGATTCGGGTGGCCATCGCCGAAGATCAGGGCATGGTTCTTGGCGCCCTCGCTGCGCTGCTCGAAATCGAAGGCGATATTTCAGTCGTCTCGCGCTCACGCAACGGCAAAGAAGCGCTCGAGGCCGTCCTTGCCCAGAAACCCGATGTCTTCATTACCGATATCGAAATGCCGGAGATGACCGGGCTCGAGGTGGCCGCCGAACTGCAACGGCTGCGCGCTCCCGTCCGCATCATCATTTTGACCACCTTCGCCCGCGCCGGCTACCTGCGCCGCGCTCTCGAAGCCGGAGCTTCCGGATACTTGCTGAAAGACATGAAGGCCGAAGCCCTTGCCGATGCGGTTCGCCGTGTGCAGCAGGGCCTGCGCGTGGTTGATCCCGAGCTCGCCGCCGAAGCCTGGGTCGAGCCCGATCCGCTCACCGACCGCGAGCGCCAGGTGCTCCGCTTGGCCGGCGAAGGCCTCGCCAGTAGCGACATTGCCGATCAACTCAAGCTCTCAGAGGGCACCGTACGCAACTACCTCTCTGAGGCCATCAGCAAGCTGGGCGCCTCCAACCGCGTGGAGGCCGCCCGCATCGCTCGCACCAAAGGCTGGCTCTGATTTCTCTTCTCACTTCCACGACTCCCCGCCAAACGTGAACTTGATCCCCGAACGGAACGTAAACGGCAGCGCCGGGTAACCAAACGCTTCCGCATAATGTTGGCTCAAAAGATTCTGCATGGCGGAATAGACTTCCATAAATCGGTTCACCCGGAACCCGGCGCCCAGGTCCAGCCGTTGGTACGCCGCGTCTAGATTGCGATTCGGCAGCAGCAGCGTGTTGCCGCCATCCTTGTCGTAGAGAAAATCGCTGTCGTCGCGCCGCGCAACAAAAGTTCCGGCAAACGAAACCACCCAGCGTGAGTGGCCGTAGCCCACTTGCAAATATCCCGAATGCGGCGCGCGCCGGAAGGGCCGTTCTCCGATCAGCGGCGAGTACACCCCGATCGGAACATTCGGAAACGCAGGATTCACCGAGGGCGCAAGTGCATCGCTCGAAAAAGACTTCTGAACGGCTGCATCAAGATAGGTATAGCCTCCGCGCACAAAAAGTCCGTGCCCCACCTTGTATTCCGCCTCGCTCTCGATCCCCTGCGCGCGGAAGGTCAGCGAATTCACATAAGCCCCATACGGAACCTGCTCGACCACGGCCAGCGGAATTCCCAGGTTCAGCAAACCCTGCTCCGGCACATACTCCACCGCGTCCACGAACTGATTGTGGAAGTAAGTAATGCCCAGGCGGCCGCGGCCGGCAGCGAAATCCTGATCCACGCCGCCATCGTAGGTTCGCGATCTCTCAGCCCCCACCGGCCCAACCTCAAACTGCGAAACCAGGTCTCCTTCTCCGCTCTGCAGCAGCAGCTCGCGCAGCGAGCTCAGTTGCTGGTAAAGGCTCGGCTCCTTGATTCCTTTGGCAAAGCTGGCTCTCAGCTTGCTGCCGCCGAACCAGCGGCCGCTTGCCGGGCGGACCAGGTAGTAGGCCAGAGAGCCCCGCGGCGTGGCCTCTACGCTGAATAGAGCATTGTTCTCGATGCCGCTGCCCACTGTGTAATACAGGCGGTTGAAGAAGTCCCCTGCCAGCTGCATCGTGTAGCTGTAATTCCCCCGCGCAACCGATTGCGAAGCGTAACCCGTCGTATCGCTCTCTCCGCGTTCGTTCTCGTACTTGAAGCCGAACAATGCCGTCAGGTGCGGGTTGAAGTGGTAGTCGGACTGCGCGTAGACAAAGTCGCGGTTGGTCGTGCTCAGGCTTGTGCTGGGGTAAATTCCCGGATACTGAAAAATGCCCTGCCCGCTCACCGTGTATCCGTTCGCACCCTGCAGCGTGACCGGCGCGCCGATATACCAGGAAGGAAAGCCGAGATCAAACGGATCGTAGGGAGCGCCGGTGGGCGCGAAGGCGGTGTAAATCTGCCGCAGGCGCACCCGTCCGTAACGCACCAGGTTGTGCCAGCGCGCGGTGGTTTGATTCTCAAGGGTCGCGCCCGCATATAGATCCTTCTCAATCTGCGCCGCGTCGTCAGGAATGCCGTACAGCTCGATCGCATTCGGTATCGCCCCATGATTGAACACATGCCGCAGCGTGATCCGCAGGCTGGTTCCGGCTTTCGGGCTCCAGCCGAAATTCCCCGCATACGTTGCCTGATGAAAGGCATCATCCGGTTCGCTGTTTCGCGTGTTCAGCACCGCGAAATCCGAAAAGTAATCGAACTGCCGGTAAGCGCCGCCCAGCGTCCCTTCCTGGTGGCTGGTGCTGAAGTTTCCGCCATCAGCCGCGAGGGTAAATTGCGGCAACCGCGCTGTGCCCTGCTCCGTTGTCATGCTGACTACGCCCGCCAGCGCATCCGACCCGTATAATTCGCTGTCCGGCCCGCGCAGCACTTCGATCTGGCTCACGCCCGCCGCTGGCTGGGTGGCAAAATTCGTTGTCCCTCCTATAAAGCTCGCGGGCAGCCCGTCAATCAGCACTTTGCCGGAATCGCTGTCTCCGCCGCGAATATAGAAGCTGGCGGCGCTGCCGGTCTCGCCGCTGCGCACCAGTTGCAGCCCGGGAATCTGCTGCAACGGTTCCTGCACGTTCAAGTCGAAACTATATTGACTCCGCTCAAGCACAGTCACCGCCGAGCCCGTCTGGGCTTCCGGCGTGCGCGTTCCCGTGGCCGTGACCGTAATCTGCTCCGCCAGAACTCCGGGGCTGAGGGTCAGGTTCAAGTGGGTCTGCCCTGTGCCTGCCACATAAACGGGATCGCTCAGCGCCGCGCCGAACGATGGCGCCGTCGCGCGCGCGCGGTAACGCCCCGCCTGCGGGACCGAGACCAGGTACTTCCCTTCTCCATCGGATTTTGTCGTGGCGATGATCTTTCCCGCCACCAGCAATTCAACCGTGGCGCCGGCCACTGCCGCGCCCAGCGAATCCTTCACCGTGCCCTGGAGAGAAGCGTTGCCGGCTGCAAATGCCGTCAAGCATAAGCTGGCAACTAGACAGACGAGACTCAGGCGGCGAATGCGCCCACAGAAATTCTTGTTCATTTCTTCCCCTCGGAAGTTTTCTGCGGGACCGGTCTCCTGACTTGCGCCTCTTCGAGCCTGGGCTGTCTTCCCGGACAACGTCCAGTGACTACTGCCTGCCCAGCTCTCCGCGCTTACAGTTACGGGGTAGTGGCGGATTCACACCGCGCTTCCCGAGCATCCCGCCGGTTAGTGGTCAAGGTTGAAGACGGAGCGCTTCCGTCTCGCGTCAGAAACACCTGCACAGATGAATTTGCGGGATGAAAATCCGCGGGCAGCCTCACTCGGGTTCGCGGCGAACCACAGGATTGCTCTCCGGCTCTCCCATCGAAGCCGGATCAGCCCAGATTGGCATCTGGCCGGTCTCCTGACTCGCGCCTCGACGAAACCAGGCAACCTTCCCACGGGTTCAGCCCGCAGTGGCCGTGTTTACCGGCCCGGTTTCTCCGCGCTCACAGTTACGGGGTAGTGGCGGACTCGCACCGCTCTTCCCGACACCAGATGAGCTGTTTGTATATCCCAAAGCCGCAGCGCCGTCAACGTCTGGATTGCTTTGGTGGACTGTCTTGGGTGTAAGAAGCACCTCAACCAAGAAGCGCGACTGCTCACTTGCCCTTCGCGGTCGGGTAGCCCTTGCTGCTCCAGTCGGCGGCGAAATTCTGCTCCAGGTAGAGCACCTTGACGTTGCTGAAGCCCATGTCGCGAAGGGCGTCGGCGGCAGGTTTGACGTTGGGACAATGCACCCAGGGGCAGCAGCCACAATAAATCACGATGAACTTGTCGCGCGGCAAGGCCTTCACCCGTTGCTTGAGCTTCTCCAGTTCCTGCGGCTCTGAAGCGGGACCCGCATATTCGGCGCCGGCAATATGTCCCTGCAGGTAGAGAATATGAAAGCCTACCTGCAGCACCAGTGGCTGCTTTGCCTTCTGATCTTGCAGAATCCTCGCCAGTTGTTCAGGCGCTATCTGTCGCGAACTCGCGAGCGAGGCGGCCTGCGGCGCTGAGAAGGCAGGCCGCACCACAAGCATTGCAAGAACCAGAATCGCCGGGCGACCCATTCGGAACATAGCCGTCGCTCCACCTCCGGGGAGTTCGCGCTCCCTTTTGAATCTTTTCTGTAAACATCATAACGGACAAAGCCCTGCCCTAATGCCATCATGGACCCGGAAAGATGGGCTCGCCAGCGGCCTTCGAGGTTCATGAGCACATCCTCTCGCCCGCGCGTTGTCTCCGAGCCGCTTTACTAATTGCGCAACCACGTTGAAAATAGCTGGTTCGGCGCGCGCCTGGAATCGCTTGCCGAAACTACCAGGAGGATACACTCGCAATCATGGCGACCACCGGAGAACTCATCCGTCTCATGAACTACGTGGATGACATCACTACCACCCTACGCCGCATCAGCGCCACCATTCCGGCCATGGATGCCGAGGAGCGCCGGCGGCTGGCCGAGCACCTGCGCGCCGCGGCCGTCGGCTTCAACCAGGTGGTTGAAGTGCTGGAAAAGGCGGGCAAGTAAGTGGCGCAGGTCCAGACCATCGCCGTCATCGGCGCCGGAACCATGGGCCGCGGCATCGCCCACGTGGCAGCGCTCGGCGGCTACCGCACCATTCTTGAAGACCTGATTCCCGCCGCGCTGCGCAAAGCTGAGGGCGAAATCCGCGGCAACCTCGATAAGGCGGTGGAGCTGGGCAAGGTCGCCGCGGCTGACGCAGCCTCGGCCATGGGACGCCTGGAATATGCCGGCTCGGTAGAGGCGGCGGCCCGCGAAGCCGACCTGGTGATCGAGGCCGTGCCTGAAGAGATGGAATCGAAGATTGAAATCTTCACTCTGCTCGATAAGGTTTGCCGCCCCGGAACCATTCTCGCTTCGAATACTTCCTCGCTCAGCGTCACTGAGATTGCCAGCGTCACCTACCGCGCCAAGCAGTGCCTGGGCATGCACTTCTTCAACCCGGTGCACAAAATGAAGCTGCTGGAAATCGTTCGCGCACTCGAGACGGACGACGGGACCCTGGCGGCAGCGGTGGAAGTAGGCAAGCGCATGGGGAAAGAGGTCGTGGTCATCAAAGAGTCGCCCGGATTCATCACCAGCCGTATCAACGCCATGATCGGCAACGAGGCGTTCTACATGCTGCAGGAAGGCATTGCCTCGCCTTCAGATATAGATAAAGCCTTAAAGTTGGGCTTGAACCATCCCATGGGGCCGTTTGAGTTGGTGGACCTGGTCGGTCTCGATACCCGCCTGCATATCCTCGAATACCTGCATCGCACGCTGGGCGAGAAATACCGCCCTGCACCACTTTTGGTGCAGTACGTGAAAGCCGGCCGTCTGGGGCGCAAAGCGGGGCGGGGCGTGTACGAATATCCGGAGAGCTCGAAGTAGCTAGGCGGCGACCCCGCCGGCGCCTGCACCCGCCAGTGGTTTGGGCTTCGCTCCCATAATGAGGAGCCACAGCATGAAGACCAGTTCCACCGCCTGCAAGGGATCCATCCAACGCGAAACCAACCCCTCGTACTGTGGCACAACCAAAGATGTGAAGCTATTGGCCAGGTAGGCGAAGGTGGCGATCATCAGCAAGACGCCCAGAAAGCGCGGAACAAAGCCTGAGCGGTAGACCAGCAGGCCCAGGGGAAACAGCCAAAGGCCCCAACAAATTCCCGCGACCTCGAAGCCGCCCCCGCGCAGGTTGAGAAACAGCCTGGCCAGAGCATCACGCTGAGGCTGGGGAAACACCGCAAGGAAAGGGGCGCCCCGCACCAGGAGGAGGGCGGCGACGGAGTTCACTTCATTCAGCATGGCAATGGGAACCGCGACCAGAATCAGAATCAACATCAACCGGGCGCGCCGCCGGTTGACCGCTTTGAGCAGATCATACAAAGCGAGAGCCACGAAGATGAAGATCACCTGCCCAACGAGATCAGCGGCGATGCCGAGACGAAAAAGCATCTCATGTGCAGCGATGTTACCGGCCGTCGCCGCTGCGTTGCCCTGCACCAGGAGCTTGCTGGGGACATAAGCGAGAGCGAAAAATCCGGGAATCGAAGCGATTACATACAATAAGCCGGCGAATCGGCCTGCGTTCCGCGTGAAGTTCATCTCCGCACCGCCTCCCTTGACAGGCCTCAGCCAGATGCGCATATCCATCCTCTTCAATGATCGAATCCAACCATGATACGTAAGTGGCAGAGAAAGTGCAGTTACCCAGTTAGGCTTCGCTTGCCGATTTGTGTGGGCGGCGATCCATTTCGACCGCCCCTGGAGGTGGAATTACGTGACGAAAAACGCATTTTGCGGAGGCACTGCTTGGCCCCGGGTTGGGGAAGAACTATGATGAAGCGCAAATGGGATTTGCCTTTTCTGTAGGAAATTCAGGCTTTAGCGGAACACGCCTAAGGAAGACCCTGCTCAGGCACTTTGGCGTCGAGGCGGGAGATATCGCGACCACAGGCCGCCAGTTTCCGATCGCGGCAAGACTGGATATCCAGTCGGCGCTGGAGGATCTGCTGCGCAACCGCCCCGACGTGAAGCTTCTCGGGATTATGTCGCCAAATCCTACCGAGGCTCCCGCCCTGGCGCAAGCTCTGGGCAAGAGCCCGCTCGCTCTGGATGCGGGCCCGCTGCAGCAGGACGAGATTGATGTGGGCGAGGCCACTCCGAAGCGTTGTCTGAAAAACGGACTGTGGCTGTCGCGCGAGAAAGGCCTGCCATTTGCCATCCTGATGGCCGCGGGCGGCCGGTTCGGACTCCGCGCCGGCGTGCAGGTGGAGATTGCGACACGCGTAGGCGAACCGGGAGCGCAGTTCTCGGAGGAGTTCTTTCGTCAACTCGAAGCCCAAGTGAGTCAAAGCCGAACCTACAGGGGGCGGGTCGTCTCGCTCGAGGGGCAGATCAGTCCAATGGGCGGAGGCAGCATCGTCAGGGTGCATCGGCTCGCTAAGGTCAATCGCGAAGACGTCATCCTGCCCCGCAAGACTTTTGCCATGCTCGACCACAACGTGGCCGGATTCATGAACGCACGCGATCAGCTCAAGGCCTTGCACTTTCAGGCGCGCAAGGGGCTTTTGTTTTATGGGCCGCCAGGCACGGGCAAGACCTTCACCATTCACTATCTGGCTTCGCAGCTTCCCAACCATACGACGTTGCTGGTGACTGCCGAGCAGGTTGGGTTGATGGCAGAGTACTTCACGCTGGCGCGTTTTCTGCAGCCCTCGATCATGGTAATCGAAGACGTGGACCTGATTGCGCGCGAACGCACTCATATGCGCGGCCCGGCCGAGGAGGTCCTTCTGAATAAGCTGCTGAACGAGATGGATGGCCTGCGGGAGGACGCCGAGGTGCTGTTCATCTTGACCACGAATCGCCCCGATCAGATCGAGCCGGCACTGGTTTCGCGCCCGGGGCGCATTGACCAGGCCATTGAATTTCCCTTGCCCGATGCGGAGGGCCGGGCAAAACTTACGAAGCTGTATGCCCGCGGGCTACGCGTCGCGGAAGAGATGGTGGAAGTGATCGTCCGCCGCACGCACGGCGTCAGTGCAGCATTCATCAAGGAGCTGATGCGCCGCTGCGCCCAATTCCAAATTGAACTTTCGGCGGGGGAAGTTCTGACCCAACCCGCGGTGGATGCCGCAATCGAAGAGATGTTGTTTGCGGGTGGGACGCTGAACCGGCGCCTGCTGGGCGGTGAAGGCGCGGAGCCCGCTTCCTGACCAGACTTCTCGAGTCGGGCGACTGCTTTAGGTCGCGGACGTCTTCCATTTTGCCGCGCTGTGCACTAACGGCGGCTTGCCGCAGCGTGGACTCCGCTAGAATCATCCCCGTGTCGGAAAAAGCTGATCTTCGCCTGGAGCGCGTGCAGGCACAATTGCGGCGCTATGAGCACCCCTTGCTTGAATTTTCGGCCCGCGCCAAGGGTTACGGGGTCGAGGTGATCATTCAATTCAAGAACCCGCCGGTGCCCGTGCACACTTATTACTTCGAGTTACACCCGCGCGACGTGGACCATCCGCAATTCGAATGGAGTTTCCAGCGCCAGCTCTACGACTGCCTGCACGATTACCTGATTGAGATGTTCACCCGCACGCCGCAGAGCCGGGAAGAATCTCTGTGACCCTGCGCGAGAAGATCGAGCAGGAAATCCGCGACTGCGGGCCGCTTCCATTCTCGCGCTATATGGAGCTGTGCCTCTACGATTCCGAGCTGGGATACTACGTGAAAAACGCCGCCCAGTTCGGCAAGGCCGGGGATTTCTACACCTCGAGCGACGTGCACGCCGTCTTCGGCCGCCTGCTGGCGCGGCAATTCGAAGAGATGTGGCGGATGCTGGGCTCGCCGGCGCAGCTGGAAATTCTGGAGCTCGGCCCCGGGCGCGGCCTTTTTGCCCAGGACGTGCTCGACTGGTCAGAGAAGAGGTTTCCCGAGTTCTTCGAGGCGCTGCATTATTCCCTGCTGGAAGCCTCGCCGGAATTGCGTGCCCGGCTGCAGAAGGCACTCAGCAGGCATGCTGCTTCCGGCAAGGCAAGGATCATTCAAGCCACCCGCGCCCTCGGTCCCGATGCGCCTCTCATCCTCTTTGCCAACGAATTCTTTGATGCCCTGCCGGTCGAAATTCTCAGCACCCAGGGAGAACTGCGCGTAGATGCTTGCGCTGGCCGCTTGCTGGAAACCTGGGTTACACCTTCCGCCGAGGCCCTGGAATTTCTTGACCGTTACGGCGTACATCCCGAAGGCCGCGAACGGATTGAGGCGTCGCTGGCCGCCCAGCGATACATGTCGCATGCCGCGGCGCTCATCCCGCGCGGATTTTTCATCGTGATTGATTACAGCTACACCCGCGAAGAGCAACTAGCCGGGCGGCATCGCGGCACGCTAATGACTTACCGCCAGCATTCGGCCAGCGCCAACCCTTACGAGGCCCCCGGCGAGCAGGACATCACGGCGCACGTCAACTTCACTGCGCTGGCCGACGCCGCAGAACGAGCCGGCATGAGCGTGCATCGCCTGCTCACGCAATCGCAATTTCTCATGGGAATCGGCGAGAGGAACCAGTTTGCCGACGCCTTCGAAGACTGCCAGCTGCCGCAGGAGCGCGCCAAAGTTGCCCTGCAGCTCAAACACCTGGTCACGCCCGCGGGCATGGGTGAGAGCTTTCATGTGCTGGTGGCGACTAAGGGTGTAGATCCGGCTGCGGTTGAAAAGCTTGGCGGACTGAGCTTCGGCCGATGATTGAAATGGTTACTTCTTCGACTTTACTTCCTCGCGGTGCTTGGCCGCCGCCAGCGGGCGCACCGGCTCGGTCATACGCACCGGATCCAGAATTTCGTTGATCTCTTTTTCACTGAGCAGCTTTTTCTCGCGCGCGATCTCAATAATCGAGCGGCCGGTGGCCACGGCTTCCTTGGCGATCTCCGCCGCCTTGGCATAGCCGATATAGGGATTCAGCGCGGTGGCCAGCGACACCGTCGCCTGCACGTAGAATTCGCAGCGCTTTTTGTTGGCCGTGATCCCGGCCACGCACGCGCTGAGCTGGCGCAGCGCGTTGGTCAGAATGGTGATGGACTGCATCACGCTGTAGGCCATGGTAGGCATCATGACGTTGAGCTCGAGTTGCCCGGCCTGGACCGCCATAGCCACCGCCACGTCATTGCCCACTACCTGGAATGAGACCATCGCTGCCAGCTCGGGAATCACCGGATTGATCTTCCCCGGCATGATCGAAGAGCCGGGCTGCAAGGCCGGCAGATTGACTTCTGCGAATCCGGTATTCGGCCCGGAAGAGAGCAGGCGCAGGTCATTGGCGATGCGAATCACTTCCAGCGCCAGGTTGCGCAGCGCCGAAGAAACCCGCGCCATGGCAAAGTTCGATTGCATGGCGTAGCGCATGTCATCCACGGGAGTGAGCTTCTGGCCGGAAATGCGGGCCAGGTTCTTGATCGCCTTGGCGCGGTACTCCGGGTGAGTGTTGATGCCGGTGCCCACCGCCGAGCCGCCCAGCCCAAGCTCGCGCAGAGATTCAGAGGCCTCGCGAATCGCCTGCTTCGCGCGGCGAACTGCCCCCGCATATGCCGCAAACTCCTGGCCGAGGCGCATGGGCACAGCGTCCTGCATGTGGGTGCGGCCCGACTTCAGAATGTCGTGAAATTCTTTGCCCTTGCGGGCGAGCTCTTCGGCCAGAGAATCCATTACCGAATAGAGCTTTTCTAGCTCCAGCAACCCGCCCAGGCGCATGCCGGTAGGAAATACGTCATTGGTGGATTGTCCGTAGTTCACATGATCATTGGGATGGACGACGGAGTAATCGCCCAGCGCCCCGCCCAGAATTTCCACCGCGCGATTGGCGATCACCTCATTCGAATTCATGTGAAAGCTCACGCCGGCGCCAGCCTGGAAGACGTCTACCACAAATTCCTTGTCCCACTTGCCTTCCTGCACCTCGCGCGCCGCTTGAATAATGGCGTTGGCGCGCTTTTCATCGAGCAGGCCGAGTTCCTTGTTGGCCTCGGCTGCTGCTTCTTTGACCATGCCGAAGGCGCGAATCAGCGTCGGGTGGGCGCGCATGCCGGAGATGGGGAAGTTCTCTACCGCCCGCGCCGTCTGAATGCCGTAATAAACGCTGGCGGGAATTTCCTTGACGCCAAGGGAGTCTTTTTCTGTGCGGGTCAACTTTTGGGTAGCGGTGGCCATAAGCGATCCTATGAATGCGGAAGTTTATCTTTGAATATTATGCGAGGCGCGGGGCAAGAACTCAAACCGGGGCATGGTGGGTCATTTTCGCAGGCGGCTGGCCAAGACCATTGACACGAAGGCACACGAAGGTTCACGAAGCCCTGGGTTCATGGGTCTTCCTTTGCGCACCTTCGACCTCCGTGGCAAGAGCTTTCGAGGCGACGGCCACAGCGGGCGCGGAAGACGCAGAAGCACGCATGCTAGAATCGCAGCTTATTCCATCGAGCCGGGCGCGGCCGTGCGCCTGCGCAGGCGGATCTCCTTGGCCACCGAACAGATTCCCGTAACTCTGGCTCGCGCTCAGAAAAAAGACCGCCCGGGATCGAGCCACGATGTGCTGGTGATTGGCGCCGGCCCCACCGGCCTGGCCTGCGGTATTGAGGCGCAGCGCACCGGTTTCAAGGCGCTGGTGATTGATAAGGGCTGCCTGGTCAACTCGCTGTACAACTATCCCGCCAACATGACGTTTTTCACCACGCCAGAGCTGCTGGAAATCGGCGACATGCCCTTCAGCACCGCCCACCAGAAGCCCACGCGGGAAGAGGCCCTCGAGTATTACCGCAAGGTGGCCGAGCACTATCGCCTGCCCATTGCGCAATACCAGCGGGTGGAAACCGTGGATGGTTCGGATGGAAAATTTCTGGTCACGGCCACCGATTCGCTGGGCCGGATTTACGACTACCGCGCCCGCAAGCTGATCGTCGCTACCGGCTACTATGATCTGGCCAATCAGCTCTGCATTCCCGGCGAAGACCTGCCCAAGGTATATCACTACTACAAAGAGCCACATCCCTTCTTCGATAACGATGTGCTGGTGATCGGGGGCAAGAATTCCGCCGCCATCTCGGCGCTCGATCTCTGGCGGCACGGCGCCCGGGTCACCCTGGTGCATCGCGGGCCCAAGATGCACCATCACGTCAAATACTGGATACTTCCCGATATCGAGAACCGCATCAAGAACGGCGAGATTCGCGCCTACTTCAACAGCAGCGTGCTGGAAATCCTCGCCGACTCCGTCGTGCTCGAAACTCCGCAGGGCGAGGTCACTCTGCCCAACGATTTCGTCTTCGCCCTGATCGGCTACCATCCCGACTACGACTTTCTTCGCGCCATGGGCATTGAGCTTTCCGCCGAGCAGTGCCGCCCGGTCTGCGATCCGCAGACCCTGGAGAGCAACGTGCCGGGAGTCTATGTTGCGGGAGTCATCGTGGCGGGCTCGCGTACCAATGAGATTTTCATCGAGAATGGCCGCTTCCACGGCAAGCAGATCGCCGAGCACTTGAAACAGAAGCTGAATCCCCGGGGCTAAAGGCGGCCGTATTGGTGACAGTTACAGCCGCGGTTCAAGGCGCCGATACCGCTCGCTTTGCCTCGAAGTACAAATTGCAGACGGAGAACACGATGGCGTTCCGGCTCTTCAGCAAAACCACATCGCCCGGTATTTCAGTGGTTGCCCCCGTAAGCTTGGCGGGTGAATGGTCAATGGTCACCTGCTTCACTTCTTGCGTTATTATCCCCAGCTGATGAAACGAAACTTGTGAACCGTTTGCACTCGGGGAGGAGTTGTCCTTTTCAAACTGTCTGGCGCTTACGATTGCGACTTCGGCGCTGGGATGCTGGACGACGACCTTCTTCCAACGAAACGAATCGGGGGTGTATTCGATCTCAGTTCCAATGATCGCCCTGGCTTCTTTCTCTCCCCAGCAGGAAATAGTTCGTGTAGACAGTTCACGCTGAATGATCCATTTACCCAGCAGTTCTTGCGGGATGTTTTGCGCGCTCAGCGTAGTGCTCGCCCCCAGGGTAAAAAGGCAGCACAGGCGTTTCACGCATGAAGCATTACGTCTCGGCGGGCGAAGCTCTTGACGTATCGCCATTCGTTACCAGGCCCGGCTAGGCCAGCTCCACCGCCTCTTCCCCCAACTGCTGATTGATCAGCCGGGCCATCAGCGGCTTCAGTTTTTCTCCGGTCTTGCTGAGAACGAATGCTTGCCCATCTTCGGCCCAATCGAGCTTGAAGCTGGTGGCCAGCGCGGAAATCCATATCTGCCGCACCGGTGCATTGGGAGAGACTACAAAGCGCGTGCCGTCGTCGAAGGAAATCTGCAGGGCGCCGGCCTGGTCTTCCACTTCGATATCCGCCGAATCTTCGGCGGCGATCAGGGCCTGCTTCAGTGATTCCAGCGCTGCGTCAGCGCGCTTGCGGAAGTCGTTCTCATCCATCATGCGGGCATTATAGCGTCCGCCGCGAAGCGCGGCCCCAAGACATGTGACGACTTAGATCTCGATAATCATGTCCTCGAGCCGCGTCGGATACTTATTGATGATCTCGCCCTTGTCCTTGCCCACGATCACCGTATCGGAGTGGCGGAAGCCACCCCAGTCCGGATCATAAACTCCGGGCTCGCAACTGAAAGTCATTCCTTCTTTCAGAACCGTCTTGTCTCCTTCCGCGATCCACGGAGACTCGTGGCCTTCCAGGCCAATGCCGTGGCCGGTGCGGTGCTTGAGGAATTTCTCGAATCCTGCCTTGCGAATCTGGTCGAGACTCTTTTTGTCCACCTCTTCCGCGATGGCGCCTTCTGTCATGTTCTCGGCTCCGGCGTCGTGCGCGGCCAGCATCGCATCGTAAAGGCGTTTGGCATAGTCGGTCGGCTTACCCACGACGAACGAGCGCTCGTCCTCCACGCAGTAGCCGCCGACCTGGGTGCCGAAGCTCAGAATGAGGGCGTCGCCTTTCTTCAGGCGGTCGGTGCTGGGAACAGCGTGCGGAAAGGCCGAGCGCTTGCCAAACGGCACCAGCCCGCCAAATGGCGGATCAATGCTCACGCCTACGACTTGCTTCAACTCCGCACCCATTTTGTCGGCGAGCGCGTCGGCCGAGGCCTTCAGAATTTCATTCTCGGTCACGCTGCCGTGGCTTTGCACAAAATCGCGTCCTGCCTGCACATAGAAGTCAGAAAAGTACATGCCGCGGCGCATGACGTTCAGCTCATCTTCATCCTTCACCCAGCGCATGTGCTCAATCACGTCCCCGGCCTCGACAATCTCGGCCTGGGGCGCTCCCAGTTTGATCTCGCGCATGCGGCTTGGAGTGGGCTCTTCCACGCCGATGCGCGCCCCCGCCGGCACGCGGCGGGCGATGCGCTCAAAGATCCAGCGCACGCGGTTGACTGGGCCGGGAAAATCGAAGTACGACTCGAAATCCTTCACCCACCACAGCTTCACCTGATCGGTTTCAAGGCCGGGAATGAAAAGCGCCGGATCGCCCGACTTCGGAATCAGCGCCGCCAGCGGCCGCTCCGTCGAAAGGTGAAAGTAGCCGGTGGTGTAGATCACGTTGTGCGCATTGAGCAGCACCAGCGCATCCAGTTTGCGGCGGGCCATCTCTGCTTGCACCTGGCCGATCTTGCGCCGGTACCATTCGGGCTCCAGGCGATCGGGCAAGGCCGCGCCCGGGTTGATGTCGGCAAAAACTCTCACATGGCGTGTCCGGCCAAAGCTTGCGACTTGCGAAGTGAGGCTGAGCACGGCAGCGCCCGCCGCGCTGCGCAGAAAAGTCCGGCGTCCGGTCATGAGGGCTCCAGAGTTGGCATGAAAAAGCAGACTATGCTAACGCAGAATGGCGTGGTCTATTTCCCTTTTTTCGAAAGCAGCCGTCCACCGAGTTTAGAAAGACGCCGGCGCCAACGCCTACGAATCGCAGAGTACGGTTTCACCTCAGCTATAATTCGCCCGTTGATCTCGGGAGCCGACATGACCCAGTTTGCCATTTGTGTTACCGCCGTTTTCCTGCTCACTACCTCAGCGTTCGCGGCGCCGCCTTCAACCGAAGAAGAGCAGGTGTGGGGACTCGAGCAGGCTTACTGGCACTATGTGCAAACGAACGATCTCGAACACTATCGCGCACTGTGGCACGCGGAATTTCTGGGCTGGCCGTCGTTCAGCCCCAACCCCATGCGCAAAGACCACATCGCAGATTGGATGACGGTGCAGAGCCAGAATAGCGAGTCGCTGAAGTCATACCATCTGGAAAAGCTGGCGGTACAGGCGGTGAGGAACGTCGCCACCACGACTTATCGTGTGCGGCTGGTGTGGGTGGATAAGAGCGGAAACCAAGAGGTGGAAACCAGCCGCATCCTCCACACCTGGCTTCGTGATTCCGGCGGCAACTGGCACATTATTTCGGGCATGTCTGCCCCCACCAACCCCGAAGGGCGATGATCATCGCTTCCATGAATGGCTGGGGTGTTACCGCATGGTAATCGGGAAAAAATCCCCATAGCACTCGAACAACGCAGCCTGAGCTTTTGAGCACTATCCCTTGACTGCAGACGGTTACAATCTCGTTGATGAACCCAAAATACCTGTGGCTGGCGGACGTAATGCAACTGCTGACCTTCTTCGTCGTCGCGCCAGCAACAGCCGTCGCTATCGCGTATGCCGCATGGCGGGGAAAGCCAAAGAACTTCACCTTCCAGCGGTATGCTGTGATATGCGTAGCTTCAGGGGTGACAGCTCTTGCATTATTGGTGTTGGCAAAGCGAATGGATGCCGACATCAGAACACTTCAGTATTTCCTCCAATTGGCCTGTGTCTTACTGGGCTTTCTATTACTTGGCGTGGGGATCGGTTCCTTCTTCCCAGTACTCTTACATGCCTGGCGTTGGCACATGGAAACACGGCTCACCAACCATAATCGGACAGAACACCAATGACCACTGTTGAAACATCCCGGTTACACTCATCGAGCCTTTCGCCGGCTCCTTCCTCTCACTTCGAATACAGCTTGTCGATCTTCGCCGCCATCACGAAGTCGCTTTGAGTCAGGCCGTCAATCTTGTGGGTCCAGAGCGTGATCTCCGCCTTGCCCCAGGTGAGCAGAATATCGGGATGATGGCCCTGCTTTTCCGCCACATCGCCCACGCGGTTCACGAAGTCGAGAGCCTGCTTAAAATCGGGGAAGCTGAACTTGCGCACGATGTGGTGCCCTTCCACCACGTTCCACTCCGGCACCTGCCTGGAAATTTCCTGCAGTTCCTCTCCCTTCATGGGCGGCACGCCGCCCTTGCAGGGCACGCAATCCTGGCTGGCTAGATCTTGCGGCATAGTTCTCTCCTGATCTGAATTCACCATAACTATGACATAACTTCGCTCCGGGTGACTCCAGGGTTTGACCCTCTATCGCTTCGGCCGGAATGGGCCATGAGCGCGCCGCCGTTGTCCTTTCGATTACCTGCGCACTCAGGCTCGGGCGTCTTCCCCGCTAGAATAGACGGGCAGTCGGCCGGGTGATGGCCGCCGAGGGCTCTGCCTATGGACAAATTCGTCATTCGCGGCGGTAATCCTTTGTTGGGCACGGTCCGCATCAGCGGCGCTAAGAACGCCGCACTTCCCGCCATGGCCGCGGCATTGCTGACGGAAGAGCCCGTGGTCCTCGAAAATATTCCCCAGGTGCGCGACATCGAGACCACCCGCCGTTTGCTCTCAGCCATGGGCGCGGAGGTAGAGCTCGGCTACGGCCGGGCCCACCATCGCACCACCATTTGCTGCCAGAATCTCGCCTCGCCCGAAGCTTCGTATGAACTGGTGAAGACCATGCGCGCCTCCACCCTGGTGCTGGGGCCGCTGGTCGCGCGTTGCGGCCGGGCGCGGGTCTCTCTGCCCGGCGGCTGCGCCATCGGCGCGCGCCCGATTGATCTGCACATCAAGGGACTTGAATCGCTGGGAGCGAACATCGTGCAAGACCACGGCTATGTCGAGGCCCGGGCCGATCGCTTGAAAGGGGGCGAGATTGTCTTCGACAAAATCACCGTCACTGGCACCGAAGACTTGCTTATGGCGGCCGCACTCGCCGAGGGCGAAACCGTGATGCAGAATTGCGCGCGCGAGCCCGAGGTAGCCGACCTGGCCGCGCTGCTCAACCGGATGGGAGCGAAAATCGAAGGCGCGGGGACTGCCACGATCCGCATTAAAGGCGTAGAGAAGCTGCACGGCGCGCGGCATGCCATCATTCCCGACCGCATCGAAGCGGCCACGTTTATTCTTGCCGGCGCCCTGACCGGCGGCGACCTCAACGTCACCTGCTGCGAGCCACGACATCTCGACGCTCTGCTGCAGAAGCTTCACGAAACCGGCGTCAAGACCGCTGTTTCCCCGGACTCCGTGCGTGTGATGGGTGACGCTCCTTTGCAGGCTTCCGACGTCAGCACTGAGGAATATCCCGGCTTCCCCACCGACGTTCAGGCGCAATACATGGCGCTGGCCACGCAAGCGGAGGGCAGTTCGGTCATCACGGAAAATATTTTCGAGAACCGCTTCATGCACGCGCTCGAACTGGTGCGCATGGGAGCCAACATCAAGATCGAGGGGCGCCGCGCCGTGGTTCGCGGCAAAACGCCGTTGAGCGGAGCGGCGGTGCTTGCCTCGGACCTTCGCGCCTCGGCCTCACTCGTGCTGGCGGCGCTGGTGGCCGAAGGCGAGTCCATCATTGACCGCGTCTATCACATTGATCGCGGCTACGAGCGGATCGAGGAGAAACTGAAAGGAGTCGGGGCGCAGATTCGCCGCATCGGAGAAATTCTGCCTAAGCGCCGCGGCGCCGGCAGCTAGGGTGCGTGGTGCGGGCGCCCCCGCCCGCGTGTGGGCGCCTGCTGCTTCAGCGCCTCGGGGGAGGTAAGCAACGTTCTAAATCGCCATCACTCCTACTTCTTTTTCCACTTCCGTGGTCTCGACCATCGCGATCGCGTCCCATGGGCAGCCATCAAGGAAGCAGCCATCCGGCCCTTTGCTGATGCACTTCTTGCAGCCGATGCAGAGAATCGGATCCACCTGAATCCGCCCGAACGGCGGATGGTCTTCATCCGGCACCCAGAACATGCAGTCTTCCACCGGACAATACTCCACGCAGGCCGGCGAGCCGGCGCAGCCTGTGCAGCATTCGGTAATGACTGCCAGCTCTTTGGGCTTTTTCTTGCGCGGGGTCGCAATGCCTTTGGATCTCGGCTCGAACTTCAGCTCGTCGGGAACCATCCCGGGGTTGGCCTCGGACATGGCCGGGATTATACCCCAGCACTTGGCGGTTGGCACTTGGCAATCGGGAGTCAGCCGGCGGCACTCAGCCGGTCCCTGTCATTGACTCTTTACCGATTGTCATTCCGGCCGCAGGGAGGAATCTGCTCTTACTGCGGCCGCCGGGAAAGCAGATACCCCGCCGCTCCGCTCCTCGGAATCACAAGACAGGGCGGAGTGGAAGTACTGACGGCTGAGCGCTGAAAACGGAATGCTGAGGGCTAGCGCGCAGTGTTCCTCCACGCCACCTGCAACGCTTCGCGGAGTGCCCTCTTGCTCACGGCGCTCAGCCGCACGCTGGTGCAGCCGCGGCGTCCCCAGGCGCCTTTCACCGGTACGAAGGCCTTGGGGTACATCTTCAAAAACTCATGCTGATATTCCGGCGGCAGCTTGACCATGCCCCACTTCTTATCGGGATAGCCGAGCGTGGCGAAAATTTTCCCGCCGACTCTGAAGTCGGGATGGTCCATGTGCTCCCTCTCGCTGGTCTCCGGCAAAGCC
>DATIYF010000125.1:0-4031 GCA_035517775.1 Terriglobales bacterium
GCGCATCCGCAGATTGTGGACAAGTGCTCTGGAAATTAACTGCGCAAGAAAAATTTGGCGGAAGCTGAATTGCGGCTCACGCGAGGCGCTCTCGTCTGTGAACACGCGTCAGGGCGCGAGTTCACTCGTGCCGTACGCCGAAGGCCCCTGGCACGGCGTTGTTTTACGTCGCAGGCAGAGCGACAAAAACAAAAAGTAAGGGAGGCGCGAACTGCCACGTAACCTGTGCAAAAACCGGAATCTCGCGGCAAAATTCCCGAAAAGCCGCATCCTACGCGGATTTCCACCGCTCCTTCTCTTGACAAGCCCAATGAACACGGGCTAAAAACGCGGTTGACTTTACGCTGCCTGGGAGGCAGACACATGAATAAAGCTGATATCGTCGACAAGATTGCTGGGGAAGCGGGGATCACCAAGACCCAGGCTTCCACGGCGCTGGATTCGACCGTCAACTGCATCACCTCGTCCTTGAAAAAAGGCGACCGCGTGACGCTGGTGGGCTTCGGGACGTTCTCCACGTCGCAACGCAAAGCCCGCACCGGCCGCAATCCCCAAACCGGCAAGCCCATCAAGATCGCAGCCAAGCGAGTGGCGAAGTTCACCGCAGGGGCCGAACTCAAGAAGGCGGTCAACAAGAAGTAGTCCCCACAACCACCCTCTGGCCGGCCCCGCGCTCCCAGCTCGAGCCGGGGCTTTCGTGTTTCTAGCGAAGTCGATAGCCCGCGCCATCAATTGAGTCATTGAGCGATTGAGTCATTGATTCATTGAGCCATTGAATGCCGTGCCGTCCGGCTTTTCGCCTTTCGCTTTTCGCCTTTCAATGACCCAATGACCCAATGACTCAATGAATCAATGGCTCAATTGCCCGTTTGCCGCATCCTTGGGCAGTCCTGTAGAATCAATATTTCCTGAAGCGAGGTTAGGACAAGCCATGAAGGCCGGCATTCATCCCATGTACCACGAGGTGCGGGTCACCTGCGCCTGCGGGAATACGTTCACCACCCGTTCCACCCACAAAAGCGACATCCACCTGGAAATCTGCTCCAACTGCCATCCTTTCTTCACCGGCAAGCAGAAGCTGCTGGACACCGCCGGGCGCATCGAGCGCTTCCGCCGCAAGTACGCCAAGGCGGAGAAGAAAGCCTAGCCCGCGAAGGACGTGGTCTTTGGAAAGCCTCCCCTCGAGGAGGCTTTCTCATTCGCGGGACCGACCCCGCCACTCCCACACATCCCGTTCGATCGGGGCAGGCCCGAAGGGCCGAAACGCAATAGCCCAGGCCGGGAGGCCTGGGTGGCAGATGTACGAATGCGAGCCTCGGAGGGGCGACACTATCCGGTGTGGGTTCGCGAGGTTCCGCCCCTTCGGGGCTGAGGGTACCTTTCGGCGCTGCGCGCCTCTATGCCTGCCGAACACTGCGAGCAGTGCTAAACGCCTCAAGTTACAATGCTGCTGTGAACAAGAAGTGGGATACCCCGGCCACGCCTGCCGTGCCGCCCCGCGGGGCGCGGGTGCCGGAGTGCGTGCGCATCGGCGGGGTCGAGATTCGCCCGGCCACGGTGCTGGCGCCCATGTCTGGGGTTACGGACACGGTCTTCCGCCGGTTCATCCGCGAGATGGGTGGCTGCGGCCTGATCATGACCGAGTTCACCTCGGCCGACGGCCTGCTGCGCGACAAGCGCGTGCTCGGCCGCTACCTGCACTTTTATGACGACGAGCATCCCATCTCGGCGCAGCTCTTCGGCAGCGACCCCAACGTGCTGGCCGACGCCGCCCGCATGGTCGAAGACCTGGGCTTCGACCTGGTCGATCTGAACCTCGGCTGCCCGGCGAAGAAAGTGGTCAAGTGCAACGGCGGATCAGGCCTGCTGCGCGATCTGCCGCGCATCGGAAAGATTTTCGAAACGGTGCGCGCGGCGGTGAAGATTCCCTTCACGGTGAAGTTCCGCGCCGGGTGGAACGATCAGGAGATCGTCTGCGTTGAGCTGGCGCGGCTGGCCGAATCGTGCGGCCTGGCGGCGGTTGCGCTGCATGCCCGTACCCGCGAGCAGGGGTATGCGGGCACGGCGCGCTGGGAGTGGATCGCCGCCGTCAAGCAGGCCACACGCATTCCAGTGATCGGCAACGGCGATATCCGCACCCCGGAGGACGCGGCCGCCATGGTGGCTCAGACCGGCTGCGATGCCGTCATGGTGGGGCGTACGGCGGCGTCGAACCCTTGGATCTTCCGCCAGATTGCCCAGTTTGAGGCCGGCGGCGGATACCAGCAGCCAGCCGAAGCCGACCGCTACCACATGATCCGCACCTATTTCCGCATGCTGATCGAAGAGCAGATGCCGGGCGCTGCCGGCAAGATGAAGCAGTTCGCCTCTTGGTTTACCCACGGTGTGGCCAACGGCGGCCATCTGCGCAAGGCCATCTACGAGTCGCGCTCGGAGCAGGAGATCCTGGGGCGGGTGGAGGAGTTCTTCGCACCACTTGCTACCCAGGCGCAGAGTCTTGCCGTCTAAATATTCACCACGGAGACACGGAGGCACAGAGAAGTGACTTGGGCAAAGGTCTTATGGGGGAGTCTTCTAGCCGGCAGCCTGTGCCTGGCCCAGCACGATCCGAGCGCCCACGACCAGCACATGGCCGACGTCAAGCAGCACGGCGCCGAGGCTATGGGCTTCGACCAGGAAAAGACTACCCATCACTTCCGGCTGTACAAGGATGGCGGCGCGGTCGAGGTCCAGGCCAAGGACCCTGCCGACACGGCCAGCATCACGCAGATCCGCGATCACTTGAAGGAGCAGGCAAAGAGGTTCGCGGCGGGCGACTTCGCGGCGCCGCAGCACACCCACGGACAGATGCCGCCGGGAGTCGACACCATGGCCAGGCTGCGCTCCAAAATAAGGTATGAGTTCCAGTCGACGGAGGGCGGCGGCCGGTTGCGCATCACCACCGCCGACGCACAGGCTTTGGCCGCCGTGCACGACTTCCTGCGCTTTCAGATCGAAGACCACGCCACCGGCGACAAGACCAGTGTCGAGTAGACGCCCCTGCTGGTAGACTGAACTTACCTCCTTTCGCCGCCTTCAGCGCCCACACCGTTAACTGACTTTAGTCGCTGTTTTTCAGGGACGAATGTGATCCTAGAACTAACCGTACAACCGCAATGTTTTCATCAGGTTGCAGCACAGTTAGTGATCAGGAAAACAATTGAGCTGAATCCGCTATTTCGGCGGGAGTTTTGCAGTCTTTTCACAGGAGTTTGTTATCTAATATGAAGATGACCGACAAATTTCTTAAACGCTATCTTTTTGCCAGTGATTTCGACCAGACCCTCAGCTTCAACGACTCCGGTTTTATCCTCAGCGAGCTGCTTGGGATCCCGGTAGAGGAATTCAAGCGCAAGGCCACCGGCATGGCCCTGATGAACCTGGTGCAGCAGGGCGCTGAGCTGGCGTACCTGCTGCTGCATGATCCACAATTCCGGAGCGTCCGCCGCGAGCATCTGCTGGCAGCCGGGAAGAAGATTCCCCTGAAGCAGAATATCGATCTGCTCTACAAGATCCTGGGCAGCGGCATCGAAGGATACCACTTCGATTTCTACGTGCTCTCGGCGGCGCCGGTGGAACTGGTGCAGTCCGCGCTCGAAGGCCTTCTTCCCGCGGACCACATCTTTGGCACCGAGTTCAAGTACAACTCTGGCGGCGAGATCGAAGCCATTACTCGCGTCACGGCGGGGTACGGCAAGGTTGCACGTCTCGACCAACTGCAGGCCGATCTGCAGATCGGCCCCGACCACATTATTTATGCCGGCGACGGCAGCTCCGATCTCCATGCCATGCTGCACGTGAACGGCCTCGACGGACTGACCATCGCCGTCTCGGAGAGCCGGGACGTTACCCAGGTCGCCAAGCGCACCGTGCTGAGCGCGAACGCGCTGGCCATGCTGGTTCCCATCCTGGAGAAGGTGGTGGGCTGGCAGCAACCGCAGATTCGCGATTTCTTCGAGTCGCACGGATTCCTGGTCCAGGAGTGGGCCAAG
>DATIYF010000126.1:0-11395 GCA_035517775.1 Terriglobales bacterium
GGAGTCGTGAAGTAGGCTTTGCCCCGGCACATCTCGGTCACCTTCTGCACGAACTGCACCAGGCCGTAATCCGAAGCCAGCATGAAAGTGTTGATCATCACCCCCGCCCGCTTGCACTTCGAAACTTCCTGCAGCGTCTCGCTCACTACCAGCGGATCAAGGCCAAAGGCGTTCTTATAAATGCGGCCGTCTTCCAGCGTCAGCGCCGAAGGCTTGCCGTCAGTGATCATCACGATCTGCTTCATATCTTTTCTTTGCCGGTTGAGAATGCGCTGCGCCAGCCGCAAGCCCTCACGCGTGTTGGTGTAGTAGGGGCCGACTTTGACCCGCGCCAGTTGCGAGAGCGGCACCTCCTCCGCCGAGTCATGAAACAGAATCAGCGACAACGAATCACCCGGATACTGCGTGCGGATCAAATGCGAGAGCGCCATGGCGACCTTTTTCGCCGGGGTGAAGCGATCTTCGCCATACAGAATCATGGAGTGCGAGCAGTCGAGCATGAGCACCGTCGCGCACGAAGATTGATACTCGCACTGATGCACCTGCAGGTCCGAATATTCGATGTTCAACGGCAGGCTCAGGCCCTCGCGCTGAATGGCGCTCGAAAGCGTAGCCGTGATATCCAGGTTCAGGGTGTCGCCAAATTCATAACGCCGCGAGGCGCCGCTGGCCTCGATGCCGGTGGCCATATCGCGGGTATCGTGCCGCCCGAAACTCGACTTGCCCAGCGACCCCATCAGATCGCGCAGCGTTTTGAAGCCCAGAAAATCCAGGCTCTTGTCGGTGATCTCAAAGCGCGCCTGCTGCTGGGCCTCGCCCACCTGCCCGCCCACGCTTGACTGGCGCGACGGATCATGCGGCTGGTCCACGGAAATGTAATCTTCCTGCTGCATGCGCTCGATCAGCTTCTCGATTAACTCCTCGAGCTTGCCTTCCATCTCCATCTGCTGCAGCCGCTCGCGCATTTCTTCGTCTAGAAAATTGCCATCCATGAGCGCCTGCTCGATGGCCTGGCGCAGCTCGTCGAGCGTCTGCTCGCCCGGAGGCAAATCGTAGAACATGTAGTTCTGGAAGCCGCTCTGCAAGAGATAGTCGGAGAGCGCCCCGAGCAGGTCCTCCATGCTCATCTCGCCCGCAGGATCAGGCACGTATTTGGAGTAACGCACGCGGCGCATAGGACGTGCTCTTAAGTATTAGCCATCAGCTCACGGCTCTCAGCAGTCAGCTTCCCATCGAAAGCAGCAGCCCTCGCCCATTCCAAGAGCTAAGAGCTAACGGCTAAGAGCTGATAGTTAATTAAACGACCTCCTCGGCCTATAGGGCGGTTCTTCGCGGTCGAAGGGTTTTTCCGCCGGCTTCGGCTTCTCGCCGGCGCTGAACACTCGTTCTTCGTTGCGACCGATGCGCTTATGCGCGTGCAGCCCTTCGAGCACGAACTCTGCCGCAGAAACCTGGGCCTCTGCGCTGTCCTTCGGCCCCACGCCCAGCTTCACTGCCTTTTCCAGCAGGCCTTGAATGCCGCGCAGCGCTTGCAGGGCCTCACCCGCGCTCACCGTGTCGGCCAAGTGGATTTCTCCACCCAGATCGAACCACTGCACGATTTGCTGCATGTCGGCACCCTTGAAGTAGCCGTCGTAGGTCTTGGCGATGGCGGAGCGAATCAGCTCCCGCCCTACGTGGTCGGCGCCCTTCATCTCGCCTTCGTACTCAAGCTCCAGTTTGCCGGTGATGGCGGGCAGGGCGGCGTAAACATCGCCAATGCGCGGCACCACCATGTGCTCGCCGTGCCGGATGGCCCGCCGCTCTGCGTTCGAAACCACATTCTCCATGCAGGAAATCGGCAACCGCTGGCTCACACCCGAGCGCTTGTCAACCTTCTTGTCTTCCCGCGCCGAAAACGCAATCCGCTCGATCACCTCGCGCACGTACCTGGGCACCTGCAGCTTATGGCCATCGCGTTGTGTCCAGGCCTCCTGCGTAGTAATCGCCATGCCTTCATCAATGGTGGCGGGGTAGTGGGTGCGAATCTCTGATCCAATGCGGTCCTTCAGCGGCGTAATGATCTTTCCGCGCGCCGTGTAATCTTCCGGATTGGCGCTGAACACCAGGGCCACATCGAGCGGCAGCCGGATGGGATAGCCTTTAATCTGCACATCCCCTTCCTGCATGATGTTGAACAGACCCACCTGGATCTTGCCCGCCAGATCAGGCAGCTCGTTGATGGCGAAGACGCCGCGATTGGCGCGCGGCAGCAGGCCATAGTGCACCGTCATCTCGCTGCTCAACTGGTGCCCGCCGCGCGCCGCCTTGATGGGGTCTATGTCGCCGATCAGGTCGGCAATGGTCACATCCGGCGTGGCCAGCTTCTCCACGTAGCGCTCTTCCGGCGAAAGATACGCGATGGGCGCCTCATCGCCCTGCTCGGCGATCAGGTCGCGGCAGCGTCGGCAGATGGGGGCATAGGGATTGTCGTGAATCTCGCAGCCCGCGAGATACGGCGTCTGGGGATCGAGCAGCGTCGTAAGCGCTCGCAGGATGCGGCTTTTCGCCTGCCCCCGCAGCCCCAGCAGAATGAAATTATGGCGCGAAAGCAGCGCGTTCACGATCTGCGGCACCACGCTATCGTCGTAACCCACGATGCCGGGAAAAATCGGCCCGCTGCAGCCCAGCTTGGCGATCAGGTTCTCGCGCAACTCGTCTTTGACGCGCCGGCTCCGCAACCTTGGTTCGGAAAAAGGACTGTGGCGCAGCTCGCCCAGTGTACGCGGGAAACTCATGACCCAAAACCCCCAGGAAGAGGACTGATTTTTTTGATTATACGCCCGCCTCGAGGAGGGCCAATTCCGGGCCAGATGCGGCCTCTGAGGGCTCAGTGCACGTGCCCGTTGCCCCCCGCCTTCTGCCGTGCCCGCACCGCATGCCGCAGGCCGGGCAGGATGGCCTCGAAATAAGAAACCACGGCGGGAATGCGCTCGGCCTCTGACTTCATGCCCAGCAGCGTCTGCTTGAAGTCGAGGTCAAGGGGAAGCGAACCCGCCAGTTGAAACGAAAGCGGGCGCCCCGCGGAGGGATTGCCCGAAACCTCGTTGCCCGCCAATTGCACAATTTCCGTGTGAAGGGCGACCGCCCGCTTGATTTCCTCCACGCCGGCCGCTCCCGGTTCGTCCTCCAGGTAGAGCACCTCGGCCCGCAGGAATGAGCGCTCCTGATTGACCTCCATCACTTCGAAGCGCCTCCGGCCCTCGGTCAGGATGTCCATGCGGCCATCCTCATACTTCTTGGCCACATTCAGAATCTCGGCCGTGCAGCCAATCTCGGCCACGCCCTCCTCTTTCGTGCGCACCACGCCGAAGGGGATCTTTTCCGCCAGGCATTCGCCGATCATTTCCTGGTAACGCGGCTCGAAGATATGGAGCGGCAGCGGCGTTCCTGGAAGCAGCACTGCCTCCAGCGGAAACAGAGGCAAGAGTGTGCTCACCGCAGGCCCCCGAGCTTGGCCGACTGGCGCATCTCTCCGATTGTACGCTGCGCTTGACTCGAAGTTGCCGCGGGGCTTACAAAACTCGGCATGGAAATCTCAGGCAGGGTTGTGGTGGTAACCGGCGCATCCATGGGTATTGGCGAAGCCATCGCCAAAGTCTTTGCCGCGCAGGGAGCACCCATCGTGCTGCTCTCGCGCGACACCGGCCGGGCTGAGGCGGCGCGTGCCCGCATCGGCCATGCCGACCGCACCATCGCGCTGGCCTGCGATGTTCGCCACCGCGAAGATATTGACCGCGCGATCGGCCTCACGATGCATCATTTTGGCCGCATTGACGTCTGGGTGAACAACGCCGGCCACGGCCTGATGGATTCCGTCGCCCAGGCCGATATGGCCGCCGCCCGCGACACCTTCGAGACCAACTTCTGGGGCACGCTCGCTGCCATGCAGGCCGTGGTTCCGCTCATGAAGCAGCAGGGCGGCGGCGCCATCATCAACATTTCAAGCGTCGCCGGCCACATTCCGCTGCCTTACCACGCCCTCTACAGCGCCACCAAGTTTTCTATGAATGCCATTGGAAAAGCCGCGCGCGTGGAACTAAAGCCCGCCAACATCCATGTCATGACCGTCTGCCCCGGCTACGTGCGCACCGATTTCGGCAAGAACCTGATTCGCGGGCGCGAGCAGAAAACGGTTCGTCCGGCCGGCAATCGTGGCATTTCCGCCGAGCGTGTGGCCCGCGCCGTGCTGCGCGGTTATGAGAAGCAGAAAACAGAAGTGGTCGTGCCCTGGACCATGCATCCGGTGATCAAGCTCTATCAGTTGTTTCCCTGGCTGGTCGAACGCGCCATGATGCGCATGGCCCGCGCGGCCCCGGGAAACTGACGGACGCGAACTGCCCTCGGAGAACTGATGAAGCCAGTGGTAGGCTCAGTTTCTTTCGCCGGACTCAAACCTACGCCTTCAATTCCTCCAGCATCGCCGTCATCTCCGACTGTGCGTGACTATTGCCGGTGCGCCGCGCTGAAGCAATCCCTTCGATCAGCATCTGCTTCGCCTCCTCCTTGCGCTGGGCACGGGCCAAAGTCTGCGCCGCCATGAAGTATCCCGCGGTGTAATTGGGATGAGCGGCCACCAGTTTGGCAAATTCTTCTAACGCTTCGCTCACCTTCCCGGCGTTGGAATACTCCATCGCCAGGCCATAGCGCGCGAAGGCATCGTTCGGGTTCTGCGACAGAATTTCTGTCAGCACCGCCATGCGATCCATAACACCCGTTACCTCGCAGAGACGTTGCTCGCAACGTCTTTTCGCAGCATCTCCAGCATGAGATTACTACAATATTTTCTCTCTCACCCCCGCCCCTGAGTAGAATGATGGGTTCAATCTCATTCGGAGCGCGTGCCTTGGCCTGCCCCTATTTCGTCCCTGCGCAGAGATTGGAAAGCGGAACCTGGCCGCATCCCTCGCGTCTGCCGCTGGGCGCGGGATGGGCCGGTTGCTGCTCTGCTCCTGGCCACGAAGGCGTGGAACCCACGGAGACCGAACTGCGCGAACTCTGCAATCTGGGCTACGCTAAGCAGTGTCCGCGCTTGCCCGCCCAGAGAAACTTCGACGCGGTGCGATTTGCCATAGCCCGCGAGGGTGGCTCACAAGTCGTGGTCAGTTTTGCCTGCGAAAAGGCGCATCGCCCGGCCGCGCACGGCTCGCTGGAGTATGACATTCTGCTCGCCCGTTGGATCTCGCCACCTTCCGACCCCCGCATCCAGAAATTGGCCGAGTGCTACCTGAAGTCGTATCTTGAACGCAAAATGCGCTTCGCCGCCGCGAGCCCAAATCCATGAGCCAGCACGACGATTTACTCCTGCCGCGCCCGGTACGCGACTCTCAATCCGAGATGAACGAGATCGTTCTGCCCAACGATGCCAATCCCCTGGGCGCTCTCCTCGGTGGCCGCCTCATGCACTGGATTGATCTGGCCGGCGCCATGGCCGCCCACCGCCACTCGCGCCAATATGCCGTCACCGCTGCCATTGACCATCTCGATTTTCTCGTGCCCGTGCATGTGGGCGATCTGGTGATTCTGCGCTCCTCGGTCAACCGCGCCTTTCACACCTCCATGGAGGTCGGAGTCAAGGTCTGGGTGGAAAATTACATCGCGGATACCTGTCAGCACGTCAGTTCGGCTTATTTGACCTTTGTGGCGGTGGACCGCGAGGGCCATCGTGTGAGCGTGCCCGCCGTTATCCCCGAGACGGAGGAGCAGCGGCGGCGCTACGACGATGCTGGCCGCCGCCGCGACCTTCGCCGCGCCGAGCGTGACCGCCGTGAACGCGCCCGCAGGTAGAGACACCGCCCGCAGCGACTGGTGGCGGGGAAAGCGAATGCATTGTGACCTACATCACATCCGCGCCCGCCTCTGATTCGACATAATTTTGCTTTCTCGGATTTCTAAATGAACAGCGCGCTTCTGATTGACCGTCTGCATTTCGCCTTTACCGTCACTTTCCACTACCTTTTCCCCCAGCTCACCATGGGGCTGGCGCCGCTGATCGTGGTGCTGAAGACCCTCGCCCTGCGCCGCAACGACGAAACTTATAACGAGGCCGCCCGCTTCTGGGCCAAGATATTCGGCATCAACTTCGTTCTTGGCGTAGTGACCGGAATTCCCATGGAATTTCAGTTCGGCACCAACTGGTCGCACTTCTCGCGCTTCGCCGGCGGCGTCATCGGCCAGACCCTGGCTATGGAGGGCATGTTCGCCTTTTTCCTGGAATCGGCTTTTCTGGGCCTGTTTCTCTATGGCGAAAAGCGCCTCAGCCCCCGGGCCCATTGGTGGTCGGCTGTTGCCGTATTTCTCGGCTCCTGGCTTTCAGGATTTTTCATCATCGCCACGGACGCCTGGATGCAGCATCCCGTGGGCTACCAATTTGCCCCGGATGGCGCGGTCGAGCTCAAGAGCTTCTGGGCCTTGATGTTCAATCCCTGGGCCTGGTGGCAGTATGCTCACAACATGAGCGGCGCCGCGATCACCGGCGCCTTCGTCATGGCTTCGGTCGGCGCCTTCTATCTGCTGTGGGGCAAATTCACCGGGCACGCAAAGATTTTCGTCAAGTTGGGCGTGATTGCCGGCTGCTTCTTCAGCGTTATCCAGTTGTTTCCCACCGGCGATGGCCAGGGCCGATTGATCGCCCACCATCAGCCGGTCACTCTCGCGGCCATGGAAGCGCTGTTTGCCGGGCAGCCGGGCGCGCCCCTGGTCATCATTGGCCAGCCCAACGTCGAGACGGGCACGATTGACAATCCGCTGCTCGTGCCCAAAATGCTCAGCTTCCTGACCTACCGCCGCTGGCAGGCCGAGGTGCAGGGTCTGAATGCCTTTCCCAAGGATCTCTGGCCCGACAACATTCCGCTGCTTTATTACAGCTACCACATCATGGTGGGCCTGGGCACCATCTTCATCGCCATCATGGTGGTCGCGGCCTTTCTACTGTGGCGCGGCAAACTCTTCGGCGCGCGCTGGATGCTCTGGATTCTGCTCCTGAGCTTGCCGTTCCCCTACATCGCCAACACCGCCGGCTGGATGACCGCCGAACTCGGCCGCCAGCCCTGGGTGGTCTACGGCCTCATGCGCACCGCCGACGGCTATTCCATGCAGGTCTCCGCCGGCAACGGCATGTTCACCCTGCTCGGCTTCATGGGGATGTACACGGTGCTCGGCATTCTGTTTCTGTTTCTGGTGCACCGCGAGATTCATCACGGCCCGGCGCAGGAGGCAGCGGACCCGCACTAAGAGGGAACAACGAACAATCTTATGCCCACACTTTGGTTCCTGATCGTCGCCCTCATGCTGACGGCCTACGTGGTGCTCGACGGCTTTGACCTGGGCGCCGGCGTCATCTATCTGCTGGTCGCCAAAAGCCACGACGAACGCCGTCTGGTGCTGCGCGCCATCGGCCCCGTCTGGGATGGCAATGAGGTCTGGCTTCTGGCCGCCGGCGGCACCCTTTATTTCGCCTTTCCCCAGCTCTATGCCAGCAGCTTCAGCGGCTTCTATCTTCCCCTGATGATGGTGCTTTGGCTGCTCATGCTGCGCGCCATCGGCATTGAGTTCCGCACCCATATTGATCATCCCGTGTGGCAGGGCTTCTACGATGCCGTGTTCTTTGCCTCCAGCGCCTTGCTGGCGATTTTCTTCGGCGCCGCCCTGGGCAATGTGATTCGCGGCGTTCCCCTCGGTCCTGACGGATACTTTTTCGAGCCCCTCTGGACCAACTTTCGCGTGGGCGAGCAAAATGGCATTCTCGACTGGTACACCGTGCTGTGTGGAGTAGTGGCGCTGATCACGCTTACCATGCACGGCGCCTTCTATATCGCTGCCAAAACCGAGGGCGAGTTGAACGCGCGCTCCCGCCGTGTGGCCGTAATCCTGTGGCCGGTTCTGCTGGTAGTGACCTCCGCCAGCCTGGTCGCCACCGACTACGTCCGCCCGCAGGTAATGGCCAACTACCACCGTCACCCGATCGGCCTGCTGGTGCCGCTTGTGGTCATGGCCAGCCTGCTGCTCATGATCTGGGCCATCCGCCAGGGCAGAGCCAAGTTGGCCTTCGCCGGCTCCACGCTCTACATTTCTGCCATGCTCGTGGGCGCCGCTTTCGCCCTCTACCCCGTGGTTTTGCCCGCCAGCACCGATTCCCTGTACGACCTAACCATCTCCAATACCGCCGCCGGGCATCACGGCCTGCTGGTCGGCCTGGTCTGGTGGATCCTCGGCGCCATTATCGCCGTGGCCTACTTTATCTTTCTCTTTCGCATGTTCCGCGGCAAAGTCAGCCTGGAAGGCGGCGGCTACTGAGAACTGAGAACTGATTTTCGTCAACGCTGGATTTTCTCGAACGCCCCGCGTTCGGTGTAATTGGATCCATGAATGACATCCCGCCGCCCGTTCAGGTTATGCTGTGGCATGGCCTGCCCGCCGCTGCCCGCGAGAGATCAGCAACTGGTCCAGATCGTCAATGCCGCTCTTGCCGACTCTGCCCGGCGCAGCGGCCCCTGGCTGGCGTGCCGCCCCGGCTGCTGCCAGTGCTGCGTGGGCGTCTTCGCCATTAATCAGCTCGATGTCTTGCGCCTGCAGAAGGGGCTGCACGAGCTCGAAGCCAGAGAGCCCGTTCGCGCCGCCCGCATCCGCCGTCGCGCCCAGGATGCTGTTGCCCGTCTCACGCCTGAATTTCCCGGCGACACCGTGACCGGCCTGATCAGCGAGGCCCCGGAGATGAAGCAGCGCTGGAACGATTTCGCTCCCGACGAGCCTTGCCCTGTTCTCGACCCTGCCACCGGTACCTGCGAACTTTACGAATCGCGGCCCATACTCTGCCGCACCTTCGGACCTCCCGTCAGGGATGAAGGCGATCTGGGCGTCTGCGAGCTTTGCTATGAGGGGGTAGGCGATGAGCAGATCGCCGCCTGCGAAATGCACCCCGACCCGGAAGACCTCCAGTCCGCGCTGGTCAAGGAAGCCGAAGCCGCCACGGGCACCCGCGGCGAGACCATCATCGCCTTCGCCCTGGGTAAGTAATCAGCCATACATTGAGTCTTGTTCCCTCGGGGTAAACATGGACGTACTTCTGAGTGTTGACGGCGCGTCCAATCGAACCTAAATTCGCCCTAATCAGCGTTTTATTTTCCAGCCTGTGGACGGATAGTTGCCGGGCATGACTCGGGCATGCGGTCGGCACTCGGTCGAACACCAGCGGGCTTCATCACCCTTGGGTCTCGGGAAGTAGGCTTTGCCGGCGGCTCTGCGCCGCTGTGTAAATCTTCTGCCAGCATCGCGTCGCGTGTGTCTGCTCATAGGAGGCATCGCATGAAGTCTTCCCCCATCTCTCCAACCCTGGTAATTTTGTGCCTGGTCACAATCTTCTCTCCCCTTGCCGGAGCGCAAAAGGATCCCGGTCCGCGCGGCGCTCCCGCCGGCGCCGGTGGCCCAGTGCTCTCTTTGAACACCGGGGAGAAAACCTTCTTCAGCCAGGCCCTCATGCGCTTCCAGCAGGAAAACTCTGTCTCTGGAACCATTAGTGGAGAGGAGGCCCGCGGCCTGGGGCCTTCTTTCAATAGCAACGGCTGCGCCACCTGCCATGCCGAGCCCGCCATCGGCGGTACCAGCCCCGGCCCTACGAGCAGGATCAAGGCGGGCACGAATCCCTTGATCGCCATCGCCACCCTCGATGGCGCCACCAACGTAGTCCCGTCTTTCATTAAGGCGGATGGCCCGGCGCGTGAGGCGCGCTTTATCAGCTATCCTGACGGCTCGCCCGATGGCGGCGTGCACGATCTGTTTACCATCGCGGGACGCACCGATGCCCCCGGCTGCACCCTTGCGCAGCCGGATTTTGCCTCGGCCCTGGCCGCGGGCAACGTCAGCTTCCGTATTCCTACCCCGCTATTCGGTCTCGGCCTGGTGGAAAGCACGCCCGACTCCATTCTTCGCGCTAACCTCGCGGCCACGGCTACCCAGCGCGCCCGGCTCGGCATCGGCGGCAGCTTCAATACCAGCGCCAATGACGGCACGCTGAACCGCTTTGGCTGGAAGGCGCAGAATAAGTCTCTGCTGGTGTTTTCCGGCGAGGCTTACAACGTTGAGCAGGGCGTCTCCAACGAAAACTTCTCCAACGATCGCGTGGATGTGCCCGGCTGCGTCTTTAACGGCACACCCGAGGACTTCACCAACCTGACCACCGCCGATGGCGCTACCGTCGGCGATGCCTCCAGCATGTCCTCTGATCTGGTGAACTTCGCCGCCTTCATGATGCTGGCCGCCCCGCCCACGCCCGCCATTCCCGCCGGCATTTCCGCCAAGTCCGTCCACGAAGGCCAGGAGTTATTCAACTCCGTCGGCTGTTCCCTGTGCCATTCGCCCACCTTGACTACCGGCCCCTCGAAGTTTGCCGGCATGTCAAACGTGATCTTCCATCCCTTTTCTGATTTTGCTCTGCACCACATGGGACCCGGCCTGGCGGACCACGTCACTCAGGGCCTGGCCGGCCCCGACCAGTTCCGCACCGCGCCGCTCTGGGGCGTGGGCCAGCGCCTCTTCTTTATGCATGACGGCCGCACCTCTGACCTGTTGCAGGCGATTCAAGACCACGCCACTTGGTCGGGCGGACCCAGCTGCCGTCAGAACAGCTCCATGCGCTCCGAGGCTGATGGCGTGGTACGCCAGTTCAACCATCTGAGCCCTCAGCAACAGCAAGCCATCCTCAACTTCTTACGCTCGCTGTAAGAACTGAGATCGGGAACTAAGAACTAAGAACTAAGACTCAGAAGCGTGCCGTGCCTTAAGGTGCATCGGCCCGGCCTGACCCTGGCCATCACTCGCCTCCCGCTCATCACTCCACCGAGCCTGCCCCGGCCGGCAGCGGCGCTCCTACCGGCCAACTCGAGGCCACAAATGCCAGCGCATAGACGATCCCGATCACGGCAAAACCGGCTACCAGATTGAGCTGGGCGACGGCGCCCACCAGAAATCCCAGCACCACTTGCAGCCCTGTGCCGGCGAAGTAGAAGCTATTCTGCACCCGCCCCATGAAGTGTTGCGGCACCTGTTCCATCAGGCTCGTATTCATGGCAACGCCGCTCACGCCTCGCGCCGACCCCATCACCCAGTAACAAAGAACGGCCATCGACAGCCATGGCGAATAAGGCGAAACCGCCATGCCGATTGTCAGCAGCAGCATCGACCCCGCAATCGACGCCCGCGAACCCATACGCGCTATCAGCATCGGAGCATAGGCCGCGCTCAGAAAAGCTCCCACGCCCCACCCGCCATTCAGCCATCCATAGCCGGTCGCACCCGCATGAAATACCCGGTCACTCAGCGGAGCCGTCACCACTACACCCGTCATCATGGCGCCCAGAAA
>DATIYF010000127.1:0-13714 GCA_035517775.1 Terriglobales bacterium
GCCTCCCGTCAAGCGGCGCCGATCATCGTACTATTGTCGGGTACCGCTGTCGGGGAGTGGCTCAGCCTGGTAGAGCACCTGGTTCGGGACCAGGGGGTCGGAGGTTCAAATCCTCTCTCCCCGACCAATCTTTTCAAGCACTTCGAACGCGTTTCTGGTTCTTTGTCTACACCGTTGTAAAAGATTTTGAGACGGTCAGATCCTCCCAGTTCAACAAAGTGCATTGCCGCGAGGGCCCGTGGCATGAAGTTCGTTTTGGTTCTGTGCGAGCCATAGAAATTTCCTCCTGGCCCGCAAAAAGACACACTGGTGAGGAAGCACCTATTCATCGCTTAGTTGGAAAGAGGATGGGGATCGTCCGACCGGCAGGCAGAGTTGGACAGATCATTGCACGAGGCGACCGCAGATAGCTAACCCGGGTTTATCTCGGCCGCGATCGTGAAACGAATAAACGCAACTACCATAACCGAACCATCACCATGGGAATGTATTCTTTTGGCAGGCCACGGGCGCGCAGGCGTTCAACCTCAGCTGCAGCTATGACGCGCTTAACCGGGTTTCTAGCCTAAGCGCCTTCTCCCGTCGCCGACGAATGACCGCAGGTGACTGAATGATCTCGGGCATTGCGGGCTTCCCCAGGCTCACGCCCGCTTTGGACGCAGGGGCCACCATTTCTGTGATCGTACTCACCCGAAATGAACGTTTCGCGACCTGGGTACCTCGCGGTCACTAGCTCCCGTGATTTCGATCACTTCTATTTCCCCTTATTCACTACGACAATTCTCGATGTACAAGCTTGCACGGCCCGTCTGCAACGTGACCGTGAGCCAAGACCCGGCCAAAGTCGGGCTTCAAGGAGGAATCGATGCCGGTCACCAAGCAGCAAGCCCTCGACTACCACTTCGGGGCGCGTCCGGGCAAGGTGGAGGTGAGCCCCAGCAAGCCTTGCCGTACGCAACGGGATTTGAGTTTGGCCTACACCCCGGGAGTTGCGTATCCCTGCCTGGAAATCCAACGGGATCCACAGGAAGCTTTCAAATATACCGCCCGGGGCAACCTAGTGGCGGTTATCAGCAACGGCAGTGCGGTGCTCGGTCTGGGCAATATCGGCGCCCTCGCCGGCAAGCCGGTAATGGAAGGCAAGGGAGTGTTATTCAAGCGCTTTGCTGACGTTGACGTCTTCGATATCGAACTCAACAGCCACGATCCTGATGAGATCATTCGAGTCTGTCAGGTCCTGGAGCCGACCTTCGGCGGGATCAATCTGGAAGACATCAAAGCGCCCGAGTGCTTCTATATCGAGCAGACATTGAGAAAGACGCTCAAGATTCCGGTCTTTCACGACGATCAGCACGGGACCGCGATCATATCCGGAGCTGCCCTACTGAACGCTCTTGAGATCGCCAACAAAGACATTGGCGATATACGGGTGGTGTTCAACGGCGCGGGAGCAGCCGGCATTGCCTGCGCAGAGCACTATGTTCGTCTTGGCGTCAAGCGAGAGAATGTGGTCCTCTGCGATACCAAAGGGGTGGTTTATAAAGGCCGCGAAGAAGGCATGAGCCGGCAAAAAGACCGCTTTGCATGCAACACTCCCTGGCGCACGCTGACGGACGCGATCAGGGATGCCGACGTATTTGTGGGCTGCTCGGTGAAGGGAGCGGTGACGGGGGAAATGCTGCGGTCGATGGCGCCGCGCCCTATTGTTTTCGCGATGGCGAACCCGGATCCGGAGATTACCTACGAGGAGGCCAAGGCCAGCCGGAAGGATGTCATCATTGCCACCGGCCGGTCAGACTATCCCAACCAGGTGAATAACGTTCTTGGTTTTCCGTTCATCTTCCGCGGGGCCCTGGATGTGCGGGCCACCACCATCAATGAACCCATGATGCTGGCGGCTACCAAGGCGCTGGCGGCCCTGGCGAAAGCCGACGCTCCCGACTCCGTATGCCGCGCATACGGGGTACAACGCCTGCAGTTTGGCCCCGACTATCTGATCCCCAAGCCATTTGATTCGCGGGTGCTGGTATGGGAAGCATCGGGGGTAGCCTTGGCGGCAATGAAGAGCCGGGTGGCCCAGCACTGGATCGACATTGACGCCTATCGCGAGCAATTGGAACGCCGCCTGGGCAAAGCCCATGAGATTTCGCGGACCATGATCCACAAGGCGCAAACGCGACCAAAGACAGTGGTTTTTCCCGAAGGGGATAATGACAAAATCCTGCGCGCGGCGCATGCACTGGTCGAAGACGGAATCGCAATTCCGCTTCTGCTCGGAGATCCGGCAATCATCCGCGCGCGAGCGCTAGCTCTGGGGCTGGATGTGGAACAGGTGACGATGATTGATCCGGCAACGTCAAACCTGAGCCAGAACTACGGGGAGGAGCTTTTCCGCCTGCGGCAGCGGCGTGGCATGACCCTGACGGGAGCTGCCACGCTCTTGAAGAACCGCAACGTCTTTGCCGCCATGATGGTGCACATGGGGCATGCCGATGCCATGGTGGCTGGCGTGAGCCAGCATTTTCCGGATACCATTCGCCCCGCTCTTCAGATCATACGCATGCGCGAAGGCTTGCACCGGGTTTCGGGTTGTTACCCGATGGTCTCACGGACCGGGAGCCTGTATTTCCTGGCGGATACCAGCGTAAATATTGATCCCACCGCCGAAGACCTGGTCGAAATTGCCCTGTGCACGGCAGAGACGGCGCGCCGCTTCGATGTGGTGCCGCGTGTCGCGATGCTCTCCTTTTCGACCTTCGGCAGTGTCAAGCACCCCTTGAGCGACAAGATTCGCCGGGCAGTTGAACTTCTGCATCAAGCGGACCCGGCGCTGATCGTTGATGGAGAAATCATGGCGGACGTTGCTGTTTCCCCGGAGGTAGTCGAAGAACTGTATCCGTTCAGTTGCCTGAAGGGGGGTGCGAATGTTCTCATATTTCCCGACCTGAACTCCGCCAATATCGCATACAAACTGCTGGCGAAGGTCGGCGGTGCCGAAACCCTCGGCCCCGTTTTGATGGGAATGAGCAAACCCGTACACCTGGTGCCACGAAACGCGGACGTGGAAGAGATTGTGAACGCGGCTGCGATGGCGGTTGTGGATGCGCAGGAGGCCGCGGCATCCGCTCCGCCGCAACCTCTGACTGCCGCTGTTTTGCAATGAATCTGGACTGCACTTGTGAGAATGGCTGCTGAGCTCCGGCCCGCAGCTCCGGTGGCCCACCTGCCTTGACCGGCCCGGTCTGCGGGATGAAAACAATCTCAAGCCACCAGCAGGATCTTTCCCACACCACCCTTCTCCGCCGTGGCTTGGGCCTGGGCCGCTTCACTCAGAGGCAGTTTCAGGCTGATCGGAATTACCAGCTTGCCGTCCCGCACCGCCTCGGCCATGAACTCCAGCGTTGGCCGGTCGAATTTCGAGAACACGTGCACCACTCTTACAGATGGGTAGTCCGCGGCGTTATGGGGCAGGTCGACAACCGATGCATAAACTCCTCCCGCCTTAACCCTGGCAATCAGCTTCTCGGCGGTTCTTCCGCCCACCGTATCCGCCACCGCATCGAGCGGCGGTAGATTCCCAAGCACGGTGTCATCATCGGTTGCGGCGACCTGGTCCGCGCCGACTGTCTTCGCCCCGCCGCTCTGCACATCATCCATCTGCCTCTTCAAAACCCCGGCGATCACGGTGGCTCCGCGTGCCTTGGCCGTGAATACCGCCGAACGCCCCACATTTCCCGCAGCTCCTGCGACCAGAACCGTCTGGCCCGTTTTGATTTCCGTAGCTAAGAGCAGTTGATTGCCAGTCGTCGTCACCAGCGGCAACGCTGCCGCCTGGATCAAATCGAGTCCCTCCGGAACTTTCGCCAGGACCGCGGCCTTCACCACACAAAGCTCTGCGTAAGTATTGTTCGCCATAGCGAACACCCGGTCGCCGGCAGAAAAGCCTTCCACTCCCGGCCCAGTCTTCACCACTGTGCCCGCCATATCGACTCCGATAAGCCCGGGGAACTTGAGCGGATAAAAATCCTTGGTCAATCCAGCCCGCCGCTTGTAGTCAATCGGATTCACGCTGGAGGCAGCGACCCGCACCAGCACCTCGCCCGGTCCCGGAACTGGGTCAGGATATTCTTCAAACTTGAGTACTTCAGGACCGCCATATTGGTGCACAACAACTGCTTTCATCTCTCATCTCCTTAGCTCACACTGTATTTCCTCCGTGTCAAGGCCCGCCTCAAACACGGCAATGAAGCCACCAGCAAGGAAATACAGCAATTGGACAATGGTTTTCGTCTGCGCCTCCGCCTTAGCCAGCCGGATGAAGTTTCCTTTGTTTTGAGCGCTCCTCATAATTACCGAGCCGATATTACCACCGAATTGGCCGCACTCCCGCCGTAACCTTTTCCCCCTTCCCACCGTTTATCGTATGTAGTGCAAAATAGCAGCGCGGCCTGAGGGGCAATTCCGGAGCACGGTTGAAGGCTCTCAAGCAGGAGACCGAGGAGCGGCTTCTGGTGGAAGCGGCGCAGCAAGACCCGCGCCGGTTCGCCGCGCTCTACGAGCGCAATTTTCATCGTGTGTATGCCTATGTCAGCAAGCGCGTGCCCAGCCGCGAGGAAGCCGAGGACATCACCTCCGAAGTCTTCCATCAGGCTTTGGCGAAAATCGGCAGCTTCGAGTGGCGCGGCGCTCCGTTTGCCTCGTGGCTGTTTCGCATCGCGGCCAACACCATCACCGACCGCTGGCGAACCGCGGGCAAGGAAATCACTGAGCCTATCGCCGATCCGCCCGACGAGCACACCGCTAAAGACATCGAGCGCCGCGCTTTGCTTTTCGAACTGGTCGAAAGCCTTCCCGCCGATCAGCGCCGCGTGGTCACCATGCGCTTTGTGGAGCAGAAGAAAATTCGCGAGATCGCCCTCGAGCTTGGCCGCACCGAGGGGGCCGTGAAGCAATTGCAACTCCGCGCCCTGGAAAACCTGCGGGCGCGCCTGGAGGGTGCCCATGCCTAAGCGCTCTCTATTTGACCAGCTGAATCATTCGGTGGAGGGACTGCTGGCCGGTTCCACCACCAACCAGACCAAAATTGATCCGGAACTCGCGCCGCTGGCAGCCATCGCCGCCGAACTGCGCATGCTGCCACGCCCGGAGTTCCGCAAACGGCTGCAGGCCGACTTTGAGAGGAGTGCCTCTATGGCTAGTATGACCGAACCCGCCACCGCAACTCGCACCTTTGCCGCTCCGCGGCTGACCTTCCGGGATCCCGCGGCCGCCATCGAGTTCTACAAGAGCGCCTTCGGCGCGCGGGAAACCATGCGCTTCGAAACCCCATCCGGCATTGGCCACGCGGAGATCATGATCGGCGACTCGGTCATCATGCTCGCCGGGGAATGGCCGGAAGGCAATCGCTACAGCGCAGAAACGCTCGGCAACTCCCCGGTGTTGATGCAGATCGAAGTGCCCGACGTAGACGCATCGGTGGCACGGGCGCTTGGCGCCGGCGCTGAGCTCGTGGCCCCCGCGACCGACCAGTTCTACGGGTCTCGCGACGCTCGAGTACGCGATCCGTTTGGATATATCTGGGGCCTGCACACGGTGAAGGAAGAAATGACCGTCGAGGAAATGCACCAACGCTTCCAGGCGATGATGAAGCAGCAGCAAGCCAAAGAGCCGGCCGTCAGCCCGGTTCCTAAAGGCTATCGCACGGTCACGCCTTATCTGGTCGCGAAGGATGGGGCGGCCCTGATTGACTTCATGAAGCAGACCTTCAGCGCAGAAGAGCTATTCCGCGATATCGGCTCGGCCGGCGGCATTCATTGCGAACTCCGCGTCGGCGATTCCATGCTGATGGCGGGCGGCGGCATCCCGGGGCGCGAATTCAAATCCACGGCGAACACGCACGCGCTGCACGTCTTTGTCGAAGATCCCGATGCCGTCTATCAGCGCGCACTGAAGGCCGGCGCCACTTCCATTCAGCCGCCGAGAGATCAGGAGTATGGCGAGCGCTCCGCCAGCGTGAAGGATCCCGCCGGCAACTTCTGGTACATCGCCAAAGGCACGGGCGAGAGCTACATTCCCCGCGGCTTGAACAACGTGAACGTTTATATGCATCCGCGCCGCGCCGAACCGGTCATCAACTTCCTGAAACGCGGCTTCGGAGCGCAGGAGATTGCGCGCTATGCCTCGCCCGATGGAGTCATTCAGCACGCGGAGATTCGCGTCGGCACCTCGGTGGTCGAGATGGGCGAGGCCCACGACCCTTACCAGCCGATGCCTGCCATGTTCTATCTCTACGTGCCCGACTGCGACGCGGTCTATCGCCGCGCACTCGCAGCCGGCGCAGTCTCCGTGGCTGAGCCAGTGGATCAGCCCTATGGCGACCGCAGCGGCGCGGTGAAAGATGCATTCGGTAACACCTGGTACATCGCCACCAACTTGCGCGAGGTTGCCCCAAGAGGCGCGTAGATCGGTGGCGAGCTCTGCTCACAATTAGGGCGATCTCTCGGCGCTGCGCTATAGTTGACCCGCTTTGCCGCTTACAGAGAAAACACTGATTGCTGCCATCCGCCGGCAGGCGCGAAGCGGTTCGAGCGTCGTTGCCGGCATTGGCGATGACAGCGCCGTGCTGCGCGTCCCCCGCGGCCACCTGGCCCTGCTCACGACCGATTTCAGTCTCGAAGGAATTCATTTCCGCCGCCGGTGGCACCCCCCAGAGTCGGTTGGGCATCGCTGCCTCACCCGTGGCCTGAGCGATATTGCCTCTATGGGAGGCACTCCCATCGCAGCTTTCCTCTCGCTGGCCCTGCCACGAGGGCTTTCTCCGGACTGGGTAGCTGGATTCATGCATGGACTGCTGAAGCTGGCGGCGAGGTTTAAGGTCACTCTGGCCGGCGGCGATACCGCTGAATCTTCTGCCGGCATTTTGGCCGATATCGTGGTTCTCGGCTCTGTTCCGCGTGGCAAGGCGGTGCTGCGCTCCAGTGCCAGGCCCGGCGATCGAATCTGCGTGAGCGGAGAATTGGGCGCCTCGTCCGCCACGCTGCATTGCATGATGGCCCAGCCGAGGCGAAGGCTGAATCCGCGTGAGTATTCATGCCACTTTTTCCCCCAGCCCAGGCTCGCGCTCGGGCGCTATCTGCGCGAACATAATCTGGCCTCATCCATGATTGATCTCAGCGACGGCCTTTCCACCGACCTCGCACACATCTGCGAAGAAAGTGGCGTCGGCGCGGAAGTCCACACCGCCCAGATTCCGCTAGCCAGCTTCGGACGGCCGCCGCGCAAGGTCAGCCTTGAACAAGCCCTGCATGGCGGCGAAGACTATGAACTGCTGTTCACGGTTCCTCCGGGCAGGAAGGTACCGGGACGAATCGCCGCTTCGCCTATCACTCCAATCGGGCAAATCACGCGCGGCAAGCGAGTCGTTTTGACCGATCCAACCGGCAAAGGCCGCGAACTCTCCCCTCAGGGCTGGGAACATTTCAGAAAGTGATCCCCGCCCGTGAGAATCACCTTCGTAACTCAACCTGCCGCGCAATCGGGATTACAGTAGAGGTATGCAGTGCCAAAAAGTGTTCCTTGTGCCTCTTCTCTTCTTGTCGGCTCTCTGCTGCCTTGCCCAGTCATCGGCGCCGAAGCCGGCTTCGGCCGTGGACAACGACTTCGTGCAGAAACAATTCGGCGCCACCTGCACGATCCTGCCAGGTCCGGTGCCGCAAGTGGCCGACCTGGATGGCGACGGCGTGGATGACATTGTGATCGCCGGCCGCTGCACGAACCCGCTCATGGATGCCGCGCAGTACAGCTTTCAGGTAATTGATCCCTACTACACCTACCTGGGTTACAGCGACCCGAAAATCACTACGCAGTTCGCGACCGAGGACCCAAACATGCGCGGTGTAGTGCTGCTCATCATCCACGGCTCAGGCCCGGAGGCCTGGCGCGCGGCCACGCCCAAGGCGAAATTTGTCATCGTAAACTTGCCCTTCCGGCAGATCAGCGTGAAGAAGCTCGAGTTGAAGAAGAAAATGGTGATGGGGATTTACGCGGAAGAAATCAATGACGATAAAACCATCTCGGTCACCTTTTGGGATGGCAAGCGCTATCGCTATCAGCCGCTCGGCTCAGCCTTGGATTAGCCAGCAGCCGCTTGTCTTTGCGCCCTCCGCGAGATCTCGGCGTCCCCCGGGTCTCTCCGGCTGCCTTAAGTCCGCCTGCGGCATTGTGCCCGGAATCGTACCTGCCTCTCCCCTATAATCATCAGGCCATGAATCTGGAACAGAAGCTGGCCGAACTTAAAAAGCGCGACCGGCTGGCCGAAGAAGGCGGCGGAGCGCAGCGCCGCGAGCGACAACACAAAGAAGGCAAAATGTCGGCCCGCGAGCGCATTGAGTTTTTGCTGGACGAAGGCAGCTTCGAAGAGACCGATAAGCTGGTCACCCACCGCTGCGCCGACTTCGGCATGCCCGAGCAGAAGTATTACGGCGACGGTTTCATCACCGGCTACGGGCGCATCGAAGGGCGGCTGGTGTTTGTCTTCGCGCAGGACTTCACCGTGTTCGGCGGCTCGCTCTCGGAAACCAACGCCGCCAAGATCGTCAAGATCATGGATCTGGCGGGGAAGATGGGCGCGCCCGTGATCGGGCTCAACGACTCCGGCGGCGCGCGCATTCAGGAAGGCGTGGTCTCGCTCGGTGGCTACGCCGACATTTTTCTGCGCAACACTTTGTACAGCGGCGTGGTGCCGCAGATTTCCGCCATCCTGGGCCCGTGCGCCGGAGGCGCGGTGTATTCGCCGGCCATCACAGATTTCATTTTCATGGTGAACCACACCTCCTACATGTTCATCACCGGGCCGGACGTGATCAAGACGGTGACCCACGAAGAAGTGAGCAAAGACCAGCTGGGCGGCGCCATGACGCACAACGAAACCTCGGGGGTGGCGCACTTCGTGGCCCGCGACGATGCGGAATGCCTTTCCATGGTGCGCGAGCTGTTGAGCTTTGTGCCCTCGAACAACCTCGATGACCCTCCGCGCAAAGCCTGCAGCGATCCCATGGACCGCGCCGATGAGAAGCTCGACCGTATTGTGCCCGGCCAGTCGAACCAGCCCTACGACATGAAAGACGTGATCCACAGCGTGGTGGATGACGGCTACTTCTTCGAGGTGCACGAGCACTACGCAAAAAACATTGTGGTGGGGTTTGCCCGGCTGAACGGACGCCCGGTGGGAATCGTGGCCAACCAGCCGGCGGTGCTGGCGGGCACGCTCGATATCAATGCCTCGATCAAAGGCGCGCGCTTCGTGCGCTTCTGCGACTGCTTCAACATTCCGCTGGTGACCTTTGAAGATGTCCCGGGATTTCTGCCGGGTACGGCGCAGGAGCACGGCGGCATCATCAAGCACGGCGCCAAGTTGCTCTTCGCCTTTGCCGAGGCGACTGTGCCCAAGGTCACGGTGATTACGCGCAAGGCCTACGGCGGGGCCTATTGCGTGATGGCGTCGAAGCATATCCGCACCGATGTGAACTATGCCTGGCCCACGGCCGAGATTGCCGTGATGGGGCCGGAGGGCGCGGTAGATATTGTCTATCGGCGCGAGCTGGATAAAGCTGAAGATCGCGAAGCGGCTCGACAGAAAAAGATTGAAGAGTTCCGCGAGCGCTTTGCCAATCCTTACGTTGCCGCCGACCGCGGCTTTGTGGATGCCGTGATCCAGCCGCGCGAGACCCGCAAGAAACTGATCCAGGCGCTGGAGATGCTCGAAACCAAGCGCGACAAAAACCCGCCCAAGAAGCATGGGAACATACCGCTGTAATGGGGTTTGCGCTCGTCGTTTGTTTTGCACCAGTTCTTTCGCATTTCTCATTCCGAGGATCGCAGCGACGTGGAATCTGCCCTCCGAAGAGGAAGCAGATTTCCCGCTGCGCTGGAAATCACAAGGTGTCCGAGGGCTATCGGGCCGCCGCTTTGCGAGGTCTGCCGCCGAGCTTGCCGTTCGCCCGAGAGGCGGCTTTCTTAGCCCGGCTTCTGGATTGGCCGCCAACTTGTCCGAGCCGGGCCGCCATCCATTTGTGTGAGCCCAGAAATCCCTCCAGAAGGCCGGGCACGTAGAGATCCGCATCCAGCCTGGGAAAATGAATTCCGAAGCCCGAGGGGCTGATCTCGATTTCTTCAAGCTGGGATGGCCTGGCATGCTCCAGTCCTTGTGCATCGCGTGGTGAGAAGCTGACGATCAACTTCGAACTGAGATGGATCACGATGCGCCCGCTCTTGCGGTCGTAGTGCGCAGAGACTGCCCTCGGGACTGTCGTTGACATTTGCTTGGCACGCTGGTTTGACAGCTCGAAGTTGTCATGCAATTCCATGAGTCTCCTCCCATGCCCGGCCCAGATCTTCTAGGTGCCCTGCCAACTCGGCCCGGATGCGCCTGATTTCTTTCCGCGAGAAACCGTAATTCTCGCGGAGCTGCACGGGGCCTGCCGAATAGTTCAATTTGAAGACCGCTTCACAGCCGCCTTCCGATCACGTGAACATGTGCCGGGCGGTGGTCGTTCGGGTAGATCACCACGCGCAGTCCCGCAAATCTGTGAACTGCCGGCCACGGGATTAGTTTTACCACATAACCTAAGCGATTGGGTTTAGAGCTTGTGAACAGTGAACAGGGCGTCGCTGGCCGCGCGCTGGAAGGCCGGATATCGTCCATGTTCCGAATCCGGTCTCTGGTTGCGACTGAGTGGGCGCAGCTGGCCTACTCGCTTCCGCATTGTGGCAATGGGTCTCTCGGTGGGTCGTCCCAGGTCACCTGTGGGACGTCTCTTAGTTCAGAAAGCCGGGCGCCTGCCCCTCGGTCCGCCGCCCCCGTCTGGTCGGAGGCGTCTTGCTTGGCAGTTCGTGAAACCATAGGGCGACAAGCGCGGCCGGTGGACTGGTCATATAAGGCTTCGCCGTTGACGCTCAGTCTCTCATAGTGGTGATGCGGATAGCTGCGGCCGGCACTGAAACCCACCCCGGCCAGCCCGAGCGCACCAATGGATAAGGCGGCGATTCTTTTGATTTTGTGGCCCCTTCGGCGCGAGCTGTGTTTGGGGGCGCGGACCGCCTCCTAACGAAACACTCGGTTTGAAGGTGCCAGCTTCGTCGTCTGCGACCGAGGCTGCCGTCAGTAGCCGCCCGTTCACCTTACCGCGAGGCTTCTTCCAGCGTGCCTTGCTCCAGCTTTTCCTGGCAGGCAATACAGTGGCGGGTCCAGGGCACTGCTTCCAGGCGCTTGCTGTTGATCTCGCGCCCGCAGGAGATGCACTCGCCGAAGGTGCCTTCGCGCAGCCGCTCCAGCGCGCTCTCGACCATCTGCAGCAGCTGGCGGTCATTATTGCTCTGGTGAAAGAGAAATTCCTTGTTGTAAGAGCTGGCGGCGCGGTCGGCAATATCCTGCGCCGAGTCTTCGTCGGCGGTGCGCCCATCCTGCTCGGTGCGTGAGACCATGCGGCGCAGCTCCTGCTGCCGCGCTTCCAGCCTCTTGCGGAAGTATTCCAACTTCTTTTTATCCATGTAGTGCGGTTTCCCGGCCCGCGGGCCGCTTTCCGAATGACCTTCCTGCAAATGAGACAATCGCATATGATAAGCACTGAGTTTGAGGGGCGTCAACCGCGCCGGGTTGCCTGCGCCGCGCACTTCTCCCGAATTGAGAGCGGGCTAAGAACGGAAACTCCTACGGCTGTCCGCTGATCTTCACTCGCAGCTCCTCCGGCAGGCGCTCGCGGATCTCGGGCGGCAGGCGGTCGTGCACGTGGCGGGCGCCCAGCATGGCCACATCCACCATGGTGGTGGGAGCCGGCGTAGCCACGGCCACCACCAGCCACATCAAAGCGGAAAAGGCGAACCCGGCCAGCGCCGCCAGCTCCAGCCAGAAAGCATGGCGCGGGCCAAAGTGGCGAATCACGCCAAAGGCCAGCAAAAACACTCCAGCGGAGACCGAAGCCAGCGCAATCAGCGAAAGATCAATGGTGCGGTGCAGGCGCTGCCGCGAGCGGCAGTGCTCACAAACGGAAAAATGGTGCTCGTAGTCGCCGCGCATTTCCGGCGCAAGGCCGGAAATATCGTACCGCCAGCCCGCCAGAATCTTGCCCACCACCGGGTCAACGCACTGGCTCATACTCTTTCACAGATGACTTACAACTGGATTGGTTGCATCGGCTCACCCTGGGCCGCCAGCAGGATGCGGTTCCACAGCAGAGACTGCCGTGAGCCCAGGGCCTTCTCTGCTGCTCCCCGAGCCAGTTCGGGATGGTTGTTGTGCTCGGAGAGGTGAGCCAGCACCACATACGCGGCCCTCCCATCATAATCGCCGTTCAGGAATTCCGCGAGGGCCTCATTCGAAAGGTGCCCCACCCGGCTGGCCACGCGCTGCTTCACCGCCCAGGGATAGGGCCCGGCGCGCAGCATTTCGAGATCGTGGTTCGATTCGAGCGCCAGCACATCGCAGCCGTGCAGATGGTCGCAGACGTTGGGGGGAAGATAACCAAGGTCGGTGGCGAAGCCGATCTTCACCCCCTCCGCGCGGAAGGTCAGTCCAACCGGATCGGCGGCGTCATGTGGAATGGTGAACGGCGCCACCTCAATGTCGCCGATGTGAAAGCTGTGCCCGGCAGAAAAAATTTCCAGCCGCTCGAGCCTTGGCGCCTCGCCGCTTTCATCTCGCAGCGCCCGCCTCCAGGCATGGTGCGTCGCCGCCGTCATGAAAACCGGCACTTCCAGCTTGCGCGCCAGCGTCATCAGCCCATAAACGTGATCGGAGTGCTCGTGGGTAATGAGGATGGCGCTGAGCCCGCGCGGGTCGCCGCCAATGGCCTTGATGCGCTTGAAAGTTTCGCGGCAGGAGATGCCCGCATCCAGCAGAATGCGGGTGCGCGCGCTGGCAATCAGGGCGCTGTTACCCCGACTGCCCGAAGCCAGCAGCGAGACCGAAACCCCCATGCTGCGAGAATACCCGCGCCCGCTGTGGAAGCGGGAGTAACTATCTGGGAAGGTTATTCACTTGACACAAATAGAATATTGCACTAAAGTGAGCTGCATGGCCGAACGAGTGAATCCCAAGCCCACCAGCATCAGGGAAATTTTCATAAAATTCTCTACCGAGGAACAGTGCCTTGAGTACGTCGAGAAGATGCGTTGGCCCGACGGCGCGGTTCGCTGCCCTACCTGCGGCGACAAAGACATAAAGCGCATCGTGCGGACGGCTGAATCGAAGAACAAGCGACCTTGGTTCTATCTGTGTCTCAACAAGGATTGTCATCAGCAGTTCTCGCCGACCACTGGCACTCTGTTTGCCGACTCGCATCTTCCGCTCATAGTTTGGTTCCACGCTATCGGTCTAATTCTGAATGCAAGAAAGGGAATCAGCGCAAAGCAGTTGCAGCGCGATCTTGGCATCGGCGGATACAAGACGGCGTGGTACTTGAACCATCGCATCCGCGAGTGCATGAAAGACGGCAATCCCACTCTGCTAGGTGGGATCGTCGAGATTGACGAAACGTATGTGGGCGCCAGAGTGCGCGGCAAAGGGGCCAAGTTTGCGAAGAAGCAGAAGAGGGTCGTGATGGGTGCCGTACAGCGCGGCGGGAAGCTGCGCTTGCAGCATGTTCCCGATACGACAGTTGAGACGATCAGCGGGTTTGTGAAGGCCACTCTATCGCCGGATGTCGAGCACGTGATGACC
>DATIYF010000128.1:0-14698 GCA_035517775.1 Terriglobales bacterium
TCGTCATGCCTGAGCACGTGCATTTATTGGTAAACGAACCTCCCGGTGCAACCCTGGCCGATGCGCTTCACCTCCTCAAGCTCAGTTTCGCCAAGCGAGTGCAGTCCCGGCAACGGCAGAGCCGGGTTCTTTCTGGCAGAAGCGATATCATGATCGGAACGTTCGTGACGCTGAGGAATTCAAGGTCAAGCTGAGATACCTGCACCGCAACCCGGTGAAGCGGGGGCTGGTAAAAGAAGCGGCGGAATGGAAATGGAGCAGTTTCCGCCATTATGCTTTCCGGGAAACGGGAGTCGTGGAGATCGAGTCCGAGTGGACAGCGCGGGATCGGGAGACTCAAGGCGTGGGAGGGAGCGCGAGGATATTTCTTTACCCAGGTTAGCTCGCAAAGAGCGCTCGCGAACCTGGGGCACCAGGCACTGGCGAAAAGACCTCTGGCGGGCGCGATATTGAGGGCATTCTCAAAGAACTGCGATAAGAGCCCAGCCAACCGCGCCACCAACCCTCTTGCCCCTGAAGTGCGACACTATATTCCACCATGAAGGTTTACCTGATTGACGGCACCTACGAACTGTTCCGCCATTTTTTCGCGGTGCCCGGGGCAAGCGATGTAAACGGCCAGGAAATTGGCGCCGTGCGGGGAGTGCTGAATTCTGTGCTCTCCATGATCGAGGGGGGCGTGACGCATATGGGCGTCGCCACCGATCACGTGGTCGAGTCGTTCCGTAACCAGCTTTATCCGGGATACAAGACCAGCGAAGGCGTGCCGCCGGAGTTGCTGTCGCAGTTCCCCACTCTCGAAGAGGCGCTGCAGGCCATGGGCGTGCTGGTGTGGCCGATGGTGGAGTTCGAGGCCGATGATGCGCTCGCCTCTGCCGCGACCAAGGCCGTGCTCGAAGCCAGGGTGGAGCAAGTTCTGATCTGCACGCCCGACAAAGACCTGGCGCAAACTGTAAGCGGCACGCGCATCGTGCAACTCGATCGCAGAAAAAACGCCGTGCGGGATGAAGCCGGGGTGGTGGCCCGCTTCGGGGTTGGGCCGGCGTCCATTCCTGACTATCTGGCGGTGGTGGGCGACAGCGCCGACGGCTACCCTGGCATTTCCGGCTGGGGAGAGAAAGCGGCGGCGGCGGTTCTGTCGCAGTATCCGCGGCTGGAAGAGATCCCGAAAGACTGGCGGGCGTGGGCGCCTTCCATCAAGCGGGCGCGGCGGCTTTCGGAATCGCTGTTCGGCGCCTGGGAAGAAGCTCTGCTGTTCCGCCGGCTGGCTACGCTGCGGACCGACGCCCCGGTTTTCCACAATGTAGACGACTTGCGCTGGCGCGGACCGCTCCCGGAGTTTGATCAGGTGTGCCAGCGCATGCGATCGGGTGCGCTGCTGAAGCGGGCAGCCTCAGCCAGGAAAGCGCCGTAGGGCGTCAGTTTTGCGCGGCCGCCCAGAAAGGCATTGAACCACAAAGAGCACGAAGGTTCGCGAAGGAAACCCGCTACATCCAAGGCAATACACTCTAGACAAAATATCAGATTAGATATAATCTAAAGTTTCCCGTGGATGCCGGAACGATCAAGCGGTCTTTAGAGAGCGGCGGACTGCGCTGCACGGCGCAGCGCTACGCCGTGATGGCATTCCTCATGGACCATAAGGGGCATCCCACGGCGGCGGAAATTTTTGAAGCGGTGAATCGCGTGGACCCGCGCTCTTCCCGGGCCACAACTTATAACAATCTGCGCGACCTGGTGAAAGCGGGCCTGGTGCGCGAGGTGGCGGCCGAGGGCCGCGCCGGCCGCTTCGATGTGACCGGCATGCGTCATCACCATTTCATCTGCGACCGCTGCGGCAGTGTAGAAGACGTGGACTGGTACGACGTGCCGCACCCGGCTTCCCGTTCGCTGGGCAGGCGAGTGGTGCGCGAATGCCAACTGATTTTCCGCGGGCTGTGCGCGAAGTGTGCGCGGCGCCGCGCTTCCCGTTAGGCCTCAGAATGCCTGGACCAAGCCGCTCCAGAAAACGCGGCGACAACCCATCGCTGCGAACCGCAGGTGGAAGGGTTCGCAGATCATCACAGCTCTATTCACTAACGTAAAAGGAAAAAGATATGGAACCGACAAGCCACATGGAAAATACGCTCGCTTCTTCGTCAGGAACGGTTTCTCCCGAGAATCAGGAAAAGAACAAGACCAACGGGGCCCAGTGCCCGTTCCACCACGGCGCCTCGGCGCCCACCAACCGCGACTGGTGGCCGAGCCAGCTCGACCTTCAGGTTCTGCATCAACACTCCAGCCTTTCGAATCCCATGGGCGAGGAGTTCGACTACGCCAAAGAGTTCAAGACCCTCGATCTGAAAGCGGTGATCAAGGACCTGCATGCTCTGATGACCGATTCGCAGGAGTGGTGGCCAGCCGACTTCGGACACTACGGCGGGCTCTTCATCCGCATGGCGTGGCACAGCGCCGGCACCTACCGCATCGACGATGGGCGCGGCGGCGCCGGAGCCGGCCAGCAGCGCTTTGCCCCGCTCAACAGCTGGCCCGACAATGTGAACCTGGATAAGGCGCGCCGGCTGCTGTGGCCGATCAAGCAGAAATACGGCCGCAAAATTTCCTGGGCCGACCTGATGATTCTTGCCGGCAACGTCGCGCTCGAATCCATGGGCTTCAAGACCTTCGGCTTCGGCGGCGGCCGCGCCGATGTTTGGGAGCCGGAAGAGGTGAACTGGGGGCCGGAAGGCACCTGGCTGGGAGACGAACGCTACAGCGGCGTCCGCGATCTTCAGAATCCTCTGGGCGCGGTGCAGATGGGCTTGATTTACGTGAATCCGGAGGGACCGAATGGAAAGCCGGACCCGGTGGCGGCGGCGCGCGACATCCGGGAAACCTTCCACCGCATGGCTATGAACGACGAAGAAACGGTGGCACTGATTGCCGGCGGACATACCTTTGGCAAGACCCATGGCGCCGCCATTCCCGCGGACTACGTGGGTGCCGAACCCGAAGCCGCGGAGATCGAACTGCAAGGCCTGGGCTGGAAGAATAAATTTGGAAAGGGTTGCGGGGCCGACACCATTGGCAGCGGCCTGGAAGTAACCTGGACCACGACACCTACTAAGTGGAGCAACAACTTCTTCGAAAATCTATTCAAGTACGACTGGGAATTGACCAAGAGCCCAGCCGGCGCGCATCAATGGACTCCGAAAAATGGCGCCGGCGCGGGTACGGTTCCGGACGCGCATGATCGCTCCAAGCGCCATGCACCCACCATGCTGACCACGGACCTCTCGCTGCGCTTTGACCCGGCCTACGAGAAGATTTCGCGGCGCTTCTATGAACATCCCGATCAATTCGCCGATGCCTTTGCCCGGGCATGGTTCAAGCTGACGCATCGAGACATGGGCCCGATTGTGCGTTATCTTGGGCCGCTGGTTCCGAAGGAGCACCTGCCCTGGCAAGATCCCATTCCCGCTGCCAACCCCAAGCTGGTCATCGGCGAGAAGGAGATTGCTGCCCTGAAGGCCAAAATTCTCAAATCCGGGCTTTCGATTTCGCAGCTGGTCTCGACCGCCTGGGCTTCGGCGTCAAGCTTCCGCGGTTCCGACAAGCGCGGCGGAGCAAACGGCGCGCGCCTGCGCCTCGCTCCCCAGAAGGATTGGGAAGTGAACCAGCCGGCTGAACTGACGAAGGTGCTGGCCAAGCTGGAGGCAATCCAGGCGGAATTCAACAAGTCCAGCAGCAAGAAGGTCTCGCTGGCCGACTTGATCGTGCTCGGTGGCTGCGTCGGCATTGAAGAAGCGGCGAAAAAGGCGGGCCACAAGGTAAAGGTCCCCTTCACGCCGGGGCGCATGGACGCGTCGCAGGAACAAACCGACGTGGCGTCGTTCGAACCACTGGAACCCAAGGCGGATGGCTTCCGCAACTACGTGCGCGGCAAACAGCGCCTCTCTCCGGAGGAACTGTTGCTGGATAAGGCGCAGTTGTTGCGGCTGACCGCGCCTGAGATGACGGTCCTGCTGGGCGGTCTGCGCGTGCTGGGCACAAATGCCCGGAAGTCGAAGCACGGCGTCTTTACCAAGCGGCCCGAGATGCTGACCAACGACTTCTTCGTCAACCTGCTCGATATGGGCACGCAATGGCAGCCCTCCACTGAATCCAATGGCTCGGGCGCGGTTTACCAGGGCCGCGACCGCAAGACGAACAAGGTCAAGTGGACGGCCAGCCGGGTTGACCTGGTCTTCGGTTCGCACTCGCAGTTGCGGGCGCTGGCGGAAGTCTATGGAAGCTCCGACGCGAAAGAGAAGTTCGTGACGGACTTCGTGGCGGCCTGGACCAAGGTGATGAACGCGGATCGCTTCGATCTGGCGGCCTAAGCGCGGAAACCCCATCCTGGCCGGGTTCTTTGCGGCCAGGGTGGGATTTCGATGTAGAAAGATCGCCCTCTGGGCGTTCTCCGGAGCAGGTATGGCCTTCACGCATCTGGTTTTCTGAGTAAACGCTTTCCCAAGCCGGCTTGTATAATTCCGCATTCCTCATTCTTTCTCAAGCCTGGCATCGCGGAGAGTGATTTTTGCGTTGGCGAATCGCCATTCTGGTCAGCGTCGCCATTGCCATCAGCTATCTGGACCGGCAAACCCTCCCGGTGGCGGTTCAATCCATCAGCCGCGACATTCCCCTGAACAACAGCCAGTTTTCCGCACTGCAGTCGGCGTTTTTGGTCTCCTACGCGCTCATGTATGCCGGCGGCGGCAAACTGGTGGACGTCCTGGGAACGCGCCTGGGGTTCACGGTCATCATGCTGTTCTGGTCGCTGGCCTGCGCCAGCCACGCTCTGGCCACGGGCTTCGCGCTTTTGCTCGCCAGCCGCTTCTTGCTTGGCATGGGCGAGGGCGGGGGCTTTCCCGCGGCCACGCGCGCGGTTTCGGAATTTTTTCCGGCGCAGGAACGGGCGACGGCCATGGGGATCATCAACGCCGGAACTGCAGTGGGAGCGGTGGTGGCGCCTCCGCTGATCGCGATTGTTTTGCTTCACGCCAGCTGGCGCTGGATCTTCATCATCACCGGCTGCTTCGGCGCCCTCTGGACGCTCGCCTGGCGGCTGTTTCCTGCGGCGCCGAATTCCGCCATCTCCCACCCAATCAGCGGGAGCGCGGCCGGGTCGCACGCGCCGCCGCTGGCATGGTTTCGTTTATTCGGCATCCGCGAAACCTGGGGGCTGGTAACGGCCAAGTTCCTCAGCGATGCGGCCTGGTTTTTCTATCTCTTCTGGCTGCCGAAATATCTGTACGACGCCCGCGGCTTTGATATTAAGGCGGTCGGAACTTTCGCATGGATGCCGAGCGCGGCCGCCGGCGTGGGCTGCCTGCTGGGAGGAGGATTCTCCAGCTACCTGGTGAGCCGCCATTTTTCGCTGGGGGCGGCGCGCAAGACTGCGCTTGGACTGAGCGCCGCGCTCATGCCTTTCGTGGTTCTCATTCCGCATGTGGCGGTTTCGTGGGCGATCGTTCTGTTTTGTGTTGCGTATTTCGGGCAACAGTCCTGGTCCACTCTGGTCATGGTTCTGCCGGCAGATTTGTTTCCGCAAAGTGTTGTTGGATCGGTTGCTGGGCTCGTCGGATTCGGCGGGGCCATGGGCGGGGTGGCTTTCGGCGAACTGGCTGGCTACCTTCTGGATCGCGGCTTTGGCTATGGCACAGTATTCGCTCTGGCGGGCACGCTGCACGTGGTGGCATTCGCCATCATTCTTGCCTCGGTGCCGGCGGTCGAACCTTTGGCACTGAATCACACTCTTGGTTGTGAGGGCGCCTCATGAGAATTACCGAGATTCGCACCCGGGTGGTGCGCTGGCGCGGCAAGACCGTCCCTTTGCCGCCGCATTTCTGCACCAATCCCATGGACCTGCTGGAGCTACCGCAGTCCTCTATGCAGACCTTTACCTTTCACGGCTGGCTTTTGGTTGAGATATTCACGGATGATGGGCACGCCGGCCTGGGCAACGCCGCTCTGGCCCCGCAGGCCGCGAAACAAGTAATTGATCTTTACCTCAAGCCGCTGCTCATCGGCCAGGATCCATGGGAGATCGAACGGCTGTGGCAGCACATGTACCGCAAGACCATGGCTTTCGGACGCAAGGGCCTGGGCATGGTGGCGATCAGCGCGCTCGATATTGCGCTCTGGGACATTCTCGGCAAGTCGGCAAAGCAGCCGGTTTACCGCTTGCTGGGCGGCCGCACCAAGGCGCGCATTCCGGTTTATGCCTCGCGCCTTTACAGCGTGGAATTGAACGACCTGGCGACGGAGGCCCGGCGCTATAAAGAGGAAGGATACCGGGCGATGAAAATGCGCTTCGGATGGGGGCCTGCCGACGGAGCCCGGGGCATGCAGCGCAACCTGGAGCTGGTGCGAACCGTGCGCGAGGCGATTGGCGACGAAATTGACTTAATGGCGGACGCCTACATGGGCTGGACGCTCGATTACGCCAAGCGCATGCTGCCCTTGCTGGGGCCTTTTCATCTGCGCTGGCTGGAAGAGCCGGTCATTCCTGATGACATTCCTGGTTATGCTGAGTTGAAGTCGCGCGGGCAGGTTCCGATCGCGGGCGGAGAGCACGAATTCACTCTCTACGGCTTTCGGGAATTGCTGGAGGCGAAGGCTGTGGACTACATCCAGTTCGATACCAACCGCGTTGGCGGCCTCACCCAGGCGCGTAAGATCGCGGCCCTGGCCGAAGCGCATTCCGTGCCTGTGATTCCCCATGCCGGCCAGATGCACAACTATCACCTGGTAATGGCGAGCTTCAATTCGCCGATGGCGGAATATTTTCCGGTTGTAGATGTCGAGGTGGGAAACGAGCTGTTCTGGTACCTCTTTCATGGCGAGCCTCGAGCCGACAACGGAAGTATTGACCTCGATGAAAATACGCCAGGCCTGGGATTGACGGTGAATGAGTCTGGCCTGGGGCAATTCGAAATCATCGAGTGATTCAGTCGATTCCGGGAAGAAACTGATGACGCGGCTGGTTCAAATCAAGGAAGGAAATATCCGGCGGGTGGGACTGGTGGAGGAGCCGAACCTGCGTCTGCTCGATTCCTGCTCCTCGATTTACGGGCTGGCGCAGATCGCCATTGCCGGCGGAATGAAGCTCAGCGACGCGGCGCGGCAACGGGCGCGGCGAGAGGTGCTCAGCTACGATCCCATCTATCGCGGAGAATCAGGCTGGAAACTGCTTCCCGCAATCGAGCATCCGGAGGACTACTCCCGTTGTTTGATCTCCGGTACCGGGCTGACTCATCTCGGCAGCGCGCGTAATCGGCAGTCCATGCACGCCGGCAAAGATGAGGACCTCACCGACAGCATGAAAATGTTTCGCTGGGGTGTGGAAGGGGGGCGGCCCGCGCCGGGCAGCATCGGAACCCCTCCCGAGTGGTTCTATAAGGGCAATGGGAGCATGTTGCGCGCGCACGGCGAGCCGCTCGAGATTCCGTGGTACGCGCAGGATGGTGGCGAGGAGGCCGAGATCGCGGGCGTTTATGTGGTCGGCCCCAAAGGCCAGCCCTATCGGCTTGGCTTGGCCGTGGGAAACGAATTTTCCGATCATCAATTCGAAAAGAAGAACTATCTGAACCTGGCCGGCTCCAAACTGCGCACCTGTGCGCTGGGGCCGGAACTGGTGGTTGATCCGCAGTTTGATTCGGTGCCCGTGGCGGTCAGCATCGAGCGCAATGGAGAAGTCCTCTGGAACAAGGGTTTTCGCAGCGGAGAGTCGGAAATGTGCCACAGCCTGGCGAATATTGAACATCACCATTTCAAATACGCGGCCCATCGGCGGTGCGGGGATGTTCACGTGCACTTCTTTGGCACCGATTGCCTGAGTTTCAGCGACGACATCCGCTTGCAGAATGGGGACGTGATGCAGGTCTCGGCCGAGGGCTACGGCAGACCGCTGCGGAACCCGGTGCACGTAGAGGAAGGCGCACCCGCATTGGCCGGCGTCATTCCTTTGGGGTAAGCGGCTTTGCGAAGCCTGGCGAGCGCTGGGAGACCTCTGCTTGTCGCCAGGATTGGCACAAGAAGCAGATTCCTGGTCGCTGCGCTCCTCGCAATGACAGGGTGGTTAGGATTTTCGAGGTGTCTTCCTACTGCATCTTGAGGAACAGCACTGCCAGCGGGGGCAAAGTCATATTGAGGGAATATGGCCGTCCGTGGGCGGGCTTGGATTCTGCGAGAACTCCGCCCTTGTTGCCGATGCCGCTGCCGGCATAATCGGTAGCGTCGCTGTTGAGCAGCTCGCGCCAGTACCCGCCGGCGGGCACGCCCACGCGATAGTTCTCGCGCGGCACCGGCGTGAAGTTGCAGATGACCAGCACCCTCTCGTGGTCGGCCTTTCCCTTGCGCAGAAAGGTGAGCACGCTGGCTGCGCCATCGTTGCAGTCAATCCATTCAAAGCCGGCCGGATCGCTGTCGAGTTCATGCAGCGCCGGCTCCTGCTGCAGCACGCGGTTGAGCTGCTCCACCCACAGCTGCACCCCGCGATGCACGGGATACTGCAGCACATGCCACTCCAGGCTGGCGTCGTGAGTCCACTCCCGCACCTGGCCGAATTCGTCGCCCATGAACAGCAGCTTCTTTCCCGGCTGGCCGTACATGTAACCGTAAAGCAAGCGCAGATTGGCAAAGCGCTGCCACTCGTCGCCCGGCATCTTGCCGATCAGCGAGCCTTTGCCGTGCACCACTTCGTCGTGCGACAGCGGCAGCACGAAATTTTCGGTGAAGCCGTAAATCATGCGGAACGTGAGCTCATTCTGGTGATAGCCGCGGAACAACGGATCCTGGGAGAAGTATTGCAGCGTGTCGTGCATCCAGCCCATGTCCCACTTCATGCCGAAACCCAATCCGCCGATGTAGGTGGGCCGCGAAACCATGGGCCAGGCGGTGCTTTCCTCGGCGAAAGTCTGTATGCCGGGATGCTCGTTATAGGCTTCGGTGTTGAACTGCCGAAGAAAGTCAATGGCTTCCAGATTTTCGCGCCCGCCGTACTGATTAGGGATCCACTCGCCCTCGCGCCGCGAGTAATCGAGATAAAGCATGGAAGCCACGGCATCCACGCGCAGTCCATCCACGTGATATTTCTCCAGCCAGAACATAGCGCTCGACATCAGAAAGCTGCGCACCTCATTGCGGCCGTAATTGAAGATGTAAGTGTTCCAATCCGGATGGAAGCCCTTGCGCCAATCGGCGTGCTCGTAGAGATGCGTGCCATCGAAATACGCCAGCCCATGACCATCGGAGGGAAAATGCGATGGCACCCAGTCGAGAATCACGCCGATTCCGTGCTGATGCAGGTAATCCACCAGGAACATGAAATCCTGCGGCGTGCCGTAGCGGGAAGTGGGAGCAAAATACCCCGTCGTCTGGTATCCCCATGAACCATAGAAGGGATGCTCCATCACGGGCAGAAATTCCACGTGAGTGAACTGCATGCGCTCGACGTACTCTGCCAGGCGGGGCGCCATCTCGCGATAGGTCAGGGGGCGATTGTGCTCTTCCGGCACCCGCATCCAGGAGCCGAGATGAACTTCATAGATAGCGATGGGGGCGTGCAGCGAGTCGTGCTGCGCGCGCGCATCCATCCATTGCCGGTCACCCCATTCATAACCCAAGTCCCATACCACGGAGGCGGTCCGCGGCGGCTTTTCGTGGAGAATGCCGTAGGGATCAGCCTTATCCGCCTCGTACCCGTGGTGCTGCGAAACAATGTGAAACTTGTAGAGCGTGCCCTGCAAAATTCCGGGCAGAAAACCCTCCCAGATGCCGGAGCTGCCACGCGGCTCCAGCCTGTGCAGGCCCGGAGTCCACTCGTTGAAGTGGCTGATGATGGAGACTTCGCGGGCATTGGGGGCCCAAACCGCAAAAGACGTCCCCAGTTCGCCATTCACGCTCGCCAGATGCGCGCCCAACTTCTCGTAGGCGCGGTAATGGCGGCCTTCGTTAAACAGGTGGAGATCGTCCGCGCTGAGCAGGCTGAAATCGTGGCGAACGGGAGCGGTTGGGGTCGTGGTCATGTTCACAGACTGCTTTGGATGCCGGTTTCCAGTGTACCGGATGGCGGGAGTGTACGAACGCTGAATCCGCACTGGGGGCAAGGGGCCGCGCGACCGACACTAAGGCGCGCTGGCCCGCGTCGTTGACCGGACCCGGCCCGGGGCGCTACTGCAACTTCAGCGGTAAACCACCACTACGTCGGCCTTCAGAGCCCAGATCAGGGCCACCACCCAGCCGATGAGCGTCCATCCCAGGAAAAAATTCAGCAGGACGATGGCCAGTGTGTCGCGCTTGCTGCGCGCCAGCGCAATGATCGAGGGGAGAAAGTACATCACGAAGCCGAAGCCAAAGAAGGGGAAGAAGAGGATCGCGAGTAGATGCATGGGAGCCACCTCCCTCTCCAAAATGGTACGACCTTAAATACGTGGGAATCAATGCCCCGGTTCCCCGCCAGGGCCCTCTTGGCCGCTCTGCCCTCATGCTAGACTGGCAAAATCAGTTATGCCCGCCGTTCGCGTCGTCATACTGTGGCATCAGCATCAGCCTTTCTACAAGGACCTGGTCACGGGAGAATACCGGTTGCCCTGGGTGCGGCTGCACGCCTTGAAGGACTATTACGGCATGGTCAAGCTGCTGGATGAGTTTCCCAGCGTTCATCAGACCTTCAATCTGGTTCCTTCGCTCATCTGGCAGATTCAGGATTACGTTGCCGGCACGGCCAACGACCCATTCCTCAACGCAGCGGCCAAGCCGGCCCGGGAGCTGACGCCGGAAGAGCGCCGCTTCGCGCTGCAGTATCTGTTTCAGGCCAATCCGGTGAACATGATCGGCCGCTATCCGCGCTACCAGGAACTTTGGGAACGCTTTCGCGGAGCGGGAGATTCGCCGGAGCGCGCCGAGCGCTACTTTCAGCCCCAGGACTACACCGATTTGCAGGTGTTGTCGCAGTTGGCCTGGTTTGATGAACTTTTTCTCGAGGATCCGGAAGTGGTGGCGCTCATCGAGAAGGGCCACGGTTTCTCTCTCGAGGACCAGAACTTTGTGATCAACCGCGAACGCCAGCTGCTGGCCAAAGTTCTGCCTGCCCATGCCGAGGCCGCCAAGCGGGGCGGCATCGAGATTTCCACCTCGCCGTTCTACCATCCCATTCTGCCGCTGCTATGCGATACCGGCCAGGGCGCGGTATCTTCGCCCGGCCTGCCGTTGCCCCAGAACCGTTATCGCCATCCCGAAGACGCCCGCGAGCAGTTGCTGCGTGGGCTGGATCTTCACGAACAGGTTTTCGGCATGCGTCCGGCCGGCGTGTGGCCCTCGGAGGGCAGCGTCTCGGAAGAAGTCTTCGGCATTGCCCACAGCCTGGGCGTGAACTGGATGGCTACCGACGAGGGTGTGCTGGGGCGCAGCCTGGGGTTGAACTTTGCCCGCGACGGCGATGGCCGGCTCGTCTCCGATCTGGCCGAGAAGCTCTACACCATCTACCGCTTTGAACGCGGCGAGACGGAGATGCACATCCTGTTCCGCGACCACACTCTCTCGGACCTGATCGGGTTCGTCTATTCCGGCATGGAGGCGGCGGACGCTGCCCGCCATCTGATTCACAACATCAAACAGGCCGCCCGCCCGCTGCTGGCGAAGGGCCGCGATGCGATGGTGCCCATCATCCTTGATGGTGAAAACGCCTGGGAATACTATCCCAAATCAGGCCGCGAATTTCTTCGCCGCTTCTGCGACGCCGTGCAGCGCGAGCCGGGTTTTGAAGCGCTGACCGTTTCCGAGGCGATCGCACGGCAGCCGCACTTCGGGCAGCTTGCTTCGCTGGTCCCCGGCTCCTGGATCAACGCCAACTTCAACGTCTGGATCGGGGCGCCCGAAGATAACCGCGCCTGGGATTATCTGTTTCAGGCGCGCAATTTTTATAGCCAGAATTCAGCCTCGGCCCAGCAGGCCAACCGCACCCTCGCCTTCGAAGAAATCCTGATCGCCGAAGGCAGCGACTGGAACTGGTGGTACGGTCCGGAGCATCACTCGGCCAACGACCGCGAGTTTGACGAGCTGTATCGCAAGCACCTCTCCAATGTCTATCAGGCGCTGGGCGCCAGCCCGCCCGATTATCTCGCTCAGCCGATTCTGCGCGGGGCCGCGCGCCCCTCGTTTCAGCCACAGACCGCCTACATTCACCCGCGCGTGACCGGCGATATGGTGCGCTACTTCGAGTGGATGGGCGCCGCCGCCTATACCGCCGACCGCCGCGCCGGCTCCATGCACGGAAAAAGTTTTCTGCTCGATTCTGTTCACGCCGGCATTGATGAGAACAACGTCTATGGCCGCCTGGATTTCGTAGGCGGAGTTCCGCGCATGGACTGTGATCTGGTGGTGAACCTGGAGTCCTGGGCTGATGCCGGCCAGCGGCCGCGCCGCGCCCTTCGTCTGGAGGCCCAGGTAGAACAAGGCCGGCTGGAGGGTTGGAAGGTCACCGCCTCGGACCGCGAACAGCCGCTGGCAGCCCCCGGGCGGGTTTCTCCCGAGGTAAAACTCGCTCTGCGAAAGAATTTCGAATTCAAACTTCCGCTGGACTGGCTGCTGGCGGCCTCGGGTTCCAGCAAACTCCGCCTGCGCTTCAGCTTGTGGCACACCGGCCTGCCGCTGGATGCCTTGCCCGTCGAAGGGTGGATTGAGCTACAACTTCTGCCCGAACATGAACTCATGTCATCGAGCTAAGCCCTCGGGAACCGCGAGCTCATAAAATAACTGGATTCAGGCGAATTGTGGTCGGGAGCTTCACGCTGCATTTTTCAGCCCTCCCGGCCGATTCTCTTTCCGTTGTCTGCGGTGAAGGTTTGGCGCGCGCAGGGCAAGGCCTTGACCGCCGGGTGCGCAAAGATCTCGCAAAAGCCGCAAAGAAGAACGGGCAGGTTTCTACTGCCCTTCGCCTGCAGCCGTCATCTCCACCGGCCGGCTCAGTTCCATCACCAGCTCCGTCCCCGCCGGCAGCATCGCCGAACGATGTTTGCCCAGCCAGTGCGCCACCGTGAGTGTAGCGCCCACGGTCCCGCCAATCAGCAATCCTTTGCCGCCGCCAATCAGGCCGCCGGCGAGCATGCCGCCGCCGGTGCCCATGCCGATTTCGGTAAGGTCTTTGCCATCGTGGCCGTTGCCTTTGAACTGGCCTTCCGTGTTGACGTCAGTGCCGCCTCGCCGGTCGGTATCTACCAGGGCCGCATTCAGCATGTAGCGCTCGCCGTTGGGCAGCACCAGGGTCTCGGGAAAAATCCCGATGGTCGGCTTGCCGGCGATGCGGCGGGGTTCGTCCACTTTGGTCACCCGCCCCTGCACCGTCGCCCCCACCGGAACCAGTGTTTTGCCGTTGATGACCACCGGCTCGATCAGCCGCGCAGAGAACGGGTCGCCGCTCTTGCTGGAAAAAGTTGCCAGGCTGTTTTCCAGTTTCACCTTCAGCGCCGTGCCCGCCGGCAGCGAAACATTGGTCTGCGCCGCAGCCGCCACGGCCATTGCCATCCCCGCGATCACTACGAGTAGTTTCCTCATTGCGCCTCCTGACTGCCTTTCAACCGAATGTAAAGCAGCGCCTGCGCGCGGACAATAACTCAGCAGGCTCTCGAACCAGCGCCGCCAACGGTTGTTTTATAATCGTGAGTTTCCTGCCATGGGCAAGACTTACTCCGGCGTCGGCTATCTGACAGGTCGGCCCCTGTCTTTTGATTCCGGCTCCATGCGCGAAATCGTTCCATACGATAAAGAGAGGGTATTCATGACCAATATTTCTGATATTCATGCCCGCGAAGTGCTCGATTCACGGGGAAATCCCACCGTGGAAGCCGAGGTCACGCTGGCGGATGGCGCCACGGGCCGCGCTATTGTGCCCAGTGGCGCCTCCACCGGCGAGCACGAAGCGGTCGAATTGCGCGATGGCGATAAAGAACGCTACCTGGGCAAGGGCGTGCTCAAAGCGGTGCAGAACGTGAACGGCGAGATCGCCGACGCCCTGGCCAATATGGATGCCAGCGACCAGCGCGCCCTCGATCAGAAAATGATCGAGCTCGACGGCACCGAGAACAAAGGCCGCCTGGGGGCCAACGCCATTCTTTCGGTCTCGATGGCGGCGGCGCGCGCCGCCGCGCGCAGTTACCGATTGCCCCTCTATCGCTATCTGGGCGGGGCCGGCGCCAACACCTTGCCCACGCCCATGATGAACATTTTGAATGGCGGCGCCCATGCCGATAACAACGTGGACTTTCAGGAATTCATGGTCATGCCGGTTGGGGCGGAGTCGTTTTCTGAGGCCCTGCGCTGGGGGGTGGAAGTCTTTCATACGCTGAAGGGCGTTTTGAAGAAGCGCGGCTACAACACCTCAGTTGGCGATGAAGGCGGTTTCGCACCTTCGCTGAAATCCAATGTCGAAGCCATCGAGGTGGTGCTTGAAGCCATCCAGCAGGCCGGGTTTAAACCTGGCTACGACGTCGCCATTGCCCTCGACCCCGCCGCCAGCGAGTTCTACCAGGACGGCAAGTACGTCTTCAAGAAATCCGACAAATCCACCAAGAGCTCGGAGGATATGGCCCTGTTCTGGGCCAAGTGGGTGCGTGACTATCCCATTGTCTCGCTTGAGGATGGCCTGGCCGAGAACGACTGGAACGGCTGGCAGGCGCTG
>DATIYF010000129.1:0-73024 GCA_035517775.1 Terriglobales bacterium
AGATGAATGAGAAACACGGGTGCCACTCCCTTCCGCGCGGGTGCCCCACCCTTCCGCGTTTTTTGCGGAGGGTGGGGTTGTTGACGTTCCCAAAAGGGATTTCACGATCACCTGATGCGCCCGCACTCCCTGAATCGGGTAGTAGCATCCTTTCACTTCGGCAATCACGGTGTTGTGATCATCGCTGTACAACCATCCCCGGTCGCCCACCTGCCCGCCCGATTCGGCATAGAACGGCGTGTGATCGAGGATGACTTCGCCTTCTTCGCCCGCTTTCAGTTCCTGCGCGCCTTGCCCGTTCTTGATGATGGCCAGCACCTCACAGTTCTCCGACCGCGTCTGCCGATAGCCCTCGAAGACCGATTTCGGAAGCTGCTGATAGGCGGGATTCGCCGTCTGCTTGGCCGCGCCTTTCCAGGACGCCCGGGCGCGGGCCCGCTGCTCCTCCATGGCGCGGTCGAAGCCTCGCTGGTCGAACTCGATTCCCTGATCTCGCGCCGCATCCTGCATGAAATCGAGCGGCATGCCAAACGTGTCATAGAGCTTGAATGCTTCCTCGCCTGAAAGGCGATTGTCAGTTAACAACTCTTCCATCTTCTTGAGGGCTGCATCCAGAGTATGAGCAAAACGGGACTCTTCGAGCAGCACATTCTTCGACACTCGCTCTGCAGTTTCCCCTAGCTCCGGATACGCATCCTGCATCAGATCCCGCACAGCAAACACCATCTCATGCAGAAACGGCTTCGTCTGCCCCAGCAGCCGCCCATGTGTGATTGCCCGGCGGATAATCTTCCGCAGAACGTAGCCGCGGCCTTCGTTCGAGGGCAGCACTCCGTCGGAAATCAGAAATGTCGCCGCGCGGGAGTGATCGGCAATCACTCGCAGGGAAGCAGCAGACTTGTGCCCTGCACTATCTGTGTGGAGACAGCCGCCCTCGGCTGTCTTGCGGAGCGCAGCTCCGCTGTCCTCGGCCGAGCTACGCTCGGCCTGGACGGGGCCCAGCCCCGTCCCCACACGGCCAGAAGTCTCCACTGCTTGTGTGGGGGCGGGGCTTTGCCCCGCCCGGCCGGGCCGAAGGCCCGGCTGTCCGGTCAACTCCGCCGCTCTCTCAATCAGCGGCACAAACAGATCCGTCTCATAGTTCGAGATCACGCCTTGCAGCACCGCCGCCACCCGCTCCAACCCCATGCCGGTATCAATCGAAGGCTTGGGCAGCGGATTCAGCTTGCCCGAGGCATCGCGGTCAAATTGCATGAACACCAGGTTCCAAATCTCCACATACCTGCCGCAGTCGCAGGGAAAGGCGCAGTCTGCATGGCCTTGATCGGAGGCCGCCGGCCCCATGTCATAGTGAATTTCGCTGCACGGGCCGCAAGGACCGGTATCGCCCATCTGCCAGAAGTTGTCCTTCAGCCCGGCTTCGAAGATGCGTCCCTTCGACACACCCTGACCGAGCCACAAATCATGAGCTTCGGCATCGCGGGGCACGCCGCCTTCGCCGTTGAAAATGGTTACGTACAGCTTCGCCTTATCAATCCCAAACCATTCCGGCGAAGTAATCAGCTCCCAGGCGTAAGCGATGGCGTCTCTCTTGAAATAAGCTCCGAAGGAAAAATTGCCCAGCATCTCGAAAAACGTATGGTGGCGGTTGGTGAAGCCGACGTTCTCCAGATCGTTGTGCTTACCCCCGGCGCGCACGCATTTCTGCGAGGTCGTGGCCCGGTTGTAGTCGCGTTTTTCCAGGCCAAGAAACACATCTTTGAACTGGTTCATCCCCGCATTGGTGAACAGCAGCGTAGGATCATTCGCCGGCACCAGCGAAGACGAGTGCACCTCGCGGTGCCCCTTCTGGACAAAGAAATCCAGAAACTTACGGCGAATTTCAGAGCCGGTAAGCATGAAAGGCAATTCTAAATGATCAACCACAGAGGGCACAGAGGCCACGGAGGAAAGCGCAATTCGAGATTAGATTGCTCCGAATCGTCATCCGAGGGACACCAAGAGGTGAAAGCGATTGTTTTTTCCCCACCGGTAAATCTCGAAATCGCAGTCTAGCGTCAAAATGTCGCAAGTTTCAAATTCATTGGCCAGGTGAATCAACACCGCATCCGCAAGGTCAATCTTGCGGTCTCGATATTTAACCAGAATTCGACGCACCCCGACTGCCGCCTCGGAGAGTCCGGAAGGGATGAGGAAATCGCGCGTGACCACGCTGTGCAGCACTGCTTCCGCGGCCCCCGGAATCCGGCGCAGCAGGTAACAGCTTTCTGTAATCACGGCCTCGCAGGTAACCAGCGGCGCCCGCACTTCGGCCAGAGCATCCGCGCAACGCCTATGAAAGCTGTCCGTAGGGTCAAGCAGGGCGACAATCGGACCTGTGTCGAGAAGGACAGGCCTCACCGGCCGAAGCCTTCCAAGTGCTTCTTATTCGAGGCGAGATCTCCAACCCCCGAGGCGAACTTGCCTTGCCCGTAAATAATGCGCTTGCCATTCGTAACGTGGCACGCTGCCAGCACTTTTAATCCTTCGCGCACGATCTGTGAGGGCGTCCAACCGGTCTTTTTGACCAACTGTTTCATGATCCGCTGGCACTCGTCATCGAGGCGGGCTTGGATGAGAGAGCTCATATCCGCCATTGTATCACAATATGTAAAATGTAATACGCCTAGCCTTCTTGCCCTTCTTCTTCCAGCGCGCCCAACGTCTCCTCATCCACGTCCCATTTCTTGAGGATGGTGAAGATGGTCTTCGAGCCAAACCCGGCGCGCATGAGATGGCGAAAAATGCGGGCGGCATCTTTCTGATTCGCCGGTTTTGCCAGCCGCTTGCGGCGCAGATAGTCGCGCGCCTGCTTCTCTTCGTTGACCTCGTCGTAAGCCGAAGCCACTGCTTTCTCGATCAACTCTGCGTGCACACCCTTGACCTTCAGATCGGTAATTACCCGCCGGCGGCCGAACTTCTCGTTATCGCGGCGGAAGGCGGAGTAAGCCGCCGCGTATCTGGAATCGTTCAGGTAGCCCTGATCTTTCAGGCGGCGGATCACCAGTTCCACCAGGGTCTGGCCGATTTCTGTGTCAGCTTCTACGCGCGGGCGCAGCAGCCGCTTCAGCTCGGCCACGGTGCGCATGCGCCGGGCCAGCGCATTCACGGCGTATTCATAAAGTGCATCTTCGGAATCGGTTTTTCGCGGCCGGGGGAACGCCATATCCTTCACCCTGCGCCTAAACCGCAGTGCAGTCAAGACTTACGCCGCCGATCGTCAGCGCCGGCGCAGCCGCGCACAACACTCAACAATTTTGCTGCCCACGGAAACTATCGTTCGTCTAACTGCGTATAACCCAGTGAGGCAAACGGACATGCTAAGCGTAAATGCGGAAAGAAGCGGAGACGTGGCAGTCGTGAAGTGCAGCGGGCGGCTGGTGCGCGGAGAAAGCGCCAACGCGCTGCGCCAGGCTGTGGTCACTCAGAAAGAAGCCCGCGTGGTCGTGCTCGACCTGACGGAGCTGGAATTTCTCGATGCCGGCGGCCTGGGGACCCTGGTCACGCTGCATCATTGGAGCTCGGCGCGTGGCATTCAGCTCAAGCTGGTAAATCCGGCGCCTTTCGTCCGCGACCTGCTGGCCCGCACCGGCCTCGACCGGGTGGTGGATGTTTCCTCCCTGGCCGAGCCGCTGTGGGTGTTGAGCGGCTCAAATGATATGGACTGCCTGCAGAAAGTGCGGCAAGTGCTGCGCTCCGTGCGGGCGGCCCGTCCTGAGCTGGCGGCGCACGCAGTGTAGAGTTGTCAGGGGCAGATCGCCTGGCTCACTTTGTCAGACTGCAGGCGGCAAGATTGCCTCTGGTTCCTGCGGCGTCTAGCAGCAGAATGATCAGTTGCCGCCGAAGCCGGCAGCCTGCATCTGGTCGCGCGAGATGTCGCTGGTCGAGGAAACGCCCTGCATACGCAGCTTGAAGTCGTCGGCGTTGGATGCGTTTTCCAGCGCCGTGTCATACGAAATCAGGCCGGCCTGGAACAGATCCCACAGCGATTGATCGAAGGTCTGCATGCCGTATTGCGAAGTGCCCGCCGAAATAGCATCGCGCACGGCGCGGGTCTTCTCCGGCACCAGGATGCACTCGCGGATGTAGGCGGTGTTGATCATGACTTCCACCGCGGGCACGCGGCCTTCGGCGTCTGAGCGGCGCACCAGGCGCTGGCTGACCACGGCGCGCAAAACGGCGGCGAGCTGCAGGCGAATCTGCTTCTGCTCCGGCGGCGGAAAGATGGCGATGATGCGGTTGATGGTTTCGACCGCATCCAGCGTGTGCAGAGTGGAAAAAACCATGTGGCCGGTTTCGGCGGCATGCAGCGCGGTCGTGATCGTCTCCAGGTCGCGCATTTCGCCCACCAGAATCACGTCCGGGTCCTGGCGCAGCGAAGCGCGCAGCGCGGCCGAAAAATTCGGCGTATCCACCTCGACCTCGCGCTGGTTCACGTAGCCCTTTTTGTCGCGGTGCAGAAACTCGATCGGATCTTCAATGGTGATGATGTGCTCGGCGCGAGTGGAGTTGATGCGATCCACCATGGCAGCCAGCGTCGTGGATTTGCCCGAGCCGGTCACGCCCGTCACTAGAATCAGGCCGCGCGGCATGTCGCAAATCTGCTCTACGATCTTGGGCAGATAAAGCTCGTCGAGGGCGCGAATCTTGGTGGGAATCACGCGCAGCACCAGTCCCACATTGCCGCGCTGCTGAAACACGTTCACGCGGAAGCGCCCCAGGCCGGCCACACCGTAGGCCATATCAATTTCCGCGGTCTCTTTGAATTTCTGTTTCTGCCGCGCCGACATCATGCTGAAGGCCATGGTCAGCATGTCCTCGGCGCTGACCCGCGGCTGATCGGTCAGCGGAACCAGTTCGCCATCAATGCGCAGATGCGGATAGTTGCCGACTTTCAGGTGCAAGTCCGAAGCGCGCCGCTCCATGGCGATGCGTAGCAGATCATCAATGTTCATGCGAGAGGTTCCCGAGGCCCAGTCCGTATGATGAACCGAGAGGTCATACTTCCCAAGATGACCTAAGTAATGGTGACGTTGGCGTTAGGACAAGGCAGGGACCTCTCTGCCTGTGTGGAGGCGGGTCCAGTTGCCGATCCCTCCTCTGCCTGTGTGGAGGCAGGTCCAGCTGCCGAACCCTCCTCTGCCTGTGTGGAGGCGGGTCTCTGACCCGCCGGGCGGAGCGAAGCTCCGCTGTCCCTATCGGGCTTCGCTCGACCTGACTGGCCCAGCCCTGTCCCCACACGGCCGCCGAATTATGTGGGCAAAAAAAAGGCCGCCCCGAAGGGCGGCCTGTGATCCGAACCTGCAAGCCTATGCCGCCTGCACTTCTTCATCCGCGCTCGGCCCATAGATGGATGGCACCTTCGATCCCATTGGCCGCAGATAAGTGGCCAGCTCGCCGCGGTGATGCACGCTGTGATTGTTCAGGAAAGAGAGATATACCACCGCCGGGTAATCAAACATGCCGTAGAAGTTCACCGACTTGACCAGTTGCTCCGGGGTCATGGCGCGCACCTTCTCGGCGGCGCGGGTGAAGTTCTTGTCATACCAGGCGACCATCTCGGCAACGGTTTTCGGCTCCTGATCTTTATAGCGAGGATCCATCTTGAAGACGCCCTCTGCAATCTCCTCCAGAAACTGCACATCTACAGAGGCCAGGTGCCAGGCCAGTTCCCAGGCGGTGCGCGATTTGGGATCGTGCCGGTAATCGCGCTTGGCATCGGGAATCGCGGCAATCACTTTCTTGGTGGTTTGCATTTCTCCGGCCAGGCCCTGCAACATCATTTCACGATAGGCCACGGCGAATTCGGGGCTGAGTGCTTGACTGGGTGCGGACATAGATCTTCTCCTTGAAATTGAATTGTTATGTTGACCTGGGCCTGAGACAGAAAGAGGGACGCTTGGGCTCGTCCCTTTCTTACCTTATGATTCAACTGCGCTCGCGCTATACGCCGACGGGCTGCTTGCTGCCCACGGGAACGAACGTGAGCCAGCCGTGGCGGTCGGCTTTCTCGCCGCGCACAATGGCGTAAAACTCCTTCTGAATCGCCCGCGTGACCGGCCCCATCAGGCCTTTGCCCACGGTGATCTTATCTACCGAGCGAATCGGCGTAACTTCGGCCGCGGTCCCGGTAAAGAAGGCTTCATCGGAGATGTAGAGCATTTCGCGCGGAATGCCGGCCTCGACCACCGGTATGCCAAGATCATGCGCGATCTTGAGAACCGAGTCGCGAGTAATGCCGGGCAGAACCGAATTGCCGAGCGGCGCGGTTTGCAACACCCCGTGGCGCACCACGAAGACGTTCTCACCCGAGCCTTCGCTCACGTAGCCATTGGTATCGAGCGCGATGCCTTCGGCGTAGCCGTTGACCAGGGCTTCCATCTTGATGAGCTGCGAATTCATGTAATTCGCGCCCGCCTTGGCCATGGCCGGCAGGGTGTTAGGCGCAAGCCGAGTCCAGGAAGAGACGCAGACGTCCACGCCCTCGCTGGCGTCGCTGCCCAGATACTTGCCCCAGGGATAATTCACGATGTAGGTCTCAACCGGCGAGGTCAGCGGGCTGACGCCAGCTTCGCCGTAGCCGCGCAGCACGATGGGCCGGATATAGCACGGCCAGGCGCCATTGGCCTTGACCAGTTCGCGCATGGCCGAGACCAGTTCGTCACGGGTGTAATCCAGCTCGATGCGGTAAACCTTGGCTGAATCAATCAGGCGCTGCATGTGCTCGGGAGCGCGAAAGATCGCCGGATTGCCGGCTGGAGCGTAGCAGCGCACGCCCTCAAAGACGGAAGAACCGTAGTGAATTACGTGCGCCATCACATGGAGGGTGGCGTCATCCCAGGGAATGAGCTTGCCGTTGTGCCAGATGTGCTCGGTTTTCTGAAGGGCCATGGTTACTCCTGCCGCGAGCCTGCGCTCTGATTATAGCCGAGTGATCCCCACGACGGACCTGGGTATGTACCACAAGTAATCGGAGTTGGGAGACCATTTGCCGCAAGCCGTGGGAAAGCCTGGGGGATTACGCTGGCCCCGAACCGGACAGCCGGGCATTTTTTGCCTTTGCTGAAAACAAAGAGCTTACGAAGAGGTATGGACTCGTGGGCTGGGCATAGGGCTCGGATTCGAAATTAGGGCCTGTGCGAAAGTCGCACAACCGGGTTTTGGAACAGGGCGGCACGGGTTCGGGCGGATTGAAGGCTGGGCGCCCATTTTCCCAAAACGGGAAGGGATTAGCACTGGTTTGCCTATCCCGCCTTCGCTTGTCATTTCGAGCGCAGCGGGAAATCTGTTGCTGCCGTGGCGGAGAAAGCAGATTCGGCGTCGTGGCGGGCTACGTCGCCACAGGAGGTGGTGGGCAGCGAGGCTCGCGCCTATTTCTTGTCCGGCGGCTTGGCCGCGGGCTGCTCCTGGTTCTGGGCCGGCGCTTCCGCTTTCGGCGGCGGGGTCTGGCTGTTTTCCGGGGCCTTGGGAGCGGCTTGTGGCGGCTGGATCGAGAGCAGCTCGACCTCGAAGATCAGAGTGGCGTTTGGCCCAATATCGGGGCCGGCGCCACGATCGCCATAAGCGAGATCGGGAGGGACAAAGAGCTGCCACTTCGAGCCCACGGGCATGAGCGGCAGCGCTTCCATCCATCCCTTGATGATTCGGTTGAGCGGGAAGGTGGCGGGCTGGCCGCGCTTATAGGAGCTGTCAAACTCTTTGCCGTTGATCAGCCTGCCGCGGTAGTTGCACACCACCGTATCGGTGAGCTTGGGCTTGGGGCCGTTGCCCGCCTGCAGAACTTTGTACTGCAGACCGCTGGGCAGAGTAACCACGCCCGGTTTTGTCTTGTTGGCCGCCAGAAAGTCATCGCCCTCTTTCTTGTTGGCCTGGCCTTCGACCTGCAGTTTTTCCATCTGTTGCTTGCGCAGCTCGCTCTCCAGCTGAGTCAGGGTAGCGCGCGCTTCCTCGTCGGTCATGAGGGTCTTGCCGCCCGCCATGGTGTCTTTCAATCCCTGCAGCAGAATCGCGGGGTCCACCTCAACTGACTGGCGGTGAAGTGCGGAGCCGAAGTTCATGCCGATGGCGTAGCTGATCTTGTCTTTCTGCGTCTTCAGGGTGAGCGGCGCTTTCCTGGCGGCCGCAGCAGCGTGCGTCTTCGCGGCCGGGGTTTTTTGCGTCTTTGCCGGGGATGCGGTTTTAGGAGCGGCCGCGGGCGTTTGCTGGCCGAAAAGCAAGGCCGCGGCAAAAAGCAGGGTTGCGGCGGCGAGTGATTGGCGGACAAAAGATTTGCGCATCCGGTATTGTCCCATCCCAGAGACTGGTTCGTAAACCTGGCCCGCGGCGGGCGGATACTCCGTTTCTGCCACGGCGATGCTCGGGAAGGAGGGAATCGGTGTTGGAAGTCCGGCGCATTCTACGCCGGGATCTGCTTAAGCCTAGCCACGGTTTTTTCCTGCCCCAAGGCCGCCATCACGGCGAACAGGCTGGGGGCGACGCCCTGGCCGGTCAGGGCGACGCGCGCGCCGTTGATGAGCGCTCCGGCCTTCACGTTTTTCTCGCCGGCGAAATCGCGCAGGGTCTTTTCCGCGCTCTGTTCGGTGAAGCCATCGCTCACGGCGGCATAGCGGCCGCCCAGCTCGGCGAGCATCTGCCGGACTGAGGCGTCTTTGAGGAACTTTTCGGTGGCAGCCGGGTCGGCCTCGAACTCGTCGCTAAAGAAGGCGCGGAAGGAAGTGGCGAAGTCTTTCAGATTGCGCGCCCGTGGCTTGAGCAGGTCAATGGTCGCCAGCAGCCACTCGCGGTCGCTGCGCTCGGGCTTGATTCCGGCCTTGGCCCACTCTTCTTCAATCAGGGGCAGCAGCTTTTCGGCCGGGTAGGCGCGAATGTACTCGGTGTTGAACCAATCAAGTTTGGCGCGGTCGAATACGGCATTGGAGCGTGAAATCGCTTCCAGGCTGAAGAGACGGATGAGCTCGGAATCGCCCAGAATCTCAGGCGAGCCTTCGGGTGGCGTCCATCCCAGCAAGGCCAGGAAGTTGCGGAAAGCCTCCGGAATAATGCCTTCGTCGCGATAAGCGGTCACGCTGGTGGCGCCGTGGCGCTTGCTCAGGCGGGTTTTGTCGGGCCCAAGGATGAGCGGCACGTGGGCGAAGATGGGCAGGGGCGCGCCCAGGGCCTGATAAAGCAGCACCTGTTTGGGGGTGTTCGAAATGTGATCTGCGCCGCGGATGACGTGAGTAATTTTCATCTCAACGTCATCCGCCACCACGCTCAGGTGGTAGGTGGGGCCGCCATCCGAACGCAAAAGCACGAAATCTTCGATCTCGGAGTTAGCGAATTCCACCCGGCCGAATACGGCGTCCTCAAAAACGGTGCTGCCGGAAGCGGGCACGGCAAAGCGCACTGCGGCGGGAACTCCGGAGGCCAGCTTGTGGGCGGCCTCTTCCAGGGGAAGCCGGCGGCAAGTGCCGTCGTACCTGGGTGGGCGGCCGGCAGCGGAGGAGGCCGAGCGGCGCTGCTCCAGCTCTTCTTTGGTGCAGAAACAGTGATAGGCGTGGCCGGAAGCGACCAGGCGCGCGGCGATTTCGCGATAGGCCGGCATACGCTGGGTCTGAAAGAACGGGCCTTCATCCCAGTTGAGGCCGAGCCAGCGCAAACCCTGAAGAATGCCTTCGACCATCTCGGAAGTGGACCGCTCGAGATCGGTATCCTCAATGCGCAGAACCAGGGTTCCGCCATGATGGCGGGCAAAAAGCCAGTTGAACAGAGCCGTGCGTGCACCGCCCACGTGCAGGTAGCCGGTAGGCGAGGGCGCGAACCGTACCCGGGGACGGCCCGAGCCGGTTTCTGGGCTGGCTGGTGGAGGCATTGGGGAATCTGTCAGGATGTTAAGGTTCACGGGAAATGGGCGTCAAGACCCGGACCTGTGGAAGGCCCAGGGCGGGCGTGGTTTCTCCAAGGTAATCAAAGGATAGGGTTTAGAGGTGCCTTTGGTGACGTGCCCGGGGTATTGTGTAAGTTGCAGCGCGTGTGAAAGCATTAATGATGTCTGGGTGTCTCTAATGCCGCGGGCACGGGGCACCCCGGGGATAGCTGTTTTCGCGCCATGGACAGCTTGAGTATCAGTGTGACCATAGTTCCGGGCGTAATCGCCCTGTTGCTGCTGCTCGTCTTCACGTATCTACACGAGCAGAGCCGGCGGGAGTATTTTCGCGCCTGGCAAATTGCCTGGGCAGCGTATACGGTTTTTTACGGGCTGCAGGTCTGGCAGCTATGGCGGCGGCCTTCGGCCGGCTTGGCCCTGGCAAGTTCGCTCCTCCTGCTGCTGCTGGGCTTGTCGCTTTTTGTCTCCACGCGCCTGCTGCGGCAGCCGTTCCACGTGCGCTGGTATGACCTGGCAGTGCTGGCGGCAGGCCTGCTGACGGTCCTGTGGAATTACTGGCCTCGGTTCATCCGCGCCCCGCTTCCTTCGCCGCTGGCCCATGGGCATCTGCGCATGGAAGTTTTCCTGGCGGCGATTCTTCTCTACTGTTCGGCGGCGTTTTACGTGCAAGGGCAGCGCAGGGGTTCGGTTGCGCTGCAGTTGCTGTCGTTTTCGCTGGCGCTATGGGCGGTGCTGGCCGGCTTTGTGCAGCCAAGCAGCGGGTTGTTGCAGCTTCTGGGCGGCAGCGGGGCGCAGCTTGGACCAATTCCGCAGATTCTGCTGGGCATCTCCATGGTGGTGGTGCTCTTCGAAGACGAGCGCAACGCAGTGCAGCAGAACGCGCTGGCCTTCTCCACCCTGGGCGTGGACCCCACCCGGCTGCTCACCGCCGAAGACCTGGTGCCCAGCATGCAGCGTGTGCTGGAGCGCTTGGTAGCGCCCTTGCCTACGGGGCGCGCCATGATTTGTATCTCCGATCGCTGGCGGGCCACCCTGGCCTCGGTACAGCGGGGTTTTTCCGATGAATTTCTGCGCAAGCTGGAAAAGAACGGAGCCGGGGAATACATCTGCGAGATGGCCTACCGCCGGGGCGGGTTTGTAAGCTTCCGCAACGTGGCCGATATGCAGGAACCGTTGCCGGCCTTTCCCGGAAGCCGCTTCGAGCAGTTCCGGCGCACGCTCAGCGAAGAGAACATGCGGCACATCACCGCAGTGAGCCTGCAGACGCGGGAGCACAACTTCGGCGCCATTTTGTTTCCCCATGCCGAGCGCTGGATGTTCGCCTCTTCCAACCTGCGGCTGCTCACCGGCCTGGCGCTGCAGATCGGGCTGACGCTCGAGAACTACGTGGTGATGCACGATGCGCAGCGCCGCACCAAGGAATACGAGCTGCTGACCCAGATCGGCCAGGCCATCAGCGCGCGCCTGGACCAGGAGGGCGTGCTGCGGGCGGTGCAGAAGGAACTGGGGCAGATTTTCGACACCAGCAATTTCTATATCGCCTTCCAGAATGGGGACTCCATCGGCTTCGAACTGGAAGTCGTAAAAGGCGAGGTGCTGGGCAAGCGCTCGCGGCCTACCACCAACGGCTTGACCGAGTACATGCTGCGCACCGGGCAGCCGCTGCTGATCCGCAGCGAGGTGGAGAAGACGCGGGAGCGCCTGGGAGTGGAACTGGTGCCGGAAGAAGACGCCCGGTCATTCTGCGGCGCCCCGATCCTGCTGGGGGGGCGGCCGGCCGGGGTGATGGCGGCGATGAACATGGACCGGGAGTACGCTTTCGAGCCGCGCGACCTGGCGGTGATGCAGACCGCCGCGGGCCAGGTTTCGGTGGCGGTGGAAAACGCCCGCCTGTTTGCCGAGGAGCAGCGGCGTTCCCGCCAGTTTGCCTTCCTGAACAATATTTCGAAGACCGCCATTTCCAGCGAAGATTCGGCACAGATGCTGGCGGACATCGTGGCCGAAATCCAGAAGAACTTCCGCTTTGACCACATTGGAATCGGCATTCTCGACTACGCCACCAAGCAGATCGAGATCAAGGCGGAAGCCGGGGCCACGACGCAGGCGCTGGGCCGGCAGGTGCCGCTGGGCACGGGCATTCTGGGCCGGGTGGCGCGTACCGGCGAAAGCGCCCTGGTGCAGACCACGTCTGAGACGCCGTTGCAGGGGTTGTTGCCGCAGTCGCGCGCAGTGCTGTGCATTCCGATCAGCTATGGAGACACGCTGCTGGGCGTGTTGAACGTCGAGAGCCGGCACGAAGACGCGTTCTCGCCGCAGGACGTGCTGATTCTCAATACGCTGGCCGATCTGCTGGCTACCGCCCTGCACAATTCGTTCGTCTTCCAGAAGCTGCAGCAGCAATCTATTACCGATGGCCTGACCGGGTTGAAGACACGGCGGTTTTTCTGGGAGTCGCTGAGCTCGGAGTGGAAGCGAGCTTCGCGCTCGGGGCGGCCGTTTTCGGTGGTGCTGATTGACCTCGACAAGTTCAAGGAAGTGAACGACGGCTCGGGGCACCTGGAGGGCGACCTGGTGTTGACCCGGGTGGGGCGGCTGCTGGAGCAGAAGTGCCGCCAGTCGAACGTGGTGGCGCGTTATGGAGGCGATGAATTCATCATCCTGATGCCGGAAACGGGCGTGGAACAGGCGCAGGTGCTGGCCGAGCGCCTGCGATTGTGGCTGGCGACCGACCCCATGCTCAGCGAGCACCAGATCACGGGCAGCTTTGGCGTGGCCAGCTTTCCGGTACACGGCTTTTCCGCCGAGGACATTATCCGCGTGGCGGATGCCGGTCTGTACGATTCCAAGCACGCGGGCGGGGACCGTGTTTGCGTGGCGGAGGGGCTGCCGGCAGATGAAAGCACCGCGGTCAAGCGGCAGCTGGTCTCGGGTTACATTGAAGGCTTTTTGCAACGCGAGCATACCGGCCCCGAGCATCTGGACGAGCTCACCAGCACACTGAAGCGGCTGTGCGGCGGAGACGACACCTGCGACACTACCGTTCTGCGCGAATCCGTGGAGTCGCTGGCGCGGGCTGCCGAGACCCGCGAAACCAACGCTACCGGCCACGGCGAACTGACCGCCCGTTACGCCGAGCTGATCGCCCGGGCGCTTGGCTTGCCGGCCCATGATATCGAGGAGATTTCCTATGCCGCCCGGGCGCATGACGTGGGTAAGATCTTTCTCCCGGAGCGCATCCTGAACAAACCCGGCCCGCTCACCGATGACGAGTATTACCTGGTGAAGCTGCATGCCCGGGTGGGATCGGAGATCGTGGCCGCGATTCCAGGAAGCGAGCAGCTGAGCAAGGCGATCGAGCACCACCACGAGGCTTTCGACGGCAGCGGCTATCCGGCCGGGCTGCGGGGCGAGCAGATTCCGCTGTGGGCGCGCATTCTGGCGGTTTGCGACGCTTACGTAAATATGACCACCGAACGCTCGTTTTCCTCCGCCAAGACCGGCGAGGCCGCCCTGGCCGAACTGGAAAAGCTGAGCGGCGTGCGCTTCGATGGAATGCTGGTGCGGGTCCTCAGGCACGAGCTCAAATCGGAGAGCGCGCACTGGACCCTGGACAGCTAGGCCCGGCAGGGCCGCCGTTTTCCCCTGAACTGAGCACTGATCCCGGAGAACTGCACCTGGAACCCCCGGCGCGGAATCGCGCTATTGCGGATGGAAGCCCACTAAGAACGGAGGTCTATTTCCAACAAGACCCGGAATTCAATTTTCGTTGGCTCGCCCTCTGTTCTTGCCTGACTTGCGCCCTGCGGCAGGAAACGGGAAACTGTGTATATGGTTTCTCTCTCCCTGGCAGGCAAGGTAGCGCTGGTGACGGGCGGTTCGCGCGGCATAGGCGCGGCCACGGTGCGGATGTTCGCAGCCGCCGGGGCGCAGGTTTTCTTCAACTACGAGCGATCGAAGGCGCAGGCCGAGAAGCTGGTGGAGGAGCTGGGCAGCGAGAACTGTGCCGCCATGGCTTGCACTCTTTCGGGCACGGAAGCCGCGGGAGAGTTGGTCGCCGCAGCCGTCAAGCGTTTCGGGCGGCTCGATATTCTGGTGGTGAACCACGGAGTCTGGCCGCCCAAGGATACGCCCGTGGAGCAGATGCCGGAACAGCAGTGGCAGAGCACGGTGGCCATCAATCTCGATAGCGTTTTCGGGCTGGTGAAGCACGCCGTGGGGCAGATGAAGAAGCAGGGCAAAAGCGGCGGCCACGTCGTGCTGGTCAGCTCGACGGCCGGGCAGCGGGGCGAAGCTTTTCACTGCGATTACGCCGCTACCAAGGGAGCGCTCATCAGCATGGTGAAGGGGCTTTCCACCGAGCTCGCGCCCAGCGGAATCTATGTGAACTGCGTGGCTCCGGGCTGGGTGGCGACCGACATGTCGGCGCCGGCCCTGAACGATGCCAGCACCCGCGAACAGGTGCTGAGCAAGATCCCGCTGGGGAGGGTAGCCACGCCGGCGGAGATCGCCGCCCCGATCCTTTTTCTTTGCACCGAGCACGCCGGCTTCGTGACCGGCGAAATCTTCAACGTGAACGGCGGAGCCGTGCTGGTGGGATGAATTGGCGGTACAGCCGCGTGCGAGCGGTTTGCGCGCATCTAAACCAATAGATGGCAAGGCGTGAATTACGAAGGGCGGGAAGCAACACGAAGGAGAATTTTCCCGGGGATTTGCTTCGCGGCCCTTCGCGCCCTTTGTGGTTGATCATTGGTATGAAGGCTGTTTCCCTGATCCTGCTACTTCTCTGCATTTCTATTTCCGCCGTGGCGCAGGCGAGCGCGCCGCCGGAGAGCTCGCAGTCCATCCCGGTGGACCAGCAGAACGCGCAGAAAGCACGGGCGCTGCTCGATCAGGCGATTCAGGCGCTGGGCGGGGCGGCTTATCTCAATATCCAGGATTTCGAACAGCAGGGCCGCACTTACAGCTTTTATCACGGGCGGCCCAACAGTTATGGAATCGAGTACTGGCTCTTTTACAAGTTTCCCGATAAGGAGCGCATCGAACTCACCAAAAAGCGAGACGTGGTTGAAATCTTCAACGGCAACAAGGGCTATGAGGTGACCTATAAAGGTACGCGGGCGCAGGACCCGAAAGATCTGGCGACGGTGGAGCGCCGCCACCTGTACGCGCTCGACAACGTGCTGCGCAACTGGCTGAAGCAGCCGGGCGTGGCGCTGTTCTACGACGGCGCGGCCGTGGCCGCGGAAAAGCCGGCCGAGCAGGTTACGATTCTAAACGCCAGGAACCAGGGCGTGACCCTTTATCTCGATACCACCACGCATCTGCCGATCAAGAAGAGCTTCTCCTGGCGCGACCCCACCGACCGGGAACGCAATACCGAGGAAGAGGTGTATGACGCCTATCGCGAGGTGCAGGGCGTGATGACGCCGTTCAGCGTCACCCGCTTCTATAACGGCGATATGTCGAATCAGCGCTTCATCAATACCGTGACCTACAACCAGGGAGTGGATGATTCGAAGTTCGAAGGCCACGTGACCTACCAGGCGCCCTCCGTCAACACCCCGGACTAGGCAATCTCTGCGGTTAACCAGAAGGGAACATGGGGTGAAAAGGGCCACGCACTGTGGCTAATTTGCCACAGCCGGACTTTACGGAATGGCTGTAAACTGTTCAGCAAAGAACACATAGAACTGCTTGCAACCAGAGCAAACAATCCAGAGCTGTGTGGAATGCCGTGGCGTCGGGCTGCACAGCGGGGCCCCAGTGCAGATGCGCATTCTGCCTGCCCGTGCGGGCACCGGAATCGTCTTCCAGCGCACCGACCTGGATGACTTCGCAGTCGAGGCGGTGAGCCGCAACGTGGCCCGGGTGAGCTACGCCACCAGCCTGATGAAGCAGGGCGTGCTCATTTCCACCACTGAGCACGTGCTTTCCGCCTTTATCGGCTGCGGCATAGATAACGCCATTGTAGAGCTGGATAATCTGGAGCTGCCGATTCTCGATGGCAGCGCCCGGCCCTTCGTGGAGGCCATTCGCAAGGCCGGCATTCGCAAACAGCGGCGCCCGCGAAAGTATCTGCGCATTCGGCGCGAGCTGGAGCTGCGCGAGGGAGACAAGTTCATTGCGGTATATCCCGCCGAGAGCTATTCGGTCTCTTACACCATCAACTTTGCCCATCCGCTGATCGGCAAAGAGACTTTTCGGGTGGAGCTTTCCGACGGCAACTACATGCGTGAAATTGCGCCGGCGCGGACTTTCGGCTCGCGCCAGGATGAGCAGGCGATGCGGAACATGGGGTTGATCCGCGGGGCCTCGCGGGAAAACTGCATTGTGCTGACGCGGGATGGGATTGAGAATCCTCCGCTGCGTTTCGGCGACGAATTCGTGCGCCACAAGGTGCTCGACCTGATCGGCGACCTGGCGCTGCTGGGGCGGCAGATTCTGGGGAATGTGATCGCCGACCGCGCCGGCCATGCCATGCATACGGCGTTGGTGTCGCGCCTGCTGCGCGACCGCAGCCTTTGGGAAGAAACCACCCTGGAAGAAAGCCGGGAGAGCTACCGGGCGGCCACGCCAGCCGCAGCCCGGCCGGCGCTGTAGACTGCCGTAGTCGAAGCCGCTCTCAATCTGCCGGGTGAGGCCCGGACTCCGCTGAACCCCACAGAGACTCTTCGCGCAACAGCCGCTCCAACTCAGCGCGGGCCTGGGCGGCGAGCCGGGCGGCGTAGTCTCTGGCTGATCGCTGGCGTTCGGGCGTGAGTTCGGCCACGCGCAGCGCCAGCAGCGGGGCATCCTGCTCCAGCATGGCGACCAGGCGCTGGGCACGATCAATCTTCTCGTAAATGGATAGCATGGCTTTTGTTTTGGGGAAATCTTTTCGAGAGTGCAACAGCGGGGCAGGAAGGGCAAGTCGCAAGGCAGGTACTTCCCCTGGGCAGGTCAGCTATGAACGCTTTCCATCGGCTGCACCCCCAGCCATTCTTCCAGCTGCTTTCTGCCGGCCTTGGTCAGGTCCACGAAGCGAAGGCCGGCGTGGCCGGCGCCATCCACCCAGGCCAGCTCCACCTTTGGCTCAAGGTAGATTTCGCTTCCGGGCAGGGTGAAGGCGACCTTGGAGACTCTGCCCCGTGGCAGCTTGCCGCGGAAACGGATGGCCATACCCCCCTCGCTGAGGTTGGTGGCGGTGGATTTGAGCTCCTGGCTGTCACCAATACTGAGCAGCGCGGGCATCTCCACGGCATGGCGGAAGTAGCGGCGGCGCTCACGCTCCATGAATCCCAGGGCGGCGCTGAAGCAGCGCATGGCGCTGGCCGGGGAAAGAGGTTTCTGCAAGACGAAGTTGGCGCCCAGATCGAAGGCCTGGCGGGTGGTGGTCTTGCCGTTCAAGATGGCGAAGGCCACCGAACTGCGGTTGCTGGCGCTGCGGCGCAGAGATTGCAGCACCTCCAGCCCGCCCTGAAGGTCGTCGCAATCTACGATCACGGCGTCAAATTTTTCGGAAGAAAGAATTTCTGAGCCGGAGCGGGCTCCCCGGCAGACCTCGAGGGCGATGGAAAGCTTCTCCAGAGTGGGCCGCAAGACCGCAATGGCTTGCTGATCGCGGCTCAGGAGAAGGGATTCCAGGGTCATGGCTGCTTGATGGTAGCGTCCGCTCGGAAGGCCACGAAAGTGACCAAGGTAATTTTGCAGGCGCAGAAAACTCTGGTGGAAAGCACCGCCTGCGCTCCTCTCACATTCCCATCCCTCCCACGCCTGTTCTAGAATCAACCGTTTGCTCTCTGTCATCTATTTCCCATAGCAGGAGCGATCTTTTGCCTGAAACCATCTACGATGTCGCTATTGTGGGCAGCGGCCCGGCAGGATACACCGCCGCCATCCGCGCCGGCCAGTATGGTCTGAGAGCCGCGCTGATCGAGAAAGACAATGTGCTCGGCGGCACCTGCCTGCACGTGGGGTGCATTCCGACCAAGGCGCTGCTTTTCAATGCCGAACTTTGGGACCACCTGAAAGAAGCCCAGGAATTCGGCATTGAAGGCGTGGAGCGCCGCAAGCTCAACTGGGCGGCGATCCAGGAGCGCAAGGCGAAGATCGTGAGCAAGCACGCCAAGGGCCTGGAATTCCTCATGCGCAAAAACAAGGTCGAGACCGTCAAGGGATACGGCAAACTCACCGGCCCGGCGATGAACGGAGTTTTGACCATCGAGGTTTCTGGCGGGGGCAGCAAAGCCAGTCACCTCAAGGCGAAGAACATTATTCTTGCTACCGGCTCGGAGGCCCGCATGCTCCCCGGCCTCGAGGCCAACGAGCGCATTCTGAGCAACATTGAAATTCTCGGCCTGAAAGAAATCCCGAAGTCTCTGGTGATCGTCGGCGCCGGCGCGGTCGGCGTGGAGTTCGCTTCGATCTTCCGCTCGTTCGATTCGGAAGTCACGATTCTCGAAATGCTGCCGCGCCTGGTCCCGGTCGAGGACGAAGAAATTTCCAAAGAGCTGGCGCGCGTGTATCGCAAGCGCGGCATCAACTTTCACACCAACGCTAAAGTGGAGAAGGTCGAGAAAACGAAATCAGGCGTAAGCGTTACTTTTTCCGCGGAGGGCAAGCAGCAGAAACTTGAAGCCGAGCGAATTCTGATCGCCGTGGGCCGCAAGCCGCGGACGGAAAACATTGGCCTCGAAACCACTCGCATCAAGCCCGATCGCGGCTTCCTGAAGACCGATAGCTGGATGCAGAGCGCCGAGCCCGGCATCTACGCCATCGGCGATATCGTTCTGGGAACGCCGCAGCTGGCCCACGTGGGCGCCATGGAAGGTATTGTGGCGGTCACCAAAATCGCGGGCAAGACCGGCAAGCCGATCAATCCCGAACACATCCCCAACGCCACCTACTGTCATCCTGAAATTGGCAGCGTGGGCCTTACGCAGGTCAAAGCCGAAGAGTTGGGCTACAACCTCAAAGTTGGCAAGTTCCCCTTCACGGCGAATTCCCGGGCTTCGATCGTCGGCGCGCACGAGGGCTTCATCAAGATTGTTTCCGATGCCGATTACGGCGAGATGCTGGGGGTCCACATCATCGGGCCGCAGGCCACGGAGCTGATCGCCGAGGCGGTCACTGCCATGGAACTCGAAGCCACGGTCGAAGACCTGATGTGGACTATCCATGCGCATCCCACTCTGGCCGAAGCCATGCTCGATGCCTCAAACAGCGTGTATGGAATGGCGATCAACGCATGAGTTGCCACAGATGAACACTGACTTTCTTGTTTCGATTCCCCTGGGTTTATCAGTGCCCCCTGTGGTTGAATGGCTCTGGATCCGCGCCAATCCTTGCGAATCCGTTACGCGAAGACCTTGATTTCCGTCCTCCAACTCGGCACGCTCGACTACGCAACGGCGCTGGGCCTGCAGCAGCGCCTGGTGGAGATGCGGAAAAACGGCCAGATCGGCGACGTGCTTCTGCTGCTGGAACACTTGCCGGTCATCACCCTGGGGCGCAACGCCAAAAGCAAAAACATTCTGGCCTCGCCCGAACTGCTTGCCCAGCGCGGGGTTGAGGTGGCCGAGTGCGACCGCGGCGGCGATGTCACCTTCCACGGTCCCGGCCAGCTGGTGGGCTATCCCATCTTCGACCTGCGCGGTTTTCCCGCCGCCGAGGGCAAGCGCCAGACCCTGGGCGCGATCGAATATGTCCGCCGCCTGGAAGAGGCGCTGATCCGCACCTGTGCCGATTTCCGCATTCCCGCCAAACGCATCTGCGGCCTGACCGGAGTTTGGACGGCAACTTCTCCGGAAGCCAAAATCGCCGCCATCGGTGTGCACATCTCCCGTGCCGTTACCTCGCACGGCTTCGCCCTGAATGTGAACAACGATCTCAGCTACTTCGACCTGATCATTCCCTGCGGCATCAGCACCAGGCCGGTTACCTCAATGGCAAGAGAACTGGGCAGGCCCCTCGATATGCTGGAAGGGGCGCATGCCCTCAGCCGCCACTTCGGCCAGGTATTCCAAAGCCAGATTCTCTGGGTAGAAAGTCTGGAAGCTCTGCTTGGCCCCGCGGTCGGGGTGCCCATGAAGCCGCCGGCCGAGCTTCGGCGGGTCCACAAGGAAGATGAAACCTCCTGGGCGTAGGAAAGCCGGCCTTCACTCGTCGGCAGCGGAACGTTCATCTCCGGCCGGGGTCGCGCTTGCGGCCCTCTGCGCTATCGGCGCGCGCTCCAGAATGTTGCGCGCATACTCCGCCACCAGGTTCACACCTGCAGCGTACTGAGCGTTGGGATTTCGCGGTCCGCCGTTGTACGCTCCCACCGCCTTGGCCACATCCCCGTGGAAGCGGTCGAGCAGATCGCGCAGCAGCAAGCCCGCATACGTGGTCAGCAGGTGCGAATCGCTCAGATCGAACGCCAGCTTCTCCGGCGGACGCAGCCGCTCGGGCAATTGCGAGTAATCCCGCGAGTCCTTGCGGTAAAGCTCGTGCGCGTAGCGCAGCGTCTCGCGCGTAATTTGCCATACCCCGACCGAAGGGTCGCTCACCAATACGCCGCGGCGCAGTCTCTTCAGCACGATATCGTCGCGCGCCGGCCTTCTCTTCCAGATGGCATGCTGCAGATCGCCGGGAGCATTCAGGTAATTGTTCTCCATCGCGCCGATGCCCAGAAAAACGTCGAGCGGCAGATCATAGAACTTGGCGACGGCGATAATGTCGGCCGCCAAATCTGATGCCTGCTCGCGGCCCAGTGATAAGGCCTGGGCCCGCGTGCGCGGATCGGTCTGCGATTTGAACAACACGAACCGAGCCACCGAAGGCGCCAGTTCCCGGGCATCGGCGGCCTCCAGGGTTCGCCGCGCCGGCTTTTCATATGCAGCGCGAAACAGGCTGGTCTGATCGCGCAGAGAATCCACCGTGCCGGGGTTGGAAAAGGCCAGATCGAAACCGGAAATGTCTCCCCTCGCTTCCAAGTGGCTCAAGTAGGGGATCGCGGTGAGCGCGTCGTTGCGCAGGCCGAGATAAATACGGTAGTGCGGCGCGCCCGCTTCCTCGCTCACGCTGAGATAAGTACTTTCAGGGTCCAGGCCCGGCCGCCCGCGCAGATAGTCGAACCACAAGTAGGCGGTGAGCTCGTTGTCGAATTGCCCCACGCGGGCCAGAAGAGTCCGCGCCGGATATGGCGCCGCCAGCCTTCCGCTCTCGATTTCTACCGGCGGATATGAAGTCTCCGCGATCGGGAAGGGCTGCGGGCGGGTGCGCAGTTCGATGGCCCCGATCAGGGTGCCCACCACGCACAGGCTGAAGAAGACGGCGAATTTTGCCGGCGACGACATTCGCGCCCCCTACCTATTTAGACGCCGATTCAATAGGCAATGGACAACGAAAGTTGCCTGCGGAGGCAGACAAAATCAGGCAAGAAAACGGCAACTTTTTGCACGTGAAGGAAAGCGCAGTCTGGTTACCCCTGCCAAATGCCCCGGGTCGCGGGATAAATCCGCCGGTAGGCAGCGTAACTCTCATTCATGGCGCCCACCACCGCTGCCTGAGGCTCAATCTTATGTGCTACGCGCACCACGGCGTTGCAGGCCGCATCCACCGAAGGCCAAACGCCCGCTCCAACTCCAGCCAGAATCGCTGCCCCGTAGGCCGCGCCTTCCTCGGCCTCGACAATCTCGACCGGCTGGCCATAGACATTGGCCTGAATCTGGCGCCAGAGCGGAGAACGCGCGCCGCCTCCGCCCAGGCGAATATGGCGCACCGGCACATTCATCTCTCCGAAAATCGTGAGCGTGTCGCGCAGGCTGAAAGCCACACCCTCCAGAATCGCCCGCACCACATGCGCTCTCGTGTGCGAAGCGGTCAGGCCAACCAGCGCCGCCCGCGCGTTCGGATCGAGATGCGGGGTGCGCTCGCCCATCAAATACGGAGTCCACAACAGGCCGTCGCAGCCCGGCGCCACCGAGGCGCCCTCCTCCGCCAGAAGATCATAGGGATCGCGGCCATTTTCCGCGCGTGTTCCAAATTGATCGCGAAACCAGCGCAGCGAAAGGCCAGCCGCCTGGGTCACGCCCATCACGTGCCAGCGCCCGGGAATGGCATGGCAGAAAGTATGCAGCCGCCCCTTTGGATCGAGGGCGGGGCGGTCAGTCGCGGCAAACACTACGCCCGAAGTTCCAATTGTCGCGCTGACTGCTCCCGGCGCGACAATGCCCATTCCTGTGGCACCCGCGGCCTGATCGCCGGCGCCCGCAACTACGGGTGTGCCGGCGCAAAGCCCGGTGGCAGCTGCTCCCGGCTCAGAGACCTTGCCGCAGACATCGGGCGATTCGAACAGCGCCGGGAGCAGCCGCTCGTCTATCCCTGCCGCGTCCAGCATTTCACCAGACCACCGCCGCCTGGCTACGTCGAGCATCAGTGTGCCTGAGGCATCGGCCATATCAATCGCGCGTTCGCCGGTCAGGCGGAAGCGCACGTAATCCTTCGGCAGCATGACCGAGCGCACCCGGCTCCAGTTTCCGGGTTCGCACTCCCGTACCCAGAGCAACTTGGTCAATGTGAAATTGGTGAGCGGCGGGTTGCAGGTGAGCTGGATGATCCGCTCCAGGCCGATCTTTTCGGCCAGGTCGCGGCCCTGTTTTTCCGTGCGCTGATCGCACCAGATGAGCGCCGGGCGCACAACTTTCTCCCCGGCGTCGAGCATGACCGCGCCGTGCATCTGGCCGGAGAAGCCAACGCACGCGATGTCATCGGGCCGCAGATTGGCCGCCGCCAGCGCCTTGCGAACCGCGATTCCGCATGCCCGCCACCAATCTTCCGGATGCTGCTCGGCCCAGCCGATCTTCAGCGAGGCAAAGGGTTGATGCGGCTCGGTCGCCGAGGCGGCAATGGCGCCCTGCTCGTTGATCACCAGCGCCCGCGTGCCGCCAGTTCCGACGTCAATGCCGAGAACTTGAATAGAGACTCCGTTCCTAAGGGCGGTAAAGCCTATAAAACCGCTGCGTTAACGTTAACGGAACGAGCTAGGGTAGCATGCTTTGCCAGCCCGCGGAATTAGCCCGCAGTTTTTCTTAGTGGCCCAATTTCACCGAAGCTCGGAAAAGCGTTGCACCATAAAGGAACCGAAGGTTTACGAAGGCCTCGATTTCATGGTTTTTTCTTCGTGAGCCTTCGTGCCCTTCGTGGTTTTGAGTTCTCAAACTGTTTCCAGTTGCGCAGCTCTAATCCGACCAGCGCTGCGGCGCCCGGTCCCAACGGTGCGTTCTTAGCGCCTCCAATAGCGCCGGGTCGAGCGGCCCGGAGTCGCTGGTCGCGATGTTCTCTCGCACGTGTGCCGGCTGTCGCATTCCAATAATGATGGTGCTCACTGCCGGCTCATTAAGAATGAAGCGTAACGCCATCTGCGGCAGGCTCATGGAGGGCGGCACTACTTGCCTCAGCTTTTCCACCCGGGCCACGGTCTTCGCCAGATTTTCCGCTCCAAAATATTTAGAGCGCCAGTCACTGTCGGGGAACTTGGTCTCCAGCGTCATATGCCCGCCCAGGCTGCCTTCATCCAATGGAACCCGCGCAATCACCCCGATGTTGAGTTCGCGGCACAGCGGAAAAAGCTTATCTTCCGGCGCCTGGTCGAAAAGGTTGTAAATCACCTGCACCACATCCACCAACCCGGTGCGCCCCGCCCGCAGGCCGTTCTCCGGCTGCCAGCGATTCAGGCTCAGCCCAAAATACCGGATCACTCCATCCCGCTTCAGCTTCTCGATGGTTTCCCGAAACTCCGCCTCGTCCGCCCAGGCGTCTTCCCACACATGAAACTGCAAGACGTCAATCGAGTCCTGGCGCAACTGCTTGCGGATCAGATCGGCATACTTGAACACATGGGCGGCGGGAAAAACCTCCCGATATCTGTCTTTCGGCGAGGCCGGCCACTTCAGGTTCATAGGCGGAATCTTCGAAGCCGCATACAAACGCTTGCCCGGGTTGCGCGCCATGATCTCGCCCAGCAGGCCGTCGCTTTTGCCCTCGCCGTAAGCCCAGGCGCTATCGAAGAAGTTGCAGCCCAGGTCCACCGCCAGCTGCAGCGACTGCATGGACTCGCGGTCGTCCGAGCCGCTCCACCCGCTCATTCCCCACAATCCGTGCGCAATCTCGCTCACCTCTAACCCGGTTCGGCCCAGCTTGCGATATTTCATCGGCTCTCCATTTTTGAGTGGCAGGAATATTAGCAGTCTTCTGTGTTTAAGGCTCCGGATCCACCCGCCCGCCTATCGCCCTTCAGCAGCCAGGCTGTGGTAGAACTTCTGCAGAACGTAAAACGCCTGCTTGCGTTGGCCGCGATCGGAGATCACGCCCTTGCGATTGTAGAAATCCTGTATGCCCGGCAGCCACCGCCGTGGCGAGCGAAAATCCATCAGCACCCAGGGCGTCATCCCCGCGAGGGTCGAAATTTTCTGCACCATCCGGATCTGATGTTCGAAGACATTCGCCTGGTACTCCTCGGTGAAGCGCGTCTCCGCGTCGCCATGCTTCCCATAGAGCGCGCCGGCGCCGAATTCGCTCACGATCAGCGGCTTGTCGTAAGCGACCTTCCACTGCATCGTATCCATCTCTTGCGGCGCGCCTTCGTACCACCCCATATATTCGTTCAGACCCAGGACATCCAGATATTGCCCCAGGGGATCGTCCAGCACCCGCACGCCGGGGGAGGGCGATTCCACGTGGTTCATGGCGGAGGTAAGCAACCGAGTATCATCCTGCTGCCGCGCATAAGCGGCGAGTTTTCTCAGAAACTCCGTACGCTCCGGACCGGGCGGAGTCTCATTCGAGAGTGACCACAGGATGATCGAAGCGCGGTTATGGTCGCGGGCCATGGAATCGCGCAACTGCTCTTCCGCGTTCTGGAGCGTAGCTGGATTCTGCCACGCGATATCCCAGTAAACCGGCACCTCTGACCAAAGCAGCAGGCCCATGCGGTCGGCCAGCCGCACCGTGCCTTCATTGTGCGGATAATGCGCCAGGCGCACAAAATTGCACCCCAGTTCTTTGGCCCAGCCCAGCAGCGTGCGGTCATCCGCTTCGGAGAATGCCCGGCCGCCGCGAAACGGCGCTTCGTCATGCATGGCGATACCGCGCAGAAAAATCGGCTTGCCATTCAGCAGGATCTCGTGGCCGCGCGTCTCGATGGAGCGAAACCCAATCTGCTCTTCGACACGGTCATCCCCCGAAGTCAAGACCACCTCGTACAGCTTGGGATCATCCGGAGACCACAGCCTGACCTTCGCCGGAAACCGGAACTCGACACGGCCGGAAGCATCGCTGACCAGGGCCTTCGTCAGTCCAATCTCGGGGATCGCAACCGTGACCGGCCGCGCCCGGCTCACGCCATTCAACTGCACCCAGCCCGCAATCTCGTCCCTCGACCCTCTCGCCAGCTGCACGAAATAGTTCTGGATGAAAATCTCCGGCACTTCAATGAGCTCGACGCTTCGCGTCAGGCCGCCGTAGTTCCACCAATCCGTGCTCCTGGCAGGCACGGCGTCCTCGTGGCGAGCATTGTTCACTTCCACTACAACGTTGTTCTCGCCCTCCGCCAGTTGCCCGGTCACTTCAAAGTTGAACGGCGTAAAGCCGCCGGTGTGCTCGCCCAGCTTCTGCCCATTCAGCCATACTCGGGCCTGATAATTCGCAGCGCCAAAATAAAGAAACACCCGCGTGTGGGGCGCAGCGTGAAAGGAAAAACTCCGCTGGTACCAAAGCGGCCCTTCATAAAACAGTAGGCTTTCGCGCTGCGAGTTCCAGTCGCCGGGCACCTTCAGCGTGCCCGCGGTATCGAAGTCATACTCCACCAGGTCGCTCTTGTTTCCCGGCCTGGCGTTCCGGTAAATGCGGCTGGTTAGGCCGGATTCATACGGGTCCACAATCACATTCCAGGTTCCATCGAGGCTGATGGTCTTCCGTCCGGAAACATTTCCGATCAGGCTGGCAGGCGCAGGCTGGGCGAAAGACGTTCCGCACAGCAGGAGAACAACAGCGACCCACAAGTGGAAGCAGCCGCCGGCGGTGGCGATTTCTGAAGATGCCGGTGTGATCTTCATGGCGTAATCCGAGAAGAAAGACTAACTGACAACTGCCCTGAGCACAAAGAATTGCCCGTATTTTGCCCGGCCCGCGGCGGTCGTCTCCGGGCCATCACGAAATTGTAAAAAGAATGTCAACACTCCGGGCGGCGCCCTCCCAGGGCCGGTTGTGGTAGTAAGCTTGATTGCCATAGCGGCCGTTTCGCGAAAGGGAACGCCGCCAAGCGCCATGGAACGCATTCTGGTGGTGGAAGATGACCGCGCGGTGCAGAAGGCGCTCAAGCGCCTGTTCGAGACCGAGCGCTTTGAGGTGGAAATCAGCGCGGATGGCAACTCTGCCCTGGAGGCTTTCCGCCGGGCAGTTCCTTCGGCCATCGTCCTTGACCTGCGCCTGCCACTCTTGTCCGGCCGGGAGGTCTGCCGCGAGATCAAGCAGCAGGCGCCCGCGGTCCCCATCATCGTGCTCAGCGCCATGAGCGATGTCTCCGATAAGGTTCTGCTGCTGGAGCTTGGCGCCGATGATTATGTAACCAAGCCCTTCAGCCCGCGCGAACTGCTGGCCCGGGTGCGCGCCGCCCTGCGCCGGACGGTCCGCGCCAGCACCGGCGATGTGACCGCCTTCGATGGTATTTCCGTGGACTTCACCCGCATGGAAGTCATGCGCAATGGCGAAGCCGTGACCCTTACCGCGCAGGAGTTCAAGACCCTCAAGTTCATGGTGCAGAACGCCGAGCGCGTGATCAGCCGCGACGAGCTGCTCAACCAGGTCTGGGGATATCGCAACTACCCTTCTACCCGCACCGTGGATAATCACATCCTGCGCCTGCGGCAGAAGCTGGAGAAGGACCCGGCCAATCCCCTGCACTTCCGCACCGTACACGGCATGGGGTATAAGTTTGTGCGTGAGCTGCGGGAGTCGTGAGTCTTCCCGGGCGATGAGGCGGAGATGGTGAAGCTGCGGTTGCGGACCAAGTTCCTCCTCTCCATGCTGCTCATTTCCGCCGGGCTCACCTGCACCAGCCTGCTGGTCGTCCGCCACAGCCTGCAAAGCCAGGTGCGCAGCGAGATTTTCGCCTCGCTGCAGAACTCGGTCGCCGCTTTTCAGAGCTTCCAGCGCGAGCGCGAGCTTACTCTCAGCCATTCCGCCGATCTTCTGGCCGATCTGCCCAACCTGCGCTCGCTGATGACCACGCAGCACGAACCCACCATTCAGGATGCCTCCAGCGACCTTTGGCATCTCGCGGGCAGCGACCTGTTCGTGCTGGCTGCGCCCACGGGAGTCATCCAGGCCTTGCACACCACCACTCCGGGCTTTACCCGCAGCATGGCGCAGCAGGCGCTGAATGCCTCTCTCAATCAGGAAGGGCCCAGCCACTGGTGGTTCGGCGAGGGCCATCTGTACGAAATTTTTCTCCAGCCCATCTACTTCGGCCCGGCGGCGGAGAACCGCCTGCTCGGCTTCCTGGTTCTGGGATACGAAATTGATGACAGCGTGACCGCCCAGCTCAGCCGCGTTGCCGGCAGCCAGGTGGCGTTCTACTACAACCGCTCGATTGTGCGCAGTACTCTTCCCCCGGCGCAGGAAGCGGAATTGGCCGGCCATCCGGCAGGCGCCGACACGCGTAATCCTTCCGGCCCCGTCAATATTCAGCTCGGCAGTGAGCAGTTCCTGGCCTCGTCTGTGGAATTGGCGGCCGGCAAAGCGCCTTCGGTGCAACTCACGGTGCTCAAGAGCTACGACCAGGCCACCGCTTTCCTCGATAATCTGAATCGCCTGCTGCTCGCCCTGGGACTGGCGGCCGTGGCGGCCGGCAGCGGACTCGTCTTCCTGATCTCTCACACTTTCACCCGCCCGTTGGGAAATCTGGTGGAAGGCGTGCGCGCCCTCGAAAAGGGCGACTTCAACTACGCTCTCGACGCTCGCGGCGGAGACGAAGTCGCCGAGGTGACCGGCGCCTTCAACCGCATGCGCGCCAATCTGCTTAAGACCCAGCAGGAATTGCTGGAGGCCGAGCGCCTGGCCACCATCGGCCGCATGGCCAGCTCCATCTCCCATGATCTGCGGCATTCCCTCGCCGCCATTGTGGCCAACGCCGAATTTCTTTGCGAGGCCAACCTGAACCCCGAGCAGCGTGAAGAGCTCTATCAGGAAGTGCGTGTCGCGGTAAATCAAATGACGGATTTAATTGACTCGCTGCTGGAGTTTTCGCGCACCCGCGAGTCCTTGCACCCCGCCTATGGCAAAGTGCAGCAATCGGTGGAGCGCGCGGTGCAGCTCATGCATCGGCATCCTGATTTTGGCCGGGTTCAAATCGCCGTTTACGGCAACGGCGATTGCGCCGGCTGGTTTGACGCGCGCAAGCTGGAGCGCGCTTTATATAACCTGCTGCTCAACGCCTGCGAGGCGGTGCCCGCCGAAGGCGGCCGCGTCGAAGTTGAATTAGCGAATATTCCCCATGGAGTTCAAATTCGCATTGCCGATAACGGCCGCGGCATTCCCGAAGCGGTTCGCGGATCGCTCTTTGAGCCTTTCGTCAGCCTGGGCAAAGAGAACGGCACTGGCCTGGGCCTCACCGTAGTGCAGAAAATTGTTCAGGACCACGGCGGCGAAGTTAGCGTGGAGCGCACCGCGCCCGGTGGAACCTCGTTCCTGGTGCAACTGCCGCTCGCGCCTGCGGGCAACGGAAACAGCCACTCCGGCGCTCACGCCAACGCCCCGGCGCTGGCTCCGGCAAAGAAAGTGGAAACTTCATAACCTTTCCGAAAGTGGCATTGACGCGGAATTCTTGGTGGCTTTATCTACCCGGGCTCGAATACATCCAGCTGTCCCAGGAGGGCATTGTGAGGCAGCGCCACTTGCTCCACTTGATCGCCGGTCGTGTTTCTACTCCGTCATTGCTGGCCGCCCTGGCCATTGGAATATTCCTGGTCCCGGGCTCCGCCATGCAGGCGCAAAGTGCTCCTGGGCAGGAAGGCGGCCCGGCCAACGCGGACCAAGCCCAGGCTATGACCGCCGCGGTTCAGGATTTGCGCGAGCAGGTGCGCGAGCTGCGCGCCGTGGTGGATGAGATGCGCGCTGAAGCCGCCCAATACCGCGCCGAAACCGCGGCACTGCGCCAGGAGCTTGAAGCCACGCAAAACCGCCTTCCGCCGCCGGGCGCGGCCCAACCGGCTCCGAGCGCCGCGGAATCAACCAGCCCGCCGGCGCCGGCGCCGGTTCTTCACTCGCTCGAAGCCCGCATCGCTTCGCTGGAGGAATCCTCTCAGCTGCTCAGCGGAAAAATTGACGAGCAGCACCAGACCAAGGTCGAAAGCGCCTCCAGGTACCACGTGCGCCTCTCCGGGATCGTGCTGTTGAACCTGTTCGGCAATCGCGGCTCCGCTGACAGCGCCGATTTTCCCACCTACGTTCCCGTGGCTAACCCCTACAACTCCGACGGCGACTTCGGCGCCACCTTGCGCCAGTCGCAGATCGGTCTGGAGGTCTTCGGTCCGCACCTCGCCGGCGCCCGCACCATGGGAACTCTACAGGCTGATTTCGCCGGCGGCTTTCCCTATCAGGCCAATGGCGTGAACTCCGGCCTGTTCCGCCTGCGCATCGCCAGCTTCCGCATGGATTGGGAGCACACTTCGCTGGTGGCCGGGCAGGATGATCTTTTTCTCTCCCCGCTCTCACCCACTTCCTTCGCTTCGCTCGCCGTGCCCGCTTTCAGCTATGCCGGCAATCTCTGGGGCTGGACGCCGCAGCTTCGCCTGGAGCATCGCTTCGCGCTCTCTGACTCTCAAAGCGTGACCGTGCAGGCGGGAATTCTCGATAACCTTTCCGGCCAGCCGCCCTATGTTTCATATGGCCGCGCCCCGCAAGCTGGAGAGCGCACCGGTCCAGGCTATGGCCTGCGCTCGGCCTGGAGCACCACCCGCCTGGGCCAGCCCTTGACCTTCGGAGTAGCTGGTTACTACGGCCGCCAGGATTGGGGTTTTTACCGCCATCTGGATGGCTGGGCCGGCATGGCCGATTGGCAGATTCCTATTGCGCCCGGCCTCAGCCTGACCGGCGAGCTTTACCGCGGTCGCGCCGCCGGGGGCCTGGGCGCCGGGCTTGGCCGCAGCGCCATCTTCAGCGGCAACATTCTTGATCCCACGACCCAGGTGCTGGGCGTGAACTCCGCCGGCGGCTGGTCGCAGCTGAAGCTCCGCGCCAATTCCAAGCTCGAATTCAATGGCGGCTTCGGCATGGACGCTCCTTTCGCCCGCGATCTGCGCGCTTACCCTGCGCCGCAAAGCTACCTCGATCCCACTCTGGCCGCTAACCGCGGCGCGCTGGTGAATTTCATTTACCGCCCACGCTCCAATCTTCTCTTTTCAACCGAGTTCCGACACCTCGAGACTTCTGACATCATTAGTCCATCCCAGCAGGCCGAGCAGGTGAACATGATGATGGGTATCCTGTTTTGACCATGAAAGCGCGCGCTCACCTTCGTCTCTTAATCGCCCTGCTGCTGGCCAGTGCCGCCGCTCGCGCCCAGCAGGTCACTGTCACCGCCCGCGTGGCTTGGATCAACGGTGCTGCGGCGCACCAGGAAAACAGCGAGCACGAAAAGCATCGGAAGCCTGCCAAGAACGGCGTTGTCGTGTGGCTGGTGCCCATCGGCGCTCCCGCCCCGCGCATTCTTCCCGCCAGCCTGCCCCATCCGCGCCTGGTGCAGAAGAACAAGAGCTTCCAGCCCCATCTTCTGGTGGTGCCGGTGGGGTCGCTGGTCGAGTTTCCCAATCGCGATCCCTTCTTTCACAATGTTTTTTCTTTATTTGAGGGCAAGCGCTTCGACCTCGGCCTGTACGAGGCCGGCAGCACCCGCGACGTGCTCTTCGATAAGCCCGGCGTCTCTTACATTTTCTGCAACATTCACGCCGAGATGAGCGCGGTCGTAATCGCGCTGCAGACGCCCTATTACGCCATCTCCGATTTGCGCGGCCAGATCGCCATCCCTCTCGTGCCCGCCGGACACTACACCATGCACGTGTGGTATGAAGCGGCCCTGCCGGAAACTTTGAACTCGCTCGCGCGCGAAGTCACCGTATCGGAAGGAAACCCTACTCTCGGACTTCTAGGCCTGCCCACGCCGGGCGCGCCCGCCACTCATCTCGACAAGTACGGCCAGGAATACAACCCCTCCTCGCCCATCAACCCGGCCTACCAGCAACCATAGCGATTGTCCTTCGTGGTACTTCGTGTCCTTCGTGTCCTTCGTGGTCCAATGTTTTCCTTCGTGAACCTCCGTGCCCCTCGCGAAGGGCGCCAAGTCTCAGGAAGGAAATCGTTGTACCAGGGTGGCAGCCCCGACGCCAATTCTGGCGTGCCGATGTGTTCCCGCGGAAACATTAGTGCAAATCGCTCTAAGGTTCCGCGCGCAACACCCGGCGCGCCACGTGAGTTTGCAGATTCGGCCCTCAACGTAGAAAATCAATCGCTTATGACTACGCCTCATCTTGCGTTCCTTTTTCCCGGCCAGGGCTCGCAGTCCGTTGGCATGGGCAAAGAGCTGGCGGAAAAGTTCTCCATCGCCCGCCACACCTTCGACGAAGCCGACGCCGCTCTGGGCTACAAGCTCTCCCAGGTTTGCTTCGAGGGGCCGGAAGACCAGCTCCGCCTGACCGAGATCACTCAGCCGGCGATCCTCGCAGTGTCAGTCGCGGCCTATCGCGTGCTGGCGGAGAAGGGCCTCAAGCCCGCGTTCGCCGCCGGGCACAGCCTGGGCGAGTATTCGGCGCACGTGGCCGCGGGTACGATAGCCTTTGCCGACGCGCTGCGCACCGTTCGCCAGCGCGGCAAGTACATGCAGCAGGCTGTGCCCGTGGGCGTGGGCGCCATGGCGGCCATCCTTGGCATGGAGCCGCAAAAGGTCGCCGCCCTCTGCCATGAGGCGGCTCAGGGAGAAGTCTGCGGAATGGCCAACATCAACTCGCCGGAACAGATTGTGATCTCAGGCCAGGCCGCCGCGATTGAGCGCGCGGTTGCGCTGGCCACAGGACGCGGCGCCAGGAAGGCCAAGCTGCTGCCGGTGAGCGCGCCCTTTCATTGCTCGCTGATGAAGCCCGCCCAAGAGCGCCTGGCCGCTGATCTGGCGGCGCTGACCTTCAGCAATCCCGCCGTACCGGTGGCTTGCAACGTGGACGCCGCTTTACTCACTGAAGGTGAGAGCAGCCGCGACGCACTGATCCGCCAGGTCACCGGCTCGGTGAAGTGGGAGCAGTGCGTGCGCCTGCTGATCGCGCAGGGCGTGAGCACCTTCGTGGAAGTTGGACCGGGCAAAGTCTTGTGGGGACTGATGCGCCAGATTGACCGCTCGAAGACCAGCCTCTATGCCGGTGATGAAGCGACCATCCAGAAGGCGCTGGAGCAGGCTGCGGCCGTGAGCGCCTGAGGCGCTGCGTTTAAGCCCGTTTCATTTTGCCGGTGCAGGCTCTGCTGCCGGCGGTTGCGGCGTGGCCGGCGCCGGAGGCGCAGGCAAAGATGGGATCGCCGTCGCCGGCGGCGCGGGAGCGGGGGCGGCCAGGGTCTGCTTCACCGAATCAGAAAGCTTGTCAGCATTGGCCAGCAGCAAACTCACCTCCCACATCTCGCTCTCGCTGAGTGATGCTTTGAAGCCGGGCATGCCGGTGAGGCGAATGCCGTTTGAGACCTTCCAATAGGTTTCGCCGGGCGGGTCGTCGGTCACGCCCTTGCCGCGGAACAGCTGCGGCGGCTTGGGAAACATTCCCTTGGCAATGGAGGTCATCTCGCCGCCGGGCAGGCCGTGGCAGACGGAGCAGTGCTTCTGGTATAGCGGCGCGCCCGCCAGGTAGGTGGCCTCGTCGGCGGGAATGGGAACTGACTTGGGCATTTCGCGCTCCATGCGCGCATGCAGGGCGCCGCTCGCCAGAGCGCGCTCGAAGGGTAGCGCGCCGCCGGCGGTCGAGACCGGCGCACGTCCGCTGGCGAAATAGGCGAGAACCGCAAGAGGAATGGTAATCAGTCCGATGACAAAACCCCAAAGGAAGGCTTTCAATGGCTTTCTCCGTGGTTGCCGATTGGCATTTGCCAATCGGCAATTTTATTTACCCCCCGGCCGGCAAGGGCCGGTGAGGGTGATGAAGTCGGCGGCGCGATGAGTTAAGAGCGATCCGCGTTCAGCCGCGCAGGAATTCCAGCGTCAAACTCCAGGCCTGGCGGGCGGAGCGGGGATGATACGCGGCCCGCTCGTCGCAGAAAAAGCCGTGGCCGGCGGCAGAAAATTCAACGTTAACATAAGTCTTGCCGGCGGCGGTGAGAGCCTCCGTCACGGCTCTCCGCTTTTCGGCGGGAATGTGCTGGTCCTGGCCACCCCAGAAGAGAAGAATAGGTGACCGCATGGCGGGAGCGCGATCGAGAAAATCGCTCGCGATGCGGCCGCCATAAAACGACACCGCCGCCCGCAAGGGAAGAATGCTGTTGGCCAGGTAAGACATACTCCCGCCCAGGCAGAAACCAATGCTCGAAATTTCATCTTTGCGCACACCCGGCTGCGAGTGCAGCCAGTCGAAGGCGGCGCGCAGGTCAGCCTCTGCCCCCGGGGCAGTGATGGCCTGCATGTGCGGCATTACCGTCTGAAAATCTTCGTAGTCGCCTTCAAAGCCGGACCCGCTGCGGTGAAAAAGCTCGGGGGCAATGGCAACGAAACCGTGCAGCGCGAGACGATCGGCCAGGTTACGAATGTGCGAGTTCACGCCGAAGGCTTCCTGCAGCACGAGAATGCCGGGGCGGTCAGAGGGGTCGCCGGCGCGGGCAACGTAAGCCGACATCAGCGTGCCATCGCTGACTTTGAGATCTACCTTTTCCCGCTGGAATGGAAGGGATGCAGTCATGAGGCTCCTTGTGGCTTGCGGCTTGAGCGTTTGACAACTGGGAAGAATCGTTCCCCGGCCGCGGCTTTCGTGTTTTGCAGATCCAGATCTATCAGTTCTTAGTTCTCAGTCCACGGTTCTCACTCAGCCATTATGATGCATGGCTCATTCTTCGGGCGGCGTGAGCAGCGCGCTCGCGCTTTGGATGCCGGTAGAAATTTCAGGGATGATGCCCAGGCGCGCATAGATGGGCCGGACGGCGGCGCGCAGCGTGGGCAACTGCATAGCGAACCAAGCGGCCCCGGCGACGCAGATCATTCCCCCTACCATCAGCGTGCGCGGCGCGCCCCAGCGATTGGCAGCCATGCCTTCGAGCAGGCTGCCGAAGGGAGTCATGCCGAGAAAGGCCATGGAATAAAAGCTCATCACCCGGCCGCGCTTGTCGTCATCCACGATGGTCTGAAGGATGGTGTTGCTGGCGGCCATCTGCTGCATCATGCCGGCGCCGGTCAGGAGCATGAGCACGAGTGACAGCCAGAGCATGCGCGACATGGAGAAGGTGATTAGCCCGGCGCCGAAAAGCGCGGCGGAAATGGGAATCACGCGGCCGAGGCCGACGACGCTTTTGCGGGCGGCGAGGAGCGTGGCGGAGATGAGCGCACCCACGCCGGCCGCGCCCATAAGGAATCCCAAGGTATGCGGGCCGCCGTGCAGCACTCCGCCCGCGAAGATGGGCATGAGTACGGTATAGGGCATGGCCACCAGGCCGGCCACGGCGAGCAGCAGCAGGACGGAGCGAATGGGAGGCGAGCCGGTGATGTAGCGCCAGCCCTCGCGCAGATCGTGCCAAACCGCTTTCGGTTGCGCGGGACGCGGCAGAGGGACGATCCGCATGGCGAGCAGCGACAGGATGACGGCGATGTAGCTGGCGCCGTCAATGAGGAAGCACCAGCCCTCGCTGGAAGCGGCAATCACCAGTCCGGCGACCGACGGGCCGATGAGGCGCGCGGCGTTGACCATGGAAGAATTCAGGGCGATGGCGTTGCCCAGGTCTTCGCGATTTTCGACCATCTGCACCACGAAGGCCTGGCGGGCCGGCATGTCGAAAGAATTGATGAAACCCTGGGCCAGGCAAAGCACGATGATTTCGGGGACGTTGATGATGCCGCCGAGCGCCAGCGCCGCCAGGGCGAAAGACTGCAGCATGGAGAGCACCTGGGTGACGACCAGGACGCGATGGCGGTCCCAGCGGTCAATCCAGACGCCGGCAAAAGGGGCGAGAAAAAAGGCGGGAATCTGGCCGGAGAAGCCGACAATGCCGAGCAGAAAGGCCGAATGGGTGAGGCGATAGACGAGCCAGCCGGTGGCGATCTTGGTCATCCAGGTGCCGATGAGCGAGATACTCTGGCCACTGAAAAAAAGACGATAGTTGCGATAGCCGAGAGCGCGCAGAGCAAATCGCCAGGCGGCGGGGGCGGGAGCTGACTGTGGATGTTGGCGGCGGGTCTTCACTTTTTAGAGTGCGGCGACGGCAAAGCAACTCAACCGGGTTTGGATGCCGCGGCCGGCGAAATGGCGACTCTTTGTGCAGCCGCCTGTATCATAGAAGGGCGGAGGGATGCGTGAGCGGTTGAAACGGGTGGTCTTGAAAACCACTGTACGGGAAACCGTACCGGGGGTTCGAATCCCTCTCCCTCCGCCAGTGCTGAGGTCCCTCGGCTACGCTCGGGATTTCGGCAGCCGGCTCCCGCTTCTCACCCCAGCGAACCAAAACCGGGTTCGCCGGGGACCCCGCTGCGCTCACGCCGGCTCAACGCCTCAAGTTCGAATCCCTCTCCCTCCGCCAGTTTTTCTTCACCACGAAGGGCACGAAGTATCGCGAAGGAACTCAACCCCCGGCCAGGGCTGCGATTCGGCTTGACAAGGCAAATGAGATAGGAGTATCTGGAGGGTGGGGGCGTAGCAAACGTTTGCCGCCACTGCCCGCAGGGTAGCCATTTCCGGTCGAGTTCTCTCCCGCCTTCGGACCTTCTTCCCCGCCTTTACCCCGAAGGGAAGGCGCGAGCGGGCCTCGGCTGGCTCTTTCAGCGAAGTTTCGACAGGGGGGCGCCATGAAGCGAATTTCCTACCTCGTTGCCACCACGTTTCTGTTGTTGGTAGTTTTTGCAGCCGTTCAGTTCGTCTGGGCGCAGGCTAATCGCGCCTCCGTCACCGGCACGATTACTGATCCTTCGGGAGCCTTGATTCCGGGCGTTTCCGTAACTGCCACGAACGTAGAGACCGGAGTGCCTTCGAGCACGGTGTCTAACGGCGACGGGATTTACGTGGTTCCCAACCTTCCTCCCGGCAAGTATGCGGTGGAGTTCAAGCGCGACGGATTTCAGACCCTGAAAAGAGTGGACATTACGCTGATCTCCACAGAAGTCGCACGCCTGGACGCGACTCTGCAAATCGGGGCAGTGACCACTCAGGTTACGGTTACCACCGATGCGCCGGTGCTTGATCTGGAGAAACCGACCGAAGGCACCAATATGAACGGCAAGGTCGTCACTGAGTTACCGCTCAGCATCTACGGGGGTGGGCGCTCGGTAGAGGATTTTGCGGTCGCACTCACCCCCGGTTACTCTCCTTACAGCAGCCCCTACGGCGCAGTGATCAATGGCGGGCAGTGGTTTACCAAGGATTACACGGTGGATGGGACCTCGGGAACGGCGAACGTGCAAGGCGACTCAATGGAATCCGGCCCCACGATGGAAGCGGTGGAAGAGTTGCAGGCGCAGACCAGCGGCCTGGACGCGCAAAGCGCGGTCAGCGGCGGAGGAGTGATTGCGTTCAACCTGAAGTCCGGCACCAATGCGCTTCATGGGTCGGCCTTTGTTTACGGCCACAACGAACTGCTCGATGCCAACACCTGGACCAACGACTACTTCGGCGCCGGTAAACCGGAGGAGCGCGCCTGGGATTACGGCTTCAGCCTGGGCGGGCCGATTATCAAGAATAAGACGTTCTTCTTCGGCGCGTTCGAACGTTTTCAGCAGACCGACTTCCGGCTCAACAGCGGCTCCAATTCCGTGCCCACTAGCGACTTCATGAACGGGAATTTTTCCGCTTTGCTGGGAGGAAATCTGTGCAACGGTGACAACGGTGTCGGCCTATGTGACAGTTATCCGGCAAGCGCAAACCCGACCCCGATTCCGATCACGGACACTAATGGCCAGTCTCTGCAGGCGCGCGTTGGCATGATCTACGACCAAAGCCAGACGGACGGCAATGGTAACCCCGAGCAGTTTGCCGGCAACATCATTCCAGTGGGCATGATTAGCCCAGTGGCCCAAAAGGTGCAGGGCTTCTATCAGAATTACGCGCCGCAGTTCGGCGGCATTGATAACAACAGCAGAGGATTGCTGCAGGGCGTGCCCAATCAGACGCCGAACCAGTTCGTGGTAAAACTGGATCACACTCTGCGCGATGAAGACCGCTTGTCGGCATCGTGGATTTACAATCACCGACCGGTCATCAAAGTTGACGGCGGCGGCCTATGGGAACCTGGCACTACCACGGGGGGGCCGCTTTCCAATGGCCGGTATCAGATTTATTGGTCGCATGAAATGCGGTTGAGTGAAACCCACACCTTCAGTCCGCACGTGTTGAATGTTCTCAACTTTACTTACAACCTAGATTACAACGCCAGCCGCCCCACCTCTCCTGGGAATTGGAACGAGCAGTTGGGCTTTGGGGATACGGGCGCCGACACCTTTCCCCTGATCAGCTTCCAGGACGGATCGGCGGGCCACTCTGAGACCTTCCTAGGCAATACCTGGCAAGGCAATGTATCCGGCGTGAACATCATCACCGGAGATAGCGTCACCTGGACAAAGGGAAAACACAACTTCACCTTCGGGGGGGATTTCGTGGCCCATCAGGTGAACAGCCGCTCGGGGTCGGGAGCGCTTTCCTTTGGCTTTACCTACTTGAATACGGCGGGCCCGGGCTACCCCTACGATGGCTTTGGGTATGCCAGTTTCCTGCTGGGATTAGTAGGCAATAAGGCCAGCGAGAGCGTGGCCTATAACCTCTACGGGCGGCAGAAGGGAATGTCGCTTTTCGCGCAAGACAGCTATAAGGTCACACCCAAGCTCACGCTGAGCATGGGACTACGCTGGAACTACAACTGGCGTTTTCATGAGAAGAACGGCAACTGGGCGAACTTTGATCTCAATGCGATTGACCCAAGCTTTGACACTCCCGGGACGTTGGTGTTTGCCAAGAGCGGGGATGACAGTTTTGAGAAGAACGAGTACTGGAAAAACTTCGGGCCGTCAGTGGGATTTGCCTATCAGATGCTGCCGAAAACGGTGCTGCGGGGCTCGTTCGGCCTGATCTATAACCCAGTGGGCGTGACTTTCTTCCAGGGCGTGCCGGATGGTTTTGCGCCTCAGTTGGGAGTCAACCAGAAGAATAACTTTTCGTGGGATGGCCCCGGGGGTACTGGCGTAGGACCTAATAATCTGTTTCAGGCTACGCCAAGCACGCCGCTCGGCGATGTGTTGTACAACATCTTTCCTCTGGTGAACGTTGATCCCCGGGCTCTTGAGCTGGGATACAGTGAGGCCTTTAACTTTGGCGTTCAGCAGGAACTTACGCCGAACATGAGGTTGGAAATCGGCTATGTGGGCAACCGCGGGCATCATCTGACGGATACCTCGCTGGCGTGGAACGAGGGCCCTACTTCGGAGTTCCTGCGCTTGGTGCGGAACTATAACATTGACAGCCGGTACGATGGCTGGATCTGCGATCCCGCCTCGGCAGCAGCCATCGGCGTGCCTTATCCACCGGGGACCTACGCCTTTGGCATAGGCTTCTGCGGATCGCCGCTGGCAGCCATCTCGCCCTCCCCCCAGGCGGCGGACTGGGAAGAAAACTATTGGCAATACCCGAACTTGTTGTACGCCGGCGTGCCGCTGGGGCAGAGCTTTTACGATTCCATGGTGGTGGATCTGGTCAAGCGCACGGGCCGCGGTCTGACCATGGACCTGAGTTACACCTGGTCTCGCCAGGAAGGCGATTCGTTCTCCGCCGAGCAAGATGGTGGCAATGGCTACTACACCGGTATCCAAGATTTCAGCAATATGCGGCAGGCGGCGCACGCTGTTACCGGCTATGATCTCGCGCACGTGGTCAAAGGATTCGTTGCCTACCAACTTCCCTTCGGTCGAGGGCAACGCTGGCTGGCGGGGCAGAACCGCGTGGTGAACGGAATTCTCGGCGGGTGGACTTTGACCGGTGTGGTTCTGTACAACACCGGCCAACCGTTCGAGGTCAGCGCTGCTAATCCCTATTGGCCGCTCTGGGGCGATATTTATCCGGTGTTCAATCTGAGCAATTTCTCCGGCCCCTCGGACCCGGGAAAATTCGTGCCGGTAGGGCCGAGCGGTAACGTGCCGGCAGCCAACTTTTATATGCCGCCGAGCGTGGCCAGCAATCCAGCTCCTGGGGTCCTTCCGCCCACTCCGTCTATTTCCGCGCTGCGTTGTCCCGGTCAGGCCAACGAAGATGCCAGCATTCTGAAAGATTTTCCCATGCAGGAAGGCCGTTACCGGCTCTCGTTCCGGGCGGAGTTCTATAATCTGTTCAACCGACACTACTACAACATCAATGGTTGCGCCGGCACCCGTTCTGAGATTGACACCTCGACCTTCGGCCAGGTTACTGGCGTCGCCGACAATCCCCGGCAAGGGCAGTTTGCCGTGCGTTTTGAGTTCTAGCAGAATCGGATTGGCGCTACTCAGGCGGCTTGCATATAAAATGCGAGCCGCCTCTTTTCTCGTGGTTCGGACCAACTCCCTGATTCCGGCTGGTACAACCAAACACCTAACGGCCAAGGGGCGCGGAGGCTCGAGGTTGAGACAACTTTTTCCAGTGGTGGCGCTGCTTACTTCACTAACCTGCGTGAGTGCGGCGCAGTCTGCGACCGCTTTCGCTCCGGACAAGATGCAGAACGTGCTTTACGGCGCTGCTTATTACAGCGAGTACATGCCTTATGACCGGCTGGAGCAGGACGTTGCGCTGATGCAGAAGGCCGGCATCAGCGTGGTGCGGATGGGGGAATCGAGCTGGGGCTTGTGGGAGCCGCAGGACGGCCACTTCGAATATGCCTGGATGGACCGGGTGGTGGACCGCATGCAGAAGGCGGGCATCAAGGTCATCATGGGCACGCCGACCTATTCCATTCCGGCGTGGATGTACAAAGAGCATCCCGAGATCGTGATCACCAACCTGGAAGGCAAGACCATTACTTACGGCCTGCGCCAGAACGTGGACCTGCTGGATCCGACTTACCGCTTTTACTGCCAGCGGGTGATTCGCAAGCTGGTGGAGCATTACAAGGACAATCCCACGGTCATCGGGTGGCAGATTGACAACGAGACCTCGGCCGACGAAGTGGCCAATCACGACGTACAGGCGGGTTTTGTCGAATATCTGCAGAAGAAGTTCAAGACCGTGGACGCGCTCAATAAGGACTGGGGCCTGAATTACTGGGGGCAGAGGCTGAACGACTGGACGGAGATTCCGCCGGAGCAGGGCATCATCAATCCGGGCTGGAAGCTGGAGTGGGAGCGGTACCAGCAATGGATCACCAGCGACTTTCTGGCCTGGCAGGCGGCGCTGGTCAATGAGTACAAGCGGCCCGACCAATTCATTACCCATGATCTTGCCGGGCCGCCGCGCGCGGGCGTGAACGAGCGCGACATCAGCCGGTCGCTGGATATCGTGGCGGTGAATCCTTATCACGGAACGCAGGATGATTACGACGGCATGGGATCGAGTTTTCAGGGGGACTACACGCGATCGCTGAAACAGACGAACTACCTGGTGACGGAGACCAACGCGCAGACTATCGGGTGGGATTCGAAGTCGGCGTTTCCACCGTATGACGGCCAATTGCGGCTGGATGTGTACACCCATCTTTCGAGCGGCGCCAATATGGTTGAGTACTGGCACTGGCACTCGATCCACTATGGCCAGGAAACTTACTGGAAGGGCGTGCTCTCGCATGATCTGGAGCCGAACCGCGCTTACGCGGAAGTAAGCCGCACCGCACACGAACTGCAGAATATTGGCGCCGATCTGGTGGACCTGAAGCGCAACAACCAGGTGGCGATTCTTTACAGCAACGATTCACGCTGGGGCATCAAGTTCATGCCGTTCAGCGATCACGAGGATTACGGCTCGATGCTGTCGCAGATGTACCGCGCGCTCTATCACGAGAACGTGGGCGTGGATTTTGTCTTTCCAGACAGCACGGATTTCGCGCGCTACAAAGTCATCCTGGTGCCGCCGCTCTATGTGGCCAGCGACGAACTGCTGAACCGACTGGTGGAGTATGTGCGCCATGGCGGCCATGTAGTGATGTCGCTGAAAAGCGGCTTCACCAACGAATTCGACACGGTGCGCTGGACGATGGCTCCGGGACCGCTGCGGCAGGCGGCGGGGTTTCGTTATCAGGAATTCTCGAATCTGAAGGAGCCGCTGGCATTGAAGGGCGATCCTTTCCAGGCGGGGGCGGCAAATCAGGTCTCCGATTGGGCGGAGATGCTGATTCTTGAAGGCGCGCAGCCGCTGGCGTATTACGACCATCCATTCTTTGGGAAATATCCGGCGATCACGGAGAATAAATTTGGCAGTGGCACACTGACCTATGAAGGCACGGTGCTCTCTGACGTTTTGCAGGAAAAAGTGCTGCTGCACGTGCTGCAGGAGGCCGAGCTCACCGGGCCGGATCAGGAATTGCCGGCGCCGGTGCGGGTAAAGCACGGAACCAACCGCAGTGGCAGGATGATTCATTACTATATGAATTATTCGAGTGAGCCGCAGAGCTTCACGTATGCTTATGGCGCGGGGGAAGACCTGCTGAGGCACGCGGCAGTCGCGAAGTCGCAGAAGATTACACTGAAGCCCTGGGATTTGGCGATTGTGGAAGAGAAATAGGAACACCGTCACGTTGAGTTTTTCTTTGCCAGTTCGAGCGCGGTACTGCGGGCCGGTTGCGGGTTGCCTTGCGAGGCCGGGCAAGCTGCATTCCCGCTGCGCCGCAAAGCAGATTTCTCGACTTCGTCTCGAAATGACAACGTGTAGAGTGCTGTCTTGGCTGGCAAGCTGCTTTTTGCTGTGTGCGCTCTCACCGCGCCTTTTTGCTGATCCAACTCTGCCTGGCCTGTTCGGCGATCACATGGTGCTGCAGCAAGGGCGGGAGATACCGGTGTGGGGATGGGCGGATGCCGGCGAAAAGATCACGGTCACGCTGAACGGCGAGAGCGAGACTGCGGAGACCGGCTACGACGGCCGCTGGCAACTGGCACTAGGGCCGGAGAAGGCGGGCGGCCCGTTCGTGCTCACCGTGGAGGGCAAAAAGACCATTACGCTCAAGGACGTAATGATTGGCGAAGTATGGGTGCTTTCCGGGCAGTCGAACATGACGTTCGCGCTGAGCGGAGCGGCAACTGCGGCGACGGCGATTCCGGAGGCGAACTATCCTGAGATTCGGCTGTACACGGTTCCGCAGGAGCGAGCCCTCAGCCCGCAGCAGAATGCGGTTGCGAGCTGGAGAATCTGCACGCCGGATAATGCCAAGACTTTTACCGCGGTGGGATATTTCTTCGGGCGCGAGCTCTACCGGCGGCTGGGCGTGCCCATCGGGCTGATTCACAGCTCGTGGCCGGGAACGGTGGCGGAGGACTGGGTTCCGGCGGAGGCTTTGCGCGGACCGGCCGAGCTGCAGCCGATTCTGGAGCGCTGGGCCAACGCCTCAGAGCAATCGAAAGAGCTGGCGCAGCGGCCGGCCGAGTTCGATCTGGAGTTCGATGATTTTCAGCTGATCAAGGCCGACCCTGCGGCAGGCCTGGCGCCCTTCAGCGACTTCAATGACGGCACGGCGCAAAACTCGCTGCACGGGGTGTGGACCTTCGACTGGCAGTCGGCGCCGGACGGGAAGTTTGAGCTAGCGCAGCCGGGGCGGGGAAGCTCGGGGTATGCGGCGAGAGTCTTCGGCCAGGTGGACTACAGCGCCGACGCCCTGCTGCGCGCGAATTTCTCAGCCCACGGGTCGCCGGCCGATATGTCGCAATACGCCGGGCTGCGTTTCTACTACCGGGGCAGCGGATACTTTCACTATCGCTCGCTGCAGCCGACGATTTACGACTATGACGACTACCTGAGCCGGCCCTTTCAGGCCAGCAAAGATTGGCAGGATGCCACCATCTGGTTCAAAGATCTACGGCAGACGGGATGGGGGATTCCTGAACCTTTGACCCAGGCGGCGCTTTCAGGTTTTGAGCTCGAGGTGCTGCAGTCGCCGGACGACTATGCCACGGCGCCCTCGAGCTTGTACGACGGCATGATCGCGCCGCTCATCCCTTTTGCCATTCGCGGCGCGGCGTGGTACCAGGGCGAGAGCAACGCGCCGCGGGCCTATCAATATCGAACTTTGTTGCCGGCCCTGATTCAGGGCTGGCGGCGGGCATGGGGCGAAGGGGATTTCCCCTTTTTGATTGTGCAGTTGCCCAACTTCGGGGCGCCGCAGGAGCAGCCGGGCGGCGAGGACCTGTGGGCCGAGCTGCGCGAGGCCCAACTGATGGCGCTGCGGCTGCCGAATACCGGATTAGCGGTGACGATTGATCTGGGGGAAGCAAAAAACCTTCATCCGCATGACAAGGCCGGAGTGGGAGAGCGGCTGGCGTTGTGGGCTCTTGGCACCATGTATCACAAAGACATTGTATATTCGGGGCCGCTGTACGATTCCATGCAGGTTGAAGGCAACCAGATCAAGATTCACTTCAAACACATTGGCGGCGGACTGGAAGCGCATGGCCCCAGCCTGCGCGGCTTTGCCATTGCCGGCTCCGACCGCGTGTTTCACTGGGCTGATGCGACTATAGAGGGCGATACAATCCTGGTTTCAAGCCCTGAAGTTCCGGCTCCGGTAGCGGTGCGCTATGCCTGGGCGGGAAACCCGCAGTGCAACCTGTACAACAAGGCCGGGCTGCCCGCTTCTCCGTTCCGCACGGACGATTGGCCGGGCAAGACGGTGAACGTGCGATAGCGACCAGCGTGGCAACGGAGACGCAGCAAGCCAGGCTTCTTACGCGTCGGTGCGGGAGGCTTCGTACTCCACTCCGTAAAGATAGACGGAGCGGCTGCGGATGGTGCCGCGGACGAAATGGGTCTCGCCGGTTTCCGGGTTGACGAACTCCAAGTGCACCTGGGTGCCGGGGGCGAAGTTGCCGAGGGCAAAGAAGCACATCCCGCCATCGCTCAATTGCAGACAGCGGCCATCCAGCACCAGCTTCTGGCTCGCGCTGTGAGCCAGAATGCGGAGAGGCGCATCGGCTTTATGGCGCCTCCAGCGGCGCTTACCCTCGTGCGGAGCGTGGTAAAGAGGTTCCACGGCAAATCACCATCGCATACGTTATCAGCATTGGAGAATGGAGCGTGGTTACGGAAGAACACTCAAGAAGCTAGACCGCCGGCGGGGATTAGAAGCAGGTGAGGGCACACCCGCGGGGGCTGGCGCCATCCCACAAAAAAACCTACCCTCGGCGAGCGCCAAGGGTAGGGAAGAGAGATTGACCTATTTGTAAACCGCGTCGGTGCGGTTCAGATAGTCGCGGTGGTCTTTGAAATCCACCATGGAGCCAAAGGCGGGACTGGCCAGCGGGTTCGCCTTCAGACCGTCCTGTAGCGCCGCATTCACTTTGTCCAGCCCCTCGGCGGTCGGCGAGAGGTAAACGATCCAGAAGCCGCCGGGACTATCCGTGTGAATGGCTTCGGTATCCACTTCATACTCGGCAATGGTGCCGTCGGCCAGCAGCTTCTCGAGCAAAGGGACGACGAAGGTCTTGCTCAGGGTATCTATGGCATCATCCGGGGCGTCAGGCTTGAGCTGATAGGCCGAGACGTGAGTGTAGCCGCCCTTCACTGAGCCGGAATGCCAGTTGTAGTAGTGGCTGACGACGAGATTGTCCCAATGCTTGGTGGCGGCGGCGTCCACCGGAGAAGTGGGGATGCCGGACTTGTAAACGCCATCCAGAAAGTTGAGCAGGGCCGCCTCGGACATGGCGGAGAACCAGGTGTCATGGGTGGAACCGTCAGCGGAATGAATCAGGGTTTGGTCACTGCCATAGCCGATGAGCGTGCCCGCGGCCAGGGCTTTCTCCAACATCTGGGTTTCGCTGGCTACGAGCTTTTGCTCGTCGGCCCACTGCGGGCGGGGAATGGCCCAAAAGGCAACGTAGGAATACATGGCCGGTTTTTCTTTGACCTCGGACATCTGGGCCTGAGCGGGTACGGTCGCGATGCACATCGCCAGCGCACACAGCCCTGTGAACACACACCACCACTTGTGGTTCATGAGTTTGTCTCCTTGGGGGACTCGCGTCTTTGCTGAGTCCAGAGCCGGCGTAGTGTACACCATGGTTGTGTCCCGATTCATGACGGAGTTGGGGGATTTCCACAGGCGGTTCGGGGGCACCTTGGAGGTGTGCGAGGGGCCGCAGAGTACTCGACGGCGAAAATCGCCTCGGGATGACAGAGTAGTGAAGGAAGATGGGGCGAGAGCTGCTGGCTGCGCTTTGCCCTTGGGGTGCTTCGTGGGTCGGCAGTACGGGCTCGGTTAGAGAGCGAGCGCCAACATCCGGGCGAGAGCAATGGTCGGGACGGGCAGATTTGAACTGCCGACCCCTCGCACCCCAAGCGAGTGCTCTACCAGGCTGAGCCACGTCCCGACAGGAAGGAACCCGCCGCCAGAAGCCGGCGAGTGGGGTTGACGGGGTTAATTCTACATCAAGGCTGCGGGGGCCGTCCGGGCGTTCCGACCTCTTGCGGGGGGAATCCCTCGCGGGGGTTTCTGTTGCACAGCTATGAAGAGAGGGATCGTTCGACTGCGCACCCGCCTCGCTGCGCGAAACGGGTTGCTCCGCCCAAAATGAGATTGCTGCTTGGAGTTTAAAGATGCAAGGCCGCACGATTCTGGAAGCGCTGGCCGTGGCCCACTGCAAGCGCGCAAAGAAAGATCTGGCGGCCGAGGGCGGCCGCCCCACATGCTAGCGGGACTTCTTGCGCCCGGTGCGGACCGGCTCCTCTTCAAAAAGCGCGAATTGCAGCTTTTTTTCGACTGGGTCAATGCGATCGAGCAAGACGTGCACTTTCTGGCCCAGGCGGTAGGTTCTGCGGGTGCGCTGGCCGATGATCTCGCGCGTGTTCTCGTGATAGGTGTAGCGGTCGTCCTCCAGCGAGGCGATGGGCACCAGGCCCTCGACGAAAAGGTCAGTCAGCTCGACGAAGAAACCGAATCTGGTCACGCTGATGACAAGAGCATCGAAGTCTTCGCCGACGCGGTGCTGCATGAATTTGACTTTTTTCCACTCCATGAGCTCGCGCTCGGCATCATCGGCGCGGCGCTCCGACTGGCTGGATTCTTCGGCGATCTCGTGAAGCTCTTCGAGCAGCATGGGCCCGCCGACAGGCGCGAGCGATTCACGATGAGCAGCGCGATCGTGGCGCTTGGACCAGGGGGAAGGCTTCTCCACGGGGCCTGAAGCGGCTCTATTGGCAGACTCCTGGCTCCCGCGGCTGAAGCCGTGGGCTTCCACCTGCGCGGGCGTCCGCCCCACATTTTCAGCCAACACGCCCTTCAAAATGCGGTGCACGATCAGGTCGGGGTAGCGGCGGATGGGCGAAGTAAAGTGAGTGTAAGTTGGCGAGGCCAAAGCAAAGTGGCCGAGATTTTCTTCGGAATAGCGCGCCTGCTTGAGGGATCGCAGCATGAGGTAAGAGAGAATTCGCTCTTCTGGCTTGCCGGCAATCTTCTCGGTCAGTTTCTGGTACATGCGCGGCGTGATGTGGACTTCCTGCGGCAACTCGATCTCTCGGGCACGCTTGCCGGTGCCGTAGCTGGCGCGGCGGTCGGTCTTGAGCTGCATGCGCTGGATGGGCAGAGCGCCGACGCCAAGCGAATAACCGAAGGTTGCGGCGATCACTTCGAAATCGTAAACCCGCTTGGCATCCGGCTTCTCGTGGATGCGGTAGAGCGAGGCGATGCGATGGTCTTCGAGATACTGCGCCACGCACTCATTCGCAGAGAGCATGAACTCCTCGATCAGGCGATGAGCGATGTTGCGCTCGGAACGCGTGATGCTCTTCATCAGGCCGTTTTCGTCGAACTCGATCACGGGCTCGGGCAGGTCGAAGTCAATGGAGCCGCGGCGCTCGCGCTTGCGATTGAGAATGAGGGCGAGGTCGCGCATCATCTCGAAGGTTTCGACCAGCCGCGCGTAACTCTGGCGCAGGGCGGGGTCGCCTTCGAGAATGGCGTTCACGGCGGTGTAGGTCATACGTTCAGCGGAATGAATTACGCCTTCTGACAATTCGTAGCCGACGATCTCGCCTTGATGGTCAATCTCCATCACGCATGACATGACCAGGCGGTCGGTCTGCGGGCGGAGACTGCAGATATCGGTGGAGAGCTCGAGCGGCAGCATGGGCACGGCGCGGTCGGGGAAATAAACGCTGGTGCCGCGCAGGCGGGCTTCGTCATCGAGGGCGGAACTGGGTGTGACGTAGTGGGCTACATCGGCGATGTGGACCTGAAGCTGGTAATTGCCGTTCTCCAGGCGGCTGACGGTGACGGCATCGTCGAAGTCGCGGGCGGTTTCGCCGTCAATAGTGACGATAGGGAGGTGGCGAAAGTCGCGGCGGTGGCGCAACTCGGGGGCAGGGATGACTGGCTCGATGTTTTGCGCTTCTTCCAAGACCTCGGATGGAAAATGGTGCGGGAGGTGAAATTTGCGGATGATGATTTCGACATCCACACCGAAATCGTCGGGGTAGCCGAGGATTTCGACGACGCGGCCGCGCGGGTTCTGGGTAGCGGTAGGCCAGTCGGTGATCTCGACGTCCACGACTACGCCTTCGAGATCAGTCCATTCGGTGCGCCGGGCGGCCTCTTCGCCGAAGACGCGGTGAGGCTGCCTGGTCTGGCTTCTCTTCGGCTTCGTCAAACCGGGATGAACCACCGAGGACGCCGAGGGCATCTCCATACCCAATGGGATCAATATCTCCTGGGCAATTTTCTGATCAATCGGGGTGACGTAGTTGTGGCGGCGCCCGTAGTGGAAGGTTCCGACTACCGTAGCATGAGCGCGATTGACGGTGCGCAGAATGCGGCCTTCGGCGCGGCCATCGGGACGGATGGCGCCGATCTCAACCAGCACGCGGTCACCGTGCATGGCCGAGCCAACGGCGGGCGGAGGAATGAAGATATCGCCGACGAGTCGCGACTTCAGACGATCATCCAGCGCACTGGCGTCGGGTATGACGAAGCCGAAGCCATCGCGGTGCATGGCAAGCTTGCCTGTGACCAGATTTTTGCCCGCAGCGGCCTTGGGGATGGCATAGCGGTCCGAACCGAGCGCCGCGAGTTGTCCCGCACGGACCATCTTCTCCAGCCGCTCCTGCAATTGGCGGCGATCCTCGCCGTGCAGGCCGAACTCACGCACCAGTTGCTTGAATCCGGCCGAATGTTTGGGCTGGCGCTCGATCTTGCTCAGGATGTCGGAGTCAGAGAGCATGGGAGGAGCAAGCGTCAGAACCGGGGGAGGAGCAGGTCCCCGGAGAAATTTCAGTTCTCAGTTGCCAGATGATAGTTCTCAGTTTACGGCAGCGCCGGTACTAAAGGGGGAATGAGTTTCCCGAATTGGAGGCAACGGGAAGAAAGTACCAGCTTCCTGAGCATGTTTTTCGTAGAGCTAGAGTTCAAGGTGCAGCCGAAGTGTTCCGCCTGCGGGATAGCCAGAGGGCAATGGGAAGAATCACCTTAGACATCAACGGGCCGGCGAATTTCCGTGAACCGCGCGGGCGGCAACGGAGTACAATGCGGTTTGGTCACCGAAATGCGGGAGTGACAAGCTATTTCAACCCAAGGAAAGGATTTATTGTGCCATGTGGAAACCCACGAATCAGCCTCCCAACCCCTCGGCCCGGCCGAATGAGCCGGAGCGTCCGGTGATGCCTGCGCCCCCCGTGGCGGCGAGTGAGCCTGCGGCGGCGGCGCCGCGTCCGGTTTCCACCAGCGCGGCAGACCAGGCCACCATCGGCAAATCGCTGGTGATCAAGGGCGAGGTGACCGGCTCGGAATCCCTTTATATTGATGGCCGGGTGGAGGGTTCCATCAACCTGGCGGGCAATCGGGTAACGGTTGGCCGCAATGGCGTGGTCTCAGCCAATATCAATGCCCGCGAAATTGTCGTATTGGGCAAGGTGCGCGGCAACCTGACGGCCAGCGACCGGGTGGATATCCGCAGCGATGGTTCGCTGACTGGCGACGTGGTGGCGGCGCGCATTTCGATCGAGGATGGGGCCTACTTCAAGGGCGGGATTGACATCCGCAAAGCCGGGCAGAAGGCCAATGGCGAAGAGGTAAAGACGCCGGTTTCGACCGCGCCGGCGGAAATTGCTGCCCGCGCCTGACCCAGAGTCTTAACAGAACCTTAAGAGGGCGGAACGCTCCGCCCTCTTTGTGTGTGTCGCGCAAGGCTTCTTTTTCAAAACTTTCAATGCCAAACTAAGCGCCACCCCCACCTTCTAGCCACCGCCACGGAAGCGCCAGATTAGAACCAGGTGAAGAGATCCTCTTTTTTTTCAGCAGTTTCCACGGGTCACAGGTTTTGGATTACCAAGGTATTAATGAATTTCTAATTCTCACGTACCGTTTGCTGACACAAGCCTTTCGGAAATAATGCCTCCAACGCTTCCGTTCCCCCGAGTCGGTTGACCGGGACGCCCCTCATCCCGGCGGCAGCGAATTCAAGCAGCCAAAGCGAGTAGAGAGGAACCCACGCAATGAAATTGCTACGTAATCACTGTGTACCAGTGGCGATGGTCGCCCTGGCCCTGATCACTGCCACATCCTTGGCGTCTGCACAATCCCTGAATTCGGGCCCGCAGACCATCGCGCTCAATGCCACACTGAGCGAGTCCTTAACCTTGAGCCTGTCGGCCAACGCCGTCAATTTCACGCTGACTCCGGGGAGCGCCACCAACGCGGGCAGCACCAACATCACCGCCACCACGAGCTGGACCCTTCGCCCGGGCCGCACCGCCGTGGGCGTCTATGCCTATTTCACCAGCGCCGCCGCGGCAATGACCGACGGGGGAACGCCGGCCAACAACATTCCGTCTTCGGCCTTCAAGATTGCCGATAACGGAGGCGCCTCCACCGCGCTCACCAACAGCGTGGCCTTCGGGGCCGCCAACGCCGGCCTGCAACTGGCCAATGTGACCATCACCGGCGCCAACCGCAGCAGCAGCCGCACCGACGCGATGGCGTTCAACATTGACTTGAGCGGCGGCACCCTGCCACAGCTTCCGGCGGGGACGTACACCGGAACGCTGAACATTCAGGCCCAGGCCACGCCGTAATCGGGCTTTCGTAGCAAACCATCTGTACCAGACGGGCGGCAAGGGACCAGGAATTTCCTGCGCCGCGTGCCGCCCGGCTTTTTCAAAAATCTGAAGTGGAGAGGGCCGCATTGGGCGTGAGGCAGCTCCGCAAATTCGCAGAGTTCATAGTTCTAAGCGCGGTGATGGTGATGGCGGCGGCGCGCCCGGGTTCGGCGCAGGTGGTCGCCTCAGGGGTTCGCGCGGTGTCGCTGGATGCGACGCTGGACGAATCCGTGACGCTTTCACTTTCCGCGAATGCCGTGAACTTCAGCCTGGTTCCAGGCCGGGCCAGCAACCCGGGCAGCACCAACATTACCGCGACCACTACCTGGACCCTGCAGCCGGCGTTTCTGCGGAACATCAGCGTGTACGCGTTCTTCAACAATGCCAGCACCGCGCTGACCAACGGATCGGGAGGCAACATTCCGTCATCCGCGTTTCAGATCTCCGATAACGGCGGCGGCCTTCAGGCCCTGACCAATACCGTGCCCTTTGGCGGGGCAGGCGCCGGGCGTCTGCTGGGGCAGAGTACCGAGTTTTTGTTCTTCAACCAGCGCGGCAGCCGCACCGACACTATGAGTTTCAACATTGACTTGAGCCAGGGAACGTTGCCCAGCCTTCCGGCGGGCACGTACACCGGCACGCTTACCATTCAGGTGCAAGTGCAATGAGAACGAAGCAAGCCCGCTGGAGGTGCGCGGTTGGAATTTTGGCGGCGATGTTAACTCTTGCCGCATTGCCGCTGCGCGCGCAGACCGTAAGGCCGCTGATCGCGGAATTGGGCAACCCGGCCAAGGGACGCATTGAGTATGTGAATGACAGCCTGACCCCGCTGAACGTAGTGCTCGAGGCCAAGAGCTTCTCGGTCTCAGAGACCGGCGAAATGTCATACCGGCCGCTCGACCCCAGCGTTCATCTGCGGCTTTCGGTCACCAGCTTCCGGCTGCAGCCGCAGCAGTCTTATTACGTCTTCTACGAGGCAAAGACCGACGCGGCGCCGGCCTGGTTCGTGATTTATGCGGCGTTCTCGGGCTTCGCGTTCCGTACCCAGCAGGGTATGAGCGTACGGCTGGAGCTGCCGCACACGGTGTATCTGTTGCCCAAGCAGTCGTTGCAGAAATCAGACGTGCAGGTGGACAAGCTGGAATTCAACCAGGCACAGAAGAAGCTGGTACTGGAAGTCGAAAACACGGGCAACAATTTCGGCCGGGTGCAGGAAACCGTGGTGGCCTTCGGCAAGAAGAAGCAGGAAGCGCCCGGTTTTCCTGTGTTTCCGCACAGCAAGAGGCTTTTGGAGATTTCTCTCGACCAGGAACCCTCCTCTCCCACGGGAGTGGTGCTGCAGTTTCCCAGCTTCAAAATCGAGGAGCAGCTTCAGGGCCGGGACCCATGAAACGCAAGTCCGCAGTCCGCTTTCTTGCCGGGCTTGCATCTCTTCTCTGGCTGGTGCTGGCCGCCAGCCCTCTCTCTGCGCAAATCTTCAAAATTCAGGGCGGCGACTCCACACTTTTCCAGGCTGAGGGCGGATCGCTTGACGTCAAAGCCCCCAACTACGAGGGCAATCTGGGGGCGGGCTTTTTCGACGGACACTTTCAATTGGGCGCGGTCATGCGGACCAAATTTCGCGATGAGACTCTCATCGGCGGCGACGACGCGATCCGCTTCAATCTGCCCACTGATATTTTTGACGGCGGATACTACTTTTACGCCCGCGGCGCCGGAATCGAACGCAGCGAGAAAGACCAGAGCCTGTATTTCTTCGGAGGGGTGACTTCCACCTGGCTGGGGACCAGTTTTTTTCAGTCGGCGCGGGCGGAAAATCCGGTGGCTATCCTGTTTTTCGACCGCAAGCTGAGCCAGCGCTTGCATTTCTATTCGCGCGGCATCCTGGCGCATCACAAGACTTCGCTGCAATCGCTGGAGTGGCGGCCGAGAGTGTGGCTCAAAACTGCAGTGACGGGAGGGTTGGGCTCAGGCAAGGGCTATTTCGCAACCTCGTTCGATGCGGAGACGCGAAAGCTGGCGCTGCAAGCCGCCTATATTGCGGCCAGTTCCGATTTCCGCCGCATCACCGCGCCGAGTATTTTGAACTCTGAGGCCGACCGGGGGAATGTGGAAGTAACCTACCGTCCCGATTCGTACATGAGCTTCACCGGCGGGCATCGCGACCTGTTGCAGCCACTCACGCTGCTGAGCCCGCTCGAAGAGGCCACGGTCAACAATCTGGGGGCAAATTTTCACCTCGTCAACACCAACTTCGGGATTGGATTATTCAATTCCGCCGTCGCCGGCATGAAGACCAACGGTACGAACTTTTATGCCGGGCACCGCATTCACGACCGGGTAGAGATCACGGGAAACTACTTTCAGAGCCGGAGCGGGACCTACAAGCCGGAATCCATGGTGACGGGGACATTCAGGGAAATTATTTCGCCGCGCTTGAGTCTTCTGCAGCTGGCCACGCACGCCGCCGGGCAGTGGAACCTGGCCTACGGCGGGCAGTTTCTTACCAACCGCTTCAGCGCCAGCGTGGATTACCAGAACGTCTATCTGCCTTTCGAGCCGCAGAGGCCGTTTCAGCAGGCGCTGGCGGTCAACGTGACGGCGCGGCTCCACGGCGTGCAGTGGACGGCAGCTTCGGCGGTCGCTCCCGACGGGCACGTGCGCTATACGTTCGGGGTCACGACTTATCTGTATCGCTACAAGGGCCTGATGGGAAGCCAGGGGCCATCGGCCGATTCCTACAGTTTTCCCAAGTATGTGGTGCAAGGGATCGTGCTCGATGAGACCGGCAAACCCTTTGGCGGAGCGGCGCTGCGCATCAACGGAACGCTCGTCTACAGCGACGATTCAGGGCGATTCTTATATCGCTGCCGGAGACGTGCCGAGTTGAACTTCGAGGTCGAGCCCTCTGAGTTTCTTGTGCCGGGCGTTTTCAAGGCGCTCAAGGCGCCGGACAGAGTGATGCCTCAACTGGAAGATCAGGCGACGGATATTAGGGTCGTGGTTGAGATGGTCAGAACCACTCCCATCGGGCTGCATCCCTCAAAGCCCGGCGGACAGGGCGCGGGTGTGGCCGATCCGTTGAACACGCCGCAGCTTCCGGCGGCGACTCCTCAACCTCTGCAGTAAAAGTGTGGAATCCTAAGGGCTTAGAAGGCCTGGGCGCGGATGGTGAGCACACCGTTCTGGCTGCCGGCGGGAATTTGCAGACGGCTGGTATCAATCTTCAGCTCCAGCTGGCTGCCGGGCGCGGGCGTTCCGGCGGCGGGAAGGAAGTTATTGGCCGGGAGGGAATCGTCCGAATGCGAGAGCAGTGGAAACATGGGAGAGAACGCGGCGACCGGAACACGGGAGATAGCGTCGTTTCCCAGCAGCGGATTGCCCGAGCTGAGCACTGCCATGCTGATATTCCCTGGCCCGAGCACCCAGTTCGCAGTAATAACCGGGCCGGCCGCAGCGCCGTCTTCAGCCAAGAACGGACTCGAAGCCTCCTGCTGAGCGGGCGAAACCGTGACCGTCATGGATTGGCTCACCGTTGCGGTGAGCACAATAGCGCCGCCGCGAGAATTCATCTGGCTACAAGCTGGCAATGCGAAGGCCAAGGTCGCGAGCAAGATTTGTGCCGGGCGGAGTGTGGGTTTTCTTTCTGCGATCAATGAGCCGGTCATATCGAATCAGCTTGAGTGTGAACAGTGGGAAGCGTAACAATTCGGGCTGGTGCTGTCGATACCACAGAGACCTGATTACCAAGCCGCAGTCATATCTGCAAAGACAGGCCAGTAAATGACTTACACCTTTCGTAATCCGGGCGTGAGTTACAAACGAGACCTGCGCGCGCAGCCTGTGCACGGCATGTACGCGCGGTGACGTTCGCCGGTCAGCGTGAAATGGCGAGTGTAAATATAATCGTAGCGAGTGATGCGAGAGAGAAAAACGCCCCGGAGCGGCGTTCACCGGGTCTGCGCAGGAATAGCAACGATGTTTCTGGCCGCGGCGGTGGCCGTGTTTGCGCGTGCTCAAGCCTCCGAGACCGGCCATCACAGAGAGCGCATGCTGCCGATCGCCAGCTTCTATGATGCTCCCAGGCCGCTGCCGGCGGGGCAACCCGGCACGCTGATTCGCTCTGAGAAGTACGACGACTACGAGCTTCCCTACCAGTTCACAGTCAAACGGATTCTGTACCACTCGCGCTCGGCGAGCGGCCGGGATGTTGCGGCCTCCGGAGTAGTCGTGATTCCTCCTGGCAAGGCGCCAGGGGGCGGTTGGCCGCTGATTGCCTGGGCGCACGACTTCACCGGCGCAGCGCGGCAGTGCGCACCGTCGTTGATGAGGAACGTGGGCTCCGGTCCGGTGCTGGCCATGTATGCCCGGCTGGGTTACGCCGTGGTGGCGACGGATTACACCGGCCTGGGCACCAGCTTTGCTAATGCAGGTGCCGACCTGCCCTCGAATGCCACAGATGTGATTTACTCCGTCGCGGCGGCGCTGGCAGCGGTACCCCAGGTTGGGCGCCGCTGGCTGGCGATGGGCAAAGGTGAAGGCGCTCTGGTGGCGGTGAAGGTTGACGAGGAGGAGAATGAGGTGCGCGACGCGAATTACCTGGGAAGCGTGGCTCTTTCCGGAGTGGCCGATCTCAAGCAGATTTACGGCCGTCCGGGCGGCTCGGCGCCGGGCACGTTCTCTCTTGCCCACGCCGTCAAGGCGGTTTACCCAGGCTTCGATCTCGATGACATGCTGACAAAGAAGGGCATGTCTGCGTACGCCGAGGCGGAAAAAGGATGTTCGGGTATTCCTGCCGGCGAGGAAAATTCCTCAGGCGAATTGCTGAAGCCTGATTGGGAGACCAACCAGTTCATCGAGCAATTTTTTCAGCGCAACGCCTTCGGCCAGAAGCCCGCCTTCGGCCCGCTGCTCGTCATCAGCGGCGGGACAAACCCGGAAATTACATCTGCGATGATTGAAGCCACTGTGGCCAGCATGTGCAAGCAGGGGGACCGTGTGCAGTGGTATGACTACCCCGGTGTGGAAGCTGGGGAACTCATCGGAGCCTCGGTGCGCGATCCGATCGCCTGGATCCAGGGGCGATTTGCCGGACGTCCTGCGCCCAGCAGTTGCCACTGACCGGCTTTTGCCGTGGACCGATCTTCGCAATGGACAATTGATTCCCTCCGCCGTATGTTTGGGGAAAGTGTCATGAAACCTCGCCTGCCTTCCCGCCCGGCGCGCCTGCTTCCCATAACTTTCGTTATTGCCTTGGCTCAGTTGCTCGTGGCGCAGAGCAAGACCCCGGCCGCAAATTCTGATGTTGACCCGAACAAGCTGTGGACCTTCACCCGCAATGAACAAAAAGCCGAGCAGCAGGTGGAGCAGACCGAGGGGCCGGTGGTGGAGCGCAAGACGTTTGCACGGGTAGGCCTTGATGGCCGCTACCTGCCGTATTTGCAGGTTGATAAGAGAGTGATCCAGGTGAACGGCATGACCGTTCGCACCACGGAGCGCGATTATGCCATTGACCCGGAGGGCAATAAGTCGTTGACGCAGGTAGTGCGGGAAGAGAAGCAGGAGCTGGGCGGCGGCGGCAAAAAAATTGAGCGCACGACTTCAGTTTCAGAGGCGAACGGACGCCTGCGCATCACCCGCCAGGAGACGGAGACTTCGCGGCAGGCGACAGCGGCGGTGCGGGAGTCTGACACCAGGGTGCTGGCGGCCAACCCGAATGGCGGGGCGGCGGCGGTGAGCCGGATTCAATCGCGCACACAGCAGAAGGACGAGCACACGGTGGAATTTCGCGCCTCAACCCTGCTTCCCGATGGCAAAGGGGGCTGGCTGGTCAGCGAAGTGCGTGAGGGCACCATACGCGACGAGGGCGGAATGCATTCGGAAGAAGAGCGCACCTCGCAGCCGGACAGGAGCGGCAAGTTGGCGGCGGTGAGCCGCGTGGTCACCAGAGAATCTGAGATCGCGCCGGGGGAGAAGCAGAAAATCATTGAGACCTACTCCGCCGAAAACCCAGGGCAGGGGCTGGAGTTGTCGCGCCGCGTCACTACTACGAGCCGGCCGCTCTCTGACGGCAGCCAACTGGTGGAAGAGCAGGTGGAGGAGCGGAACCCGGCGTCGCCCGCGTCCGGCCTTGAACTGGCGCGCAAGAAGACTGACCTTGTGATCCCTGGCCTCGGCGCGCCCGGGAAGCTGGGGGACGAGACGAGTTTCAGCGGTAATCGCAGCGTCACCATTGACATGCGCAGCGGCGGTACTCCGGCCGTGGAAACGGATACCGTCGGGGCCAAGCCGCATTGAGCTTTTTGTCTGTCAGGGTCCGTAATGCCGGTTTTTTCGTGCACCTTCGTGTCCTTTGTGCTTAGCCTGCCGTAGGTTTGACGCCTTTTCTTGCAACACGCTAAAATAATTGAGTTTGCCTGTACTTGCGGCTCCATTCTGGGGCTGCCCGCAGCCAAGGCGTGAAGGCCGGGGCGGAAAAACACAGCAAGCAAAGAGAAATCAGCAGGTTCCCCGCACGGCGTTCGTGTGGGTCGAGCACGGACGTTACGGAGGCATAAGTATGTACGCGGTCATCCGCGCTGGCGGCAAGCAATACCGGGTGGCGCCCGGCGATGTGGTTCGAGTGGAGACCATGGCGGGCTCGGACGGCAAAGTGTCGTTCGGCGAGGTGCTGGCCGTCTCCGGCGGTGAGGGGCAAATCGCGAAGCCTGGCGCCGACGTGCATGTGAGCGGCGAAATCGTGGAGCAGGGCCGCGCCGACAAGGTGCTGGTCTTCCACTACAAGCGCAAGAAGCAATACAAGAAGATCGCCGGCCACCGGCAGCCGTTTACGGCGGTGCGCATTACGGAGATTGCCTTCGGCGGCCAGACGTTCACCGCGCCCGAGCTGCCCAAGAAGGAAGCCAAACCGAAGAAGACCACGCGGGTTCAGGCGGAAGAAGAAGCTGCGCCGAAAGCTGAGACAAAAGCGGCGCACGCCCCGGCGAAGAAGAAGGCTGCGGCAAAGAAACCGGCGGCCAAGAAGGCCGCGCCGAAAAAGAAAAAGTAATCGCTGGTTGCGGGCATAGAGATTCTTCGCTTCGCGCAGAATGACAAAGGTCTGGTGAGATCTACTTATGGCACATAAAAAAGGTCTGGGCAGTTCGCGCAACGGGCGCGATTCCAATTCGCAGCGGCTGGGCTTTAAGGCTTTCGGCGGGCAAGTAGTGCCAGGGGGGACGATCATCGTTCGCCAGCGTGGCACGCGGGTGAAGCCGGGGCTGAACGTGGGCCGCGGCAAAGACGACACCCTTTTCGCCAAGATCAGCGGCCGCATCAAGTTCATGGACCGCGGCTCCATGGGCAAGTTCGTGATGATCGAGCCGCTGGAAGCGAAGTAGGGCCCGCAAGCAGGCCAATCTCAGCTGAGGGAAATCGCTGAGAAGCGGCCTATTGGATCCACACGTGACCCTTGGCTCGGGCGGCGCGCGGCGTTGGCCGGTGTTGGTCGGAGTTACCTCTCTCGTCGTCATTCTAATCCTGGAGTTGGCGTTGTCGGTCAGGCAGGAGTCCCAGACCTGGGACGAGGCCTGCCACATCTTTGCGGGGTACAGCTACTGGACGCGCGGCGATTTCGGGATCAATCCGGAACATCCGCCGCTGGTCAAGTTGCTGGCGACGCTTCCGCTGTTGCGCCTTTCCTTGCGGGTTCCGCCGCTTCAAGGTCGCGACGCCAAGGTTGAAGCGTTTCTCGACGGCCGGGACTTCCTCTACGGCAATGACGCCGACTCGATTCTGTTTCGCACACGAATGGCCGCCAGCATTCTCACCCTGGTGCTGGCTCTTCTGGTCTTTGCCGCGACCCGCGAAATGCTTGGCGCCGGCGCCGCTTTTATTGCACTGATTCTGTTCGTCTTCGAACCCAATCTGCTGGCTCATGGAGCGCTGGTGACCACAGATATGGGTGTCACGTGCCTGCTGTTCGCGGCGGTGTATCTCTTTTATCGCTATGTCAAGACACCTTCGATTGGCGGGCTGCTGATTGGGGGCATCGCCACGGGGTGCGCTCTGGCCAGCAAGCATTCGGCGGTTTTGTTGGCGCCGATTTTGATCCTTCTGGCTGCGGCCGAGGTTGCGTGCGGCCCGCGAGTACCGCCACATAAACCGAGACCCGGCCGAGGGAAATTGGCGGCCCAGATGGCGGCCTCGCTGCTGGCAATCGCGATCGTAGGGACAGCCGTACTTTGGGCTTTCTACGGATTTCGTTTTCAGATGCGCCCGGATGGCTTGAGAATGAACCCGCCGCTCGCGCAGTTCGCGGCGCGCATCAAGCACCCGGCTGAGGTTCGCGTCCTGATGGCGCTGGCCCGCTGGCATGCGCTGCCGGAGTCCTATCTTTACGGCCTGGCCGATGTGCAGCAGGTCAGCGACTCCAGCGCGACCTATCTGCTCGGCAAGGTCTATCCGCAAGGCAGGTGGTTTTATTTTCCGGTGGCCCTTGCTATCAAAGAGACCTTGCCGATGCTACTGCTGGTGTTGTTGCTGCCGCTGGCTTTGTACCTCCGATGGAAGCACTCCCGGCCAGACAAAGAGGCCTGGCGCACGGCGGCGTTTCTGGTGCTTCCGCCGGCTGTGTACTTGGCAGCCGCCATGCGATCCGGCCTCAACATCGGCGTACGTCACATTCTGCCCATCTTTCCCTTCCTTTTGATGCTGGCGGCCCTTGCCGCGTGGGCTCTGGTGCGCAGCGGCCGCGCCTGGACGTATGCCGTGACTGGATTGCTGATTTTTCATGCCTTCTCTTCAGTTCGCGCCTTTCCGGTTTATCTTGCATACTCGAACGAGGCCTGGGGCGCCCCCTCGAACACTTACAAGCTGCTCAGCGACTCGAATGTGGACTGGGGTCAGCAACTCAAAGCGGTCAGTCTCTATCTGCGGCAGCGAGGAATTAAGAACTGCTGGTTCGCCTATTTCGCTGATGCCGCCGCCGATCCGGCCTATTACGGAATTCCCTGCCACTCGCTCACCACCATCAGCACCATGTGGCTGCAACCGCTGCCCGATGTGCCGAAGACCGTTGAAGGGACGGTACTGGTAAGCGCAGGCGTGCTCTCCGGATACGAACTCGGCCCGGGGGAATTGAACCCCTACGCGCAGTTCCAGAGGCTGCGCCCCACGGCGGTGATCGAGGATGGAGTGTTTGTTTTCGAGGGGCGTTTCGATTCTTCCCTCGCCTCGGCGCTGAACCACGTCGGCAAGGTTTGGCATTTTGCCGAGGCAGGCGATCTGCAGGCCGCCCTGGCGGAAGCGCAAGCGGCCGTGGCTGCGGACCCCAACTCGGTACGCGCGCAAACGATTCTGGGTGATATGTTGAAGGCGAGCCAGCATCCGGAGGAGGCCCGTCTTGCCTATGAGCGAGCGCTCGGCCTCACGCAGGCTCTTCAGCCGGAATACCAGCAGTATTGGGGAGATATTCTGCGAAAGGACCTGGCAACGCAGTAGAACGCTCCCCTCGTTTCAGTGCGCCCGTTTTTTCACTGAGCCAATGTTCATTGACGAAGCCAAAATTCGCGTCAAGGCCGGCGACGGCGGCAACGGCTGCGTTGCCTTTCGGCGGGAGAAGTATGTTCCCCGCGGCGGGCCCTCGGGCGGCGACGGGGGCAGGGGCGGCGACATTCTGATGGAATCCAGCGAGCGCCACAACACGCTGGTTCACTTCCGCTTCAATCCCGAATACAAAGCGCAGCGCGGCCGCCACGGCGAGGGCTCGAACCGTACCGGGCGCGAGGGCGAGAGTATCGTGCTCAAGGTTCCTGTGGGCACGATTCTCTACGACGACGAAACCGGCGAGAAGGTACACGACTTCTCATCTCCGGATGAGCGCATCGTCGTAGCCCGCGGCGGGCGCGGGGGACGCGGCAACGCGCAGTTCGCCACTTCGACCCATCAGGCGCCGCGCGAGGCCGAGCCGGGACGCCCAGGGGAAGAGCGCCACTACCGCCTGGAGCTGAAGCTGCTGGCCGATGTTGGGCTGGTGGGCTATCCCAACGTGGGCAAGTCCACGCTGATCTCCCGCATTTCGGCGGCGCGGCCCAAAATCGCCGATTATCCTTTTACCACTCTGCAGCCCAATCTCGGGGTGGTGGTGGTCGGCAAGGAGCCGGACGAAAAGAGCTTCGTGGTCGCCGACATTCCCGGCCTGATCGAGGGCGCGCACACCGGCGCCGGGCTGGGCACGCAGTTCCTGCGGCACATCGAGCGCACCCGGCTGCTGGTACACCTGGTGGATGTGTCAGATGCCAGCGGACGGTCGGATCCCGCCAACGATGTGAAGGTGATTACTAACGAACTGGCGAGCTTTGGTGCTCATCTGGAAGACAAGCCCATGCTGATGGTCGCGTCAAAGATTGACGTTGCCAACAAAGACAAGCTGGCTAAACTGAACCGCTTTTGCAAAAGGCAGGGACTGGAACTGTTTCCGATCTCGGCGGTAACCGGCAAAGGTGTGAATGAACTGAAGCGCGCCATGGCAGAGAAGGTCGAGGAAATCAGGCGAAAACAATCTTCTGACGAGGTTGCGCGAGAGGCCCCTGCGTCTTCTGTGCCCTCTGCAGTGAAACCGCAAAACTAGCCACAAAGGGAACGGGGGGCGCGGAGAAAAACCAGGGCGGCCCTTTTCGAGCCGCCCCATAGCATCAGTCCTCGCAAGAAATCTCAGAACTTGCGTCCTGAATCCCCTAAGCCGGGATCTGCGCCCCATGCTGAAAGTGATATTGCAATATCTTCGCCGCCAGCGCGGGCATAGTCGCGGTTTGTTTACCCTCCACGGCGCGCACCACTTCGCCGCGGCACACTACTTCCGCCGGAGACAAGCCGGCGACTTCCACCGGCAGCACCAGATTGATTTCGAGCTGCGCAGCCGGAGAGATGCGTTCTTCCGCCCGGAACAAGACACCGGTGCGACTGATGTTCTCGGTGGTTCCCGTGTGCCAATCGTTTTCTCCCAACTGGCGGTACTTCATGGGCAGGTGAAGGTTGAAGCGCGGGGCGCGGAAACGCACAGGCTTCTCCATGGTCTTATTGAGCTGAGGTTGCGGTATCGGACGAGCAGACATGAGACCCTCCTGGGGGGTGTGGGTGTCGAGTACCTCCCGCACCTTGGCCTTCAAGGCGAGGAGGGTAAAGGGCTTCTGGAGCAGGTGGAGGCCGGCTTCCAGCAGACCGTTATGGCCGATTGCGTTCTCCGTGTAGCCCGACATGTAGAGCACTTTCAGCTCGGGGCGTGCGGAGGATATCCGTTCGGCCAGCTCGCGCCCGTTCATTCCCGGCATGATGACGTCGGTCAACAGCAGATGAATGGGGCCTGAATGGGAGTTGGAAATCTGTAGGGCCTGCTCGGTGCTGGTGGCTTCGAGCAGCACGTAACCCTGGTTTTGCAGATAATGGCGGACCAGCTCGCGAAGCGTGACTTCATCTTCCACCAGCAGAATGGTCTCGTGCCCGGCGGCTACCGAGGTTTCCACCGCGGGCGCGGAAACCGGCACAGGCTCGCCGGCTGCAGTCACGCGCGGCAAGTAGATCTTGAAGGTCGTGCCATTGCCGACCTCGCTGTAAACCCAGATGTAGCCTTCGCTCTGCTTGATGATGCCGTACACCGTAGAGAGCCCAAGCCCGGTGCCCTTCTTGCCTTTGGTGGTAAAGAAAGGCTCGAAGATGTGGCTCTGGGTTTCGGCATCCATGCCGGCGCCGGTATCGCTGATGGCCAGCATGATGTACTCGCCCGGGCGCACGGGGGCATGCATGCGGGCGTAGCTCTGGTCGAGGTGAACGTTGCTGGTTTCGATGGTGAGCCGGCCGCCCTTGGGCATGGCGTCGCGGGCGTTGACCGCGAGATTCATGATCACCTGCTCGATCTGCCCGGGATCGGCCTTTACCGAACCCAGCCCTTCGCCGGCGCTCATTTTCAGATCAATGTCTTCGCCGATCATCCGCCGCAGCATGGAGAGGTTTTCCGTCACAACGGCATTCAGATCGAGAACCTTCGGCGCCAGCATCTGCTTGCGGCTGAAAGCCAGAAGCTGGCGGGTAAGCCCGGAGGCACGATCGGCTGCGCGCGCGATCTCCCGCGCCGGACCGCGCAGCCCGGGATCGGTTCCCACCCGCTCCAGCAGGAATTCGCAGTAGCCGGAGATGACCATCAGTAGATTGTTGAAGTCATGGGCAATGCCGCCGGCCAGCTGGCCCACTGCTTCCATCTTCTGCGCCTGCCGCAACTGCTCTTCGAGAATGCGGCGCTCGGTGACGTCCTCGGCAAACAGTTCGTACGAAGCGACCTTGTCTTTCTTGCCGCGAATGGCCCGCCCGGAAAGGCGCACCAAGGAGGTTCCTCCGCTTTTGCGTTTCCATTCGGCGGCAAAATCGCGGAACTGCTCGAGCGAGTGCAGATAGTCTGCCAGCACGAACCAGCGCTGGGTATCGGCGTGTAGATTGGCGAGGTTCTCCCCGGCCAGCTGAGAGACGGACTGGTAGCCGAGCATGGCCACCATGGCCGGATTCGCATCCAGCACGACACCGCGCGGATCGCAGCGGCAGATTCCATAAGGAGCATTGCTGACCAGCGAACGGGCATTGCTCTCGGAGCGTTGCAGGCCCTCCTGGGCGGAGCGCAGAGCGGCGTTCAGGGCGCAGATCAGCAAAGCGATTACGATGAACAGAACCAGCTGGATGATGGCGCGGCTGTAATCTGCCGGGGTGTGACGCCCCCACAAGGAAAAGTAGGCGCTTACGGTAAGGGCGAAGGAAGTGGCCACCAGGCCCGGCTTCCAGCCCCCGTACCATGCGCTGACCATGATGGCCACGGCGAAGACCGCCAGGCGGCTCTCTTCGACGTTATGCAGCAGAAAGGCGGGAATCAGGGCCAGAATGATGCTGAGAAAGGCCACCCCATAGCGCAGGAAGGGGGCGCGAGGCGGCGAGACGGCGAAGCGTCTGCGAACAAGTGGGGGCTTCATTCGCATACAAGTCGATGCTATTTCCCAAAACGGGAAGGCGCGAGTTACGCCGGTGCAGTTCGCTACTGGCCCAGGGACACTGCCTTTTGAGCATGCGTGCACAGGCAACCTTGCCGCTTGGCCTTTAGCACCGGATTGGCCGGCCCAAATGCCTGGTGAATATGGCCTTTGCTCTCCCCCATTTCCGCCTGCTACTCTCGTGACCTTATGCTTGGCGCTCCATCGCAGGCTTCGACTGGCTTTGCCCTCGGGGCGGTGTTTGCCTGGGGCACCAGCGATTTCGTTGGCGGATATGCAGTTCGCCGCGCCAATGCCTTCGTGCTGACCGCAATCGCCCACGCCAGCGGAGGCTTGCTGATGGCCGGGTTCGCGCTCGGCCTGCATGCATCGTTTCCGCCTCGCGCCAGCGTGGAGTGGGCGCTGGCGGCCGGAGCCCTGGGCGGAGTCTCACTGGCGCTTTTCTATCGCGCTTTGGCCAGCGGCAGCATGGGACTGCTCGCGCCGCTCGCGGCCGTGATCAGTGCCGGCATTCCGGCGGGGTTTGGCATACTGACGGAGGGGTGGCCGGGGGTAATTCCCATTTTGGGATTCCTTCTGGCCGGCCTTGGCATCTGGTTGATTTCGCGCACTGACGATACTGGCCGCCCCAAAGGCCTGGCACTCACTCTGCTCGCAGGCTTGGGCTTCGCCGGGTTCTTCCTTTGCGTCAAGCAGGCGGGGGAGGCTTCGGCCCTGTGGATTGCCACTTTGTCGCGCTCGGCTTCGCTGCTGTTCACCGGCACGATCGCTGTGCTGGCCAGCGACCTCCGTGAAATCACCGTTAGCGGAATCGGCTGGGGAATCTTCGCCGGCTGCGTGGACGTAAGCGGCACCGCGTTCTTTGTGCGCGCGACGCAGACTGGCAGGCTGGATACGGCAGTCGTACTTTCTTCGCTCTACCCCGCAGTTACCGTGCTGCTCGCCTGGCTGATCTTGCGCGAGCACTTCACCCGCTGGAAGGCGATCGGGATATTTGCTGCGATGTTAGCGGTGCCGTTGATCGCGATGCAGTGAGCATTCCGTATTCCGGAATATGGTATGTAGTGATAATAGATGGAATATGTTTACATTCCATATTCCTGCCCTGACATTTGCCTCCAGACGCACCAGCAAGCAACGCATCGGGCTCATTATGGATCGCATGCCTCAGATTGCCAGGGGGAGACGTGACGTGAGTTCACTTCTTCAAGTCCGTAACTTGACCAAGATTTATCCCCTGGGCGAGTCCGTCTTCGGCGGCGGAGCCCGCGGCGAAGTCCGCGCCGTGGATGACGTCTCCTTCGATATTTACTCAGGAGAAACCCTGGGCCTGGTCGGGGAATCCGGATCGGGCAAGAGCACGCTCGGGCGGATGGTACTCCGGCTCATTGAGCCTACCTCAGGCAGTATTTGCTTCGAAGGCAAAGACCTGCTGGGGGCAAGCCGTGGCGAGCTGCGCCGGCTTCGCCGCGATATGCAGATTATTTTTCAGGACCCTTTCGGCTCGCTTGATCCGCGCATGCGCGTCGAAGATGTGATCGCCGAGCCGCTGATCATTCACCCGAACTCAGGCTCAGCAAACGGAATACGATCTCGTGTCACCGAGTTGTTGCGCGCCGTCGGGCTCGACGAATCTGCCCTGCGCCGCTTTCCCCACGAATTCAGCGGAGGCCAGCGCCAGCGAATCGGAATTGCCCGCGCCCTGGCCCTGCGCCCCAAATTCATTGTGGCGGATGAGCCGGTCTCTGCGCTCGATGTCAGCGTCGGCGCTCAGATTGTGAACCTGCTGGCGCAGTTGCAACGCGAATTCGGACTGACTTACCTGTTCATTTCGCATTCCATGCCGGTGGTGCGATACCTGGCGACACGCATTGCGGTGATGTACCGCGGCAAGATGGTGGAGGTCGGCGCCACCGCGCAGATTACCGAGCGCCCGGCACATGCCTATACCCGCAGCCTGCTGGCCGCGGCACAATGAGCTAAGAGCCCGGAACTGAAAAGTCCAAACTGCTTGTCGGTCAGCCCTCCTTTGCGCCCCTTTGCGGTCTCCGTGTTCAAAAACGTTACCGCAAAGGCCCCAAGGCACCCCCGAAGAACGCGAGGGACCCCGCGCGAAACTGTTACCATCCTAAGCGTGAGCGAAGCAGCATCTTCCGTCCGCGTGCGTTTTGCCCCCTCTCCGACCGGCCAACTGCACGTCGGCAACGCGCGCACGGCGCTGTTTAACTGGCTGTTCGCGCGGCAGAAGGGCGGAAGAATGATTTTGCGCATCGAGGATACGGATCTCGTGCGCAGCGAGGCGCGCTTTGAAGACCAGCTAATCGCCGATCTCAAATGGCTCGGCCTCGACTGGGATGAAGGTCCCGATGTGGGAGGATCGTTCGGGCCGTACCGGCAGTCGGACCGGCTCGCGATTTATCGCGAGCACGCCGAGCGCCTGCTTCATGAAGGCAACGCGTATCTGTGCTTCTGCAGCGAAGTAGAGTTGCAGAAGGAGCGTGAGCGGGCGCAGGCGGAGCATCGTCCGCCGATTTATTCCGGCAAATGCCGCGCCCTCGATCCGGCCGAAGCCGGCCAAAAACGCTCCGCCGGCGAGGCCTGCGCCATCCGTCTGAAGATTCCCGAGCATCCCATTCGTTTTCACGACATTGTGCATGGCAGCGTCGAGTTTTCGAATGAGGTGGTGAGTGATCCCATCATTCTGCGCACCAGCGGCATGCCGGTATACAACTACGTGGTCGTGATTGATGACGCGCTGATGAAGATCACCCATGTCATCCGCGGCGACGATCATCTTTCGAACACGCCTAAGCAAGTGGCGCTGTATGAAGCGCTGGGGTGGCCGGTGCCCGAGTTTGCACATCTTTCGACGATCCTTGGCGGCGACCGCGAGCGCCTTTCCAAACGCCATGGTGCGACTTCCATCGCCAACTTTCGCGATATGGGGGTGCTGCCGGAGGCGCTGGTGAATTACCTCGCCTTGCTGGGCTGGGCGCCGAGCGGCGGCACGCGCGAAATCTTTAGTCGCGAAGAGCTGGTGAAGGAGTTCTCTCTGGAGAGGGTGACGCCCTCGCCCGCCGTTTTCGACACGGAGAAGCTGTACTGGCTCAACCGGCATTACATTAAAGAATGCGATCCCAAACGCCTCGTGCTGTTGTCCGCCGTATTTCTTGCAAGGGGCGGCGTTTTCGGAGACGAGTGGAGTAAACAGGTTGAAGAAGACTCCTACGAACTCGTCCTAGCAACAGAAATTACAAACTGGTTAGAACGGGTACTGGCATTGGTAGCTCCCTCGGTGGACCGCCTCGATCAGCTTCCTGAGCGCGTTTCGCTCATCTTCCACTACGATCCCCAAGCCGCGCTCGCCGCGCCCGACAATGCTGAAGTTCTGGCCTGGCCCAATACGAACGCGGTCATCGCCAGATTCATGTCGAAAATTCTGGAAGATGAGTCGGCATCAGCGGCCCAGCTCACCTCCGAGCGCTTCAAGCAGATTGTGAACGAAGTGAAGGCCGAGACGGGCACAAAGGGCAAGCAGCTGTTTCATCCCATTCGCATCGTAGTGACCGGCTCACACTCCGGCCCCGAGTTCGACAAGATAATTCCCATTCTTGAAGAAGGCAGCCGGTTGAATTTGCCCGAGCATGTGCTCAGCGTGCGCGAGCGAGTGGAAGAATTCGGCCAAGCGTTTGGGAAGTGAGAGCAAGCAGGCCAGGGATATTCGCGGATTCCGGCCGGGCGCAATGCCATCCCTTCTCCCGGCTTACTTCAGCCGGGTGAGGTAAAAGGACACCCCTTCCCGCCGGCCCCGTTCAACTTCTCAAGGTATCTTCCAGCGCCTCTCTCAGCTGGGCATGCTGAAACCTGTACCCGCAAGCCACCAGCTTGGCCGGCTCCACGCGCTGGCTGGCGAGCAACAGTTCCTCACCCATCTGGCCAAACATCAGCTTCACTGCAAAAACGGGCATGGGAAAAATCGCCGGCCGATGCAGCACCGCCGCCAGCGTCTTCGTAAACTCCGCATTGGTCGCGGAGTTCGGCGCTACCCCATTGATCGGTCCGCGCAGGGAATCATTCTCTAGAACGTAATGCACGGCTCCGACCAGGTCCGCCACGTGTATCCAGCTCCACCATTGTTGGCCGCTGCCAACGTTGCCGCCGACGCCCATGCGGAATGGAGTAAGCATCTTCTGCAGCGCGCCCCCTTCGCCGCTCAGCACCAGGCCGGTACGAATCTGTGCCACTCGAATGCCGGCATCGGCGGCGGGCTGAGTGGCAGCCTCCCACGAGCGGCAAACTTCCGCCAGAAACCCAGCGCCGGAAGAGCTTTCTTCCAGCAGAATTTCGCCGCCACGGTCGCCGTAATAGCCGATCGCCGAAGCCGAGACGAATACCTGCGGTGGCGTGGCTGCCTCCGCCAGGGCCTCTGCCAAATGCCTTGTGCCTTCGACACGGCTTTCGAGAATGCGCCGCTTCTTGGGCTCGGTCCAGCGGCCAACGATCGGCTCGCCCGCCAAATGAACCACGGCGTCAAAACCGGAAACCGACTGTGGACGCAGCGGCCGCTCGGGATCCCACGCGATCTGGTCCGGGCCGACAGCGCCGCGAACCAGACGCACGAGCTCATGCCCCTCTGCTTTCAACCGCGGTAGCAAGGCCGCCCCGATCGTTCCAGAAGCGCCACTGACCAGAATGCGCATACCAGCCGCCGCCTACTGTAGCAGAGCCATCTGCCGCCGCAGCCGGAAAAGGTGCAAATGGCAGAATGACTTACGCAGGCTTCGGAAAGCAGGCCGCGGGTCGCGAGGAGCGCCAGCGGCTATAATCAAGCTACGGAGTCCCGCGTCATCTTCCCGTCCTGGCCACAAGATCCATCGCGGGCCCCAGCCTAGATTTTTGCAACGATGGCTACGCTGCGCGAACAGATCGCTACCACTGCCCTTGGCGTCACCCGCTTTCGTGACCTGATGCGGCAGCTGCGAGAGAACCGCCCCAGCGACGATCTGGAGCTGGTGCGCAAGGCCTACGAATTTTCCCAGAAGCACCACTCCGGGCAGACGCGCGCCTCGGGCGAGCCCTATCTGGTCCATCCGCTGGAAGTCGCCCTGGTCCTCGCCGAAATGAAAATGGACGCAGTCTCGGTCGCGGCCGGCCTGCTGCACGATTCGGTCGAGGATACTTCGGTCACGATCGTGGATATCCGCAAGGAATTCGGCGAGCAGGTGGCCCATATCGTCGAAGGCGTTACCAAGATCAGCAAAATTGATTTCGGCTCGCGCGAAGAGGCCCAGGCCGAGAACCTGCGCAAGATGGTCCTGGCCATGGTGGATGACATTCGCGTAGTGCTCATCAAGCTGGCCGACCGCCTGCACAACATGCGCACGCTGGAACATCTGCCGCTCGAGCGGCAGCAAAAAATCGCGCGCGAGACGCTGGATATTTACGCCCCCATCGCCCACCGCTTGGGCATGGGCAAGATTCGCGGCGAGCTGGAAGACCTGGGCTTTCGCTATCTCGACCCCGGCGGCTACGAGCAAGTGCACGAAGCCGTCGAAGCCCGGCGCAAAAAAGGCGAGGCTTTTCTGGAAAAGGTCGAGGGCGTGCTGGACGAGAAGCTGAAAGAAGCCGGCATTCATGCCCGCCTGGAGAGCCGCATCAAGCGGCTTTACAGCATTCACAAGAAGTTGCAGCGGCAGCGCATCGCCGTGGACCAGGTGTACGACCTGTGCGCTATGCGCGTAATCACCTCGTCGGTGCAGGATTGCTACGCAGTGCTGGGCATCATTCACAACCTTTGGCGGCCGGTGCCGGGGCGCATTAAAGATTTCATCGCCATGCCCCGGCCGAATTTCTATCAATCGCTGCACACCTCGGTGATCACGGAAGACGGCACGCCCTTTGAAGTGCAGATTCGCACCGAAGAAATGCACAAAGTCGCGGAAGAAGGCATCGCCGCGCATTGGAAATATAAGGACGGTCCGGTTTCGGCTCAGGATGAACAGCGCCTGGCCTGGCTACGGCAGGTGGTGGAGTGGCAGCGCGACGTTTCCGACCCCAATGAGTTTCTCTCCACCCTGAAGATCGATCTCTTTCCAGAGGAGGTTTACACCTTCACGCCCAAGGGCAAGGTCGTGGTGCTGCCCCGCGAATCCACGCCGATTGATTTCGCCTACTCCATTCACACCGAAGTCGGACACACCTGCGTGGGCGCCAAGGTCAATGGACGCATGGTGCCCCTGCGCCACAAACTACACTCGGGCGATATCGTGGAGATTCTTACTCAGCCGGGGCACAAGCCCAGCCGCGACTGGCTGGCGGTGGTCAAGTCTTCGCGCGCGCGCAACAAGATCAAGCACTGGCTCAACATTCACCAGCGCGAGCGGGCCATCGAAATCGGACGAAAGCTGATTGAAAAAGAGGCGCGCAAGTACCACGTTACCTTGAAGGAAATCAAAGATGAAGAGCTGCGGCGGATCGCCAGCGACTATGGGGTGAGCCAGGCAGACGATTTGATGGCGGGCATCGGCTATGGCAAATTCTCCGCCCGGCAGGTGCTGGGGCGCCTGGTACCCGCGGGTGCGCAGCCAGCCCCGGAGAGCGAGGCGGAGAAGCCGGGCAGCATTGGCAGCGTGGTGCGACGGGTCTTCGGTGGCGATCACAACGCTATTCGCGTGGTCGGCCAGGGTGATCTCCTTGTGTACCGCGCGCGCTGTTGCAATCCCATCCGCGGCGAGGGCATTGTCGGCTACGTGACTCGCGGCAAAGGCGTGGCCGTGCACTCGCTCAACTGCCCCAATGTAATGAATCTGATGTATGAGCCCGAGCGCCGCATTGACGTGGAGTGGGCGCGCGATGAATCCACCCCCACATCCTATCCGGTGAAAATCACCGTGTTCTGCGATGACCGCTTCGGCATGCTCAAACAGATCACCTCGGTCATCAGCGACAGCAAGACCAACATCCGCAATGTGGAAGCCCGCACTTCGAACGGGCAAGGCACCATTGACGTCATCCTCGATGTTGCCGATTTAAAGCATCTCGACCAGATTCTGGTCGGGGTGCGGAAAATTCCCGGCGTGTACGATGTGCAGAGGCTGCAGAAGGTGTAGGACTGCGATTCCCGATTGGCAATCGCCAATTTTAGAAAGCGGCCATTCGCCAAGCCGTTTGACTTGCACTCGCCTCATCTGCGTTAATCTCCCACGGAGGCAGAATGCGCGAAGTCATCGCAACCAAAGACGCTCCCCAGGCTATCGGGCCGTATTCGCAGGCCATTCGGGCCAACGGCTTTATTTTCGTTTCGGGGCAGGTAGCCATTGATCCCGCAACCCAGCAGGTGATCTCGGGGGATGTGGCGGCGCAGACCGAACGCGTGCTGAAGAATCTCGCGGGAATTCTGAAGGCGGCGGGCAGTGGACTGGAAAAGGTCGCGCGCTCGACTGTTTTCCTCAAGAACATGGGAGACTTCGCTGCCATGAACGAGGTTTATGGCCGGTACTTCAGCGCTACGCCTCCGGCGCGCTCAACCGTCGAAGTGGCCCGGCTGCCCAAGGACGTGCTGGTTGAGATTGATGTGATTGCGGCGGGGTGATCTGGTGGAAACTCCACGTGCTCTGAGTCCTCTGTGATTGAATTGCGCTAAGGAGAGAGAATCATGCTGAATCGGCTTTTTATCGCAACCATCATTCTGGCGGGGAGCGCGGCCCTGGCGCAGAGCGGAACGGCGCATCACAAAACCGCCGCGCATCCGGCGAGCAGCGGACCGTCCAAGGTCGTGGGCGAGCCAACCAAGACCGCAGACGGTCTGGAATATTGGGACATCAAAGCCGGCGCCGGCGCTGTTGCCGAGCGCGGCTCGACCGTCAAGGTGAACTATACCGGCTGGCTGACCAACGGTAAAAAGTTCGACAGCTCGATCGGCCGCGGGCCGTTCGAGGTAACTCCGCTGGGTAGCGCGCCGGTGATCAAGGGATGGAATGAAGGCATTCTCGGTATGAAGGTTGGCGGCAAACGGCAGCTGCGCATTCCGCCGGACCTGGCCTACGGCCCCGGCGGTTATCCGGGCGTGATCCCGCCCAACGCCACCCTGATTTTCGATGTGACGCTGCTGAGTGTGAAGTAGGAGTTCCGATTGGAGATTGCCGGTTGCAAAAAGTCCTCGCTCGTCCAGCGGCAATTGCAAATCGGCAATTTGGAAATGGCTAGGCCTTGACCACTTTGCCGCTGCGCAGGCAGGCGGTGCACACGCGAATACGCTTAGTGGCGCCCTTGACCCGGGCGTGGACCGGGCGCAAGTTGACGTTCCAGCGCCGCTTAGTCACGTTGTGGGCGTGGCTGATATTGTTGCCGAATTGCGGCCCCTTGCCGCAGATATCACAAACACGTGCCATGACATCTCCGATCTAGCTTTGGTTCTTAAGATATAAATTTTACCGGAGCTTGGCGTTTTTGGCCACTGGCCAGCTTATCCACCCCTTATGGCCGGGAGATGGCTATCAGGGCCGAACTTCACTTAGTTTTTAGTTTCTTGTTCCCGGTTCTCAGTTGGATAATGAGGCATGTCTCTTCTGCGTTTTTTGATGCTGCTCTCGCTCATCGTTTGGGTGGGGGCGCTGATTTTCTTCCCCGTGGTTGCGCAGACTGCCTTCAGCGTGCTGCCCAGCACGCACCTGGCCGGCCTGGTGGTCGCGCGGTCGCTGAAAATACTGCACTGGATGGGAATCGTCTCCGGACTCGCATTTCTCGTGAGCTCAATGCTGTTCAACCGGCTGACCTCAGGCGCGGCGCACGTTTTCGCTGCCCGGCACCTGCTTATTTGTCTGATGCTGGCGCTCACGCTGGTTTCGCAGTTCGGCATCATCCCCCGCATGGACGCGCTCCGGCTCTCCCTCGGCGGGGATATCGCCTCGGTTCCAGTCACTAATCCGGCGCGCGCCCAGTTCGATGCGCTGCATCTATGGTCCACGCGAGTCGAGGGGGGCGTGCTGTTGCTCGGACTGGTTGCCGCCTACCTCACGGCGTCGGCACTGCGCTCTTAGCGGCTGGATTCGCGGTCCTCAATTTTCATTTATCCTCACGATACACGTGAAGTGGACTAATCAAAATCTATGAAGACCGGCATCATTGGGTTGCCCCAGGTGGGCAAGACGTCGCTGTTTCGCATACTGACGAAGGCACATCTCTCGGAGCATGCCTACGCCAATCCGCGCGAGGCGCATGTGGGCGTGGCCAAGGTGCCCGACGAGCGTCTGGACAAGCTGGCCGCGCTGTACAACCCGAAAAAACTGACGCACGCTTCGGTCGAGTACGTGGATGTTGGCGCCATCGGCCAGGAGGCGCTAAAGGAGACGGCTTATCTCGGCCATCTGCGTAATGTGGATGCCCTGGCGCATGTGCTGCGGGCCTTCGAGGATGCGGCTATTCCGCACGTGGGGCCGATTGATCCTCTACGGGACCTCAGGAATGTGGAATTCGACTTGATGGTCAGCGACCTGGGCCAGATCGAGAAGCGGCTGGAGCGGGTGGAAAAAGATTTGAAGAAGATGCGCTCGGCCGACTTGGAGAAGGAATTCGAACTGCTGACGCGGGCTAAATCTCACCTGGAATCGGAAAAGCCCTTGCGCGAGCTGGAGATGGACGCTGAAGACAAGAAGCGCTTTCGCGGCTTCATGTTTCTGAGCGAGAAGCCCATGCTTTACGTG
>DATIYF010000130.1:0-9192 GCA_035517775.1 Terriglobales bacterium
TCGACGTTACCCACAAACTCGAGCGGCAACTGCTTCAGCAATTGGAACGACTCGCGCGTCAGTTCATTGCCCTTGGTCTCTTCTTCGCCGATCGAGAGCAATCCAACGCGGGGCTTCGCCGTGCCGAAGATGGAGCGAAAATAAATCTCGCCCATCACCGCAAATTCTTCGAGGTTGTTGGGTCTGCAGTCGACGTTCGCGCCCACATCGAGCAGCATCGCGCCGGTGCCGAGCGCGGTCGGGAAGACCGCAGCCAAAGCCGGACGGTCCACTCCGGTCAGCGTTCCCAGGCGCGTTTTTGCGGTGACCATGGCCGCGCCTGTGTTGCCTGCGGTTACGAAGCCCATGGCCTTGCCGTCGCGCACCAGGCGGATGCCTACGTTCATCGAGGAGTCGCGCTTGGCGCGCACCGCCTCGACCGCCTTGTCTTCCATGGTGATGACTTCGCTGGCGTGGACGATTTCGAGGGGCAGGGGCGCGGCAAAGGGATGGCGAGCCAACTCGGCGCGGATGACCGGCTCGGGGCCGACCAGAAGGACGGCAATCCCGTGGTGCCGGGCGGCCTGAATGGCGCCTTCGATTTCAGGCCGGGGCGCCCGGTCCGAACCCATCGCGTCCAGAGCTATGACGCTGGCCATGCAGTGGAGCTAGCTGGCTTCCTCGACGTCCACAACTTCGCGGCCTTTATAGTAACCGCATTTGGGGCAAGCCCGGTGGGGCAGCTTGCGCTCGTGACAGTTGGGGCACTCGGAGAGCGAACGCGCCTTCAGCGCATCGTGCGCCCGCCGGGTGCTGGTGCGGCGCTGTGAGTGCCGCCGTTTGGGGTTTGGCATGGAAATCCTTTCCTGGATGCAGTTTTAGCTTCCAGCCCTTAGGCTTTCCGCTATCAGCTTTCAGCGTTTAGCCCCTCAATGCTCCTGCTTGCCGCGAATCTCTTTCAGCGCCGACCAGCGTGGATCTTCCTGCGGCTCGGCGCAGGAACAGCTTTCAAAATTCAAATTCACGCCGCAATGCGGGCACAGCCCCTGGCAATCCTCGCGGCAGATCGCCTTGAGGGGCACGGCGAGAAGCACCTGCTCCCGCAGCGCGTCCTCCAGCAACAGGCTCTCTCCCTGATAGTAGCCGATTTCGGCCTCGACGGCGGTGACAGAAAGCTCTTCGCGCCCGGCATCGGAGCCCAGGGGGCGGTACAGCAGGTCGAACTTGCGCGCCACCTTTTGCGCCACCGGCTCCAGGCAACGGGCGCAGGCGGCTTCGATGGTTGCGTTGAGCTCGCCGCTCAACCGGATATCGGCTATGACCTTGTGCTTGCCGTGATGTTCCTGGACCAGCTGGGCGCGGCCGGCGGCGCGCAGATCGCCTTTCTGGGTCAGGTCAGGGCCAAAGTCAATGGCGCCGGGAGCAAGCTTCTCCTCAAAATCAATGGGATGGCGTTCTAACTCGCTGATTTCGATGAGCATCCAGACCCCCGGCCCCCACATAAAACGGCGAAGGCCGCGGAAATACGCACAGGGCGCAGGTTCTGCGGGGAGCGAAAATCAAGAATAAAGGGCACTGCCGGGGGTGTCAAGGAAGGGAACGCCGCAGGGTGAAACCAACCATCAAGCGCACGAAGGCACAGGAAGAAGACCCTGGCTCATTCCAACCACAAAGGTACACGAAGGGAAAGAGCTGATCATCAAGCTCCAGTGTGCTAGCATTCTACAAGGATAATCCTATGGCTACCCTATATGTAGAGAATGTGCCCCGGGAGCTCTACGAAGCGCTGCGCCAGAGGGCCAAGAGCCACCGCCGATCCATTGCGGCGGAACTTATCACTCTGCTGGAAGAGCAGGTGCCGTCAGCGGCCGAGCTGCGTCGCCGGCGCGGTGTGGTGAAGCGCCTGCGGCGGCTGCAGGCCTCAAATCCGGAAGCGGGTCCTTCCCTGGCCAGTGAAGCGATGGTGCGCGAGGACCGCGAGCGTTGAAGGCGCTGGTGGTGGACGCGAGCGTTGTGCTCAAGTGGTGTCTGCCGGCCCGCCTGGAGCCGCATACGGAAAGAGCGGCCGAACTGATGGACCTCTATGAGGCGGGCGCGGCCAGCTTTCTTGCGCCTGACTTGCTGTGGGCGGAAGTGGGCAATGGCTTATGGAAAGCGGTCCGCGGGGGTGGAATTTCCAGCGCTCATGCCGACGCGGCGGTTGAGCTGTTGCAGGAGTTGAAGATCGGAATAGTGCGCTCGGCCGAGTTGCTGCCCCAGGCCCTGCACATTGCAATGCAGCACGATCGCACGGTCTATGACAGCCTTTATGTTGCGGCGGCCATGAGAGCGGGCTGCGATCTCATCACCGCCGATGAGCGCCTGGCCCATGCGCTGGCGGCGCGATTTCCGGTGAAGTGGCTGGGAGGGTTGTGAGCGGTGTGATCGCTTCTCTCTGATTTTTCGGGGGTTTTGCTTTCGGGCATCGGTTTTCGGGGACGGCTGCAAGCGAAGGTAATTTTGTCAACCCATAACCCAGAAAGCTCGCAGACAGCCGCGGAGAAGGAAGCGGCTGGAGGGCGGGCTTTCGGCCACCGGATGGTAAAGCGCGCGGACCTGTTTGCGGCCGTGCTGGTGCTCTTCGGGTTTGTGCTGCGGCTGTGGAAGGCTTCCGGGACGTTCTTCGATCCCGATGAAGCCATGCACGTGATCGCGGCGATCCGGCCGACGCTCGCGGCCGCTTACCAGGCCAGCCTGCGGCTGGCGCATCCGCCGCTGCTGATTCTGCTTCTGCACTTCTGGCAACACCTGGGAAGGCCGGAGCTGATGCTGCGCCTGCCATCGGTAATTGCCGGGACGATTTTCTGCTGGGCGTTCTATCGCTGGCTGGGAGTGACGCTTGGAGGCGCGGCGGCATTGACCGGCCTGATTTTTGCCTGCTTTCTTCCGCCGATGATCGAGCTCTCGGCCGAGGTGCGGCAATATGCGCTGCTGCTCGGCTTCATGATGCTGGCGTCGTGGTGGCTGGAAGAAGCGCTGCGGCGAAGCTCGGCGGGCCGGATGATCTTGCCGGCGGCCTGCCTGTACCTGGCGATGCTGAGCCATTTTTCCGGAATTCTATTTGCCGGGGCGCTTGGCGCTTATGGATTGCTGCGGCTGGCCGGCGGCAATTGTGGCAAGCGAGTGTTGGCGGCGTGGATTGCGACGCAGGCGGGAGCCGTGGCGATACTGGCTTTTCTCTACAAAGTGCAGATCGCGCGGCTGCGGACGAGCGAGATGGCGCGCGAAGCCATGGGCGGCACGCTGGCGGCCTCGTATTTCCATTGGGGAAGCGGGCACTGGCCGGCGTTTGTTTTTGCCCGCAGCTTTGGCGTCTTTCAGTACGTTTTTGGACAGCTTGCTGTCGGCGATCTGGCTGGGCTGGTATTTCTGGGCGGAGCCGCCGTGCTGCTGAAAAAAAGAGCCAGCGAGGAGCCTGCCCACGCAAGGCCGCTGGCGATTTTTCTGCTTCTGCCTTTTGTGATTACTTGCGCCGCCGCGCTTGCAGACCTCTATCCTTATGGCGGCACGCGGCACAGCGCGTACCTTGCTCCCTTCGCGCTGGCGGGGGCAAGTTACGGCTTAGTCAGGCTACTGCGCGGCCGAATTGTTGCGGGGGCGGCCGCCGCCATGGCCATCGTGGCGGTATGCGCGGGAGTGGGGCATCCCCACCGGCCTTACATGACGCGCGATGACCAGCGCCGCGCCCACATGAGTGAGGCCGTGAGTTTTTTACGGCAGAACGTGGAGCCGGGCCAGCCGATTCTCATTGATTTCCAGAGCTTCTTCCCGGTGCATTATTACTTCTGCCATGATGTGCCACCATTGTTGGGCACGCCCTTCCCGGAATTTATTGATTTCTCTTGCGCCGGAACGCATGTGATTGCGGCTAACCCGCGAACCAACATCTGGGACCGGCAGAGCTTTCTGCAGCAGTGGCCGGGGCTGGTTCAGGCCTACGGTCTGAGACCCGATCAGACGGTGTGGGTCCTGCAAATGGGCTGGGATATTGACCTGGGGCAGCAATTGCAGGCGATGCCGGAGTTCCATGATCTGAAGGTGGAATATTTCGGGCGAAACATCCAGGCGTTCAGGCTGAGAGTGGGCCAGGCGGCGGCGCGTGCCGCAGAAGTTGCAAGCAACGTCTCTACGGATTGCGCGGCAAGGTCAGGCCGAGGGCATTGACGGTGAGCGCGTCGGGCACGGCGCGGCCGTTGGTTTTTACCACCACGCCGAAGGAATCCTGATAGTCCCACATGGCCCAGCCGAGGCCGTGCTTTTCGAGCGAGGAACGGACGTCGTGAAGCCAGGCGGCGCGGTCCTGGGGCGGGCTGTACACGCGGTACACACCGAACTCATTGCACACCAGAGGAACGTCGTAGCGGCGCGCCCACTCGGCGGCCTGATTGATTTCGGAATCAATGCGGGCGGCGTCCCAGTGGTCTTCGGCGTAGCGAATCACGGCGAGGCGGTCCACGGGGTCGGGGACCTGGGCGGCGACGCGGGTGGCATCCTCCATGGACGACGGATAGTGCAAACCCTTGACCCACTGCCAGAAGTAGGCGCCCCAGCTCGCGCCCTGATGGGTGAAGATATGCGGCTCGTAGAAATGGAAGTTGTAAATGACGTTGGGATCGCGGAGAGGCTCGAGGAAAACCAGGTCGTCGTTGTCAGACCAGCGGGCGCCGGCTGCGATGATGGTGTTTTGCGGGGCGCCGGCGCGAATGGCGGAAGCCAGCGCGACTTCGACTCCGTACCAGCGATAGGGATCCTTGAATTCGGGCTCGTTGAGAATTTCGAAGAAAACGCGGTCCGTGTCCCAGGTGGAATAGTGAGCGGCGAGCGCGCGCCAGAAATCGGCGAAGCGCTGCACGAACTGATCGTCGGTGGCGAGGCGGGCCTTGAAGTCCTCATCCGGATGCAGGTCAATGACGACGGCCAGGCCATGATCGAGAATCATTCTGACGGCGTGGTCGAGGTAGCCGAGGTAGTCGGCGGGAATCTGGTCGGGACGGTGGTAGGGCAACATCATAGGCTGGGGATTGACGCTCAGGCGAACGTGATCGAAGCCCATGGACTTGATGAGCGCCATGTCATCGGCGGTGGTGAAGGTCTCGAAGTGCTCTTCGTTATATTCGTCAGGGCGATTCTGTGAGAACCAGTGGCTGGTGTTGATGCCGCGGCGCAAGTGCGCCTCGGCGCGGCGCTGGGCCAGGCTCTGGCCTGGCGCGGGCAGGGCCAGGCCGGCTGCGAGGAGAGCGACGATGTAAATCTGAAAACAGAAGCTCGGGCGGAGTTTCATGGAGGGCAAGTATGGCACCGGTCACTCCAGAATCGGCAACTTGCGGATGCGCTTTTTGGTGGCGGCATAAATGGCATTGCATAGGGCGGGAGCCACGGGCGGCACCGGCGGCTCGCCCGCGCCGGAGGGCGCTTCGCTGCTGGGAACGAAGTGGGCTTCGACCAGCGGGGCTTCGTTCATGCGGATGGGAACGTAGTCATCGAAGTTGCTCTGCACCACGCGGCCGTTTTCAATCGTAATCTGAGCGCGCAAGGCATTGGTGAGGGCGTAAATCACACCGCCCTGAATCTGTTGCCGCAGGATGTCAGGATTGACGACCTGGCCGCAATCTATGGCGCCGACCACGCGATGCACACGGGGCTGGCCCTTGGTCATGGAAATTTCGACCACTTCAGCCATGTAGGTGTGAAAGCACCCGAAGCAAGCGAGGCCGCGATAGCGCCCGGCAGGCAAGGGCTGGTTCCATCCGGCCTTTTCTGCGGCCAATTGCAGAACTCCGCGCATGCGGGCGGTGCTCCAGGTGGTATCGAAGAACTGGATGTTCTCATCTTGGGCCAGCAGGTGGAGACGGAAGGCGAGCGGATCTTTTCCGGCGGCTTCGGCGAGCTCATCGAGAAAACTTTCGCTGGCGAATCCCATTTGCAGGGCATAGACGGAGCGCATCCAGCCGAGCGGCACAGGGGTTTCCGCCATCACGTATTCCAGCCGGGCGTTGGGAAAGGAATAAATGAGCGAGGCTTCGTCGGGAAGATCGGCGTCTGCGCCATTGGCGGCGGGGTAGCCCTTTTGACCGTTGATGGAAGGCGCGACCAGACGATGCCGAAAGCTGACCGGCCAACCCTCGTGATCGAGCACCGCGCTGAGCTGGTGATAGCTTGGAGGGCGGTAAGTGGAGCAGCGCATGTCATCTTCGCGAGTCCACATGACCTGCACCGGGGCGTTGATGGCCTTTGACACAAGCGCGGCTTCCACGGCGTAGTCGTGCTCCAGGCGGCGGCCAAAGCCGCCGCCCATGAGGGTGACATTGACTTTCACCTGAGAAGGATCGAGCTTGAGAAGCTGGGCCACGGTGTCGCGGCAATCCTGCGGAACCTGGGTGGGCGCCCACAGCTCGATGTTCGCTCCGCGAAAATCAGCGGTGCAGTTGCCGGGCTCCATGGGGGCGTGGGCCATCATGGGCAGCTGATACTCGGCAGCGATGCGGCGGCCGGAGATTTTGGAAACATCTCCCCTGGAATACAGCGGAACGGCCTTGCTCGAGGCTGACTGTTTCAGGGCAGCGAAGATGGCGGCGGTGTTCAGATCTTTGTTGGGGCCTTCGTCCCAGGTGAGTTTGAGAGCGCGGCGGCCCTGGATAGCGTTCCAGACGTTATCGGCGACCACGGCGATAGCGGTGTCACTGATTCTTTCTACGGAGCTGACGCCGGGAACTTTTCTGGCGGCGGCGTCATCGCAGGCCGCGATTTTTCCGCCGATAACGGGGCAACGGGCCAGCACAGCGTATTTCATTCCCGGCAGGCGGAAATCAATGCCGAATCCGGCGGTGCCGTTGACCTTGGAGGGAGTATCGAGACGGGGCAGGGGCTTGCCAATAATGGTGTAATCCTTCGCTTGTTTCAAGGGGGGATCAGCGGGCACCGGCAACTTTGCCGCCTTGGCGGCAAGCGCGCCGTAGCTTAACCATGCGTTGCTGCCGCTGCGCCAGACCTTTCCCTCTGCGGCGCGGCACTCGGAGCGCGGAATTCCCCATTCCGCGGCGGCGGCGCTGATCAACATTTCGCGGGCGGCGGCGCCGGCCTTGCGCATGGGGTCCCAGGTGGTGCGGACGCTGGCGCTGCCGCCGGTGGTCTGATCGCCGAAAACAGTGCTGGCCCCGGCCTGCGCGATCGAGATCTGCTTCCAATCGGCCTCGAGTTCTTCGGCGAGAATCATGGGCAGCGAAGTGCGCACGCCCTGGCCCATCTCCGAGCGGGCCACGACGATGGTGATTTTGTCGTCGGGGGTGATGCTCAGGTAGGCGTTGGGCGCGAAGGCAGCGTCTTCCGCAGCAGCCGAAGCAGGTAGATAGATGGCGATCACCAGGCCGGCGCCGGCGGCGGCGCTCGAAATGAGGAAGCCGCGCCGGGAAAGAGCCATTGGCCCGGGATTGGCGAGGGAAGTCTTGTTCAGCATGAGATTAAGAAGGCTTCCGCTTAGGAAGCCGGACGATGGACATCGTATCCAACATCGGAAGAAAGGGGAATAGGCGGACGAAGACCGAGTAACCACAGAGGGCGCAGAGGACCCGGAGGAATGGCAGACTGGGACAACCACAAAGGACACTGCGGAAAAAGGGACCGACTTTGCTACTTTTGGCCCTGCTGCATCGCGCTGCGCAGAATCTGCTCGCCGATTTCTTCCTGAAAGGCTGAGAAGCCGGATGGCGCCTTTGTAACGGGAAGACGAGTTGCGCCGCGACCGCGTATTTCTGCTGATACACTCTCCCACAATGATTCCCGGACATGCCACAGCGGAGGGCACCGCCCGCTTGCGTGAGCGCTTTCCTGACCTGCGCGAGGCGGGGCATTTTCGCCGGCCGGAGCACGTCCCGGGTGTGAGGGAGTTGTGCCTTTCATCCATCGGGATGGGAACTTATCTGGGAGAGCCGGACGATGCCGCCGACCAGGAATATGTAGAGGCGGCGATTGCCGCCTTGCGGTCAGGCATCAACGTGCTCGACACCGCCATCAACTATCGCCACCAGCGCTCGGAGCGGAACCTGGGAGCGGCCCTGCGCCGGCTGGTGGATGGGGGCGAGTTGCGGCGCGATGAAGTGCTGGTTTGCACCAAGGCGGGATATCTTTCTTTCGACGGCAACGCCCCCGCTGATCCGCGCGGATATTTCATTCGCGAATACGTGGAGCCGGGGATTCTCGATCCGCGCCAGATTGCCGGGGGAATGCACTGCATGGCGCCGGCGTATTTGGAGAACCAGATTGAGCGCTCGCGGCGCAATCTGGGGCTGGAGACGATTGACGTTTTCTATATCCACAATCCCGAATCGCAGCTGGCTGAGGTGTCGCGGGCAGTTTTTGCGCAGCGCCTGAAGGAGGCATTCGGCCTGCTGGAAAAGCAGGTAAAGGCGGGCAAGCTGCAGTATTACGGGCTGGCCACCTGGAGCGCTTTTCGGGTGGCGGAGGGATCGCGGGACTGCGTGGAGCTGCACGAGGTGGTGAAGTTGGCCGAGGAAGCCGGAGGCGAGCATCATCATCTGCGCTTTGTGCAGTTGCCCTTCAGCCTGGCCATGCCCGAGGCCTATGCGCTGGCCAACCAGGGCGTGGGGAAGGAGCGGTCATCCTTTTTGAACGCCGCTTTGCGCCTGGGAATCGCGGTGGTGGGCAGCGCCACCTTGTGCCAGGGCAGGCTGGCGCACAGTCTGCCGGATGCCGTGGGCCGCATTCTCGGCATGAAGAGTGACGCCGAAAATGCCATTCAGTTCTCGCGCTCGGCCCCGGGGCTGGCCACGGCCCTGGTGGGCATGGGCCACAAAGAGCACGTGGCCGCGAACCTGAAGCCGGCGCTGGTTCCGGTGGCGCCGCAGGAAGAGTGGAAGAAGCTATTCACGCAGCATTGAGATCGCACCCCAGATTAACCAGCAAAGACACGAAGGATCACCAAGGAAGGCTTTTCACCACGAAGGGAAACACACACATCTCTTGCCCCGGATGGTTCGCTGGGAGTCTGGCAAGCCGGTGCACGTAGCCGTGCCGGAAGCGGACCTTTCGGCCGAACTCAAGCGCGGGCTGGAGTTCGTCAGGAAAAACAGAAAAGCTTCTGGCGCAGGCTCAGCTCAAGGTCGTGGGTCAGTTTCGGGGTAGCCCGGCAAAACCACTGAAGCCGGAAGTGGCACGAAG
>DATIYF010000131.1:0-40122 GCA_035517775.1 Terriglobales bacterium
GCGCAGCGTGGCCAGGTCGGGCACCAGGCCAATGAACCAGAAGATCAGCGAAACGGTGAAGTAGGTCGAGACCGCGAAGACGTCCCACACCAGCGGGCTGCGGAACTGCGGCCAGTACTTCATGGTGTTGGGATAGGGGAAGAGCCAGTAAAACAGCCAGGGGCGGCCCAGGTGAAACAGGGGAAACATGCCGGCGCAGGCCACGGCAAACAGGGTCATGGCCTCGGCGAAGCGGTTGATGGAGTTGCGCCAGGACTGCCGCAACAAAAGCAAGATGGCGGAGATCAGCGTGCCCGCATGGCCGATTCCAATCCACCAGACAAAGTTGATAATGGCGAATCCCCACGCAATCGGGATGGTCACGCCCCAGATGCCGACGCCCTTGAGGAACAGGTAGCCGACGGCGTAGAGGAAGATCATCACGATGACGAAAGCAATGCCAAAGCCCAGGTACCACCCGTTCGAGGTCGGGCGGGTGAGCACGATCGAACTGATCTGGTCGGTTATGGTGGCGAAGGTATGCCCGGGTTCAATGACCGGGGCCTGGCCTGCTTCGCCTTGTTCGATTTCGTCAGCCATGGATTAAGGGTTCCATGCCCTCGCGGGCCAGTGTGGCGGCGGGGCTCTGCCCCGCCACGCCGATCTCAGCTCGACAATTCCGCGACCCTGCAGGCCGCCAGAGGGGGCAAAGCCCCGTTCCCACACAAACTGGACAGCAATCCTTCATGACCCCAACTCCGGATTCGGGTTGCGAATCTCGGCCAGATACGAAGTGCGCGGCCGCGTATTCAAGTCTTCGAGCAGATGATAGTCGCGCGCCTCGGCCTTGAGCTTCGAGACCCGGCTATTGGGATCGTTAATATTTCCGAAAACAATGGCATTGGCAGGGCACGACTGCTGGCACGCGGTCTGCAGTTCGCCATCGGCGATCTTGCGGTTTTCGCGCTCGGCGTCAATGCGGTGCTCGGCGATGCGCTGGATGCAGTAGGTGCACTTTTCCATGACGCCGCGGCTGCGCACGGTGACGTCGGGATTGCGCATCATCTTGTACTGGGGCGTGGTCCAGTCCTGAAACAGCAGAAAATTGAAGCGCCGCACCTTGTAGGGGCAGTTATTGGAGCAGTAGCGCGTGCCCACGCAGCGGTTGTAAATCATGTCGTTCAGGCCTTCGGTCGAGTGCACGGTCGCGCCGACCGGGCAAACCACTTCGCAGGGCGCGTTCTCGCACTGCTGGCAGGGCACGGGCTGGAAATAGGCCTTGGGGTGGTCGCGATCTCCCTGATAGTAAACGTCCACGCGCAGCCAGTGCATGTAGCGGCCCAGAATGCACTGTTCCTTGCCGACCACGGCAATGTTGTTCTCCGACTGGCAGGCGACAATGCAGTTGTTGCAGCCCACGCAGGCATTCAGATCAATGGTCATGCCCCAGGCGTAAGCTTCGTCCTTGTAATCGTAGGGCTTGTAGAGCGTGAGTGAAGGAGGAACCTGCTCGTCTTTGGCGAAGTTGGGCTCGTGCTGGTACTCCTCCAAAGTCGCGGTGCGCACCTGGGGGCGCGCGCCTACCGGAGTGTCCATGGTCTGGTAGCCCTGGGTTGTGGCCAGCTTCGTGCTGCCCCCAGTTCCTGCGATCACCACTCCCGTGGCAAACCAGGGCGCGGCGCTGGAACGCAAGGGATAGAAGTCCCACCCTGCTCCGGTTCCGGCGCGGCCTGCGCGGGTTCGCCCATAGCCCAGAAACGCGGTGATCGAATTATCGGGGTGGCCAGCCTGCACCCAGACCGCGGCCGTGACCGTCTTTCCGTTGAGCGTCACATGAACCAGATCTTCTGTCTTCAGGCCGAAGCGCTCCGCCATGGCCGGGCCCATCATGACGGGATTGTCCCAGGTCATCTTGCTCATCGGCTTGGGCAGCTCCTGCAGCCAGCCGTTATTGGAAAACTGGCCGTCGTAGATGGAGGGATCGCGGCGGAAGTTGATTTCCGGGCCGGCCGTACTGGGCGCCACGGGGGCCGGGAAGTTTGGGTTCTTTACCGCGACTGTCTTCGGCCCGAAAGCAGTGCCTTCAATCCAGCCGTTGTTCAGCGAGCGCCGCCAGAACATGTCGAAGTCCGCGCCGGGGTGCTGTTTCTTCCAGAAGTTTTGCACCAGATCGTGGCCATTGGCGTCCGGCTCGCCGGCCAGCGTTCCTGCCACTTCGTAAATGCTCTTGCCCTCATAGAGCGGCGCAATCAGCGGCTGAACAATGCTCACCGTGCCGTCATAGGCCCGAGTATCACCCCAGGCTTCCAGGTAATGCGCCTCGTTTATGTGCCAGTGGCAAAGTTCGGCGGTTTCATCCTGATAAAGGCCGAGATGGACACGCAACGGAATGCCAGTGTTCTTGAGGGCATCGGCGAAACCAAAGTCGGCGGGCGCGTCGTAAACGGGGTTGCCGCCGAGGATGAAGAGCATGTCCACTTTGTTGCCGCGCATATCGGCGACCAGGTCTTTGAGCGACTCGGTCTGGTTGATGGGATTAGCATTGACCGGCTCGGTGTAGAAGACGGTCTTGCCCTCATTGCCGAGCTTCTCGTTGATGGCGTGGGCCAGCGCATGAATGGTGGCCGGCTGGTGGTCGCCGCAAATCACCACGCTGGAACCGGGATGCGCCTTGAGATCGTTCACAAGCCGGGAGGCGAACTCCTGTGCGGGTTCGGCTTCAGTGCCAGCATTCTGGCTGGTGACTCCCACCTGCGAAGCCAGCAGGCGGGTGAACCCATCGAAGCGAGAGGCCTGAAGCGGCAGCCGATGATCGGCTTTCGCCCCGGTCGAGGTCATGGTGCTCTCGACTACGTAAAGGCGGCTCAGGCTGCCGGTTTCGGGATTGCGGCGGCTGGCGAAGTCGCGGATGTAGCGCGAGCTTCCCGGGAAACCGCCATAGAGGAAGTCGGCGTCGAGCGAAAGAATCACGTCCGCCCTGGAGAAGTCGTAGCGCGTTTCCACCGGCTGGCCGAAGGCCAGCTTCGCGCCGTCGAGAACATTATCGCGATTGATGGGCTCATAGACATGCCACTTGGCTTCGGGATACATCGCCAGCAGCGCGCGCATCTGGTCGGCCAGAGTGGGCGAAGAAGTGGTGGGGGTAAGGATACGAATGCCCGCGCCTTTCAGGCTCTTCTGCACGTTCAGCGGGCCGCGAATCGAGGTGCGAAAGTCGGTCCAGGAGCGCACATCGCCGAGATAGGTAACGGTCTGGGAGCGGTCGGGATCGTACATACCCAAAAGCGAGGCTTGGGCAAAGACATCGGTGCCGCTGAGGCTGGCGGGATGCAGATCGTTGCCCTCGATTTTGGTGGGGCGGAAAAGATGGCTCTCCACGAGCAGTGGGCTGGCGTAACCGCTCAGGGTAAAGGCCGTGGCGTAAAACATCGCACGGCCGGGAATGACCTCTTCCGGCTGCTTGACGTAGGGAACAATCGGCTCGAGCGGCTGTTTGGTACAGGCGGTCATGCCGGCCAGAGCTAAAGACGCTCCCATCAGCTTAAGAAAGCCGCGGCGGGAGACTGCATCCAGCCATTCGGAAGCACCCTTGGGAAACTCGCGGTGCAGCATCTCCTGGAATTCGGCGCTGCCAGCCAGCTCTTCCAGGCTGCGCCAGAATTCTGGGCCCTTGGTCTCGGCAATGCGGGCACGCGCGGTTTCCATATCGAGCTTGCCTTTTGTACCGGGACAGACCTCTTCGCGATGGGCTTTGCCGTTCTGTTCTTCCGTGCTCATTCCGTCACTTTCCGCATGTCTTTTGGAGCGCGACCATTTACCTATGGCAGGTGTTGCAACTCGTGATATCCGCCACGGTGCGCAAGTTGTACTTTTTCACCAAATAGCTTCCCAGGGAATCCTGGTCGGCAAAAGCCTTTCCATCCACCACCACCGGCAGGCTGGTGGTGGGTTGCTGATAACGCATGTTGAACACCTGATCGCGCGGCCGCAGATATTCCTCAGGGTTGCGATGGCAGTTCAGGCACCACTCCATTTGCAGCGAAGCATAGTTGTACATCAGGGGCATGCGGTCCACCGGCCCATGGCAGGTGTTGCAGCCCACGCCCTTGGCGATGTGAATGCTGTGATTGAAATAAACGAAATCGGGCAGGTCGTTGACCCGCGTCCAGACCAGCGATTTGCCACTGCGGTAGCTTTCACGCACCGGTTCCAGCATGGCGGCATTGGTCCAGATCTGAGAATGGCAGTTCATGCAGGTCCTGGTCGGGGGAATGCCGGCAAAACTCGAGGTCTCTACCGAAGTGTGGCAGTAGCGGCAGTCAATGCCCAGGGCGGCAACGTGGTGCTGATGGCTGAAGGGAACCGGTTGGGGGCGGGCCACTTCGGCATAGGAGGTGTACGGAGACGCCTGCACCTCATAGGCGACCCAGAAAGCGGCAGCCACCACAAACACGGCTCCATAAATCGTAGCCCGGGAGATGGAATTCGTGCTGCGATGAAAAATCTGCATTCGAACGAGAGAGTTAGCGCACGCGGCCCCCACATGGGCCGGCTCAGGGTTGTTGCCGCCAAATGGTTATGCGGTCACGGACTGCAGAATCGTGATCTCAGGAAACTGGCGATTATAGCAGTTCACCTCGTGTTCTGTCGTAGCACGAGCGATTCCCATGGGGCCGAAATTGCTGGATGGTTGAAATTGTAGAAGTTTTTCCACAGAAAGCCGGGGGTGACGGCAATCTGCGGCCGCCCCACTTCCTATTTTGGGAATCAGTCTTGAAGCGGCTCTAAGATTACCACCGGAAGAGCAAAGGTTTTCCGCAGATACGCTGTGGCAAGTAAATTTCGGTCTGCTTGGCGGCATAGACCGAGGTGAATCTGATAGCTGGCAGCCTGCACTCATGCCGGCACTTGAAGGATTGCCCTTTCGCGCAGAAGATCAAAGCGCATGCGCCGCCCGATTCTTGAGGTCAGCGAACTGCTGCGAACCCGCGCGCTGTCGCCGGTGGAGTTGACCAAAGAATGCCTAACCCGGATCGAAAAGCTGAATCCTGCGTTGAACGCCTTTATCACGGTGACGGCAGATTCGGCGCTGGCCCAGGCGCGCCAGGCCGAGGAGGAGATTCGGCGAGGCCGATGGCGCGGCCCTCTGCACGGCATTCCGCTGGGCTTGAAAGACTTGATTGATACCGCCGGCACTCGAACCACCGCCGCCAGCGGGCTTTTCAAAGACCGCGTTCCAGGCGAAGACGCGGAGGTTGTGCGCCGGCTGAAATCTGCAGGCGCCATTCTGCTGGGCAAACAGAATCTACATGAATTTGCTTATGGGGGCAGCTCGCTGATCAGCTATTTCGGCGCGGTGCATAACCCGTGGAACCGGGAGAATATTGCCGGCGGTTCCTCCGGAGGCTCCGCGGCGGCGGTGGCAGCGGGGCTGGGTTATGGGGCAATTGGAACAGACACGGCGGGCTCGATTCGTGAGCCGGCCGCGCTATGCGGCGTGGTGGGGCTGAAGCCCACCTATGGGCGGGTGAGCACTCGCGGGGTGATTGCACTTTCGGCCTCTCTCGATCACGTTGGCCCGATCGCAGGTTGCGTGGCGGATGCGGCAGTGGTTCTGCAGGCGATCGCAGAACCAGGTGGGGCAAGCGACATGCCGGCGGGTGATTTTGTGGCCGCGGTAAAACAGCCGCGCAAGGCGCTACGGCTGGGCATTCCCCGCGCGCTTTTCTACGAGGAACTCGATCCCGAGATTTCCTCGGCCATGGAAGAAGCGCTGACAGTTCTGAAATCGCTGGGCAACGAGTTGCGCGAGATTTCACTCGCGGTCAATACGGACCGCACCTTGCAAAGGGCAGAGTCGTATCTGGCGCATCTGGATTTCATTGGCAGAAGTCCGGAGCTTTACCAGCCTGAGACTTTGCGCCGCATCCAGACCGGAGCGGTGGAGTGGGCCGATTACACCCGGGCGCTGCTGGAGTTAAAGCGGGAGCGCAGCGAAATCGGGAAAATGTTCTCGCAGGTGGATCTTCTGGTGACACCGGCGACGCCAGCACCCGCGCCAGGCATGGAAGAATTCGTGCGGGATCCCGAAATGCTGCGTCCGCGCGAGCTTCTGCTGCTGCGCAACACGCGTCCCTTTAATGTCTGGGGACTGCCGGCGATTTCTCTGCCGTGCGGATTCACCGAATCGGGCCTTCCTATGGGCCTGCAGATTGCGGGTCCGCACTGGCGCGAGGACCTTGTGCTGGACCTGGCGCACGCTTATGAGCAGGCGACGGAGTGGCACAAGCGAGAGCCGAACCTGGAAGGCTTACTGGATGGATAGCACGTCATCGGGCAGCAACAGCACGAAGGCGCACTCGCCGGTTGTGGTGGAACAGGAGAGCACGCCACGGCGCAGGATTTTCGCCGGTTTGTCATCGGGAAAGACCGCCTGGAACTTCGCCGTGCGCAGCGCTTCGCTGAAGGCCTTCAGCTTATCGTCACCGCTGACGAACTTTACGGCTTCCACCGCCGCCCCGGAGCCGCCCGGGGCAAGCAGCACGAAGAAATCGGCGCTGGCGGTGACGGTGGCCACCTTGCCCAGCTTGATCGTGCGCGCGCTCTGCAGTTCGTCCTGATGCTTGGCTACGACGGCATCTACTTTGGCATCGCCGCCGACGAGAGCTGCCAGGCGCCCGCGGGTTTCCGGCTCCGGACGAATGCCCTTCAGAGCAACCGCGTAGGTGGCGATGGCCTTTTCCTTTTCTCCGCGCTTTTCATAAATCTGCCCTAGGTGATCGCCGACTTCTGCATGCTGGCCGAGAATCCAGGCGGCATTGACGTATTTTTCGGCTTTGTCGAGGTCGCCCTCCTGGAAGTAAACCCAGCCGAGGGTATCCCAGTAAGCCATGAGCGAAGGAGCGATGGCCAGGTCGCGCTGGTTCAACTGGTCAAGGGTGAGATTGCGCGAGGCGGCGGCAGTGGCCGCCACCGCCGATTCGGCATATTGCTGCGCCCGGCCGAGATGGGTTTTGTTCAACGAGAGCTGATAGGCGATGTTGTTCCAGACAAGAGGCGTGGCGGCGAGATCCACCGCTTTATCGAAGGCGGCGAGGGCTTTGTCATCCTGGCCCAGGTTGAGATAAGCGTCGCCCAGTTGCACGTTGAGCAAAGGATCATCGGGCGTGAGCGAGACAGCTTTTTCCAATTCGGGCGCCGCCTGATCATATTTATGCTGCTCGGCGTACAGGCTGCCCAGGCCGGCATGCGCGTACTTATCGAGAGGATTGATTTCAATCTGCTTCTGGAAGGCGCTGGCTGCGTCGTCGTATTTCTGCTGCATCAGGTAGGCGCGGCCCAGAGCGTTGTAGGCGTACTCGTCGTAAGGGTTGATTTCGATCTGCTTCTTGAGCGCGGCGATGGCGTCATCGGTTTTGCGCTGGGCCAAATAAGCATTGCCCAGGTAGTTCCACGAGAGCTTGTTCTTGGGATCAAGCTCCACCGCCCGCTTGAGCAACTCCACGGCCAGCGGATAGTTGCCGCTCTGCATGGCGTTCCAGCCCGCCTGGTTGAGATCGTCCACCTTGAGCCCGGGAGGCGGAGTCATGCTTCCGCCGGCGGTGTTCTCGACGATCAGGCGTTGCCCCAGATCAGCCATCACGGCGCGGCGGAAAGCGAGGTAGTCGCTGGCCCGGGCTTGCGGCAGGTCGCGCTGGCGCATGACCAGGCGGCGCTCGCTGCGGAAGACGTTGCCTTCCAGCTTGTAACTGGCGGTGTACTCCCCATAATCGCGCTTCACCGAAAAGGCCAGGGGAAGCTGCGTCTTGTACTTGGGCGGAAATTCCAGATTCACCTTGAAATCGAATTGCGCCGGCGGGCCTAACTCGATGGGGTCGGCATCGGGGCCGGCGTCGGCGTCTTCATCGGCATCGGCAAGGTTCAGCTGCGAAAACGGAAGATCGAGTTCCGATTTCTTCTTGGTCCAATCGAGGAAGTTCGGCTTCTCGATCTCAAACTCGATCACGAAAGGTGTTTTCGTCGCGGTGGGATCTCCGATTTTCACATTCGAAACATCACCATCGAGGCCGCTCATCGAGCTGATGGTCTGCACCACCTGCTTCCACTGCGCGTTGGGCACGCGGCGGAAGATGAGGCGCATGAGCAATTCGGTATCGCCGCGGGCGGCGTATTCCACGTGGGCGCTCAGTTTGCCCAGCTCATCTACTTTGCCGTCGAGCTCTTGCAGTTGGGTATCGGCCATGGGCGGATCGGCAGGAGTTTCTTCGAGATGGGCCGCGCCCTTTTCAGGGATCACCAGCGCCTGCTTCTTGCGCAGGTTGTAGGAGAGCAGGCGAAAGGGCGCCACTTCGGTGGTGCTGTCCATCCAGACTTCTTCTTTCCCCAGCGGGACCATGCTGATCACGTGGTCGAACTGCGAGGGCGAGGGCACATCGGGATCGAGCTTGCGGCTGGAGTTGATGAGAACAGAAGAGACGGAAAAGCCTTCGGCTTCAAGCAGCGCGGCCAGCAGCGTGTGCTTATCCTTGCAGTCGCCGTACTGGTTGTGCAGCACATCGGCGGCGGCGTGCGGCTGGTAGCGGCCCAGCCCGAAGGAGAGGCTGATGTAGCGAAAATTCTGCGCGACGTAGTCGTAGAGGGCCTCGATTTTCTCGAGGTCGGTGGTTTTGCCCGCGGTCAGCTGCGCCGCCTTGGCGCGAATCTCGGCGCTCGGCTCGCGGCGCTCTTCTTCCAGGCCGTGATACCAGCTGCCGACCTCCGCCCAGGAGGTAAAGGTCGTCATCTGCACGGCCGGCGACTCCGGCTGCGGCTTTTTCTTTTTTTCCTTCTTGTCTTTATCTTTGTCGTCGTCTTCCCGCTGCAGATGATTGCTGGTCCAAACATAGACGCGGCGGCCGCCGGCTTCGGTGATCTTCGGATCGAGCCCAGGTTTGGTTTTCAGATCAACCTTCCGGCCCTGGGGAATGTTGATCTCCAGTTGCTCATCGAGCACGATATCGCTCTTGTCGAAATCCTCCGCGATCCAGAACTGGCCGGGCGCCAGCGCCGTGTGGATTACGGTCACAATGTCATATTCGAGTTCTTCTCCCGGTCGCAGCCCGGGCACGGTTACGTGCTTCTGGCGAAAGTCGGTGTAGACGGGTGCTTCCCGTTGCACCGGGGCGGTCAGGTCCTGCACGGCATCGGGGTCAGCGGTAACGATTTTTCCATCGGCCTTCACCACCCGGACATAAGAGAATTCCACGCGCTCGTTGGCCGAGCTGTACCCTACCACCAACTGTCCCCACTGCTCCACGCCGGCTTCGCTCTGGACTTTGACGCGGGCCACAACTTCTTTCCGTCCAGTGCCGTCATTCTCAAAGCGATAAGTGGTGTGTAACTGCTCGACCACGTAGGCTTCCTGGGAATAGTCCTGGGGCTTGCCCGGTGATTTCTCGGTCGTGGTATTGGCAGAAAGGGCACTGATGCTGGGATTCTGGGCAGTGCCCAGGCCGGAGATACAGCACAGCAGAACGAGAAGGAAAAGGACGCGGCGCACTGGCTTCAGTCTCCCGGCGTTTGTACCGTAAGCGGCAGCAGGGCGCAAGTGAAACTGCGCCCCGCAGGTGACCAAAGAGCTAGACAGGTGACTCTTCGCTCCGTCCGGCTGCTTTCAAGGCTCCGGCAAACGGGTGGCTTCTTAACTTAAAGGGATGCTCAGCGCCAAGGCCTACCAGTTCTCATCGGATAGTGCCAGGTTCTCAGTGCAGCGCCTTTTCCATGAAGGCGGATTCGTCGCTCTTCATTTTTTTCAAACTATCCATGGGGAGGTAAACCATGTGGCCGGCGTCAAACGTGGCAAAGCTGATATTGGCATGATACTTCTGGCTGACGTCGAGGTGATTCATGGTGTAGTTGGCCGCCATATACGGCGTGGCCAGGTCGTAATAGCCTTCCATCACCAGCACTTTCAGATAAGGATCTTCGACCAGGGCCTGGCGCAAGGCAGTAGCGGTATCGGGGAATCCTTTGATGCTTGATCCCCAATCCCAATGCTGAAAGCCGGATTCGTCGGCGAAGACGTAATAAGGCATGTCGGTCTTGTAGCCCAGCTCGGTGCGAATGTAGTTGTTCAGCTCAGAGGTAAAGGGCGGCAACACGGCCGAATCGGTGGGGTCGTAGAACGGAGTATCCAGCAGACCATCGGGATCGGGGCCGGTGAAGCGGCCGTCCAGCCGGCCGACCCGCAGCTTCTGATCAATCAGCAGGTAGTGGGTGAATTTGGGAACGTCTATGCGCAGGTTGGCTTGGTCAATCACGTCTTTGCTCAGGCCGGTGTAGCGCGCCATCTGCTCGATGATTTTCTGGCGCTCGTCGGCGGTCAGGGCATCGCCTTCGGCCAGGGCGGCGGCGTAATCAGTCTCCGCCCAATGCTCGGCCTCCTCTCGGGCCTTATTCATATCCTGCTCGAGGTCGGGCGCGAGCTTGTGGTGGTAGCCCGCGATCATGGTGTAAGTGGGGATCAGAAAAATGTAAGGCTCGTCATTACTTTTGTTGTCTTCCAGAGTTTCGAAGTTCAGCACGGTGGAAAGCAGAGTAATTCCGTTGAAAGAGATGCCGTGCGGCGCCAGATAGCCGGCGATGCCCGCCGAGCGCGTAGTTCCATAGCTTTCGCCAAATAGAAACAACGGCGAGTTCCAACGCTCGTAGCGGGTCAGATAGAGCCGGATGAACTCGCCGAACGACTCGATGTCGCCCTTCACGCCCCAGAACTTCTTGAACATCTCGGGATCGGCGGCGCGGCTGAACCCGGTGCCAATGGCGTCCACCATGACCAGATCGCTTTTATCGAGCAGCGTGTAGGGATTATCCATCAGACGGTAGGGCGCGGGCGGCATGAAACCTTCGGGCGTCAGAACTACGCGCTTGGGGCCCAGCGCCCCCAGGTGCAGCCACACCGTGGCCGATCCCGGGCCGCCGTTGAAAGCGAAGGTCAGCGGGCGTTTGCCGGCATCCTCGCCGTCGAGCGTATAGGCGACAAAAAACATCTCGGCTTCGATTTTGCCATCGTCGCGCTTGATCGGTAGCCGGCCAGCCGTGGCGGTGTAATTCAGGGCCTTACCCTCGAGGGTGATCTGGTGATGGGTCACGATGGGGGCCACTTCGGTCATATCGTAGTGGCCCTCTTTTTCTTTCTCCTCGGGACTGGCTTCGGGTTTCTGCTCTTCGTGCGCTTTGGCTGATTCTTCGGCTTTGGAGGGTTCGGTTTTCTTCTCTTCGCTGGCCGCTTTGGCCGCTTGTTCCTGGCTGGCTTTCTTGTTGTGCTCGGAATTTTTTTGCTGGGCGAGGCCTGCGGTCAGCAATCCGACCAGAAGTGCAGAGATCATCAGCCAGGAACGCTTCATCTTTCCTTTTCCTCCAGAATCTTTCAGCCTGAGATTTGCCGGTTTCGGCAGTTGGGCATTATACGCGCCGATCTCCTTTGACTCTCGCCGGGCGCCAGAGGTTAGCTGGATTTTTGCGATCTTTGCGCTCGGCGGCCGCGGCGCGAAAAGGCCTTTGCCCTGGCCATTGCTAAGATGGTCTGGTGCCAGCCAACTCCCGCCGCACGCTTGATATTCTCGAGGCCGATTCGCTGGCCAGCCTTACCTGGCTGGCGCACGGTTTCAGCACGCGCACCGGCGGCTTCTCTCGCGCTTACGGCGACAAAGCGCTCAATCTCGGCTTTACCAAAGAAGACTCGCGCACAGCGGTCGAGCATAATCGAGCTGCATTTCTGCGGCAACTGGGCGCGCAGAGTAAAGGCAAGTCATGGCCGCTGATCACGCTGCGCCAGATTCATTCCGGCCTGATTCATTGTGTGAGCGCTAGGCCAGAGCATGTGCTTACCGGTGACGGCTTGATCACCAACACTCCTGGCCTGCTGCTGGCGATTCTGACCGCGGACTGCTTGCCCGTCGCCCTCGCCGATTCGAAGCGGCGCGCCGTGGGAGTGTTTCATGCCGGCTGGCGCGGGACGTTACAGCGCATCGTGGAGAAAGGCGTCGGCGAAATGCGCCGCTCGTTCGGGACGCTGCCGCGCGACATCAGGGCCGCCATCGGCCCCGGAGTTCACGCCTGTTGCTACGAGGTGGGCCCGGAAGTGAGGGCGCAGTTTGAATCACAATTCGATTATGCGGCAACGCTCTTCCGCGAGACCAAAGAGTCGGACCCCATCCGCGAAAAATACCCCTTGCTGTTCTTGACCGCACGCGCGCCCGGCCACAGCGATCTGCCCAAGAAGGTTTTTCTGGACCTGGTGGAAGCAAACCGCCGCCAGTTAATGGCCGCGGGAGTTTCGGCGAAGAATATCTCCGCGTCGCCGCTTTGCACCGTGTGCCGATGCGACCGGTTGTTCTCTTACCGGGCGGAAAAAGGCGTTACCGGAAGGATGCTGGGGGTGGCGGGCGTACGTCCAAAATAAAGCTGTTACTGCGCGGCAGGTGGCGGCGCCGCGGAGGCCGCGGCCGGCGCGGCCTGTTCGCCGGTGTTCACCAGGTCCTTCAACTCTTTGCTGGGCTTGAAGAAGGGGATTTTCTTGGCGGGAACTTCCACCCGGTCGCCGGTTTTGGGGTTGCGGCCCACGCGCGGCTTGCGTTGGCGCGTGCGAAAGCTGCCAAAGCCGCGAATCTCGATCTTGTCGCCCGCACGGAGCGAACGCACGACGCTGTCAAAAATAGTCTCGACGATGACTTCACTGTCTTTGCGGGTCAATTCCGCCAAGCGGGATACTTCGTCAATCAGATCAGCCTTTGTCATACGTCTGTACGCTCCATTTCCCTCGTCTTAAGATGGCTGCAACCCCATCTCGGGAGCAGGCCTTCCGGCGGGCCTGCATAACCTTCTCAAATTTAAGGGGTTCTTGGCAAGGCTTCTACCGAACAAGGATTATATGACGCTCCAGCCGGACGTGCAGGCAAAATTCAGTATTCCTATTGAGAAGCCGGGATGTCACCATTCAGGACGAGGCCGTCAACCCGCGCTACTGCCACAGATAGTAGAAGCCGATGTGGCGGTCGAGCAGCTTGTCCTGGCTGGGCAACCACTTCGAAACATCACCAAAGAGTATGTCAAACAGGGTCTTACGGTCTTTTTCGGGATGCACCAGCACGGGCTCGCCGCTGATTCCCACGGCCTTGGCCGTGTCATTCACAGCGTCCTGAAAATCACCGATCTGGTCCACCAGGTGCAAAGGCAGGGCCTGCTCGCCCGTCCATACTTTGCCATTGGCGATGGCCTTGATATCCGCGACCTTTTGATGGCGTCCATCGGCCACGGCCTGCACGAATTGGCCGTACATGTTGTCAGCCAGCGACTGCAGGTAGGCCCGTTCGACGGGAGTCATTTCCCGCGCCGGGTCGCCGGTATCTTTGAACTCGCCGGTGTAGATGGCCTCTGGCTTGAGCTTAGCCCAGCGCAGCAGGTCGCCGTAATTTACCCATTCCATGATGACGCCGATGGAGCCCACCAGGCTGCCGCCTTCGGCATAGATTTTGTTCGTGCCTGAGGAGACGTAGTAGGCGCCGCTCGCCCCCAGCGTGCCAATGGAGGCGACGATGCGTTTCTTTTTTTCGTCGCGGATGCGCTTCACTTCGCGGTAAATCTCCTCCGAGGCCGCCGCTCCACCGCCCGGAGAATTGACTTTCAGAATGATGGCTTTGATCGAGTCATCGTCGGCGAACTTCTTTAACTCTGGCACCACCGTATCGGGATCAACGATCACACCCTCGAGATCCACCACCCCGATCTTCGAGCCGAAGGCGCTGCTTAAGGAGGACTGCTCCCCTCCGGCGCGCAAAGTCAGATACACCAGCGCGAAGACCGCCAGCACGAAGAGGAAGAAGGCTCCTCCTCCAATCAGGATCCAGAGCCAGGTGCGCGAGCGCTTTTCGTCACTCATACTGCGGCTTAGTTTAGCACCGGAGGGGCGGGGCAGGAGGTTTCGCCTTGCCCCGGCGCAAGGCCTCTGCGCGGCGGCCGAGGCACAAGACGGCGGCGTCCGTCCCGGAACGCCGCCGCCTGGTCCGGGTCACCGCAGATCAGGGTTCGTCTTCTTCATTCAGCTCAGCGGTAACCGGAGTCAAAGTTCCAAATAGACCGTCGGCCTCATCGTTGGGGCCGGCGCTAAAGAACAGCGTGGTTTCCGGGCCGGCATTGGCGTTATTGCCGAATCCCAGAGCCCATAGGCCGTCAATGCTCAGAGTGGAGCCGTCGGGGTTTTTCATCAGCCCCCGGAAGCGGCCGGTCACGGGGTTATAAGCAGCGATCTGGCCGCTGCCAAAGTTGCCGATCAGCAGGCTGTGGCTGAACTCGCCGAACTCGCTTGGCGCCATGGCCACTGCCCAGGGAGCGTTCAGCCAGGGACCGTGCTCCAGGCGGGCACGCAGCTTGCCCGTCGGGCCGTAAACATCCACGAAGCCGAATCCAGGCCCCGGGGCATCGTCTTCCTTGTCCTCATCCTGTTTGGCATAGGTGACGAAGATGTTCTTGCCCACGGCTTGAATATTGAAGGGCGCATAGCCGTGCGGGATGCGGTAATCCTCAAAGGCCTTTTCGGAAAGCTTTACGCGATGGAAGTAAGTGTCGTAAACCTCCACCCGGCCTTCATGGAAGTTAGTCACGTAGAGATAGTGGGCGCCGTGAAACTCGCTGATGGTGATGCCCTTGTAGATGGCGTGCTTTTTGGACTTATCCACCACCAGTTGCGCGCTGTTCAGGCTCACTCCGGGGTTCCAGCCAGAGATGGTGCCGTCCTCGGTGGCGAAGAGAAACAGCGCGGGCTTCATGGGAGCCAAGGCGAAGTCGGAGGTACCGTTAAAAACGGCGCCGGTGGGCGTGGCCGGAGCCGTGCTGCCCTTGGGCGGCGGAATGGTGACGACCAGGGCTTGGGCAGTCCCGGCGGCGTCGTATAGGGTGGATGTTCCGCTGCCGTTGTTGGCCGCCCACCAGAAACTGCTGGCGCTGCGGGCCAGCCCCCAGGGGTTGACCAGATTGGCGTCGGTGTTGGTTGCGTTGCCTGAGACATCGGCAACCAGGTTGTTCTGGACATAATGTTGTGCGAAGGCGAAGTTGGTGAACAGCAGACAGGCCAGGGCGATGGCCGGGCGCGCTCTCCAGCCGAAGGGACGCGTGACCCAGAACTTCTTCATGAACTACCTCCTCAGAATCCGGACATGGGAGCCGATGGCGCTCAAGCTACCGGCCAATCCGCCGAGGGTTGTCATCGAATTGTTAGGAGTTGGTCACTTCTTATGCTCGCGGCGAAAGCTCTGGGGCCGAGTGGGGCAGCCCGCCCGGTTCTGAGGGAAGATCAAGTAACCAGCAGCCCGGGTTGACAATAACCCGCAACGCTTCACGCGCCACGGTCAGCTGCGCCGGAGTCTGGCAAACATGCTCGCCGTCGGCATAAACCTCGAGCGGGGGTTCTGTTTCTACGCGCAGATTTTCCCCCTGAGAGTACTGCACCTCGGCGAGTTCCAGGTGTCTGCCAAAATAAACCGTGGGAAAAAGACAGAACAGTCTCATCTTGCCAGTCTCAGCGACAATGCACACATCGAGCCGGCCGTCATCGAGGCGGGCGCGGGGAGCGATTTTCATGCCCCCGCCATAGGCTGGGCCGTTGGCGAAGGCGGCGAGAAAGGCCAGCCGCGGAGTGGCTTTGATTTTTTCCGGCTCGGCGGAGATCTTCAAGCCAAACGGCCGGAAGCCGAGAAGCGTGGGCGGCAGGCTGAGCGCGTAACCCCCGTGCCCCAGCAGCCAGCGCGGCAGCCGATTGGCCCGCCGCGCGATTTCGCTGCTCAAGCCGATGCCCGCCACCGTACAGAAATAATGGTGGACCTCGGGCGCGCCAACGTTGAGCGGCCGAATCACTCCCAGATCAATCCGTTTGACTACGCCTTTTCCCGCGGCAAAAGCGCGCCAGGCGGCGACGGCGTCTTTCACTCGACGCAAGCCCAGGGCACGGGCAAAATCATTGCCGCTGCCGCAAGGAACAACCAACACCGGCAGGTTCAACCTGACCAACTCCGCCAGATGACGGTGCACGGTGCCGTCGCCGCCGAGAATGAGAACCACATCCGCCTCGGCCGCCTCGGCGGGAAGCTGCGAAAGCCAGCGGATGTCTGGGCTCTGAAATGGCCGCAAACTTCGCTTCGAAGCGCCCGGCCCAAAGATGGCAGCGACCCGCATTGCGCGGGCAAGGTTAACATGCGTGCTTGATCGGCGAGACGCTCGCGGGTTGGAGACTCGCGCTATGAGCCGCTGACCGTGACAACAACGGTCCGCTGGCGGCCGCGAACGTCGCATTCCAGGTGAAATATCTGCTGCCAGGCGCCGAGCACCGGCTTGCCCTCAGCAACTGGCACCGTGAGCGAGGGCCCAAGCAACGTGGCCTGCAGGTGCGAATGCCCGTTGCCATCATGCCAGGCCTGCTCGTGGCCGTAGCTGCGGCTGGGCGGCATGAGTTTGTCGAGCATCTCGGGCAGGTCGCGCTCCAGGCCGGGCTCGAACTCGATGGTCCCAAGGGCGGCGGTGCTCCCCACGTTGAAGATGTTCACCGTGCCGGTTCGAATGCCAGAGGCTGCGACGATAGCCGCCACCTGTTCGGTGAGATCGCGCATATCGCGGTGGCCGCGCGTGGCAATGGAGACTTGCTGTTGATGGATCATGTTTGCTGCCAACCCTCGCCTTCAGGCTGTAAACTACCACGACCATGAGATTTTCCCTCCGCGCCGGCTTCCTCATCGCGCTGTGGTGTGCCTGGCTTGCCGGTTCGGCTTTGGGCTCGGCCTATAACGCCCATCCCAGGCTCGTTGTCGTGATTGTGATTGACCAGTTTCGCGGCGACTATCTGAACCGTTACCACGATCAGTTCGGCGACAGCGGCTTCCGCCTGCTGATGGACCACGGCGCTTACTTCACCAACTGCAACTACGATTACGCCACCACCAGCACCGCGCCCGGCCACGCCACGCTTTTCACCGGAAGCTACGTGAACGGCCATGGCATTCTGGCCAATGAATGGTGGGACCCGCAAAAGAAGCGCATGGTCACCTCGGTGGAAGACGATGCGACGCGACTCGTCGGGGTCGGCGGCAACCTGCCGGGCGCCTCGCCCCACAACCTGCGCACTGACACGCTGGGTGATGAGCTGAAGCTGGCCACTCAGGGCAAGTCGCGGGTGTTTGGAATCTCATTGAAAGACCGCGCCGCGATTCTGCCCGCGGGCTTTGCCGCCGACGGCGCGTACTGGATTGATCACAAGACCGGCGCCTGGGTCACTTCGACCTACTATCGCCCGGCGCTGCCAAAATGGGTGCAGAATTTCAATGCGAGCGACCGCGTGGCCAAATATCTGAACCAGGATTGGAAGGACACAGAGGGTCATGTGCTGCGCAGCACCAAACCTGGCCCCGGCCAGCCAAGCGATTTCTTCGACCTGGTCGGACCCACCCCCTTTGCCAATGACTACGAGTTCGAATTTGCCCGCGAGCTGATTACCTACGAAAAGCTGGGCAGCGGGCCGGCCACCGACCTGCTCGCCATAAGCCTTTCGGCCAACGACCTTCTCGGCCATGAGGTGGGGCCGGATTCGCCCGAGATGCAGGCCATGGCCATGGCCCTGGACCGCCAACTGGCCGCGTTCTTCGATTTTCTTGGCCACGAGGTCGGTCTGGCCGATACCTGGATTGCACTCTCCGCCGATCATGGCGTGGCCCCGGTGCCGTCCGTCGCCCAGCAGCTTCGCATACCCGCGGCCGCGTGGTCCGGCGCGACCATGGTCGCAGAATTGAATCGCGCCCTCGCGGCGCGCTTTTCGCGTGGGCATCCGGCGGAGTATGTGCGGAAGTTCGATTACCCGCTGGTATTTCTGAATGAAGAAACTTTCTCGTCGGCTCATGTGAAAGAAGAAGAGGCGGAGCGAGCCGCAGGCGAGGCGCTGGAGCAGATCGGCATGCGAGGCTTCTTCACCCGGTTGCAGCTAGCTGAAGACCGCGTCCCCGACACGGAAATGGGCAGGCGCTATGAGCACAGCTATTCGCCCGTGGGAGGCTGGTATGTCTTCGCGGTCTTTCCGCCCTTCACCATTGAAGGCACGGAGGGAACTACGCATGGCTCACCTTACAGTTATGACACACACGTGCCCCTGGCGATTTACGGGCTTCCATTTCAGCCCGGCGTCTATCGAACCCAGGTTGAGCCGGTGGACTTGGTGGCCACGCTGGCCTCACTCCTCGGCATCAATGCTCCGGCGCAGGCGGTGGGGCGCGTGCTCACCGAAGGGCTGATGGCGCCGCGGCGCCCCGAAAACCCGGCGGCGCCTCCCAACCTGCAATCCCCTGCGCCGCCGCCCGCCGGGGTTCAGCCGGCCACGCTGGTAAAGCCCGGCCGAGGAGCGCCATGACCCCTTCTCTGCCGCCGCGTGGCCAGCCCGATCTTCGAGTCACGTTGGCCGGCATCGAGCTCAAGAACCCCGTCATCGCGGCCAGCGGAACCTTCGGCTACGGGCTGGAGTTCGAAGATGTGGTTCATCTCAACAAGCTGGGCGGCTTTGTGGTCAAAGGGCTTTCGAAAGAGCCTATGGCCGGCAATCCCACGCCCCGACTGTACGAGACCGCAGCGGGCATGGTGAATGCGATCGGCCTGCAGAATATCGGGGTACGCTCCTTCATCGAGGAGAAACTCCCCAAGCTGCGGCGGATCAAAGACATCGTGGTTTTCGCCAACGTTTTCGGCTACACCCGCCAGGACTACGAGCAGGTAATCCGGGTGCTGAATGAGGGCGAAGGAATCGCTGCCTACGAACTCAACGTCTCCTGCCCCAACACCGCGCACGGGGGGATCCAGTTCGGCAGCGATCCGCGCCTGCTCGATGAGGTCGTGTCCACATCAAAGCGCGCTTCTCGGCGGCCGGTGATCGTGAAGCTTTCCCCTAACGTCACCAGCATTGCGCATATGGCGCGGGTGGCGGAGACCGCCGGCGCCGACGCCATTTCTCTGGTCAACACCTTCGTCGCCATGGCGATTGATGCCGAGACGCGCCAGCCGCGGATCGCCAACATTACAGCAGGACTCTCCGGGCCGGCCATTAAGCCGATTGCTTTGCGCATGGTCTATGAGGCGGCCAAGGCGGTGAAGATTCCGGTGGTGGGTATGGGCGGTATCGCGAGGGCAGAAGATATTGCCGAGTTCATGCTGGCCGGAGCGTCGGCGGTGGAAGTGGGAACGGCCAGCTACTGGGACCCGCGAGCCACAGAAAAGATCGTGGAAGAGCTGCGGGAATGGTGCCTGCAGCGCGGCCTGATGCGGGTGGCCGAACTGACCGGCGGGCTGAAGACGGAGTAAGGGCGCGGCCGATTAGCCGCGCCCTCGAATGTAAGCCGAGCGTCGCGAGTTTTACCGTGGCCACGCGGCCAGGATCGCTCCCATCGCCAGATAGCAAACCAGTTGGTAGCCGGTATCAATCAGATAGAGTTGAAAGGGCTTCCGGTTGAAACGATTATTGCTGAACTGCACGGTGGTGACAAATCCCAGCCAAACCGCAAAAGCAGCGTGCAAGCCGTGCACAGCCGTTCGGATCGTACTGATGTGGATAATCTTGGCCAGCACGAAGGCCGAGACCAGAAATCCCACGAAGGTCATGCCGTAGAGTTTGCCCGCGCCTTTGCGCATTTCCTCCTGCTTGGCCTTGTCGTCGGGTGCGTAACCCATCAGATTCATCCAGGAACGGGCAAACGCCATCGGCGAGTACCAGAGAAAACCGATCACCATAGAAGCGACAGCGGCTACCAGAACTGACAGCAGATTTACGCCCATGAAGCTCATAGCTCCACCCCCTTGTGAAATCGGGGCGGAATGCTACACCTTGGGAGAGGATTGGGGAAGCGAAATTATGGCGGGGTTGAGCTCACGGTGAAAGCAATCAGGGAGCGTCACTTTTCTGGCCTCGCTTCATCCAATCATCACCATTACAATCATGAACCGAGGTGCAAGCATGGCCAAAGCTACGTTTGCCGCAGGCTGCTTTTGGGGAGTAGAAGCCACTTTCCGCCAGCTTCCGGGAGTGATCTCAACCCGGGTGGGTTACACCGGCGGCGATATGTCGAACCCGACGTATAAAGACGTCTGCACCGACCAGACCGGCCACGCCGAAGCGGTCGAGGTGGAGTACGATCCCAGCAAGATTTCCTACGGGCAATTGCTCGACGTCTTCTGGGAGAACCACGATCCCACCCAACTCAACCGCCAGGGGCCGGACTGGGGAACGCAGTACCGCTCGGCGATCTTCTTTCATTCTCCGGAGCAGGAAGCCGAAGCCAAAGCCTCAAAGCAGAAGCTGGAGAAATCCGGCCGCCACAACAAGCCGATTGCGACCCAGATCGTTCCTGCGGCGACTTTTTATCAGGCGGAGGACTACCACCAGCAATATCTGGAAAAGCGCGGCCTGGCCAGCTGCCACATCAAGGCTTAACCCGCGGCTGGGGCCTGTGGGCCCAGAAACAGCATCAGCAGGAAGCCAGCCATATAGAGCACAACGGCGGGTGCAAAGCTGAACCCGGTGAAGCGCAGCACCATGCCGTAAACCGCAACGGCCTCGCACAAGGCGTAGACGAGGACGTAGGCAGACTCCCAGCGGCGCAGCGCCGCTTTGTTTTCCGGTGCGCCGATCAGAATCGCTTCCTGCCGCTTCACGATCACGTAGCGCACCACCAGCGCGCCCACGCCGCAGGCACCTGCCAGGCCCGCCATCAGGTAAAGGAAGATGGGCTGGCTGGCTCGCGGCGCAGGGCCATAGCGCTCCGAGATCAGTACGTACAGGCCGATGCTCCCCAACATGAGAAACTGCACCAGGCGCAGTTTGCGCAGCGAAGCTTCCATCTTTCAAATTGTGCCTGAAGTCGTGGAGTTGGTGGAGGCGTATTTTACTGTAGGGCCGGCCAGCCTGGAATTGGAAGGCGGCCGGTCTACTTCGAAGTGAGTAGAATCGGCTCCCCGGTGGTGATGACCAGAGTGTGCTCGTAGTGGGCCGAAGGCTGGCGGTCGGCGGTGCGGATGGTCCAGCCGTCGTTCGCGACGATTACTTTTCCCCGCCCGGCGGCGATGATCGGCTCGACCGTGATCACCAGACCCTCAATGAGCAACTGGCTCTCTGCAGGATCGAAATAATTGGCCACTCGCGGTTCTTCGTGAATGGTGCGCCCAATGCCATGCCCCCCGAGGTCGCGGATCACCGAGAAGCCATCGGCGCGCACTTCCGCTTCGACCGCGCGGCCGATCTCGGAAAGGCGGGCGCCGGCCCGGGCCACCCCCGCTGCCCTGGCGAAAGCCCGCTCAGCGCAGCGAACCAACCGCCGCTTCTGTGAGGAAACTTCGCCTACGGGCACGGTCACCGCGGCATCGGCCATGAAGCCGTCTTTTTCCACGGTGACATCAAGCTTTACCAGGTCGCCTTCGCGCAAGACGCGTGCTCCCGGAATCCCATGCACGGCTTCGTCGTTCACGCTGATGCAGTTGGTTCCGGGAAAACCGTACACCATCGCCGGCGCCGAGCGCGCGCCTTGCTCGCGCATCACCGCGGCCCCGGCCTCATCCAGTTCGGCGGTGGTCACTCCTGGCTGAACCCGGTCCTTCATGGCGGCGATCATTTGCCGCACGACCGCCCCCGCCGCCCGCATACCTTCGAGTTCTTCCGGAGATGTGATGGACATAAGATTTCTCGCCCGGCCATTGCTGGCTCGGTTGCGCTCAATTATCTGTCAAGAAAAAGTGGTTGGGAAGCGAATCAGGCCCGAGGAGTCGCAGCATCCGCAGGATCGGCCATCCACTGCCAGGCGCGGCGCCCATTCTCGCGCACCACGGCGCGGGCCTCGCCGTATTCCACCAGGCGATTCAAAACGGTGGTGACCGAGGCCAATGGATCTTTGTGGCGCACCAGCAGAGCCGGGGCCTGCTGCTGAATACGTTCGCAAACTTCACGCGCGCCCAGCGCCCGGTCGGCACCCATGAGCACCATGCGGCAAGCCTTGGTGAATCCCGGCTGGCGCCCTCCACTTTTGCGGTCCACCAGTTCGAGCAGTTCATCGCTGAGCACGCCGTCGCCGAAGAGGTTGGCCAGGCCGGAAATGGTCTGCTTGACGGTACCGATTCGCTTCACGATCTCGGCGCGCTGCCGCAGCAGCTGCCGCAACTCCTGGTGTGCCGCCCGCACCACTTCCTGCACATGCGGGTCCCCGCGGCTGGCCACACCATTGACTGCGCCCCGACCGTCGCCATCGGCGTCCGTTTGCATGGCCCAACCTCCCACTGGTACCTCCCGGCAACTCTCTGCCTTACAGAATGTGTTACGCAGTTCCGGCGCAAGAGTTCCCGTCCCGATGCTGGCCTGGGCAGCCCGAGCGCCCGTTTCTCCCTTAGACGGATTGGCTTTACGAAAGTTAAGAGCACGTTTGTAAAATCTCTGTCACCGGCTTCGATCCGACAAGACCTCTGGACATTGAGATGGTTTAACCTTCCCCATGCGAACCGGGTACGTCCCTTAATACCTTGACAAAAAGACGAGCGGTGCATAGAGTGCGGGTTAACCGGAATCCCATCCACGTTTTAGCAGGTGCCACCGCATGAGGAATGTTTACGAGGTCTTGAGGCAAAAAGAGCTAGAGCTGACCCGGCTGGAAAAAGAGGTGGAAGCGCTTCGCGTCGCCGCGCCTCTGTTGTCTGACGACAAAGATGCCGGCTTGGATGTGGCAAGCAGCAAACCATCTCTGGCCGCGACCGTACCGCAGCAACCTATCCGCATACCGCAGCCCGCCGTAAACGCCGCCCCTCAGCCAGCGCGGGCGGCAGGCTGGGAGGATACGGCCAAGCGCTGGCCATAAACCCTGCTGCATCCCTCCACGCTGCCTCAATATCCGGGGCGGCCGCCTAGTCCTGCCCACAAATGCGTGCTTGGTCTTCTTTTATCCGTAGGCGTAACCCCCTGAATGTTACGTAAGTGTAATTGTGTCAATACATTACAGTACATTCCAGCCTTTCCGTCTGCGGTGCCTCGCACCATTTCCGGTGCTATACTCTTGATGAGTTTGAAGCTTGGGGGATAAGTCTCGATCCGAAGTCAGCGGAAACCAACTATGGGAATGCCGGGCCGGGCGCCGCTTCGCACTGTGGTGGGAAGGCGTGTGCCCCGTTGTCCCCTGGCGGTGCCGGTAAGAATCACGGTGTTGCAACCGGATAACCCCTACAGTATTCCAGGCCGCTCTCTCGATCTTGGCGAGGGAGGTTTGGCCGCGGTGCTGGCAGGCGAACTCCACGCCGGCGATCCGGTAGGCGTCGAATTCCTCCTACCCGACCTGGGACTCGGAGTGCAGGCCAAAGCGGTGGTGCGCCACCGCGGCCCGTTACGTTGCGGCTTTGAGTTTCAACAGCTTACCCGCCATCAGCAGGCTTTACTGCGGGAGTGGACACGTTTGATGCTGGGTGGAGAGCCGCGCGAGGAAGCTCCACGCGAGGAAGTCCCTAACACTCAGCAAACCCCCGCCGCAGGCAAGAAGAAACCGAGTCTGCTTCAGCGCTTTCCCGAAATGCAGCGGGTCGTATGGTGGGTGGCAGCTTTGCTGGTGCTGGCTGCCTTAGGGGCCTGGTGGAACTGGGAACGGCAGTGGGGAGAGATTGAGCAGAAAGTTCCCGCCACCTCGAAAGATGACTCCCGACTCTTTATTCCGGCGCAGCCGACGGCCGCAAACCTCATGCCTCCGGTGGTTTGGGAGCAATCCGCCGGCGTCGAAAGGCGTGCAGGATAATCGCGCCGCTGACCGCAAAACTGATCACCGCGCCTAAGGCCAGCGCCTGGCTCACCACAGCCTGAAGCCGAAACCAATCTGCCAACAAGGCCGCCACTGCCAGCAGGATTCCTGTGGCATTGAGCCAGAGCGGCGGATGCACCGCCACGCTGGGGTCGTCTTTGGCCAGTTTGCGGTTGTAGAGACGCAACTGCAACAGCACTGCGGTTAATCCGATTGCCGCTACAACCACCAACGCCAAGGGGCTGAAGAAGGCACGCCGGCTGGTAAACAGCACGACCAGTCCCAGGGCCCCGCAAAGCAAACCTGAAGCAATGACCGTCAAGCGGCGGCGATGGGGCAAAGGGTCGGGCATTCCCCGCCTTTATACCGCGGTTGAGAGGCTGTTTCAAACCGAGGGGCCTTTGCAGTCAACCCATTGCGAGTCTGGCGCGCTAAGACCCTGCGCCCGCCAGCTTCCGCTCTTGCAGATATCGGCCGATCGCGTCCTGCCACGAAGGCATTTGAATGCCGAAGGCCTGCAGGCTTCGCGGCGACAGAACAGAATATTTGGGCCTCTCCGCCCCTCGAACAAATTTGTCGCTCGTAGTTGGACGAACCTCTGTGGCCATACCGGCCTGGCTGAGAATTTCGCGGGCAAATTCGAACCAGGTGCAATCGCCACGGTTGGTCACGTGAATGATTCCGCGGGCTTCCGCGCGGCAGAGCTCGATGATGGCCCGGGCGAGATCCACCGCATAAGTTGGCGAGCCGCGCTGATCGTTTACCACGTCAATCTGCGATTCAGTGGCGGCGCGTTTCAGAATCGCCTCGGGAAACGACCGGCCGCCCACTCCGAAGAGCCAGGAAGTGCGCGCGATGCACGCTTCCGGCAGAATGCCCATGATCTGCTCTTCGGCCTGCGCCTTCGACTCTCCATAGACGCTGCGCGGCGCGCGGGCATCGCCGGTCTCGTACGGCGCGGTTTTGCTTCCGTCGAAAACATAGTCGCTGCTCAGAAAGAGAAGGCGCGCGCCCTGCTGCCGCGCAGCCTCCGCGACCTTGACCGCACCACGGCAGTTGACCTGCATGCAGAGTTCGCGCTTCGACTCGCAGCCATCCACGTTGGTGTAGGCCGCCGCCAGCACAATCCAATCGGGCCTGGCGGCAACAACGGCGGCGGCCACCTGCCGCGTATCGCGGATGTCAGCGTTCTTCGAGCCCAAGGCGGTGATTTCGTCTCCCTTCCACTCGTGCAGAAGAGCTCGACCCAGCAACCCGGTAGCGCCGAAGATGGTGACTCGCATGAGCGCAGGCCAGCCGGACTGATTGTAATGCGGGCAAGGCTCAGCGATGGGTTGCTCGGTTAAGCCTTCAAATTGCCCAGGCAGTTCTGAAGTTACGCAGCGCTCAGGCGGCGCGCGCGGGCGGGATCTTAGGAGCAGCTTCCTTCAAAGGCACGGAAACGTCCTGACCCATAACGCGGCAATAGAGGCGATCAAGTTCGGAGACGATCCCGGGCCAGAGATAGCGTTCGCGCACGCGCTGGCGGCCGCGCCGGGCCGCTGCCTGGCGGATTTCGGCGCTGGAAATCAGAAAGCGCAGCCTGCGCTCGAGGTCATCTACGTCGCCGGGGCGGAAGGTGAAGCCGGCACCTTCCACCACTTCCAGGTTCTCGGCAATGCCGCTGGCCAGCACACACACTCCGGCCGCCATGGCGTCAAGAAGAGCGAGGGAAAGGCCCTCGATGTCGGAGGGCAGCACAAACAGCATGGCATTCGAAAGCAATTCTTCCAGTTCCCGGCCCGCCACCCAGCCGGGGAAAATAATCCGCCCGCTCTGCCGGGAGTGCAATTTGCGAACGTACCGTTCAGCAGAATTCGCCCCACCGGCCAGCACCAGCTTTACGGAAGTGGCGATTCTTTCGTAGGCCGCGAGCAGCAGATGGCAATTTTTTTCCGGCGAGAGCCGGCCAAGAAAGAGAATGTAGTTGCCCGGCTCCAAACTCCAGCGAGCTAAACTCGAAGGCGCGCCGACGCCGGGAATTGTGGTTCCGTTGGGAATGTAATAAGTCTCGCCGCCGTAGTGAGAACGAAAGTATTCGCGCAACGTTTGCGAAACGACGATGGTCGCGTCAGGAAATTTCACCGCGGCCTTTTCGCCCAGGCGCAAAACCCCCGCCGCCACTTTCCCCCACTTCTTGCGCTGCCAATCAAGTCCCTGCACGCTGACCACCGAGCGCCGGCCAAATATCCGCGGCAGGAATGACGCCAGCGCCGGGCCGAGAGCGTGGAAATGCAGGATGTCGCAACCCCGGAACAGGGCGTGAATCGTGCTCAGAAGAGTGTGAACTGGCGTCTCCAGGTGTCTGGATCGAATAGTGGGCAGCCTTACAAGCTGCATGCCATGGTGTTCTCTCACCGGCGGAGTGAAATAGCTGCGGCAGTAGACGGTGACGATGTAGCCCATTGCTGCCAGGCGCTTCCCGGCTTCCTCGTACCAGGTTTCGATGCCGCTGTATTTCGAGATCACGCCCCGCCCGCCGATGAGCGCTACGTGCGGCTTGGCTGCCTTGGGCCGCGAGCTAGCCAACGACCTCGGCTTGCTGCGCCGCAGCCCATCGTAGAGTCGCACCAAGGCGGCGTAGTGTGGTTCGGGAGCATACCTTTGCCGCACCAGTTCACGTCCGGCCATACCCATCGCGATGGCTTGCTGGGGAGAGCGCGCCAGAAAATCAATGGCGCTGGCCAGCCCATCCACATCGCCCGCCGGGAACAGCAACCCGGTCTTGCCCGGCTGCACCAACTCGCGGCGCGACCCCAGGTCGGAGGCCACGACGGCACGTCCGAGGGCATAGGACTCCAGAATGCTCTTACCCAATGTCTCGTAGGCGCGCGAGGGGAAGACAGTAAAGAGCGAAGCCGCGATCTGCCGCTCCAACTCGGCTTTTCCCATGCGGCCGAGAAAGGAGACGTCGCTCAGGCCCAGCTTGCGCGCGACTGCTTCGAGTTGGCTGCGCTGGGGACCCTCTCCGGCAATCTGCAAATGCATCTGTGGCAGCCGCGGCATGGCGCGGAGGAGGTCCTCCACACCTTTTTCGGGCGAAAGCCGCCCGAAATAAAGAATGGGAGCATCGGCCGCCACCGGCGCCGGCGCCCGCCGCGAAACCTGCTGGAAATGCGGCAGCACGGCAATTTTCTCCGCCGGCCAGCCGTTTTCCGTGAGCTTGACTTTCACGAACTGGCTGGGCGCGAGAAACAGGTCCACGCAGCGCTCGTAGGTTCGGAGCCAGCGGTGCAGATAGGCCTCCGCAGCCAGGAGCAGCGGCGCTCCCGGCGGTCCGTCATAGCAGCCTTCGCCAACCACGTGCCAGAAGCGCCCCTGGCGGCAGCGCTCGCAAGGCTTTCCTTGCGAAACCAGGTTGTAGCTGGGGCAAATGAGCTTGAAATCATTCAAGTGATACAAGACGGGCACGCCTTGCGCCTTCAACTCCCAAAGGATGGAAGGCGAAAGGTGGTGATAGATGTTGCGCACGTGCGCGACCTCGGGCTGAAATTCCGCGATCAAGCGGCGCAGGCGCCGCCGCGCCTCCCAGGAATAGACTGCCCGCGCCGCCAGCCGGGCCCGAGCGACGAAGCCCTGGTTCCTTTTCTTGAAATCGGCGGAGGGAAGAAAGTACCGGTCATAGCGAGTGGGGCGGCCGCGCGGGTCAGCCATGGCGAAAAGCGCCACCTCCTGCCCGTGCGCCCGCATCAGGTCCATCAGCTCGAACAGGTAGGTCTCTGTGCCGCTGAAGGCGAAGTTATATTTGTTGCAATACAGGATTCTCATGAGGCAATTCCGCAGCCGCCCAACCCAGCAGCGCCAGGAATAATTCTGCAAAGACTGCCAGGTTTTTCTCGCGGTTGAAGTCTTCCTGCACGCGCTGCCGCGCCTGGCGCTGCACCGTTCCGAGCACGGGCCGAAGGCGGCCAATCATCTCCACCCGTGAAACCAGGCTGTTCAACGAGCCGGGGCGATAGAGAAATCCGCTGCGCCCGTCTTCGATCAGCTCCGGGATACCGGTGATTTCCGGCGCCAACACCACCCGTCCGTACGCCATGGCTTCCATGAGCACGAGCGGCAGGCCTTCGCTGCGGCTGGTGAGCACTACCAGGTCGCACAGCCGGTAATGCGCGGCCAGTTCCTGGCGCGAGAGGTGGCCCAGCAAACGGACCTCGCGTTCGAGATCCAAACCGGGAAGCAAACTCTCCAGCGCGGCGCGCTCCGGCCCTTCCCCCGCAATCAGGCATAAGAAACGAACGCCGCGGTCTTTCAATTCGCGGCAGGCCCGAATCAGGAAGGCGTGGTCTTTGACGGGATGAAGTCTTCCCACCGCCAGCAGAATGAGTTCGTCATTTTGGTGCGCGCGTCGCTGCGCCGATTGTGCCGGCGAGGCCACTCCCAGCCGCTGCACAACAATTTTTCCCGGCTCAACCTCGGGATATCGTTCCAGGATCTGCCGGCGGTTGAACTGCGAGACAGTGAGGCAGAACCGGCATTGCCGCAGCTTGGAATCGAGATAGGGTGCGTGCAAGAGCAGGTCTGAACCGTGCAGCGTCATGCTGAAGCCCGCGCCCAGCAGTCGCGCCGCCACCATGGCGGCCCATGAGGCGCCATAACCATGGTGGGCATGAATGTGCTGGACGCCTTCAGGCTTGAGCTGTGCCGCCAGGTAGGCTCCCAGCCAGGTCTGCAGCAAGGCGCGGAGCCGCTGGCGAGGAGTTTCTTTGCCCCGGAGAAGAACCCGGCGAAGCAAATCGGCCAACTCCGGCAACCTGCTTGCCAGCAGCCCGCATGCCTGCAGCATCGGGCCTGGGCGAAGGCGGGTGAGAATGAGAGTTTCCCGGGCAAGCGGCGGTAGGCCATCATCGAGTTCAGTTCCCGGCTGACGCACACTGCAGGGGAGCACGTTCACGCCGTGCCGGCGCAACTCTCGAATTTCATCCGCCACGTACGGCTCGGATGCCGCCGGAAACTGGTTCGCGATGTAGGCCACAGTGCGCATGGTTGCTTCAGCCTGCTCTTTTCTCGTGGCGCGGAAATGGGCGATCGCGACGGCTGGGGGTTTCTCCATAACGTGGGGTTTCGTCGCGAGAGGTTACCGGCGTAGGAACCAGAATCAGCTGCGCCCCCGCGCTCTGGAGATGAGCGGAGGATGCGAACAAGAGCGCCAGAAACACCACCAGCCACGGCAAGAGGCGGCGATAGGAAATGGCGGCGAAGTCACGCAGCCCGGCGTGAATCAAGCCATACGCGGCGCAGGCAGCAATTTCCGCCCAGCCGTAGCCGCGGATGCCGAAGCGAGGCAGCAACACAAATGCGCCCGCACCGAGCAGCCCCAGGTGCAAGGCATACGCGCGCATCACCACCCACTGCCGCCCCAGCACGAACAACGCTGAGGCTTGCAGGTTGTACACCGAGTTCACCAGGACGCCGGCCGCAATGAAGGGATAGAGCGCCAGGCTCGGCATCCAGCGAGCACCCATCACGTAACGAACCGCCAGCGGCCCAAGCAGCCCGAAGATGCACAACAACGGCCCCAGGCTGACGATCTGCCAGCAAAGTGCGCGTTCGAGCGCGACGCCAAATTCCCCGCGCCGGTTCTGCAGCCGCGACAGAGTAGCAATCACCAGCCGCGCCGCCGCCCGCCGGAAGCTTCCCATAGCTTCGGCGATGCGGAGAGCAACGGCCACGAACGCCACCGCCTCGACCCCCGCGATCCTGCCCACTACCAGCGGATTGATCAGCGAACGCAACTCCCAGGCGCGCAGCGAGGCGGTCACGCCGAAGCCATAGGCGAGCATTTCGCGCGCGAGACGTTTATCCAGACTCAATCGTGGAGCCAGGCGCGAGACGGAAAACGTGCCCGCCAGAATGAATACTTGCCATGCCACATAGCCGCTTACCGGCGCCCACACGCCGAAGCGGCACAGAGCCGCAGCCGCCGCCAGCACCAGCCCGAGCGATTGCCCGCCCAGCTCGACGCCGGCCAGCACGGTGAAATTCAAGTCACGCTCCAGCCTGGCAGTTGGAACTCCTGCCAGCGCGGTCAGCGGGACGGTCAGCAGCAGCGCAATATACGGCCCTACAAACTCGCCGCTGCCATACCAGCGAATGAGCAGCGGCACGAAACCGAGGCCGGCGAGAGTGAGCGTCGTGGAAATGGCGAGTATGAGCGTCGTGGCCACGCCGTAGGAACGTTGATCAGGCGCAGCCTTCGCGCGCACCAGGTAAACATCCACGCCCATTCTTGCCAGCGCTCCGAAGAATGTGACCAGGCCCGCAGCGGTGACAAACAACCCGTAGGCGTGAGGGCCAATCCACCAGGTCATGACCAGCATGTTGCCCAGGCTGACCAGCACGCCCAGGCCGTAGCGGGCCGCGAGAAATGCCCCTCCGCGCGCCGCCTGCGAAAACAGTGCCGCGGCCGAAAGATTTCCTTCCATTGCGGCGCTCGCGGCAAAAGAGCTGCCCGAGGGGGCCGACGGGCCCGCCGCGCCCACGGCCAGGGGAGACCTAGAGAAGAACGGCATCGAAGCGCCTCCCCCAGCGGTTCTGGGCCTCCAGCATTCCGGCCAGCGTAAACAGCAGGCCATTCACGAACTGATAATTCATGACCACGAAACAGGCGTTCAGCAGATAGACCCCGACCATTACCGGCCACAGCGCGCGAAACCCGCGGTCAAGGAATTCGCCATCGGGAGAGACAGCGGCGGTCTTCGGCGTTCGACCAAGCGCCAGCAGCCCCAGCGCCAGCCATCCGTACAGGGCCAGGCCGGCCAGCCCGTGCTCGGCGCCGATTTCGAGGTAGGTGTTGTGGAAGTAGAAGGTATCTTCGTGAAAGTCGCTGACCCGCCGCTCCAGTTCCGGCTGCATCTGCTGCGCGCCCCAGCCCAGCCAGGGCCGCTCGCGCAGCATCTCCCAGCCTGCGCGATACACGGAAAGGCGAAACTCCACCGGACCGCGCTCTTCCAGGCGGCCGGTGAAGGAGCGACGAGCATCGCCCAAACCGCCATCCCCGAAAGTAACAACTCCCAGCCAGGCAACCGCCGCGGCCAGAGTCAGGCCAAGGCACGCGTGGCGCACCCGCCGGCTGGGGGAGAACAGCAACCACAGGAGCGAAACGGCGAACGAGAGCCAGACCGCGCGGGTCCTGGTGGCCAGCACCGCCAGCGGCAGGCCGGCGGCCAGCAGCAGCGCCGTCATCCCCCCCAGCTTGCCGCGGCGAAAGCGATCCAGCGCCAGCAGCCCCAGCAGGTTCAGGCTCACGCCATTGGCCACGGCCTGCAGGAACGGACCGCGGGCGCGGTCGGCGTGAATACCCAGGTTTTCATCGAGAATGAACGGAGGAAAAATCAGCCACTTCGGGCCGCTCAGAAAAAGCACCGCGGTCACGGTCAAATAGGCGAGCACCACCAGGGAAAAAATCTCAAACCTTCGCTGCGAAACTTCATCTCCGAATACAACACCCGCGGCGTGATACAGGACAAACGGAGTGACCCATTTGGCAGCAAACACGCTCCAGCTGGCGCTTTCGTAGGGTTGGTGAACCAGGCTGGCGAAGGCCAGCAGCAGCAGCCCGAGCAGCGGCCAGGTCAGCGGCCCGGAGCCTATGGATTGCCGCAGCAACAGCGCGCGCAGCAGCACTACGAAAACCAGCAGCCCAAGGGCGATGCGGTCGGCCCCGTAAAACCGCAGATCGGGAGGGCGTAACAACATCGCGGTCAAGGCCGCCATGAAGAGCAACTCGGGCGCGCCGAGCAGCGCCTGCAGAGGGCGAAAAAGGGAAACCGCAAGCGCTTCCACGCCAGCGCCGCTTTTCTGACGCATAGAACGCTCGGCAGTCGCCATGGTTACGTCCCGCTCCCTTGCAAAACGGTGGGCAGGGTCCGGAAGAGAATGCGCACATCGAGGCCCAGGCTCCAGCGCTCGATATATTCCGAATCGAGCGCCATGCTTCGCTGGAAAGAAGGATCGGAGCGGGCCGAAACCTGCCACAGCCCGGTCATTCCTGGGCGCACCTGCAGGCGGAGGAAGTGCTCGGCCTGATAGCGCTCCACATCGTCGAGCGGGTGTGGCCGCGGGCCCACCAGGCTCATCTCTCCGCGCACCACATTCCAGAACTGCGGGATCTCGTCCAGGCTGTAGCGCCGAAGCAATCGGCCCACGCGCGTGACCCGGGGATCGGCGGCGATTTTGAAAAATGGCCCCTTGCGCTCGTTGCGCGAGCGCAACAGCGGCTTGATCTCATCCGCGTCAGCCCGCATGGTGCGGAACTTATAGCAAGTGAAAATTCGGCCGTTTTTCCCCGCGCGCCGCGAGCGGTAAAGCGCCGGGCCCGAAGAGTCCAGGCGCACCATCAGCAGGATCGCAGCAAACAGGGGTGTGAGGGCAATCAGGGCCGCGACGGAAAGTGCGACGTCCAGCGTCCGTTTCATCGCCAGACCTGGATTCAGCACGGCGCCGCCGGAGAACCGGTTTAGGCAGGGTTTGGTTAAGACACACGAAGGCATAGTCCTCAGCTCCCCAAGGCTGGGCTTGCTAATGTGTTTGGCTGTGGGCTGCCGGCTGGAGTCTTGGCAGTCCGAGGTTACTGAATGAAAACCCGCTCACAACCTGCGGTAAAGCCTTTCCGGAATCGGGAAGCGGCGCTCGCTGAGCACGCTCCCCAGCAGGCGGACATTGGCCGCGAACAACATCTCTTTCGCGCCCTGCGCCGCCGCCCGCCGCGTCCGCTGCGCCTCTACCACCAGCGCCACTCCGTCGCTCAGCCGCCCGAGCAGCGCGACCTCGCTGGAAACAGCGGCCGCGGGAGCATGCAGCACGGTGTAGTCGAACTCGAAATGAAGTTCCATCAGCCGCCGCTCCAGCCAGGCGGCGGAAAAATCATGCCCCTCGCCGCCCAGCACCGCGAGCGGCGCCAGCCAGAGTCTTCCCCCTACGTGCTGGCAGAGTCCATGCAGCACCCCAAATTCCAGGCCCTCCGGCTCCGGCCGCCGGCTCTTACGGCCGAACACCTGCTCGAGCTCGGGTTTCTGCGCATTGGCCTCCACCACGCAGACGCTGCCTGAAACCTGGCAGGCCAGGGCCTTGCCCACATCCATGCAAATTTCGGCCACATAGGTTTTCGCGTCCACCGCGCTGAAGACCACGTGGCGCGCGGGTTTGGGCCAGCCCGGAACGAACACCTGCCGCACCAGCCGCAAAATCTGCTCGTCGGCGAAACGCTCCGCGTTCCACTCGCGCGCCTTCGGTTCGGCCTCGGCCTCGGGAAGCGGAGCCGGCGGAAGCTCATACGGCCCGGGCTCGACCGCCGGAGGCAACAGATTGATGCGTGTGCTCATGGTCAAAGATCCCTATGCGGCAGCGATGCCAGCACCGGAACCCCAAGAAGCGCCGTCAATTCATGCGGCGTCTGGAGGGCGGGATCGCAGCGTTCCGCCGCAAAAGCCAATCCCGTGCTGAGGGTCCCGGCCAGCGCCAGTCCCAGCAGCCCGAAGCCCGCCACCGAACGTGCCGGCAGCGCCGGCGCCATGGGCGGCTCGGCCAGGGTTACATTCAGAATGCGCTGCTCATCGAGAGCATCGCCCACTCGCGCCTGCTCCCGCTTATTCATGTAGAGGAGGTACCGGTCTTCCGCCATTTTCAGATTGCTGAGCAGGTTTTCCTGCTGGATCGCCCGTTGCCCCAGCCTGCGGGTTTGGTCGCGATAGTCCGCCAGCACCCGGGTCGCCGCCCGGGCCCGGGCCTGCAGGCCGCTCATCTCCACCTCATCCCGCACCAGTTCGCCGCGCGCCCAGGCGTGATCGGGATCAAGATCGCTGGCCTGATCGCGCACCGGCGCCACTTCCTCATTGGCAATGGCGGCTTTGGTTTCTGCGATCTCCTGCTCTACCTCCTGCACCAGACGGTAAGTGGGCGCGAACTTGGTGAGCAGGTCCGTGCGCTTGAGCTGCAGTTGCAGCAGTGTGGATTTCATCTTCTCCAGCAATTGGGCGTTATCGGAATTGCGAATTACCGTCGTGACCCGCTCCGGAAGAGCGGGTAGCTGTGAATGCAGCGCGTGGATTCTCTCCGCCGTCTCCGCCAGCTGCACCTGGGTCTGCAGGGTTTGCGCCTGGGCTTCGCCCATTTTCTGCAAAGCGATGTCGCGCTCCTGGGAGGCTGAGACCACGCCTTCATCGCGGGTGAAGTCCATCAGTTGCGCCTCGGCCTTTTCCAGAGCCTGCCGCGACTCCTGCACCTGCTGGGTGAAAAATTCCGTTTCCCCCCGCGGCCTTCGCAACTGCAAGTGTTTTGCCAGGTAGGCATTGGCCAGGCAGCGAAGCACCCGCGCCGAGCCCGCAGCATCTGGAGATTCATAGCTAACCGTAATTACATCGGTTTTGTGCGCCGGCTCGACGTCAAGCCCCTGGCTCAGCCGGCGCTCGGCGCGTTCCACCCGCTCCGCCTCGCTCTCGCCCATAAGGCGGCGCAGCCACCACGACCGCCCGGAAAGAAGCCCCGACTCCTCCACTACCTCGCGCAGAACTTCCTGATCGCGCAGCAGATCGGCCTGCGAATTCAGCTCTTCCTCGGTCACCTGTTGATCGGGCGGCAAAGATTCCTCCGGGGAAGCCGAAACCGGCGGGTCGAGCCGGCCGGGCCGCACCAGTAATTTCATCTCCGCCCGGTACGAGGGCGCCAGCCATCCATAGAGCAGCGTGGCCAGAAAAATCGCCGCGAAGGACCAGGCCCCCAGCCTCCGCCGCCGAAACATCACCGCCACCAGATCGCGCGCCGTGGGCGCAGGCGGCCGGGCCATTCTCGGAACCAGTCGGAATTCTTCCCCCATCGCCACTGCTCGCGCCTATGGTTATCGCTTGACGTTCTCCCGCCGGCGCTTAAAATTGCGCCGGGTTGGCATAAAGACTCAAATCGGAAGCAGGCAGAAACCGCCGCATCTTCGAGAGCATGTTTTGCGGCACGTAAATCAAATCGCCGGGCTCGATCTGCATATCCTCGCGCAGGTTGCGCGAATTCAGCATGGCTTTCACGTTGATCACCCGCGCCTCGGCCAGTTCATCCGAAACCCGCCGAAATAGAACTACCTGGGAGTGTTTAGCCTGATTGGAGAAGCCGCCGGCGATCGCGACCGCCTCGGTCACGGTGGTCTCGGCGCGCAGTTCATACTTCCCCGGCCGCCGCACCTCGCCGGCGGCGATGAAAAACGGCTTCTCGTAGTCCTTGAGAACAATCGAGATTTCCGGATCATGCAGCATGGCCGAATAAGCCCTGCGCACATCCTCGTGCAGCTCAGGCAGAGTCAATCCCTCGGCGTACATTTCATCCAATCCTTTCAAGGCGATGAAGCCATCCGGTTGCACGCTTACGGTTTGGTCGAACTCAGGCGCGAAGGTGAAGCCGATCTCAAGCACGTCACTTTTGTGCAGCCGGTACAGCGGACGGCGAACCGCCGTCAGGGCTGGACTCGTTATGCTGTCCGCTGTTGCCGGCTGCGTGGCGGCCCCGGACCCAGCTGGCTCCCGGGTTTCCGAATCGGTGCGGCTTTGGGCCGCGGCCGCCACCACTGTCTGTTGCGTGACACAACAGACAAGAGCGATAAACATGATTGGCCAAAGACTTTTCATGGATCGCGAAGCCGCCGCTTCCTGCGCCAGGACCTTCAGCCCGGCTCAAGTTGCAGGTCATGCGCAACTTAGCCGCTGCCGCGCCGATCAACAAGACATGAGAAGTGGCCTACACCAAGGTAGGCAGTGTCCTCGCGGAGCGCAGGCGGCGTTTCGCGATGCGTGCCAGCGGCCACACCATGGCGCCAGCACCCTCGGCGAGCGCATTCTTTCTTCTTTTCATTTTCCGCTTTCGTTTCTCCGCTTCCCGTTTTGTCTTTGTCCACTTCCGCAGGTGTCCTCGAAAGTGGACTTGCTCAGTGCTTGCCAGTCCGACGTGCCCCAATAAAATTTGGCGTTGGATGAAAACTCTCTTTTCTCTGCAATCACTTGCAGAAAAAAGGCGCTCCAGAGCCGAGCTTCACCCGAAGAAATCAGCCGAGTTTTCCACACAATGTTTCTGCTCTGGCGGGTCAGCAAATCACAGAAATGAGGGCGGCAGGAGATTTACATTGCGTTTCAGGGGCCTCTGGTCAAGACGCACTCCCCCTGAGGATTCATGGACATCGCCGCTTCCTGCCCAATCAGTGTCTTAGTTGCCGATTCCAATCAAATGCAGTGCCAGTTGCTGGTGAGCGCTTTGCGCCGCCGCCCGGAATTTCGCGTCAGTTCATGCACCTTGGAAAGCGAGTCCATTCTGAGCGCCGCGGCTTCGCGCCCGGTGCAGGTCGCGATCATGAATGCCGACCACCCCCGGGATGGATGGCGCGACATGGCCATCGTGCGCCGTGTGCATCTTTCCTACCCAGAGGTCGCCAAGGTGCTGCTGCTTGATACCTACGACCGCGAGCTGGTAATTAACGCCTTCCGCTCCGGCGCCAAGGGCTTGTTTTGTTTCTCCGCTTACCCATTTCGGTTGCTGTGCAAGTGCATCCACAGTGTGCACCACGGGCAGATATGGGCCAACAGCGAGCAGTTACAGTATCTGGTTGATGGCATTACCCAGGTGCCTTCGCTGCGAGTAGTCAACGCTCTCGGGGGCAAGCTGTTGACTCCCAGGGAAGAGCAAGTGGTTGCGCTGGTTGCCGATGGTCTGAGCAACCGTGAGATCGCCCAGGAGTTGAACCTCAGTCAGCACACCGTCAAGAAATACCTGTTCCGAATCTTCGATAAGTTGGGAATCTCCAGCCGCGTTGAGCTGGTTCTTTATGCCGTCAGCCACGGAGGGCGGCGGCTGGCCGAATGGGTGCCTGGCAGCGCGCATGTCTAGTTGCTGGGCGATAAGTCATTGATCCTCGCGCAGTTGCATCCCGAATGAAAAACATTAACGAGAAAATCGAGCGGAGATTTCACATCGAGAAGAACCAGTCGGGCTACAAAATGGTCAATTCGGTCAAGCGCTTACAGGACATGAAGGAGTTCATGCGGGGCAAAGTCGAGCCCTGGAACTGCCGCGCCGGGCAGAATTCCATCATTATTCGGGTGGATGGCTCTTTGGCCCCCTGCTTCCCTATGTATTCGGCATCGCATGACTGGGGGACGATCGAGAACCACAAGTTTGAAGTCCCACAATTGAACGAGATGAAGAAATCCTGTCAGACTCATTGCTTCTCGACCTTGAATCATAACCTGGGTTTCTGTTACAACGATTCCAGGGTCATTAAGTGGGTCCTCAAACAGGCTGCCCATGGTTTCCAAGGAGTAACGGGCAGTTTTGCCTAAGGCGCCGCGTCGCGCCCGCATGAGTCCTGCGCTGGAGGGATGTCTTTTGACATTTGCTCCCGCGTAAACATCGAACCTCCTTGCCAGTGTGGGAGTTTCCGATGCAGTGGAATGCGCTTCCAGCCGGCCCGAGCTTCCGGCTCGCCAGCAGGTCGCGGAAGAAGACTGTGTTCGCAGCGCCTCTCCTTTGCGGACAGCCGCCCGGTTGTCTGCCTACCTACCGAAATCCGTCAAAACGCCAAGCAGGAGGAAGACCATGGCGACCAATCTCGTTCAAATTGAGAACGAACACGAAATTCAGCAGCGTTTAGCGGAGAAGCGTGCTCAGCTCCGCAAGATCGCCGGGCTGGACCAGCCCCAACACTTCCACCGTCCGGTGGAGCGCGCCTTTACCGCGGAGCAGCGGCCCCACACCACTATCCTGTTCGGCGGCTTCACCTGGAAGCACGAAGACCTGATTCGGGCCGTCTTCCAGGGCTGCGGCTACCGCTGCGAGAAGTTGCCCGTCCCTGATGTGCCGGCGTTTCAACTGGGCAAAGAGTATGGCAACAACGGCCAGTGCAATCCCACCTACTTTACCGTCGGCAACCTGGTGCAGTACCTGCAGTTCCTGGAGAAGGAAGGCGTGCCCCGGCAGCAGATTCTCGACAATTATGTCTTCTTCACCGCCGGCTCCTGCGGCCCTTGCCGCTTCGGCATGTACGAGGCGGAGTACCGCTTCGCGCTGAAGAATGCCGGCTTTGACGGCTTCCGCGTGCTGCTGTTCAAAGACAGCGACGGCATCAAGGCGGCCTCCGGCGAGCCCGGCCTCAAGTTCACCGTGGATTTCGGCTTCGGCATGCTCAATGCCATGCACCTCGGCGACGTCATCAACGACCTGATCTACCAGATTCGGCCCTTTGAAGTGAACCAGGGCGAGACCGACCGCGTCTTCCACGAAATGGTGGATGGCCTGTGCGACGACCTGCGCAACCGCAAGTCATTCGAGATCGAAGAGCGCGCGCCGAACTGGGCCAAGCCCAAGTTCAAGAGCAACAAGATTCTCCGCAACACCTTCAATGTCTTTGGCAAGTGGCACGAGCACATGTGGGGCAAGGATTATCTGGGTGCCCTCGACACCGCCCGCCAGCGCATGAATGCCATTGAAGTGGACCGCACGAAAGTCAAGCCGGTGGTGAAGATTACGGGCGAATTCTGGGCCCAGATCACCGAAGGCGACGGCAACTTCCACATGTTCGAGTTTCTGGAGCGCGAGGGCGCGCAGGTGATTGTGGAGCCGATCGCCACCTGGGTCGCCTACCTGATGTACCAGGCCAAGGCGCACGCCATTGCCAAGTGGCCGGTCAACCGCCCGCACAAGAATCCTGAGTGGTACGAATTCAAGAAGCAGTTTGCCAACTATATCGGTCTGCGTAAGAAGCTGTGGGGCATCGGCGCCGGCCAGCGGATGTGGAATTTCTTCTATCACCGCACCATCAAGCATATGGGCGGCATCACGCACCATTTGGTCCCGCAGACCGAACTGGCGGAGATGGCACATCCCTTTTACAACCAGTTTGCCCGCGGCGGCGAAGGTCACCTCGAAGTCGGCAAGAATGTGTACTACACCGTGCACAAGCTCTGCCACATGGTGCTGGCGCTGAAGCCGTTCGGCTGCATGCCGTCGTCGCAATCCGACGGGGTGCAATCAGCGGTGGTCAACAAGTTCAAGGACATGATCTTCCTGCCTATCGAAACTTCCGGCGAAGGCGAAGTCAATGCCCACAGCCGGGTGCAGATGGCGCTGGGCGAGGCCAAGGTAAAAGCCAAGGCGGAGTTTGAGCAGTGCCTGCGTTCAACGGGCAAGACGATGAAGGAAATCCGGGCCTATATCGAGGAACACCCCGAGCTGAAGCGGCCCTTCTACCACGTGCCCCACCGCGAGGGAGTAGCGGGAACCGCGGCCCAGTTCATTTTGCATGTGAATGACAGGATCAACAAAGACACGCATTTCTGGAAGCGTTCGCGGGTTGCGGTGGCCGTGCCGGCAGCGGCGAGCGGAGACTGAAAGACGGCACTTGGCATTTAGCAATTGGCATTTGGCCCTTGCGGCTGACTGCCGGGGTTAGCGCCAAGGACCTACCACAGAAGACAGAGAGGGCGCTGGAGAAGTCGCTAACGGGTTGGAGATAGGCGCTTTCGCTGGGCGGCCAAATGCTGAGTGCCAAGTGCTAAATGCCTTGGCTGATAGCTGAAGGCTTTTTGAGGGATACCATGCACGATCATCAGGGCAGCGGGCTGATTCAGATCTCGGGATTGCCGGAACCTAAGTCCATCCAGCAGGCCGCGCGCGCGCAGAAGCCGCACGACCATAACACCAAATTTCTGGTGGGGCTGGATGTGGGCTCCACCACGGTGAAGGCCGTGGTCGTGGATGCGGCCACGGATGAAATGCTCTGGCAGGACTATCAGCGCCACGAGACCAAGCAGCCGGAAAAGACGCTGGAGTTCCTCAAGCGGATGGAAGGCGATGTGGACATCAACCGCCACAACACCCGCATCTTCCTCACCGGATCGGGCGGCGGCGGAATTGCCGAGCAGATCGGCGCCAAGTTCGTGCAGGAGGTCACTGCGGTTTCGCTGGCGGTGGAAAAACTTCACCCTGAGGTTTATTCGGTCATCGAGCTGGGCGGGCAGGACGCCAAGATCATCGTTTTCAAAGATGATGAAGAGACCGGGCGGAAGAAGAAAATCCCCTCGATGAACGACAAGTGCGCCGGCGGTACCGGCGCGGTCATAGACAAGATCAATGCCAAGCTGAAGATTCCGGTCGCGGAACTGTCCAACCAGGGATACCACAACATCAAGCTGCACAAGGTCGCCGGCAAGTGCGGAGTATTCGCCGAGACCGACATCAATGGTTTGCAGAAAGTAGGCACGCCCGCCGATGAACTGATGGCCTCGTTATTCGAGGCCATCATTCTGCAAAACCTGAGCGT
>DATIYF010000132.1:0-11351 GCA_035517775.1 Terriglobales bacterium
CGCTGGTCTTACCCAGCCCGCCGCTGGTCTTGCCCAGCCCGCCGCTGGTCTTCCCCAGCCCGCCGCTGGTCTTCCCCAGCCCGCCGCTGGTTTTCCCCAACCCGCCGCTGGTCTTGGCGCCGAAGCTACCTTCAGTGGCTGTCACCAGCAAGACCTTCTTCGCGGCTGCACGGCTCTTGATCAAAGATTTCTTCTCGATTGCCATTATCTTTCTCCTTTGGAAATCTCTCAGCGCCGGTGCTGGTCCGCTAAAATTTGCGTACTCCGCAGCGCTCGTACTCCCCTCTTGCAAGGGGCCTGCCAAACCGCGGGCCGGCGGGGAGAGTGGCGAATGCCTTTAATTTGCAGCGGGTTGGCAAGACGTGCCTGCTTCCCTTGTGCCACCGGGGGGAGCCAAGAGTTCCGAGTACATAAAAACTTCATCTCTTTGGAGATTAAGTTTTAATCTCTTCCGATGCGGTACTTGCGGCAGAGATAGTGCATTTTCTGTTTGTCCATGTGCAATAACTTGGCCGCCGCCGCCTTGTTTCCCTCGGTGCGCCGCAGCGCGGCCTGCAGGTAAGTGGCTTTGATCTTCGCCATCTCCTCGTCGAAGTCAATGCCCTCTTCCGGAATCAGCAGAGCCTCCTGCTGGGTGGTACTGGTGTAAAGCAATTGCGAGGGCAGGTGCTTGAGGGTGATGACCGGTTCGGAGGTCATCAGCACCAGTCGCTGTACCAGGTTTTCCAGCTCCCGCACGTTGCCCGGCCAAGCGTATTCCTGCAGGACGTCGATCGCCTCCGGATCGACCCGCTTCGCCCGCACCTGGTCGGCCGCGCAATAAATGCGCACAAAATGCTCGATCAGCAGCGGAATGTCGCCCTGGCGCTCGCGCAAGGGCGGGAGCAGGATCGGGATCACGTGGATGCGATAGTAGAGGTCCTCGCGAAAGCGTCCCGCCCGCACCAGTTCTTCCAGGTTGTCGTTGGTGGCGGTGAGGAGGCGGAAGTCGATCTTGCGTGAGGTCTTGCCACCGATGCGCTGGACCGCCCGGTCTTCCAGAACCCTTAGAAACTTCGCCTGCAGGTTGAGCGGCAGGGTCCCGATCTCATCCAGAAAGAGCGTGCCCCGGTCGGCCTGCTCGATACGACCAGCGCGGGCTTCGTGCGCGTCGGTGAAAGCGCCCTTCTCGTGGCCGAACAGCTCAGTTTCGATCAGGTTCTCCGGCAGCGCCGCGCAGTTGACGCTGATGAATGGCTTCTCGGCCCGCGGCCCCACCGCCACGATGGCGCGGGCGGCCAGTTCCTTGCCGGTGCCGCTTTCCCCGCGGATCATCACCGTGCTGCTGCTCTGCGCCACCCGCTGGATGGCCTCGTAAACCCGCTGCATGGCCTCGCTGGAGCCGATCAGGTCGCAGAACGAATATTTCTGCGCAATCTCGTCGCGCAGGCGGCGGTTCTCGATCTCGATCATGCGCTTTTCCAGCGCCCGGTCGAGGACGATCTTGAGTTCCTGCGCATCCATCGGCGCGACGAAGAACTCGTCCGCGCCCAGTTCGCCGGCTTTCAGGCGGATGCTGCGGTTTTTGGAACGGGTGAGCGCGATGAGCACCACATCGGAACTTAGGCGGCGGATTTCAGCCAGCAGTTCCAGGCCGTGATGGGTGCTGCCGGCGGCGGTATCGAGGTCAAGCAGGATGCCATCCAGTGGAACCTGCTTCATTAGCGGCGCCAGGGCTTCGGCCGAATTCAGCAGGATGCTGCGGTAGCTGGGAAGAAAGAACTGTTCGATGTCGGGAAGCACGCTTTCTTCGGCGGTCAGGATGACGATATGGCGGCTGGAGGCGAGGTCAGCAGAAAGCGCGACAGTGGACATGCAGGCCTTTCCCCTGGGAGCGGGCCGCTCATTATATGCTAAAAATTTACCCAGGATAGATGAAAAATTATCCCCTGCCCCGCCGCTCAGGGCAGGACTTCGTAATGGGTGGTCATGCCCGCCGCCATGTGGTCGCTTACGTGGCAGTGGAACATCCACGTACCGGCCCTGTCCGGCACCATGTCGGCGGTGATCATCTGCGCCGGCGCGATGGAGACCACGTCGGTGGTCTGACCTCCGGTAGTGACTACGTTGCCATGCCAGTGGGGAGTGTGAAAGTTGAATCCGTCGCCCAGTGTCACTACGTACCAGCGCACGTGCTGTCCGCGCTTCATTGACATCATCGGTCCAGTGCCGAAAAGGTAGCCATTGATCGACCACTTGACGCTGGTATCGCCGAATCCGCTGCCGGTCAGGAAGTAATGGCCCGTTTCGTCGAAAGGCGCGAGGTCGTCGGTTTTGACCCCCTTGGGATCGGTGGTGTAGGTCTGGATGTTATGGTCGAGATACCAGCTGTTGTTCTCGTTGTAAGCCATGAACAGAGCGACGAACTCCCGGTCCACGTCTTTGGGAGTGCCATCGACCCGAGCCATGCCGCGGCGCGTGATCACCAGGGCGCCAATGAGCCCGCTGCTGACGTCTTTGGGCTCCACGACGTGGGAATGGTAAAGCCACACCACAGAGCTGGGGTCACTGGGCCGCGGGCCCGCGCGGTCAACAACGTCCCAGACGTAAGTGTGAGTCTTGCCGGGCTCGACGACACCTGTCTCTTCCCCAGGGATTCCACCGTACGCCGTGCCCTCGGACGATTTTTCATAAGCCACCCCATGGGGATGCATGCTGTAGGGGTGGCTGGCGTTGTTCTTGAAAACCACTTTGATGGTGTCGCCGACCTCCGCGTGCAGAACCGGGCCCACAAGGCCCAGGTATTCGTCTTCCGGCCGGCGTGGCTTCAGCTTCTGGAAGGTTTCGTCAGTATATTCACGATAACAAGCCTTGAGATATTTGGTGCCTATCCGATGTGGCCCACGCTCGGTATGGATCTTGGCGTAGCCGGCGAACGGCTTGCCTGTCATCTGATCAATGCCACCCGGCGCGTAGTCCCACTCCACTTCGTCGGCGGCGACGTAGTACGTTCGCACCTTGCCGCTGCCCGTCTTAGGACTCTTCTGCTCAGCCGTGCCGACCTGCGCCAGCAAGCCTACCAGTGCCAGGGCCCAGACAATTCTCCCAAGTGCCATTAATGCCTCCTTGTTCGTGAACGCGCATTATGCCTTATCGGGCCGTTCGAGGCGTCCTGATTTTCGGGAACTCAAGAAAAGATGGAGACACGGTGGGCCGTGTCTCTGCGTTCGTGGCAGGGGGATGAAAGAAGGCGTCTAGAAGGCCAGGTTGTTGATGGCTCCGCCCAGATGGACGGTCCCGGCGCCGAGCAGCGGCACCTTCCAGAGCTTCTCGTGACCGCCACGCTTGAGGCGATAGGCCAGATAGGCAAAGGCGGCATCGCTAGCGCCCACAGTGGTGTAAAAACGGGCGCGATCCGGATGCGATCCCAGCAGCGGGTTCATTTCGTGGCGCCCCGGGTTCTGGAGGCCACGGATGGTGGTTTCACCGTCCATCACCGCCGCACTCGCAGTGAAGGCGACCAAGGCCCAGTACTGGCGATCGGCGACACGTTGGGTAGTGGCAATCTCCGGCACGATGTGGAAAGCGCTGCGGCTGGAACTCACCAGCGGGTCGGGAGCCGTGGAAACTATGGGTTCGGGCGCGGAAATCATTGGTTCGGCTGCGGACACGGAGGCGCTCAATGGCGGTATTTGTTGCGCCCGCGCTACTCCCAAAGCCATCCCCAGCACCATCCCCAAAAGCACTGCCCAGTTACTCCCGTAACGTCCCATAGTTGCTCCTTTGAATCCGGGCTGCACTGGGGGGACAGGGGGGACAGCACTGCTTGAGGCGCAATCTTCCGACCAAGCTAAATGCCCGTTTTCTATGCAGTTGAAAAATAACTCACTCGCATATATGCAAAACTTTGCAGCTTGTACCTCCGGACATTCCACATCGTCATTGGGACAGCGTCGCAGCAGGACCTTTTCCTCGGCCCTGAGGTTACCTTCGTGCCGGGAAACGGCGTGATGCTTTACACATTGTGAGGTGACGCAAATCACTGCCTGGCGAATGCCGCTATCCGTACTCTCAGCTTGCCGACATTCTTTTCGAGGAGATACCGATGGCCTACGTTATTACCGATTCCTGCATCAAGGACGCTCTTTGCGTGGACGTCTGTCCGGTCGACTGCATTCATCCCAAGAAGGACGAGCCCGAGTTTGAAGCTGCGACCCAGATGTTCGTCAACCCCGGTGAGTGCATCGATTGCGGCGCCTGCGTGCCGGTTTGCACTTCCGATTCGATTCAGCCGGCAGACGACCTTCCGGAAGATAAAAAGGAATCTATCGAGAAGAACGCGGCCTACTTCAACTAGCCGATTCCCTGCCCCCAGCCTGGAGGGACGCAGCCGACTGCGTCTCTCTTGCCATCCACGCGGCCAAAAAGAAAAGCCGCCCGCAGGCGGCTGCACAAAACCGGACACCTGACTCTTGAAATGTCCCGATCGGCGCGAGGCTTCCGGCTCGAGACAAGTGCGGGGTTCTACAACGCGCCGATCGCAACCAGCGCACGTTTTACTTCCTCAACACCTTCCGCCGACAACGGTTCTTGCGGTTCGAGCGGAGCGCCAACCGCATATCCTTGAAAAACCAGTGCGCCTTTGATGCAGGCAGCAAGGTTGTACTTCGCAAAGGCCTCATTCAGGCTCCATAGACGGCGCTGAAGCTCCATTGCGGACGTCCAGTCTCCCCGACGACAGAGTTCGTACAGTTGCACGCTCTGTCGCGGGGCAACGCAAGCCGGGCCAGCCATCCACCCCACGCCACCAATCAACATCACGGCCGCAGGGATGTGCGCCGACGCGGCGAAGACCTGCAGACGCCCTTGCACGCGATTGATGATGGAGAGGAGCCGCCCAGTGTTGGCGGAAGCATCTTTGATGTAGCGGATGTTGGGAACGCGACTGAGCCGCTCAATCACCGCCAGGCTCAGGTCGGACCGCTGGAAGCTGGGGTTGGTGTAAAGCACTACCGGTGTCGAGACCGCCTCCGCAATCGCCTTGAAGTAGGCGAACACAGCCTCATCGGTCAGGGGAAAGTAGGCCTCAAGAATGGCGAGAATTCCACTCGCGCCTAATCGTTCGTAGTCACGGGCTTGCCGTGTGGCCTCGGCGATTGTAGTGGAGGCAACGCCAGCCACCACCGGAACCCGCCCTTGAGCTGCCTGGATCACCACCTCAACCACGCGACGCTTCTGCGGCCCACTGAGATAGGCAAACTCGCCGGTCGACCCCAGCGGCGTAAGTCCGTGCACGCCGGCCTGGATGAGGTCGTCACACAGCCGCGTCAGTACATCCGCACGGACCTCGCCGAACTCATCCACGGGAGAAACTAGGTACGGAAACACACCACGGAATTCGCTCATAAGCCGCACCTCCCCGGTTTCCCGCCGAACAAAAAAGCCGCCCGCAGGCGGCTGCGCAAAACTTGAAGTGTGAAAGCCCCTAGCCGGCGACTTCCTCCAGTTGCTTCACATCAACGTCGAAGTTGGAGTAGACGTGCTGCACGTCGTCCTGCTCTTCCAGGGCTTCCATCAGGCGGATCATCTGCGCGACCTGCTGGCCTTCCAGCTTGATGTAGTTCTGGGGCAGCATGGCGACTTCGGAGGTGGAGACCGCGTACTTGGCCTTCTTCACTGCTTCGAGCACAGCTTCGTAGCCGTGGGGATCGGTGATGATCTCCCAGTTCTCGCCGTCGTCGCGCAGGTCTTCCCCACCGCTCTCCAGCACCACGTTGGTCAGGTCGTCTTCTTTTGCCGCGGCCTTGGGCACGATAATCGAACCCTTCTTATGGAACATCCAGGCCACCGAGCCGGCTTCACCGAGGTTGCCGCCGTGCTTGCCGAAGACGTGGCGGATTTCGCTGACAGTGCGGTTGCGGTTGTCGGTGGAAAGCTCGACCAGCACCGCCACTCCGCCCGGTCCGTAGCCTTCGAGCTGGAATTCTTCGTAGGTGGCGCCGGGCAGCTCGCCGGTGCCGCGCTGGATGGCGCGCTTGATGTTATCGGCGGGCATGTTCTCGGCCTTGGCGGCGACGATGGCGGTGCGCAGGCGCGGGTTCTTGTCGGGATCACCGCCGGTCTTGGCGGCCATGGCGATTTCCCGGATTAGGCGGGTGAAGATCTTGCCCCGCTTGGCGTCCAGCGCGCCCTTTTTGTGCTTGATGGTGGCCCATTTGGAGTGGCCAGACATAGCAGAACCTCAGAAGAGGAAGTCGATTTTTACGGCCTTGGATGTGGCCGGATGACACAAAACATATGAAGGCAATTGCAGATTATAGCATGGGGACGCGCGGGGAATGGGCATCAGCGGGGCAGCGAGATGTAAACTTTGGCCGCAGTGATCCGTCTTACTCGATAGCGGCTCGAATGGAGAACACGCTGGAAATGGCGACCCTCGGGCGGGCGGCGGAGGAGAGTACGCTGCTCGATTTCGATGTGGTGGTGCGCCAGTACCAGCAGCGGATCTATCGCGTGCTGCTGGGACTGGTGCGTGATCCTGACCTGGCCGACAATCTGACGCAGGACTGCTTCGTGCGTGCCTATGAGAAGCGGGCCAGCTTTCGCGGCGAATCCAGTGTCAGCACCTGGCTCATCAGCATCGCCATCAACCTGGCGCGCGATCAGGGGCGCAATCGTCGCGCCGGATTCTGGCGGCGGCTGTTCGCAGCGCCGGCGGAAGAGGTCGAAACCGCGTTGGCGGCGGCGGCGGACCAGGGAGCTTCGCCCGAGCGCTTGCTGATGGCGCGCCAGGAGTTGGGCCGGGTCTGGGAGATCGTGGACGAATTGCCGGCGCGCCAGCGCGAGGTCTTCCTGTTGCGCTTCCTGGAAGAGTTGCCGCTGGAGGAGATAGCACTGGCGCTGGGCATGGAAACCGGCACGGTGAAGGCGCACCTTTTTCGCGCCGTGGGTACAGTGCGCAAACGAATGAGGAAGCCGTATGGACCTGGTACATCGACTGAATGAAGCTGAGGTTGCCGATGCCATGGCGGGCAAAGCCGCAGAGCCGCGCATCGCCGATTGCGGGCGCTGCGCCGCAGAGTTCGCCGCATGGGAAGACCTGGGCAGCAGGATGCGGCAGGACCTGGAATCGAGGGCCGACAAGCCGGGATACTTCTGGACGCGGCAGCAGGCGCGCATCCGCGAACGGCTGGCGCCGCGGGCGACATCAACAGGTTGGGCGGCTGCGGCTGTTTTCACGCTGATCCTTCTGGCCTTCGGGCTGATCCGGCAGGGCGTCACGCCCGGGACGGAGACGCCGCGAACCACGGCAGTTTCTATGGCAAAAGCCGGGGCGGTGTATCCCGACGATGACGCTCTGCTCGAAGACATCCAGGCTTCGCTCGAACGTGAGGTGCCGGCGCCGCTTGCGCCTGCCGCCGTGCTGGTCGACGAAGTGGCCTTAGCTTCCAAGCAAAGTCAGCAATTAAAGGAGAACTAGATGGGACGAATCGGAATTATTTCCCTGCTTTTGGCTTTTTCAACGCTCATAACCGGGGCCGCCGTGGCGCAAGGTCCCGGAGCCATGGGCATGGGTCCAGGCGGTCCGGGGCCCGGTGGCATGGGCATGGGTTCGCACCACGGACCGTTCGGGGCGTGGTGGAAGAATTCGGAGGTGGTGAAAGAACTGCAGCTCACCGACGCCCAGGTCAAGCAGATCGAACAGACCTTTCTCGACTATCGCCTGAAGCTGATCGACCTGCGCGCGGACGTAGAGCGGCAGGAAACCAAGCTGCAGCCGTTGCTCGAGGCCGATCAGCCCAACGAACAGCAGGTGGGCTCGCAGGTGGACGCGGTGGTGGCGGCGCGCGGCAGGCTGGAAAAAACCAACACCATGATGATGCTGGCCATCCGACGCGTGCTCTCGGTGGAGCAGTGGAAGAAATTGCAGACCATCCAGCACCGGCACGGCGAGGGTCGCATGCGCCCTGGCATGGGACCGGACCGGCATGACGATAATTTCCGCGGGCCGCGGCGCGGCGATGGTCCTCCGCCTCCGCCCGATGGTCCCCCGGCTCCGGGAGCGCCGGGAGACAAATAAGCATTGAGCCATTGAGCCATTGGATCATTGGGCGTTGAGTCATTGGTTTCGTTTTCAATGACTCAATGAATCAATGACCCAATGGCTCAATCCTTTGCTAGACTCAAACTGAGGGCGCGTTAGAGATGAAATTCGGCGTGATCATCTTCCCCGGCTCCAATTGCGACCACGACGCTTACTACGCTGTCGAGGCGGTGCTGGGGCAACCCGTCACCTTTCTTTGGCACGAGTCGCACGATCTGCAGAACTGCGATGCCATCATCGTGCCCGGCGGGTTCGCCTACGGCGACTACCTGCGCACCGGCGCGATCGCCAGATTTTCCCCGGTAATGGAGTCGGTGGCGCGCTTTGCCGCCGGCGGCGGACTGGTGCTGGGCATCTGCAATGGTTTTCAGATCCTGTGTGAGGCTGGCCTGCTTCCCGGGGCGCTCATGCGTAATGCCGGCCTGAAGTTCATCTGCAAGCCGGTCCGGGTGCGCGTGGAAACCGTGGACACGCCCTTTACTAACGCTTGCCGGCAGGGCGAAGCACTTACCATGCCCATCGCGCACATGGAAGGCAACTACTTCTGCGATCCCGACGCTCTGGCTGAGTTGCAGCGCGATCAGCGCATCGTCTTCCGCTATGTGGCGAATCCCAACGGTTCTCTAGACAACATCGCCGGCATCTGCAGCCCCGGCCGCAACGTGCTGGGCCTGATGCCGCATCCGGAGCGGGCCAGTGAGGCGCTGCTGGGCTCAAGCGACGGGTTCAAGGTGTTCCAGTCGCTGGTCGGAGCCGCGGTGACGCGGTAGACCTTACTAGCGCTCTGCATCGTCTAGCCTACTTTCTGGCGACTTCCTGCAGGTACGATTTCGCGGTGCTCAGCTCCGTTCGTTGCGACGTCGGATCGCTGATGCGCACGAGCGCGCTGTAATACTGACGGGCTTTCTCGCGCTGGCCGGCGATTTGTGCGGCGCGTGCCGCGCCATACAGCGCGTTAAAGCGGTTCGGCGATCGTTGCAGCGTGCTTTCGAATGCGAGGAGCGCATCGGCTGGCTTGTCGGTCGTGAGCAGGAATTCTCCCAGCAGCTCCCGCGCGGGGACCACCGGGCCGGGCGTGACGGGATGTTTCTCTGAGGCATCTTCCATGTCTGCTGCGGAGCGCAGCAGTTCCAGCGCCTCGTCCGTCTTTCCCTGGGCAGAGGCCAGCATTCCCGCGGCCTCGCGACGCTGGATCTCCACCTGTCCTGCCCAGTAGGTTTCCTGTAGCTCGGTGAGCGTGTTGCGGTCGGCTTCAAGTTTCTGGATTGCGCGGCGTGCTTCTTCGATCTCGCCGGTGTGGGTGCTGCCCAGGGCTTGGGCGTAATAAACCGTGGCCTCGGCCCATGAGAGTTTTCCGCCGGGAGAACCGGCCGGGACCTCGAGTTTGGCGGCTTCGGCCCAGCGATGTCTCTCGATCACATAGCGCGCGGGCATGGTTGCGGTCGCGTATGCGCCCGCGAAGTAGCTTGGCAGGCCGGCCCGGTTGGCCGCCATCTGGTCGAGCACTTTCTTGGCTTGCTCGTCCTCGCCCATTTGCAGATACGCATACTCCAGGTAATCGCTGGCGTGCAATTGCTCTCCGGCCATTCCAACTTTCTGCGCGGCGCGGGCGGAGGCGATGTTCGAATCGATCGACTCCTGCCACAGCCCCAGCCGGGTAAAGATGTGCGAAGGCATATGCAGGGCGTGGGGAGCATCGGGCGCGATTTTGGCGTAGGCGCGCGCCGCCGGCAGCGCCTTGGCTGCGAGCGGAGGATAGTCGTAAGCGTGGATGATGTAATGCGCCGCCCCCGGATGGTTCGGTTCCGCGGCGAAGACCTTTTCCGCGATTTCCCCGGCTTTGCGCTGCCGTGCCAGCGTTTTGTCTACAGGGGATGCCGCCGCCGTGCCCAGCAAGGCGAGCGAATAGAAAGCCGCGGCCTCGCGATCGTCCGGATAGCGAGTGTACACGCGCTCCATGACGGTCTCATAGGCCAGCACCCGTGTGTGATGGTCGAGCTTGTCGGAGTCCTTGTAAAAAGCCTCAATGGCCGCTATGTAATCCCGCTCGCGGTCTGTCTTAGCCGACGCGGCCTTGGCTTTCTCGACCGCTTCCGCGCCCTTCTTCAAGATGGCGGCATCGGGGCCACGCGCGTCCCATATGGGATGGAAGTAGCTCATGGCGATGCCCCACTGGGCCATGGCGCAGTGAGGATCGGCTTTGGCGACATCGGTGAACGCCCGCTCCGCCTCCTCATACCAGAACGAGTGCAGCATGGCGACGCCGCGCTGAAACTGCTTCTGCACATCTGGCGCGCACGAGGTGGAGAAGGAAACACTGCCTAACTTCTCGGGATCGCCTGCCGGATGGTGGTGTTCCTCATCCGCAACCGCGGGGATTGATACGAGCCAGGCGAGGAGGAAAAAGCAGAGAGCGTGCAGAGGCAAACGCATAAGCGACCCCCCACAAACAGGTGCGAAAAGGCTACTACCGGCGGGTGCGAGCGTCAAACGCCTGCGCCGCTCCTCACGCTTCCCGTCTTTCTGCGAAAAAGGATCGCAGCAGCTCGGCCGAGCGCGCGGCCAGCACGCCCGAGGTTACCTGCATCTGGTGATTCAGGCGGGGATGGTTCAATACCTCAAGAACCGAGCGGACCGCGCCGGCCTTGGGATCGTCGGCGCCATAGACCAGCCGTCGCAGCCTCGCATGTACCAATGCTCCCGCGCACATGGTGCAGGGTTCGATGGTCGCGAACATTGCGCAATCCGGCAGGCGATGATTGCCAATGGCGCGAGCCGCCTCACGCAGGGCAATGATCTCGGCATGGGCCGTGGGATCGTTGTCGGCCAGGTTGCGATTGCCGCCGCGGCCTACGATCTTCTCTCCGCACACCACCACCGCGCCCACCGGCACTTCGCCCGACGCCGCGGCACGCTGCGCCTCACGCAAGGCTTCTTCCATCCACAGTTCGTCGGAGGTCATGGAACTACTGCCGGCATTGTAGATGAAAGACCCGAGAAACCGGCGGGCGCGCAGCCAGACCTAATTTTACTTTCCCAAAGGGCAAACCGCAGTGAGGCAGGTCTCTCTAATCCTTCGAATCGAGGTGTTCTGCACACCCCGAGCACCGGGAGAAGCGCCACTTGGAAATGAGGAGCAGCACATGAGAAGGGTCTCTGTGAGCTGTGGATTCAGGCGGGCAGCCTTTTTTGTTATCGCTACTGTTTTCGGACCAGCCGGGGCGGGTTTAGAATAAGCGTCATGGTTGAATCCCGGCTGAAGCACGTT
>DATIYF010000133.1:0-12708 GCA_035517775.1 Terriglobales bacterium
GTACTTCGTGCCCTTCGTGGTTTAGGTCTTGCCTTGGGCAGGCAGCCTTCCTGCAGGCGGGTGTGCGACCTTCGCACAGGGTCTAATTTCGAAAGAAAATGCCCGGAGCATAGCTGAGGCCTCCCAAAACAAGCCAGCCCATCCTGGCGCGTTTTCCCATTTTGGGAAATTCGGCCTTTGGATTCACCACCGAGGGCACGGCGGACACCGGGGGACCTCAATCCGCGTGGCTGGTTCCCGGCGCCGGCGAGATTCTGGGCGCCGGACCCAGCTTCCGCTTCGCCCACCAGCGCAGGCGGTCCATGTAGAGATAAACCACTGGGGTCGTGAACAAGGTCAGCGCCTGGCTGACGATCAGCCCGCCCACGATGGTGATGCCCAGAGGACGGCGCAACTCAAAGCCCACGCCGGTGCCCAGGGCGAGAGGCAAGCCTCCCAGCAGGGCCGCCATGGTGGTCATCATGATCGGGCGGAAGCGCAGCAGGCAGGCCTCGTGAATGGCATCGAGCGACGACTTGCCCTCCTCGCGCTCCGCCTGGAGCGCGAAGTCAATCATGAGAATGGCGTTCTTCTTCACGATTCCGATCAGCAGAATGATTCCAATCATGCCGATCAGATTCAGTTCATTGCCCGTGAGCCGAAGCGCGAGCAATGCGCCCACCCCGGCGGAAGGCAGAGTGGAAAGGATCGTGACCGGGTGAATATAGCTCTCGTAAAGAATTCCCAGCACGATATAAACCGTCAGCAGGGCGGTAATGATCAGCACCAGTTCGCTGGAGAGCGAATCCTGAAAAGCGGCCGCCGTGCCCTGAAAGCCGGCATGAATCGTGCCCGGGAAGTGCATCTCGCGCTCGGCGGCGTCAATGGCCTGGGTCGCCTGGCCCAGGGAAACGTTCTGCGCCAGATTGAACGAAATGGTGACCGCAGGGAACTGCCCCTGGTGATTTACCGCGAGCGGCGTATTGGAAGGGCCGAAGTGGGTGAAGGCCGAGAGCGGAACCATGTTGCCATTGGCGGAGCGCACATAGACGCTATCCAGGGCCGCCGGGCTTCGCTGGAACTGCGGGGCAACCTCCATGACCGCGTGATACTGGTTGAGCGGCTGGTAGATGGTCGAGACCTGGCGCTGGCCAAAGGCGTCGTACAGCGCGTTGTCTATGTCGGCGGGATTGACGCCCAGGCGGGCGGCGGTATCGCGGTCAATGGCAATATTGGCCAGCAGTCCGTGCGTCTGCTGGTCGGTGTTGACGTCGCGCAGCTGCGGCAAGGTGCGCAGCTTCTGCAAAAGCAGCGGCGCCCAGGTATTGAGCTGCTGCAAGTCTTCCCCCTGCAAGGTGTACTGAAATTCCGCCTGGGTCTGGTGCCCGCCAATGGTCAAATCCTGCGCCGATTGCATGTACAGCGTGGCCCCGGGGACCACGGCCAGTTTTTTGCGCAGGCGGGCGATCACGCGGTCGGCGCTGAGCTTGCGCTGGCCGATCGGCTTGAGGGTGATGAACATGCGCCCGGAGTTGGCGCTGGTGTTGCCGCCGGCAAAGCCCACAATGGTTTCGACCGCTGGGTCTTCCATCACCAGGTGCACGAAGCGGTACATCTTGCCGCGCATGGCGTCGAAAGAGATATCCTGCGCGGCCTGCACCGAGCCCATTACCCGGCCGGTATCCTGCTGCGGAAAAAAGCCCTTGGGCGCGATGATGTAGAGATAAATACTCAGGCAGGCGGTGGCGATGGTAATGGCGAGGGTCAGAGGCTGATGGCGCAGCACCCACTCCAGGCAGCGGCGGTAAATCAGCAGCACACGGTCAAAGGCGCGCTGGCCGAAGTTGTAAGCGCGGCCATGCTGCTCCTCTTTCCCGCCGCGCAGAAACTTGGCGCACATGGTCGGGGTGGTGGTGAGTGAGACCAGCAGCGAGACTCCGATGGCGATGCTCAGGGTCACGGCAAACTCGCGGAAGAGGCGGCCGACAATTCCGCCCATCATCAGGATGGGAATAAAAACTGCCACCAGCGAGGTGCTCATGGAGAGGACGGTGAAGCCGATCTCGCGGGCGCCGCGGAAGGCCGCGGCCACCGGCGGCATGCCCAGCTCCATGAAGCGGGTGACATTTTCGAGCACCACAATGGCGTCATCCACCACGAAGCCGGTGGAAATGGCCAGCGCCATGAGCGAAAGATTATCGAGGCTGTAGCCCAGCAGATACATGACGCCGAAGGTGCCAATCAGCGAAAGCGGCACAGCAACGCTGGGAATGATGGTGGCGCGCACGGTGCGCAGGAAAAGGAAAACCACCAGAATCACCAGCACGACGGAAATCAGCAGGGTGATTTCGATGTCATGCACGGAGGCGCGAATCGTCGTAGTGCGGTCCATGACCACGCCGATCTTGATGGCGGGCGAGATCGAGGACTGCAGCTCGGGCAGCAGGGAGCGGACCCGGTCCACGGTGCCGATGATGTTGGCCCCGGGCTGGCGGAAAACGATGATCAGCACCGCGGGCTTGCCCTCCGACAGGCCGACCTGACGGATGTCTTCGACCGAATCCACTACATCGGCCACATCACCCAGGCGCACGTAAGAGCCGTTGTGGCTGCCCACAATCAGCGGGCGGTACTGGTCGGCGAGCTTGATCTGGTCGTTGTCATTGATGGTCCAGGCGTTGATTGCATTGGCCACTTCACCCTTGGGCTCATGGGCGTTGGCCGATCCCATGGCGGTGCGGACTGCGTCCAGCCCGATGCCCAGCTTATTGAGCAGCGTGGGATTGACCTCGGCGCGCACCGCCGGGCGGGCGCCGCCGCCGACGAAGACCTGGCCCACGCCATCCACCTGGGCGAGCTTCTGCGCCAGGATGGAGTCGGCGGCGTCATACATCTGGGGCAGCAGAATGGTGTCAGAAGTCAGGGCCAGAATGATGACCGGAGCATCGGCCGGATTGGCTTTGCGGTAAGTCGGGTTGCCGGGCAGATTTGCCGGCAATTGGCTGCGGGCGGCGTTGATGGCGGCCTGCACGTCGCGGCCGGCGGCGTCAATGTTGCGGTTCAGGTCGAACTGCAAAACCACGCTGGTAGAACCCAGCTGGGAAGACGAGGTCATCTGGTTGATGCCGGCGATGCGCCCGAACTGGCGCTCGAGCGGGGTGGCGACCGCCGAGGCCATGGTCTCAGGACTGGCCCCCGGCAGGCTGGCGCCTACCTGGATGACGGGAAAATCCACCTGCGGCAGCGGCGCCACGGGAAGGAAGTTGAAGGCAAGCACCCCGGACATAAGCAGGGCAGCGGTCAGCAGCGAGGTGCCGACCGGGCGCTTGATGAATGGGGCGGAAATGTTCATGGTTCCTCAGGCGTTAGCATTTGGCCTTTCGCACTTGGCCCTTCCGGCGTTAAAGCGCCTGTTCCCTCCTCAGCATTCACGTGGCGCTGAAGCGACAGGCTTCCACGGCGCTCCTGGCTTTCGTGCCTTTTTCAGCAATGCGTCCTTCCTTACTCCGCCGCCATCGAGGCATCAATCGGGTTGCCGATGCGGAAGCGGGCAAAGCGCTGCGCCAGACGATCAAACCAGAGATACACCACCGGGGTGGTATAGAGCGTGAGCAACTGGCTCAGCAGCAGTCCGCCCACGATGGTGATGCCCAGGGGATGGCGCAGCTCCGATCCGGTGCCGGTGCCGAGGGCCAAAGGCAATCCGCCAAGCAGGGCCGCCATGGTGGTCATCATGATGGGACGGAAACGCAGCAGGCAGGCCTGAAAGATCGCCTCTTCCGGCGGCTTGTGCTCATCGCGCTCGGCTTCGAGCGCGAAGTCAATCATCATGATGGCGTTTTTCTTGACGATGCCGATCAGCAGGATGATTCCGATCAGGCCCACCACGTTCAGATCGTTGCCGGTGAGCAGCAGGGCAAGAATGGCGCCCACGCCGGCCGAGGGCAAAGTCGAAAGAATCGTGATGGGATGAATGTAACTCTCGTAGAGAACGCCCAGCACGATATAGACGGTGATGATGGCGGCCAGAATGAGCCAGGGCTCGCTCGAAAGCGAATTGCGGAACGCCGCCGCGGTGCCCTGAAAGCTGGTGTGAACGCTGGCGGGCAAGTGGATCTCGGCTTCCACGGCATCAATTGCCTTGGTGGCATCGCCGAGCGAGGCTCCGGGCGCGAGGTTAAAAGAGAGCGTCACCACCGGGAACTGGCCCTGATGATTGATGGCCAGAGCGGCGTTCTCGGTCTCGAAATGGCTGAAAGCGGAGAGCGGCACCTGGGTCCCGGTGCTCGATTTCACATAGATATTCTGCAAGGCGTCAGGGTTCTGCTGAAACTGCGGCGCCACTTCCAGCACCACGTGATACTGGTTGAGCTGGGTGAACATGGTTGAGACCTGGCGCTGGCCGAAGGCGTCGTACAGCGTGTCGTCAATGGCCTGGGGCAGAATGCCGAGGCGGGAGGCGGAATCGCGGTCAATGACAAGGTTCACTTCGAGGCCGTTATTCTGCTGGTCGCTGGCGACGTCGCGCAGCTCGGGCAAGGCGCGCAGCTTGTCGAGCACGCGCTGCGACCAGTCACCCAGTTCGCGCGAGTCGGTGTCTTCCATGGAATATTGAAACTCGGTGCGGCTCACGCGGTCTTCCACGGTCAAATCCTGCACCGGCTGCATGTAGAGAGTGATGCCCTGGACCTGGGCGACCTGAGGCGCCAGGCGGCGGATGATCGCCGAGGCGTCTGATTTGCGCTGATCGCGGGGCTTCAGGTTGATCTGGATGCGGCCGCTGTTGGGGGTGGTGTTGGTGCCATCCACGCCGATGAAGGAAGAGAGGCTTTCGACGTCGGGGTCCTTGAGGATGACTTTCGCCAGCGCCTGCTGGCGCTGCTGCATGGCATCGAAAGAGACGTTCTGCGGCGCCTCAGAGATGCCGAGAATCACGCCGGTATCCTGCACCGGGAAGAAGCCCTTGGGCACCACCACGTAAAGAAACAGAGTGAGCACCAGCGTGCCGGCGGTAATCAGCAGGGTGGTGGTTTGATAGCGCAGCACGAATTTCAGCGTGCGTCCGTAGAAGGCGATCACGCGTTCGTAGAATTTCTCCGAGGCTTCGTAGAAGCGGCTGTGCTTGCCGCCGGCCGGGCGCAAGAGCTTGGCGCACATCATGGGCGTCAGGGTCAGAGAGACCACCGCCGAAACCAGAATGGTCACAGCCAGCGTGACCGCGAACTCGCGGAACAGGCGGCCCACGATATCGCCCATGAAGAGCAGGGGAATGAGCACGGCAATCAGCGAGACGGTGAGCGAGACGATGGTAAAACCGATCTGGCCCGAGCCCTTGAGCGCGGCCTCGAGCGGCGGGTCGCCCTCTTCGAGAAAGCGGGAAATGTTTTCAATCATGACAATGGCGTCATCCACCACGAAGCCGGTGGAGATGGTGAGCGCCATAAGCGTCAGGTTGTTCAGGCTGTAACCGACGAGATACATCACGCCGAAGGTGCCGACGATCGAGAGCGGCACGGCCACGCTGGGAATGATGGTGGCAGAAAGATTCCGCAGGAAAAGAAAGATCACCATCACCACCAGAGCAACGGTGAGCATGAGCTCGAACTGCACATCTTGCACCGAGGCCCGGATGGTGACGGTGCGGTCGGTGAGGATGGAGACCTTCACCGCAGCCGGCATGGAGGACTGCAGCATGGGCAGCAGGCGCTTGATGCGGTCCACCACGGTGATGATGTTGGCGCCGGGCTGGCGCTGAATATTGACGATCACGGCCGGCGTCTGGTTCATCCAGGCCGCCTCCATGTTGTTCTCGGCGCCGTTGACCACGTTGGCCACGTCAGAGATGCGCACCGGGGCGCCGTTGCGGTAGGCGATGACCACGGGGGCGTACTGAGCGCTGGTCAGAAGCTGGTCGTTGGCGCCGATGGTGTACTGCTGGCGGGCGCCATCGAGCACGCCTTTGGCCTGGTCCACGTTGGCCTGGCCCACCGCCGTGCGCACGTCTTCCAGGCTCAGGTCATAGGAGGCGAGCGTGGTGGGATTGGCCTGAATTCGCACCGCCGGTTTTTGCCCGCCGCTGATCGAGACCAGGCCGACGCCGGGGAGCTGGGAGATTTTCTGCGCCAGAGCGGTATCGGCGAGGTCTTCCACGCTCGAGAGCGGCAACGTGTCTGAGGTCAGGGCCAGGGTGAGAATGGGCGCATCGGCCGGGTTCACCTTGCTGTAAATGGGCGGATTGGGCAGGTCGCGCGGCAGGTAGGTGTTGGAGGCGTTGATGGAGGCCTGCACCTCCTGCTCGGCCACGTCGATGTTCTGATCGAGATTGAATTGCAGAGTGATGATGGAGCTGCCGAAGGAACTGGTGGAGGTCATCTGGCTCAGGCCGGGGACCTGGCCGAACTGGCGCTCGAGGGGAGCGGTGACCGAAGAAGCCATCACGGTAGGATCGGCGCCGGGATAGAAAGTGGCCACCTGGATGGTGGGGTAATCCACCTCGGGCAAGGCGGAGACCGGCAGGGCGCGGTAGGCGACAATGCCTACCAGTAGCAGGCCGATCATCAGCAAAGATGTGGCTACGGGCCGAAGAATGAACAGCCGCGACGGACTCATTGTTGTTCCGTTGACTGGACGGGTTGTTTGGCCTGCGCCGCATGCCCGCTGGCGCGCACTTCCACCCGGCTGCCGTTATCCAGCTTGTCCTGGCCATCGGTCACGACCTGCTGGCCGGGGGTAAGCCCGCTGGCAATCTGAGTCAGGCTGTTCTGGGTAATGGAAGTGGTCACGGGCTGCACCATGACGGTTTGATCGGGCTTGACCACGAAGGTGTAATCGCCCTGGGGGCCGCGCTCGATGGCGGCGGCGGGAACCAGGGTTGCGTTCTTGCGCACTTCGAGCAGCAAGTGGACGTTGACGAACTGGTTGGGCCAGAGCTCATCGCCCTTGTTATCGAAAACAGCTTTCAGCTTGCCCGTGCCGGTGGAAGTATCAATCTGGTTGTCAATGGTAAGCAGTTTGCCGGTTGCGATTTTGGTCTGATCGTCGCGGCTGTAAGCTTCCACTTGCAAGGTTCCGCCGTGCATGTGCTGCATCACGCTGGGAAGCTGGTCTTCCGGCAGAGTGAAAATTACCGCGATGGGCTGCAGCTGGGTGATGACGACCAGAGGGTTGGTATCGGCGGCGTGCACCATGTTGCCCACATCCACCAGGCGCAGCCCGATGCGGCCGCTTACCGGGGCGGTGATGCGGCAATACACCAGTTGCAGCTTGGCATTATCAATGGCGGCCTGATCGGTGCGCACCGCGCCCTGCAGCTGGTCCACGGTGGCATGCTGGGTATCCACCTGCTGCTGCGACATGGCCCCGGACTCCTCCAGCAGACCCTTGTAGCGCTCATAGTTCAGTTGCGCGTCGCGCAGTGAAGCCTGGTCGCGGTAAAGCTGGGCCTGGGCCTGGTTGAGCTGGACTTCGAAGGGCCGGGGATCAATTTCCGCCAGCAGATCGCCCTTATTGACGTGCTGGCCCTCTTTGAAGGCGACCTGCACCAGCTGGCCATCCACCCGGCTCTTGACGCTCACGGTGTTGTAGGCGGTGACGGTTCCCAGGCCGGTCAGAAAGACCGGCAGGTCCTGCTTTTCAACCGTGGCCACCGAGACCGGCATGGCCTGGTTGCCGCCGCGGGTGGCGGCCTTCGGGTTGCTACCGGCGCACCCCAGCCAGGAAGCGCACAGCAGCAGAGCGGCGCTGAGCGTGATCCAGTGGGCGCCCGCGAAACGGAGTGGAGAGTTCGATAGGCGCGAATTTCCGGCGGCAAGCGGCCGGGATGTTCCGCCCTCGCGGCTATCAGTCACGATCAAGTTACCGGGGGTCGTTTTTGGCATGGATTCGAGGTATGAAATACGACGAGTTTTTGACGCCTAAAGACGCTCTGGCGTTACAGAATTATTGTACGTTGAAGGCGGAACGTTAACCTAAAAGCATCCGGCCTGAGGCCTGTAGGGTCAAGAACGATGACGGAATCTTTACAAAGTTTTACTTTGATTGACGTAGGGATTTGAAAAACGCCGGTCTTAGACCGCAACTGTGACCGAAGTTTCGGTGCGCGTGACCGGCCGGTAGAGGGTGTCGCGCTCGATGGGCTCGCGGCCGGCTGCTTTGATCAGGCGAATCAATTCCTGGCGGCGCATGCCCTGGGGAGTGGTGGCCCCGGCATCGTGATAGATCTTTTCTTCCACCACGGTGCCATCCATATCGTCGGCGCCGAAGCGCAGAGAAATCTGCGCCATCTTCGCCGTCACCATCTGCCAGTAAGATTTGATGTGGGGAAAGTTATCGAGCACCAGGCGGCCGATGGCGATCTGCTTGATATCGAGCATGCCCGTGGTCCTGGGCAGGTGCTGCAGCGGCGTGTTGTCGGGATGAAAGGCGAGAGGAATATAAGTCTGGAAGCCGCCGCTTTCATCCTGCAGGGCGCGCAGCTTCAGCAGATGGTCCACGCGGTCTTCGTCGCTTTCGATGTGGCCGTAGAGCATGGTGGCGTTCGACTTCAGGCCGATCTGGTGAGCCAGACGCGCGGTTTCCAGCCATTGATCGCCATCAATCTTGTGATCGCAGATGATGTGGCGCACGCGGTCGGCGAAAATCTCGGCGCCGCCCCCGGGAAGGGAATCCACGCCGGCAGCTTTCATCTGCTCCAGCGTCTCTTTGATCGAAAGCTTGGCGCGCCGCGCGAGGTAGGCCACCTCGACCATGGTGAAGGCTTTCAGGTGGACCTGGGGAAAGCGCTCCTTCAGTCCCGAGATCAGATCGAGGAAATATTGAAAGGGCAGATCGGGATGCAGGCCGCCCACGATATGAAATTCGGTCACCGCCTCGCTGTAACCGGAAGCCGCGGTCTGGAAGGCCTCTTCGAGCGCCATGGTATAGGCGCCGGGGGCGTCTTTCTTGCGGCCAAAGGCGCAGAGCCGGCAAGCGGCCACGCAGACGTTGGTAGGATTGATATGGCGATTGACGTTGAAAAAAGTCCTATCGCCGTGCATGCGCTCGCGGACGAAATTAGCCATCCAGCCAACGGCAAGAATGTCGCCGGTGCGGTAGAGGGCTAGGGCGTCGTGCTCGCTTAACCGCTCGCCCGCCAGGACCTTGGCATGGATTGGCTGAAGGCGCGGATCGTCGGTCTGGAAGGCGTGGGCGGCCATCTTTATCTATGATATCGCAGCTTGGCCACGGGAAGCAGCCGGGGGCGTTAGGGGAGATGGGAGAGCGTTGATTGACGCCCGCCGTGGCCGTTTAATGAATCCAACAATCCACCGGGGACCGATTTGGATAACAGTTTATGCTATTTATTGACCTCGGCTCTTTACCCTGCGTCATAGCCATGCTGACTCATATCTACGGCGAGAAGAGGCCATGACCGTTACCAGCGAGGCGCCAGGGATTTCGCGCATTGGCCAGATTGCGATCCACGTTCACGACGTCGAGCGGGCGGCCGCATTTTACCGCGATGTGCTTGGGCTGAAGCTGCTGTTTACCGCAGGCAGCCTGGCGTTCTTCGACTGTGGCGGAGTGCGCCTGATGCTGAGCAAACCCGAGAAGGCCGAGTTTGACCATCCGAGCTCCATTCTCTACTTCGCCGTGTCCGATATTTCTGCCACACATCAGAAGATGCTCGCGCAGAACGTGCATTTCGAAGACACGCCGCATCTCATCGCCAAACTGCCCACGCATGACTTGTGGATGACTTTCTTTCGCGATTCGGAGCAGAACCTGCTGGCGCTGATGAGCGAGGTCAAAGCGGCCGCGTAGGACGATCAGCGCCGCAGTAATAAATCCCCGGCGACGAAGAGGAAAAAGACCACGGAGATCACGCCATTCATGGTGAAAAAGGCGGCGTTGAGCCTGCTCAGGTCATGGTGCGAAACCAGGGAATGCTCGTAGGCCAGCAGCAAGGCCACGGCCAGGACGCCGATCAGCGCCAGTTTCCCCAGGCCAAATTCCACCACAAGCGCAACCAGCAGGAGCAGCATGAGCAGATGAAAGGCGCGGGCGACCCACAGCGCGCGCTGAATTCCCCAGTAACGCGGCACCGAGTGCAGACCGGCCTCGCGGTCGAAGTCGTAGTCCTGGCAGGCGTAGAGCACGTCGAAGCCGCCCACCCAGAAGGTCACGGCGGCGGTCAGCAAAAGTATGCGGGGATCGAGCGAGCCACGCACGGCAATCCAGGCCGCCGCAGGAGCAATGCCCAGGGCAAAGCCCAGCACCAGATGCGACCAGCGGGTAAAGCGCTTGCTGTAGGAATAAAGCAGCACCACCGCCAGCGCCAGGGGAGAAAGAAGGAAGGCCAGGCGATTCAGCTGCCAGGCGGCCAGCACCAGCACGGCGCAGGAAATCGCGACGAAAGTTGCGACAAAGCCGCGGCTGAGCAGGCCCGCGGGCAAGGCGCGCGTACGCGTGCGGGGATTATCGGCGTCAATGGCGGCGTCGGCCAGGCGGTTGAAGGCCATGGCTGCCGAGCGCGCCGCGATCATGGCCACCACGATCCACGCGAGCTGATGCCAGGTGGGCAGGCCATTCGCGGCCAGCATGGCGCCGCACAGCGCGAAAGGCAAGGCAAAGACGGAGTGCTCCCACTTGATCATTTCCAGGGTAACGCGCAGGTTGTGCAGAACGCTCACATCACAATTTTAGCAGCGCCATAGAAACTGGCCGCCGCCGGCTGATATGCTGGCGGACGTTTTCAAATCATTTTGTGGAGGAAATCATGCCCTTCTCGCGCCGCGAGTTCGTCAGCACCGCTGTGGCAGGGACCTTGTCATTGAGCCTGCGGGGAGAGGCGCAGCCCATGCCGGCTGCACAATCGGGCGTGAAAGAATCTGCGCACAAGGCGCCCATCATCATCTGCGCCGGCAATGGATACAACTATCTCGACGAGGCCTACAAGTTCCTGGTCAACGGCGGCGATACGCTGGAGGCGGCGATCAAGGTGGTGACCGGCCCGGAAGACGATCCGCACGACACCAGCGTGGGCTATGGCGGGCTTCCCAACGAAGATGGCGTGGTCGAGCTCGATGCCTGCTGTATGCACGGGCCCACGCGGCGCGCGGGTTCAGTGGGGGCTCTGCACAATGTCAAGAACGCGGTGCAGGTGGCCAAAGCGGTCATGGAGCATACCGGGCACGTCATGCTGGTGAGCGAGGGCGCGGACCGCTTTGCCAAGGCAATGGGCTTTCCGCAGATGGATCTGCTGACCGAGCACTCGCGCAAAATCTGGATGCTGTGGAAGGAATACCACTCGACCGACGACTGGTGGGGACCGGGCCTGGCCGATCCGCACTGGCAGGCGCCGGAAAGCGGAGAGAAGCCGCACTCGGAGCTATGGGAGGAGCGTCTGCAACGGCTCGACGAAATGGCGGAGAACCTGGGAATTCCCGAAGAGACTCGCCGCGAGGCCATCCGCAAGGTGCTGTTTCCGCCCACGGGGACGATCCACTGCTCGGCGCTCAACGACAAGGGCGAAATCTCCGGCTGCACCACCACCAGCGGGCTGGCCTACAAAATGCCCGGACGCGTGGGCGATTCGCCCATCATTGGGGCCGGCTGCTATACCGATCCGGACATTGGCTCGGCGGGTGCGACCGGCAGCGGGGAAGAGAATATTAAGGTTGCGGGCGCGCATACCATCATCGAGAACATGCGCCATGGCATGCCGCCCCATGACGCCGGCATGGACGCGCTCAAGCGCGTGGCCAAGATCTACGACAATGACATGAACAAGCTCCGTTACGTGGACATGACGTATTACGTGCTGCGCAAAGATGGCGCCTACGCCGGCGTTTCGCTCTGGGAAGGATACGAGGTGGGCGTTCCCCACAAAATTGCGGTGCATGATGGCACGCGGCGGGCCGAGAAGACCATCGCCATGTTCCAGGGCCCCTCAGTGGAATTTCCGCCGTTCCCCAAGGTCCCGCCAGAGCGGATGAAAGAAATGAAGTAACGGGCTGAAAGCGACGGCTCCGCCAACGGCGCGGCGATCATCTGGAAAAAGCAATAACCACGAAGGGCACGAAGTTACACGAAGGTTTAGAAGATACGCAAGGGCCTTAAGGGCGAATCTTTCCTGCCCTGCGTGGTTCGCCGGTTTTCCGCCTGATTCGCCGCCTACGAGAACCTGACCCGCACCTCGGCGTCTTTATCCAGGTGAATACTTTCGATGAAGCGCACTTTGCCGGTGCGCAGGGTCATGATGACCGAAGAAGTCCGCGTGCCCTCGCCAAAGAAGCGCACGCCCTTGAGCAGAGCGCCCTCGGTTACTCCGGTGGCTGCGAAGATGAGCTGCTTGCCCGGCGCCAGGTCCTCGGCCTCGTACACCTTCTTCTTATCCTTGATGCCCATGCGGTCAATGCGTTCTTCCAATTCCGGCTTGTCAATCACCAGCCGTCCAACCATGTAGCCGTTCACGCAGCGCACTGCCGCGGCGGTGATTACACCCTCGGGCGCACCCCCTGACCCCATAACCGCGTGCACGCCCGTGCCCAGCACGGCGGCGGCAATCCCCGCAGAAAGGTCGCCGTCACCGATCAGCTTGATGCGGGCTCCGGTGGCGCGAATGTCGGCAATCAGCTTCTCATGCCGGGGGCGGTCGAGCACAATGATGACCAGGTCTTCCACATCGCGCTTCAGGGCGCGGGCGATCTTCTTGAGGTTGTGCTCCACCGGCGCATCCAGCTCCACGGC
>DATIYF010000134.1:0-2969 GCA_035517775.1 Terriglobales bacterium
TGCAATGAGCGCTGCCGCCCTCACTCTTGACCAGGATATTTGGCGGCCCAAGTTTAATCCCTGGATGATCGCTGCTGTCGTGGCCCTCGCTGCCTTCATGGAGGTCCTCGACACCAGCATAGCCAACGTCGCCCTGCCCTATATCGCCGGAAATCTGGCGGCCAGCAACGACGACGCGACCTGGGTGCTCACCTCCTATCTCGTCTCCAATGCCATCGTGCTCCCCATCAGCGGTTGGATTGCGGGCCGCGTCGGACGCAAGCGCTTTTTCATGATTTGCCTGTTTCTGTTTACCGTTACTTCTTTTCTCTGTGGCACTGCGTCGTCTCTCGGCATTCTCCTTTTCTATCGCGTGCTCCAGGGCGCTGGTGGCGGCGGACTGCAACCCATGGCGCAAGCCATCCTCGCAGACACGTTCCCGCCGGAGAAACGCGGCGCCGCATTCGCGCTCTATGGCATTACGGCAGTAGTGGCGCCAACTGTCGGCCCCACACTCGGCGGTTGGATCACCTTCAATTACGCCTGGCGCTGGATCTTCCTCATCAATATTCCCGTGGGTTTGATCACCCTGCTGCTCGTCAACCGGTTCGTGGACGACCCGCCCTACCTCGCCAAGCTCAAGGCTGCAGGCGCGAGATTGGACTACATCGGCATTTCTCTTCTGGCTCTCGGTGTTGGCTCGCTGCAAGTGCTGCTCGATAAGGGTCAGGAAGAAGATTGGTTCGGCTCCAGGTTCATTACGACTCTAATCATCGTGTCTGCGGTCTGCCTGGTCGCGCTGGTGATCTGGGAGTGGTATCAAAAGGCCCCGGTCGTTAACATTCGGCTTTTCCGCAGCCTCAACTTCTCAAACGCCAGCCTGCAGATGTTCATGCTTGGCTTCGGCTATTTCAGCGCCCTGGTGATGGTGCCGCTGTTTCTCCAAACGCTTCTGCGATACACCGCCCAGGTTGCTGGATTCTGCATTTCTCCGGGCGGCTTGGCCTTGCTCTTCATGATGCCTGTGGTGGGATTCCTCACCACCAAGTTCCAGGCGCGCCGCCTGATCGCCTTCGGTTGGTTCTACCTGGCTTTTGCCATGTTCGTTTCCACAATCTACACGGACTTGGATGTCAGTTTCAATTCCGCGATGTGGCTTCGCGTGGTCCAGTCCGCCGGCCTGGGATTCCTTTTTGTGCCCATCAACCTGGCTTCCTACATCGGTATTTCCCCGGAGGAAAATAATTCCGTAGCGGGCCTGATGAATTTCATGCGCAATATAGGCAGCAGTGTGGGGACCTCGTTCGTCACCACCATGCTGGACCGGCGCTCTCAATACCATCAGCAAATCCTGGTAAATTACATCCGAAACGGGAATCAGAATTTCCAGAACTCTGTGGCCAGCATGGCGCGGCACTTCTCCGCGTCCGGCCTGAGCGCTCACGATGCGCGCGCCCAGGCGGTCGGCCGCATCTACGGACGCGTCCTTGCTGAGGCTGGCTGCCTCGCCTACATAGATATTTACAAGGTCCTCGCCGTGGCTTCCGCCATCATGTTCATTCTCGCCTTCACTCTGAAGAAGAATTCGCCGGGCGGCGGTGGCGAGATCGCTGTCGGCTGAGTGCGCTAGAATGTCCGGGGCGCGCTTAGGCACTGCGCATGCCCAGTGGAGGATTGTGAGGTGTTCCCATGATCCGCATCATCACCGTGGAGCGGGAATACGGATGTGGCGGCGGTGAAATCGCCCGCCTTCTCGCTGATAATCTCGGCTGGAAACTCTGGGACAATCTGCTCACGGAAGAAATCGCCCAGTACGCCAAGTGTCCCGAATCCGTCGTGAAAGAGCGCGAAGAGCGCAACGATCCCCTGTACTACCGGCTCTTCAAAGCGTTTCTTCGCGGCAGCTACGAAGGCAGCCAAAACGTCCACAAGCTCAATCTCCTGGACAGCGAGTGCATCATCAAATACACAAGCCAATTGGTCGCGCGGATAGCCGGCTCAGGGAACAGCGTAATCGTCGGCAGGGGCTCTCAGCATTTCCTTCGGGACCGCGACGACACTCTGCGAGTCTTCCTGTTTGCTCCCCGCGAAGCGAAGGTGCGCCGCCTCATGGCTCGCGGCAAGACGGAAGCGGAAGCTGGAGAACTCGTCGAAACCGTGGATCGCGACCGCAAGGAATACGTCCAGAAATATTTTCACGTCGAGTGGCCGAATCTGCCGCTCTATCACCTTATGCTCAACACTGCTTCCGGTGATCAAGTCGTGGTCCAGACCATCCTCGGTCTCATGAACACCCTCAACGCTCAGGCCCGCTCCGGTGAAAACCTTGCTCTCGCCGGGTAAACACCGCGCCCGCCAGACTGCCATCTGTATGATTCTCCAATCGCGGGTCACGGCGCGTTGAGCGCGGCGCCGGGCAGTTTCGCGGCCGATTCTGCGGCAGACCGCCCCGCCGTCAATCCCTGGCTCATCGCCATTACCGTTACTCTCGCCACGTTCATGGAGGTGCTGGACACCAGCATCGCCAATGTCGCCTTGCCTCACATCGCTGGAGGACTGTCTGCCGGTCAGGACGAAAGCACCTGGGTCCTCACTTCGTATCTGGTCTCCAACGCCATCATCCTCCCCATGAGCGGCTGGTTCTCCACGCTCATCGGCCGCAAGCGCTTCTACATGCTTTGCGTCTTCATTTTCACCGCCAGCTCATTTCTCTGCGGCCTCGCCCCCAGCCTCGGCATGCTTATCTTTTTCCGCATCCTTCAGGGACTCGGCGGCGGTGGCCTCCAGCCCAGCGAGCAGGCCATCCTCGCCGACACATTTCCCGCCGCCAAGCGCGGCCTCGCCTTTGCCATGTACGGCATGGCCGTCGTACTCGCCCCGGCCATCGGCCCAACTCTCGGCGGCTGGATCACCGACAATTTCAGTTGGCGCTGGATTTTCTACGTCAACGTGCCCGTTGGCCTGCTCTCCATCGTGCTCACCTCGCGCCT